>JAHBVH010000074.1 GCA_019637645.1 Caldilineaceae bacterium
CGTTTATTGATTAGAAGCTAGACGGTTGAACAGGTGCGGGCAGCTTTTGAAGAGCTGCCCGCACCTGTTCAACCGTGTGTTATTGGGCAACTAGGGGCAGATACACACTGCGATTGGTGCGCCCTGAAAGGTTACAAGCAGCGGCGTTGGGATTCGGGAGACAAGGATTAAGCGGGGCTGTATCAACCCCGTTCAAGGTGCCATCACCATCAGCGTCGCCCGTAGCACAGGCCACAGCATTCGCATTGGGTACACAAGGATTTGTTGGTGCGGGATCAGTACCGTTCGGCGTGCCATCATTATCGGCATCACCAGTGGTGCACGCGACGGCGTTGGCATTCGGAATACACGGGTTGAGCGGGGCCGGATCGGTCCCATTGGGCGTAGCGTCACTATCAGCATCGCCCGTTGTACAAGTAACCGCGTTGGCATTAGGGATACAGGGGTTGGTTGGCGCAGGATCGGTGCCATTCGGCGTATTGTCGCCGTCAATGTCCCCGGTGCCACAAGCCACCGCGTTGGCATTGGGGATACAAGGATTGGTCGGGGCGGGGTCGGTGCCGTTCGGCGTGCCATCATTATCGGCATCACCGGTTGTACAGGCGACGGCGTTGGCATTCGGAATACACGGCTCGCTTGGCGCAGGATCGGTATCATTGGGGGTGCCGTCATTGTCGGCATCGCCACCACAGGCAGTCGCACTCGCATTGGGTACACAAGGGTTGAGCGGGGCGGGGTCGGTACCATTCGGCGTGCCATCCCCATCCGCATCACCGGTTGAACAGGCCACGGCATTGGCATTGGGCACACAAGGATCGCTTGGCGCAGGGTCGGTATCATTGGGCGTGCCGTCGTTATCCGTATCGCCAATACAAGCTTGGGCGTTCGCGTTCGGGACACAGGGATTGGTCGGTGCCGGGTCTGTCCCATTGGGGGTACCATCGTTGTCCGCATCGCCACTGGCGCAGGCCACAGCATTCGCATGAGGGATGCACGGATCGGTCGGCGCTGGATCGGTCCCATTGGGGGTTTGATCCCCATCGGTATCACCCGTTGAACAGGCGACGGCATTGGCGTTGGGGATACAGGGATTGGTTGGCGCAGGATCGGTGCCATTCGGCGTGCCATCGTTATCACTATCGCCCGCGCAGGCTTGGACATTGGCATTCGGAATACACGGATTCGTATTGGCGGGGTCGAGATAGTCGGGCCGGCCATCGCCATCCGAGTCGATCAGCATGCCGTTATGTTCATTAATCGTATTGATAGCATCGTTATCATCATTGGGATCACGGAAATCGGGGATGCTGTCGCTGTCTGTATCGGGCAACGGCGCCAACATGCCCCCGTTGTCTGGATCAAAGGCGTTGTCCAGGCCATCTTGATCAGTGTCGATCCCGGTCGGCGTGCGGTCAGGTATACCATCGTGATTGGCATCATGTCCCTCAACCGCGTCCGGAATCCCGTCGTTATCACTATCTAGATCCAATGAATCCGGTATGCCATCTTGGTCGCTATCAACAAGGCCATTCCCCTCGTTGATGTCAAGAATGCCATCACCATCATCATCACTATCGACAACATCGACCAACCCATCATTATCGGTATCGATCAGGCGCGTCACCCCGTTGACGGTTACCTCCATTTCACCGAACCCTAGCCCCAGGTTTGCGAGCAGTGGATCAACGACAGTGCTTAGCACTGGGGTTAGGATTGGGCTCAGCAAGTTATTGACTAGACCTTCCACGGCAGGAAGAATCGTACTATTTACCAGCGGATCAAGCAGGCCCAAGCTGCTGGAAAGTTGAATTTCGAGGTTATTGATCAAATCGCTCACTAGCTGATCGACGACAACGCCACTGGTCGTTGCTGTTTGCGTCTTAGGATAAGGGGCAGCAAAGGTCAGACTTTGATTTAGCGGGCTTTCGCCCTGTGCAAAACTACGCGCCTGGAGATTGACATCAACATCTACCAAGGTCGTTAAGAGCGTTGAGACCGTCGCCGACAGAGTGCCAATGGTGCCCCACTGCAGATCCGTCGTGGGCGAAATTACGTGGGTCCGATTAAAGAAATCGGCATCATTTATCCGACCCACATAGAGATCAACCACACCCGGACGTGCTTCCACGGTCAGCGCCTGGGTCAGACCATTCAGCGCGGTAATCGTACCTTGCCCACGCGCAATAGTTGCGTAGAGATCCAACTGACCAACGGTCGCGTCGATATCAACCGTAATCAAAGCACCCAGTAGTCCTGCAAGTGTGGTAGCCAGGCTGTCTAAATTTAGCGGGGTATCGACTAAATCGAGGGCGAGTTTGAGACGGGTTGCCGCTGAGTAAAATTGAGTATTCAGCCCACCAACTACATAGGTGGGGGGTTCGATCACCTGTGCTTGTAACGAAATTTGATTGAGGATACCCGCTAACCCTAAGCTGCTACCCGAAATCAGGATAGGGGTTGGGGTGGTTACGATATTGTCATGATTAAATAGTTGGGCGGCACCGGTGATCAGCTCAAGCGAGTTGAGCTCGACCGTGGTTAATTCACCCTCACTAGGATCAAGCGCCAAGAGGTCGCCTAGTTGAATCGAGCCAACAAGGCTACTCACATCATCGCGCAACGTTGTCAGGGCCGCAACGCTTGCTAAATCCCCATTGGCTTGGGCAACGGCGAGGATGGCATCCACGAGATCGGCCATTGGTACGTCGGTTGTTAATGCCGAATCTGGCGTAGCCAGACCTAAGTCTAGCTGTAACTGCTCCACTAGATCATCAAGGGCGATATTGCCTTGGGCTAGCCCCTGCCAATCAGCCGCGGTTAGCGTCAGATCGGTTCCCGCGAGACCACTGAACAAGCCATCGAGCAAGACGCTTTGGGTTGCATTTACGCTGGCTAACCGCGCCCCCGTGGTTAGGGTGGCAATATCAGTAAAGGTGGGCGCGGCTTGGGTAGAGGTCCGAGTGCTCCAAAGACAGGTCAGACCAATCAGCAAGACAATGCCCAAGCGGCGGACAGCATTAAGGCGCGCCCGAGATTTACGGTTATGATATTGATTCACTACGATTTGCATCTCTATTTTCCTTACCTGCTTGCTTAATGCAATGGGGTAGCCAAGATGTTAGCAACGATGCATTAATCATTCGCGGGGCGGCGTGTCTGTAACAAGAGTTGGCGCTACACTAACGCCGCCCCGTGTGCTCAAAAATTAATTACCTTAGAAGCTACGCAGTTGCTCAACGTGACCAGAGACCTGACAGGTTTGTTAAACCTGTCAGGTCTAGCCCAAGTGCGTAACGCCTATACCTAACCAGTTACTGATGAATCAGCGGCAAATACACAACTTTGTTCAACAGATCCACTTCGGCTCGGTGGTCGGCACTCACCGTAAAGAGATTCCCATCAACAAATTCAGTGCTATTACCAGCCGCGTCGGTGATCTTCAGCCGCGCAATATAGCTACTATCCGCTAGTTCATCCGACCTCACCTGCCAGACGCCCGTTGCATCCACCGTGCTGGTTAGCGTCTGATTCGAGAGGAAGATGGTTACGACACCGCCCACTTCGCCCGTGCCACTGATCACAGGCGTTTGGGTGAGTGCAACAGACCCATTGGCGGGACCCACCATCACAGGTGGCAAGACAATCGTATCCTTCTGAATAGATTGGAGCGCCGGTGCACTCCGCGTTCCTACACTATCCGTGGCCTGTGCGAGCACCGTTACGGATCCTTCCTGAAGGGTGCGCACATCAGCCGTCACTTGGTAACGTCCATCGGGACCTGCCGTTGTACTGACTATAATGGGGGCTGTATCACCATCACTGATCGTCACAGTCACTTGGGCACTAGCCTGTGTTTGACCCCGAATCTCCACGCTGCCAGCCTCACGCCGATTCACAACATTATCCCCCTCGATCGGGGTATCGATCTGAATGGTAAGGAGCATGGCCGTATCAACCTCACTATCGCCCCACAACATGAGCCGGGCCGTTGGCTCGGTAATATCATTGCTCAGGATCACCAATCCCGCTTCTTTGTCGCCTTCGGTGATGGGGTGGAAAGTCAGGAGGACATAACAATTTTCGCCAGGAAGCAAGGTAGTAAGTAACAAGCTACAACTCCCTCCGATAGCTGTAAATTCCAATGCATCTGTGCCACTGATCGCAATACTCGTTACCAGAAGGGGCGCATCACCGGTATTGCTAATCGTCAACGTCCGTGTAGCAACACCACCGACCTGAACCGAACCAAAATCCACTTCTGAGACGGAGATGTCGATCTCGGGGTAGAGCAACGCGGCCCCGATCCCATCCAGCCCGATGATCTGGATCGCTTCGTCAAGATCATTGTTCAAGATAGTCAGCGTCGCGGCCAAGGCTCCCGCCAGCGTGGGCTCAAAGGTCAAGGTGATGGTACAGCTTTCCCCCGCAGCCAAGGTGCCGATGAGACCACAACCACCGCTGCCCAAGCCGAAGTTGGTCAGTGAGTCTAGGCTGATCCCAGCAAAGACCAGCGGTCCACTCCCGGTGTTGCTAATCGTGACCGTTCGTGTCGCCACCTCCCCCACGTCCACACTGCCAAAGTCAATCGCGGTCGTCGAAACTTCGATCTCGGGGGAAATGCCCAGCCCATTCAGGTTGACCAGGGTGATCAACTCATCCAGGTCCGTACTCGCGATGGTCAACACCGTGGACAACGACCCGAGCAAGGTTGGCTCGAAGGTGAGCGTGAGGGTACAGCTCTGCCCTGCTGCCAGCGCATTGATGAGGCTACAACTCCCACTGCCTAGGTTGATCAGATCAAAGTTGGTCAACGAACCCAGGCTGAGCCCGGTAAAGATCAGTGGTCCACTCCCCGTGTTGCTGATGGTGACTGTCTGCGTCGCTACCTCGCCTACGCCAACGCTGCCAAAGTTCACCGTCGTGGCCGAGACTTCGATCTCCGGCGAGATACCTAGCCCGTTCAGGTTGACCACCTTGACCGCTTCATCAAGATCTGTATTCAAAATGGTCAAGGTTGTGGACAACGAGCCCAACCCCGTGGGGTGGAAGGTAAGCGTGAGGGTACAATGCTGCCCCGCTGCCAGCGCATTGATGAGGCTACAACTCCCACTGCCGAGGTTAATGAGGCTAAAGTTGGTCAACGAACCCAGGCTGAGCCCTGTGAAGACCAACGACCCACTCCCCGTGTTGCTGATGGTGACTGTCTGCGTCGCTACCTCGCCTACGCCAACGCTGCCGAAATTCACCGTCGTGGCCGAGACTTCGATCTCGGGAGAGACGCCCAACCCACTTAGGTTTATCACCTTGACGGCCTCGTCGAGGTCAGTATTCAAAATAGTCAAGGTTGTGGACAACGAGCCCAACAAGGTCGGTTGGAAGGTGAGGGTAATGGTGCAGCTCTGGTTTGCGGCCAGCGCGTTGATGAGGCTACAACTCCCGCTGCCCAGATTGATCAGATTAAAGTTGGTCAATGAAGCCAGATTTAGCCCCGTGAAGACCAGCGGGCCACTCCCTATATTGCTAATCGTAACCGTCTGTGTTGCCACAGTCCCGACATTCACGCTGCCAAAGTTCACGGATGTCGTGGATACATCGATCTCAGGAAAGATGAACGCAGCACCGTTTCCACGCAAGGCAACCGTCGCAATCGGTTGTTGTTCCATGGCGGCGTAGGCCGTCGGCACAGAGTGATCGGACAAAGCCAGTACTTGGATCAGCTTTGCGGCATATGTACTCACAACAGTAGGTAGACCACTTGCTTGTAAACTTATTTGGACGATTGCGGGTGTTGGTTGGACAATGGCCAGCCCCACTGCCCCTAGGATGATAAAAAGCTGGATTAAGAATATAGCTTGCTTGCAACACAAAAAGCGACGCCGACGGCTTATGCGCATAATTTCTGCTCCTCAAGGAATAGTAAAAATAGAGCCTAGCTAGTGCCATCACAGAAGTGACAACAATATTGTCAGCGGCAGAAGTCGTTGATAGCATTAGCAAGTTGATTCGCTGAAATCGGTTTTGATTGGCTTTTGTAGCGTGGCCGGAGTGGGATCTTGAGCACGATCGACTGCCCACGGCAGGAGCACAACCCTTGGCTAGAGTTCAAATTTGAACTGGTAAGGTTTTATTTGCCGCATCAGCATCGATTCAAGTCAGCTAAACAAGTCACTACCAGTCAAAATACAAGAGCCCCAGTTGGCAAGTGGATCGGAGGGCGGTGGGTCAACTGTGGATATATCTACCTATCAAATAGAGAGAATACTTTTCATATAATCAATATATTAAGTTAAGACTTTTGATTTACGATCAAACTGCTAATTGCTAGAATCCCCAATACTTAATTTATGGTATAAACAAATATAGAAAATCTCAAATGCAGCTGGAATTAAGCAGCCAAGTAACGACTGAATGTTATCTATAAGGAGGCGGATATCAAGGTGGCAGTCACCTCCGTTGTCATCGATTTGGTAAGACTAGTTCAATTCTTAGCTTAAATTCCCAAGCGACGATTGAACCAGCAATTTACAGTATGTTCTATTTCTTTTCAATATGCTTATTATATGAAAGCCCTTGGCCCCAATCAAGCAAATTTTGACGAGTTTTAGCAAGCAGACATACTGATTCCCAGCTTTGCATCTACAAAATTTTGGAGGTCGAGTGTCATTAATCCGTAGATATCATGAATCGAAAACACTTTGGGCAACTCATCGCAGCTCTACGCAATGAGCAGTTTGACCCTATCGTCGGGCGTTCATGGACCCAAAAAACATTAGCAGAAAGGACGGGATTGACGGAAAGAATCGTAGGAGAGATTGAACGGGGACAGCGGGTGAATCTAGATGCCGAAACCTTACTGGCTTTAGCCAAAGCGTTTCGCTTAAACACCTTGGAACGACGCGAGTTCTTTGCCGCTGTGGTGGAGATTGAGGACAAGGATGTCGGCGTTAACAAATATGCTGCTTCTGAAATTCTTCAGGAACTTTTAGAGACTTTACTATCGATTCGTCTGCCAGCACTTATTCATGACCCTTTCTTTGATCTAGTTGCCATGAATTCGCTCTATCGAAAGTTCCATTCGCTGCTAACCGATGTTCTAGATAAACACGAGTCTGACACGCTCCCTACCAAGAATTATCTCAGCCTTTTTTTTGGCAATGGTACTTCCTTCAAACAAGTGGCGCCACAACAATGGCGTCAGTATGTGCTCCGTAACCTTCTGCAGTTTCGCTACACAACCTTACGCTATCGTCATACAGGTTACTACCAGACATTATTCAAGACCCTTTACAGTGACTTTTCCTTCCGCGAACTCTGGTCTCAGTGTCTATATATTGTCGATGATACCTATAGCCAAGTGAAGACGAACAACTATTATCATCATCGCCATGGTCAGGTGAACTATGCCATGACATTGACCTCTACCTTGACCCCATACGGCTATCTTTACTTATCTGTACTGGTACCGAAAAATGAAAATACGGCCCAAGTGATTGCCGATCTAGTTAACGGGCATACGCTTACCATCGAAAAGCTCAGTCCCTGGCCCAATCCGGCGGTCTACGACCCTCAAGTAGCCGTATGACAACCGAATGGGATACCGTCTACTCCATAGAAGCGAAGGTCCAGCCGTCTTGGCTGACGGCTGGACCTTCGTGCGACGTTCGCGCGCGCGACGCGGCGGAATCTTCCCTATCACAACTGTTTCGGTAAAGGCGCAGCCTGATGAAGGGTAAGCAATGAAAGCGGTAGAGCTCACTCGTGCGCTTTCGCGCCGCTTGACCGAGCCGGCGCTGATTGAAATCAGCGCTGGCTTACCGAAGTTCATGGGTAATCTTCATTAGCGCAGTTTGACCGAGCAGGTGTAAAACGACTCTTTTCAAACCGTCTCTAAGGCTTGGCTCAGATCGGCAATGAGGTCGTCGGCATCCTCTAAACCAACCGCATATCGGACTAAGTTAGGTTGGATGCCCGCTTCGAGCAAGCCAGCCTCGCCAAGGGTACCTTCCCACATAGCTGCGGCATGAACCACCAGTGATTCATAGCCGCCCAAACTCACCGCCTGCGTGGGTAGTTTCAAAGCCGCGATAAAGCGTTGGGTGGCAGCATAGCCCCCCTTTACCGCAAAGCTCAAGACACCGCCAAAACCGCGCATCTGCCGTTGGGCCAGTTCATACTGGGGGTGGCTAGGGAGACCTGGATAGTAGACTTGTTCAATCGCCGGGTGGCTTGCTAAATATTGGGCCAGCGCCAGCGCCGTTTGATTCTGCTGTTTGACCCGCACCGCAAAGGTGCGCAGCCCACGCAAGAGGAGCCAAGCATCAATCGGCCCCAGCACCGAACCAACCACCAAATGCGCATCCCAAATCTTATCGATCAGCACCTGCGTACCAGCCACCACGCCAGCGGATAGATCATGGTG
This sequence comes from Caldilineaceae bacterium, assembly GCA_019637645.1. The sequence goes on from JAHBVH010000074.1 coordinate 8,420, forward strand.
CCCCCCCAAATATTTGGTCGCACTATGCATCACGAGATCAATGCCATGGGTCAACGGGCGTTGATTATAGGGCGAGGCAAAGGTATTGTCACAAAAAGTGAGGATGCCCCGCGGGCGGGCCAACGCGGCGATGGCAGCTAAGTCGGTCAATGGTAACGTTGGGTTTGCGGGCGTTTCCACCAAGATCAGCTTGGTCTCTGGGCGTAACGCCGCGGCAAAGGCCGCGGGATCGGTTTGATCCACCAAAGTGGTCGTCACCCCAAAGCGGGGCAGAATTTCTGTCAGCAGCTTAGTGGTACCCATGTAATGATTACGCTGTGCAACAACATGGTCACCTTGCTGCACAAGGGCAAAGACGGTCGTCGTAATCGCGCCCATGCCTGAAGCTGTTACAAGGGCACTTTCGGCCCCCTCTAATTCGGCCACGATCTTTTCCACACGCGCCAACGTTGGATTGCCATAGCGGGTATAATACCGAGCATGGCGCGGTTGGGTGGCCATGTCGGCAAAATCCGCAGCCGATTCCGCGCGAAAGGTCGCGGTTTGGTAAATCGGGGGTGCAATCGATGAATCAACCGCAAATTCATCATCGGCGTGGATCACAAGGGATGCCAGCGCCCAGTCATCGGGGTGCAGCGCGTCGTGTTCGCGCGGATCGATATTGTGCATTCTTGGCTCATTTCTTTTGGTGCTAGGGGCTTACCCAAAGTGAGCGCTATCAGCTTTGGGTAGGCTGATAGCGCTTTGGTGAATTCATACGTAAGTGCTCAGCACATGGCACGTACAGAGCGGAGTCTAGCCTTTGACGCCGGAGATCACAATCCCTTGGATAAAGGCGCGTTGGGCCAACAGAAAGACCAGCAACATTGGCAGGATCGAAACCAGTGTCATTGCCATCACTTGTTGAACAGGAACATTCACCAGGGTGCCTTGTAACATACGCAGCCCCAGCGCAATGGGGAAGTTCTTTGGGCTATTGACATAAATCAGCGGGTTGAAAAAGTCATTCCAATCATAGGTAAATTGAAAGATCGCAACCACCCCCAAAGCCGGCCCCGCCAAGGGCAACAAAATGCGCCAGTAGATCCCAAAGAAGTTACAGCCATCAATCTTGGCAGCATCATCCAGCTCCGGCGAAATGGTCATAAAATATTGCCGCAGGAGGAAGATATTAAAGGCGCTGCCAAAGTAAGTGGGAATGATCAGCGGCTTGAGCGAGTTGATCCAGCCCAGCTGGCTAAAGATAAAGTAGGTCGGAATCAACGTCACTTGATTGGGGAGCATCATCGTACTCAGGAGGACGAGAAAAAGAAGATCGCGGCCCCGAAAACGTAGCCGCGCAAAGCTATACGCCACGAGGGAACTGGAAAAAAGCGTGCCGATCAGATTGAAAACCACAATAATGAGGGTATTCCGATAGAAGGTAGGAAACGGTAGTCGCTGCCAGGCTTCTCCATAATTCTCCCACCGGAGTTGCTCAGGAATCCACACCGGTGGAAAGAGGTAGACTAAATCGGTGGATTTAACCGAGGTAGAAAGCATCCAGAGAAAGGGGATGAGAAAAATTACCGAGCCAAAGGCCACCAGAAACAGCGCACCACCTTGCTGTAGCCAGCGGAAGGAAGAACGCTGACGAGGCGTTTGGTTGCCCTGGCCCCTTGTCGCGGAAAGTTCACCAGTCACCATTATTTCTTTAACTCTCCTTCATAATAGACCCAAAGCGCCGAACTGCGCAGGGTGACTACCGTAAAGGCCAGAATGATCAAAGTTAGCGCCCAAGCCAGCGTCGATGCATAACCAAAATTGAGCTCTTGAAAGCCCTTCCGATAGAGGTAGAGAACCATCGTGAGCGTAGCAAAATTAGGCCCACCTTCTGTCATGACCAAGGCTTGGGTAAAGACCTGGAATGAACCAATGATCGCGGTGATCAGGCTAAAGAAGATCGTCGGCGAGAGCAGCGGCAGGGTGATTTTCCAGAAACGCTGCCAACGATTCGCCCCATCGATTTTAGCAGCCTCGTAGAGGGGCGTGGGGATGCTTTGTAAGCCCCCTAAATAGAGCAGCATATTCGAGCCACTGCTCCATAGGCCCATAATCACAAAAGCGGGCATGGCCCAGGTTTCGGAAAAAAGCCAACGTGGCCCTTTGATACCAATCGCCTTCAGGCTCTGATTGATCAGCCCAATATCGGGATTAAAGACCCACATCCATAAAATAGCCACGGCCAGCCCCGAAACAATCGACGGCATGTAGTAGCAGGCTCGCCACAAGGGCCGCAAGGGTAGATCTTGGTTCAGGCCAATGGCAATCGACAGGCCCAGCATAATGCTTAACGGCACCACGAAGAAGGTATAGTAGGAGGTAACGCGCAGGCTCTTGTAGAACAGGGGGTCTTGTACCACTTTCGTGATATTGGCAAGACCGATAAACTTGGCCTCTGTTAACAAATCGGCCTTAAAGAAAGTCAGGCCAAAGGAGAACAACATGGCACCCGCGGTAAAGATGAGGAAGCCCATCAGCCAGGGCAAGATAAAGAGATAACCAACCAGCTCTTCTTGCGTCCGTTGCGAAAGACGCCAACGGGTACGCAGGCGGTTGGGTGGCGAGAGTGCAGGTAATGTTTGTTTAAACATAGCGTTATGTTAGGACCAGCGACAATCGGCAATGGACGCGAAACCACACGGCTGTGGACATTCCTTGTCCATTGCCGACCGTCAAATCTAGGCTTCGCGGTTGAGGGCAGTTACCTGTTCGGCAACCGCTTGGAAGATCGAAACGGGCGTATCGCCGACCTGGAACACCTGTTGCAAGGCAGCGTCGATCAGTTGCTGCGACTCAGCCTGCTTTTTGAATTCCTCGGTCAACATGGGGTAACCTTCTTGCAAGGCTTCTAAAACGGCGTCGAGGTTGACGGTTTCTGTCACGGGGAAGCTCTTGTTGACGGTGGCTTTCCAGTTGGGGAAGAGTGAGATCCGGTTGGGAATCCCACCCCAAGTTTCGGTCATCAGATTTTGTAGATCATCGCTCACGAGGAATTGCATCAGTTCCCAGGAAGCATCCGGTTGTGGCGTATTTTTGTAGATCGCCCAACCATCCGTCGTGCCCAAGGTTGCGCGCCGGGCTGGGCCTTTGGGCAGATGCGTGATCGCCCAGTTGAATTGCGATTCGCGCGCATAAAACGCCAAGTTACCCATGCCCGTTTCTTGTGTGGACAAGAGCCCTGTCGGCCACATTTGGCCACCGCCGTGGCTTTCGGTCTGGAGGGGCTGAGCGACCGAATTGTCATCCCACAAGCGGGCACGCATCCATTCTAGGGCATCTTGTGCTTCTGGTTGACCAAGGAGACACTCGGTCCAATCATCAGGGTTGGACACATGGCCACCAAAGGCTTGTACATGCACTTGAAAGCGCTCATAGGCTTCTGCCGCCAAGGAACCACCCCAGCGTACCGTTTCGTCGCCTTCTTTTTTGGTCACCTGATTGAGCAGTTCGGCATAGCTGGTATGATCGAGGTCAGCCGTAGGATAGGCCACCCCAGCCTCATCAAAGGCATCTTTGTTATAGAGCATCATGATCACGTTGACATAATAAGGCATGGCAAAGCGGATCTGGGTATCCGGTGCGACCATGCCGTCCCATTGCCACTGGTGAAAATCTTGAAGTTGCTCATCCGAGAAGGTCGCATCGACAAAGGGCTGTAGATCGAGCAATTGGGCTTTTTCCGACCACTTGCGGAAGATCGGCCCCCAGGCAGTCATGACATCGGGCGCGGTGCCAGCCACCATCATAGTCAGAGTTTTATCTTCAAAGCCCTCGCTTAGTGGTTCAAACTCTACGGTGACATTGGGCAAGTGCTCAGCCAACAGCTTTTCGAGGGTCGGCATGCCGGGTTCCCAATCCGGCCAGTCTTGCCAACGAATGGTCACTTTTTCGCTGGCTGGTTCGGTACTACCAGTGGAGGTGGGCAGAGCGGGTGTGCAGGCCGCCAGCCAAGTGCTGCTTGCGGCAACCGCACTGAGTTGTAAAAAACCGCGCCGCGACAGCGTTTTCCATTCTTGCATAGGAAATCTCCTTGTGAGCATCACATATTAGATTGTTTAACATCGTGGGTGAGCTAAATATTGGCGTTTCTGGTTCCGATGGGCCGTGAGGGGCGAACCCACCACACAACGACTGCTCGCTTTGGTAAGCCTTGCCTAGCTGGTTGATGAGGATCCAGCCCAAATAAAAGAATCACTTGACAGAACAATATAGGTAGCCTTAGCCACAACTCGTGTCGTCAAACAGGATCGACTATATCACGAAGTAAAAGTTTATACAACTCACCGAAAATTCAAGATTTTTATTACGCTTATGGCTCTGGTACAATGGCCTTCCATAGACCGGCCTTCACTAGACTAAGGTAGGCGACGACTCTGCAGACAGCGCAAGCGGTTCACGTCACCGTGCCTAGTTGCCGCCCCTTGCCGAATTGGCCTTGCACCAATGGCTACTTTCACTTCAGCTTCTCATTGGCATGGTGCAAGCTACTCCAGCGCTACGTTTCAATTCAATGCTGACCTGTTCAAGCTAGGAGAAATGAACATGTTTGGTCGAAACAAGAAACTGCCCGCGATAGCAGAGAACGATCACACCGCGTTGACGGTGGTTGCGGCCTATGTAGAAGCGCTAGCCAAGCAAGATAGCCAGCAGATGGATCAACTGCGGACACCCGACTATGTGCTCGATTTTGTCTATGCCGATGCCTTTGCCGAGCATCCCCTATCCCAAGCAGCGACGCGTCAGTTCTGGCCAGCTTGGTTTGCCGGTTTCCCCGAAATGGATTTTACCGTCACCCGAACCATTGCCGCGCCCACCGTTGTGGTCGTCCAATGGACCTTTATGGGTGTCCAAAGTGGCATGCTAGGCGCGCCGATCTTTCAACAGCCCAAAGCCGCAACCGGCCAACCCGTCCGCTTTCGGGGCGTCTCGATCTATGATGTCCAAGCAGACAAAATCCAACACGAAACCGCGTATCTGGACTTAGCGACCTTGCTCGTGGAATTGGGGGTGGCCCTATGAAGCCAGCCGAAGCGCCTAGCACACCGGCCAGCAATCGCCTTGGCGCAATTATCCACGCCCAAGCAGTGATCGATGGCCCGATCAACCAAACCTATAGCCGTTCAACCCTTTTGCTATTGGCTGGCAGTATCGCGTTGTCGATGACCGGCTTTGGCATTGTCATGCCGGTCTTTGCGCGGCGATTGGGTGAATTGGGAGGCGGCATTGAGGCATTGGGCTACATGACAGTGGCCTTTGCCACGGCCCAATTGATCGTCTCTCCGCTGGCAGGCACCTTGGCCGACCGGATTGGCCGCCGCCCTGTGATTCTGCTCGCGCTCTTTGCCTTTGCCGCCACCAACATCGGTTATCTATTAGCCTCATCAACGTGGACCTTTATCATCTTGCGCGGGCTGGCTGGGGCACTTACCACCGGGCTCACGCCCGCGGCCATGGGGGTAGTTGCGGATACTGTACCCGGAGAAGAACGCGGCCGCTGGGCAGGTATCCTCATGGGTGGCTACGGGGCCGGGCTCATCTTTGGCCCCGTCCTTGGGGGTCTGCTCTACGATACGTGGGGGTTTGCGGCCCCTTTTCTGCTCTCGGCGGCCATTGGAGCCGTGGCCTTTCTGGCGGCCTTTATCATGGTGCCAGAGAGTCGGACCAAAGCCATCCGCCATCGCGAAGCATTACAGCAGCGCTATGCAGCCACACGCGGCATACGGACAAATCATTCACGTTGGGCTTCCTTACCACGTCCCCTCTATAGCTTTGCCCTGCTGCTCCTTATAGACTTTGCCGGGGCCTTTGCCTTTGCCTTTGTCGAGCCGCAAATGATCTTTTATGTCTATGAACAGTTGCACTGGAGTACCGTCCAATTTGGAGTGGTGGTTGCGACCTATGGAGTTGCGCTGTTGGCTGGCCAGTCGCTGTTAGGCCAGATAAGTGATCGGCTGGGGCGCAAGCCAGTCCTATTGGCCGGTCTATTGCTCAATACCAGTCTGTACCTTGGGTTGGCAATGGTAACCTATTACCCCCTTGTGCTAGTTACGGCTTTGGTCGCAGGGTTGGGGGCCGGATTGATGGCCCCTGCCCTGAGCGCGCTCTACTTGGATATGAGCGCGCCGCAGCATCAGGCCCGGATCATGGGGGTTAAGAATTCAGCGTTGGGATTGGGCGGCGTGGTAGGTCCTTTGCTCGTTGTTTTTGTCAGCCAGTGGACCACGCCCCAAGGCATTTTCCTAACCGCTGCAGTACTGTTGCTAGGTGTATTGGTGACAACCTTGCTCCTCCTGCGCCTACCCACCCGCCGCCAGGATGAACCACTGCTTGCCTCCCAAGAATTCGTTGTTGGGCGTGGGCTAGTGGCGCAAGCTGTCCTCAACGGCCTGGTGATCCAAGCTATCGATCGCCGGACCCAACACCCCGCGCGCCGATAATATAAAACGACCTGAGCCGATTCCTGGCACGCGGCCCTAGCGGTGGTCGCCCGCTAGCCGTTGTGACTGCCATCCTCGTTTAGCTGTGGAACAATTTCCGCCAGTCGGGGCCCAAAAAGCGGATATGGGTGCTATCGCTGGCTTGTTCATAGTGGTCTAGCTCCATGGTAAAGAGGCCCCGTCCACTGGTCAGGGAACGGAGCGCCGTGGCATATCCAAGCATCTCTGTCAACGGTATCATAGCCGCGACCGTGCGGGTCCCATCACCAGTTGCCGTCATTTGCTGAATTGTGCCGTGGCGTGCGCCAAAGTCGTTCACAACGCTCCCCACATGCTCATCCGACACATAGGCTTCCACCCGCATGATCGGTTCGAGCAGAATAGGATTGGCTTTGCGCAGCCCATTGTGCAAAGCTAGCGTAGCAGCGACCTCAAAATCCTCAGGGGTTGAATCAGTCTCATGAAATTCAGCATTGAGCAGGAGTACTTTGAGATCGATCACAGGATACCCCGCCAGAATCCCCCCTTGTAGGGCATTGGTAACACCCCGCTGCACCGCTGCAGCAAAGGCAAGCGGTAATTTATCGGCAGGCACACGGTTGCCAAAGACAAAGCCGGTGTTGGTCTCATTCGGAGCCAGATCAAGGGTCACCACCGCATAGTGACGACGGCCACCCACTTCCCGAATATAGCGCTCTTCGGCTTGGGCCCGCTTGGTGATCGTCTCTCGATAGGCTACTTGCGGCGCGCCAATGCGGCATTGCACCCCAAACTCACGCCGCAGGCGCTCCATGATCACCTCAAGATGAAGCTCACCCATCCCACTAATAATGGTTTGGCCCGTTTGTGGATCAACTTCGCGCCGAAACGTTGGATCTTCTTCAGCTAATTGAGTCAGTGCTTCGCTGAGTTTTTCTTGTTCCGCGGTAGAACGCGCTTCAATCGCAACTTTGATCACGGGTTGGGGGAATTCAATCGCCTCAAGGAGGATCTCTTGCGCGGCATCACAGAGCGTTTCTCCCGTGGTGGCTTCCTTGAAGCCCACAATCGCCACAATATCACCGGCATGGCCTTCCTGGATCTCATTGCGCTTATCAGCCTGGATCTGGAGCAGCTTTTGGGCGCGTTCACGCTTGCCACGGTTGGCGTTATAAATGGCCGTCCCGGCTTTAAGCGTACCCGAATAGAGACGGGTATAGGCTAGGCGGCCCGCGTAGGGGTCCATCACAACCTTAAAAACCAGCGCGCTCATGGGCTCGTCCACCCGCGCCCGCCGCGTGGCGAACGCGCCAGTATGGGGATCGATCCCTTCCACTGGCGGCACATCCAGGGGGCTGGGCAAGTAGCGCACAATGGCATCGAGCAAGGGCTGCACGCCTTTATTATGGAGCGCTGCGCCACAAAGCACCGGGGTTACCTTATTCGCCAACACCGCTTTGCGCATTGCCCGGTATAGATCAACCTCCTCAAGCTCTTCGCCAGAAAGATATTTGAGTGTTAACGCATCATCAGTTTCGGCAATCTTTTCGACTAACCGTGCGCGGGCCGTCGCCGCGGCCACCTGTAACTCATCGGGAACGGGCGTCGATTCGGGATGAGCACCCAACTCATCGCGAAAGAGCAGCGCCTGCATGGTAAAGAGATCCACAACGCCGGTAAAGCTAGCCTCATTCCCTATGGGCAACTGCACCAACACGGGATTAGCCTGCAACCGTTGTTCGATCATCTCGAGCGTCCGCGCCAGATCGGCCCCAACACGGTCCATTTTGTTCACAAAACAGAGGCGCGGCACCCGATATTTATCCGCCTGTCGCCAAACCGTCTCAGACTGCGGCTCGACGCCATTGACGGCATCGAAGACAACAACACCGCCATCTAAGACACGCAGGCTCCGTTGCACTTCAGCCGTAAAATCGATGTGACCTGGGGTGTCAATGAGGTTGATCTGGGCATCCTGATGGGTAACTGTATCGCGCCAAGTGGTGGTGATCGCCGCGGCTTTAATGGTAATCCCGCGCTCGCGTTCCTGCTCCCACCAATCGGTGACTGTGGTACCGGCGTCAACATTGCCTAAGCGATGGGTACGACCAGAGTAGAAGAGCATACGCTCGGTGATGGTGGTTTTGCCTGCATCAATGTGGGCAATGATGCCGATATTGCGAATGTGAGCTAGTGCAGCGTCCATAGGCATCCCCTGACCTTTTGGTAGATAGTACGCTCAACAATGAATGAAAATTGTAGCTATCCGCCTGGGTTTGACGGTGCTGATTGGCTAAACTTCTCTAGAAAACAATGAAAGACCGGCAGCGGTACATTACGCATAAATTTTTCTGCCTACCGGTTTCTCCAAGTTGTTCTTTCCTGTCCCAAAGTGAAACCAAGAAAGCTTTTAGGAACTAGATTTTTTGATAGACTCACAAATCCGAGCAGGAACACGGCAAAAACTTCATTTCTTTTTCCCATGACTTTTCGGGTTTTACTCAAGCCAGTGTGCTGAGGTAGCAATCAACCAGATTGTACCACTACTTCTCACTTTGTGCGAGGGAGCCACAAAGGAGAAGGCAAGTTGATCGGAGGGGTGGACGCGACAGAGTGATTGAGTTGAGCAACTGACGATCAAACGCAAAATCAGCTGGCGTGAGGGCTAGAGAGCGGCTCCGATCGTTTGATAGGCGTAAGCTAGTCAGCGGGACGCCAAGCCAATGTAAGCAGAATGACAGATGAAAATGAACCAAGTTGTGGTAGAGTGAACTTGTTGTGCCCCAGTAGCAATGGCGCTGCTGGTAGACTATAACTTCGATGATGAAGGGAAAATCCAATGAAGAGTGTTACCGTTTTGGTGCAAGATCATGCGTCGGCTGTTCACGCGAGTGAGATCGACTACGCCGCCTCTATGCATTTTAGTGCAGCGTATCTCCCCAGCGGATCCAGTCCTTCTCTTGGAGAAGCAGAAGAGACCGCAGAGAACACAGCATTCTATGCAAGCGCCACGGCCAATCCGTCCTCCTTTGGACGTGATGCCAGACAACGCCTAGCTGCGTAAGCCGCTGATCTGTATCAAGCAATTCATCTGGAGAAACACCTGCCCCGCGGTCCAAGGACCGCGGGGCAACTGATTTCTATACCGATAGGACTTACCCTACTTTTCTTCCTCACCGGTTTCACCCCTGAATCTACATTACGCTATGGTGTCATACAACCTTGGCTGGTAAAGCCGCCAAGATTTGCTCAGCCAACTGCGCCAGCGTGAGCGTCCCATCCAATACCAGATCACTCTGCGGCTTGACTTGCTGCTCCAACGCGACATAAGCCGCGCGCGCCCAAGTCAGATAGTTTGCTGTCATTCCCTGAATAGCCTGGAGGGTGCTAACGGGATCGGCTTGGTCATTGCCAAAATAATCCCGCTGAATCCGCCGAGCCATGGCCACATCGAGCGGCGTATCAATATACACCAGCCAATTAATATAGGGAGCCAAGGTGGCATTGGCACGGCCAAAGGCGGCATCAAGAAAAATGAGCGGCTGCGGCGCGATCAATGTCCCATCGCGTGGGGAGCGGATCGCTTGGCCCTGCTTCAGCTGCTGTAGATCACGAAGCAGCCCTGGCATTTGCCACGCGTTGTAATCGATCCCCTGTTCAACCTGGGCGCGGAGGCTAGGGGGATGGATCGTAGCACCCTCGGCGATCTCGTCATATTCATCAAAATAGAGTGTCACCGCGTTGGGCTGCCATAGACCCAATTGCTGAACCACGGCGCTCTTCCCACCGCCAGAGGGTGAACTCACACAAATGACAAAGCTAGCCATGCATTTTTCCCTTTCGGTTGCCCTATTTTTGAATCACTGTGCTTATGGTTCGTCTAACTCGGCCAGCAGATCATGCGGTGGTAACCGCGCCCTTATCTTCTGGGCAATTTCGAGAAAAATAGTGGCCTCCGCCGTAAGGGGATTCTCCGCCAACAACGGGTGCGTGGCCTCGATGGGGCGGCTAACCGCTAGATTGAGCGGGATGCGCCCTAGTAGGTCAATCTCCGCGGCTTCAATCGCATAGCGTTGATCACTACGGTGAAAGACTTCAATCGGTTCCCCACAGTGTGGGCAAACAAGATAGCTCATATTTTCAACGACCCCGAGGATGGGTGCGCTACTTTTGCGAAAGAACGCGAGTGACCGGCTGGCATCCATCAAGGCCAAGTCCTGGGGCGTGGTTACGATCACCACCCCCTTCATGGGTATGGTTTCCAAGAGCGTTTGCTGCGGCTCACCCGTACCCGGTGGCAAGTCAATTAGAAGATAATCCAACTGTCCCCATTGCACATCTTGTAATGTCTGTCGGATAATTGCGCCAGCGGCGTCGGTCGGCGGCGTGACGGGATCGTCGGTACCCATAAAAAAGCCGATTGACATTACCTTGAGCCCAAAGCGCGTCAATGGTGGAATGTAGGGGGTGGCGTCGGCACGGGCAACAGGCAGATAGCCTGGAATCCCGGTCTTGCGGGTCACGCCCAAAAGTACTGGCACATTAGGTCCATAGAGATCAGCGTCGTAGACGCCAACGCTGGCACCCAACCGGGCCAACGCCAACGCCAGATTAACCGTCACCGTGGTTTTGCCAACGCCGCCCTTCCCACTAGCAACAGCAACCAAATTAGAGACGCCAAGGAGTGGACGAACAAAAGGTGGAAAACGAAGCATAGGCCCTCGCTAGGAGTTAGGTAGACTGGTTCACACTTGCAATCGCAATGCTTTCTGTACCGCTTACGATCGTCTGCTCAGCTGGTTGCGGGCGGTTAGTATACCACAAACTTACATAGATGGAATAGAGAGTTGCAGAGCGGGCAGGGCAGTCAGGCCGCGCTTTTTGTCGTCAAGCGCGCAGATCACTCCTGCTTTTTTGTGCGAAAGTGCATTGACAAGCCTACACATTTCAGCTACATTGGATCCGACAGAAGCGTCTTCTGGCCCTGTCAACCACGAACTTTTGGCGTACATTGCGCGCCAATCCTACCCGTTGTATCGGCTTTCATCAACCAACATTATTCTTTTCTCAGTCTACAAACAGGAGAACATACGTGATGTGTGATCGAGGAATGCGGAATCAACCGCGAGTGTATACCCTCTTATCGCTGGTGATCCTATGCGTGTTTCTGGTAGCGGCGTGTGCACCACCGCCAGCAGAAGCGCCAGCCAGCAACGAAAGTAGCACACCAGCCGCTAGCACCGCCGAAACGAGCAGTGAGACGACTGATGAGGAGGTCTTACAAGTTTGGATCACATGGGGTGATAATCCAGCCCAGATTCAAGCGCTTTTTGATCAATATGGTGCGGCCAACAACGTACGCGTCGAGGTCAATGCGCCGGTCGATACGGACAAAGTAATTGCCGCACTGGCAGGCAATGATCCGCCCGATGTACTCGTCACCGGCGGGCCCGATAATGTCGGCACATGGGCGCGTGAAGCCTTGGTCACGCCATTGGATGACCTCATCAGCACGAGTGGGGTCGATCTGGCAGATATTTACACGGCACCACTCAGCCAATGTCAATACCAAGGCAGTTACTTCTGTTTGCCCTGGGGAACGGACACCTATGCCCTCTTCTGGAATAAAGATCTCTTTGAAGATGCTGGTCTTGATCCCGAACAACCACCCCAAACCTTGGAAGAATTGGTAGAATTTGCCAAATTGTTAACCAAAGTGGGTGATGACGGCACCTTGACCCAAATTGGCTTTGTCCCCGATTTTTCCTGGTCGCACCTCGATCTCTATACCGCGATGATGGGTGGCTGGTGGTATAACGAAGACGGCACCGAGGTTACCTTCACGTCGGATGCGGTTGTCAACGCCCTCACCTGGGAGCAACAGTTCTATTGCAATAGCGACTATGACGTTGCCGAAGTACAGCGCTTTAAATCGGGCTTTGGCGACTATTCCTCACCGGATAATGGATTTTATGCAGGCAAGATTGCTATGATGGTGGAAGGGGAATGGCAACCAGGCCCCAACTTTATCCAAAAGTTTAAGCCTGAACTCTACTATGGCGTCGCCCCCTTCCCCTACCCAGCCGGCACCCCAGAGCGGGCTGGCACGACGGTTGTCAGTGGCAGCGTTGCCATGATCCCGAGTAGTGCCAAGAATAAAGAAGCGTCGGCCAAGTTATTGGCGTGGATGATGTCGCCAGAAGTAATCGCCGAAGAGATGATTGCCAACTTCAATCTACCTTCTAGCGCCAAAGCCGCAGAAGATCCGCGTTTCCACGAAAACGAAAAATTCGAAGTCTTCCTCACCCTCATGGGTGGTGCCAACGCGACGGCCCCGATTATGTCGCCCATTAATGGCGAAGTGGCGACGGCCTTGGGGCAGATCGAAGAGCAAGTGCTGAGCACCTGTGCAGAGCCGTTGCCGCTCCTCGAGGCAGCGCAAGCGGAGCTCCAACCGCAACTGGATGCTGCTCTAGAGAAGTAGTTTATCGTGGTTGACGAGGGCTCATCTCCACAGACGGCCCTCGTCAACCTAGCCCTGCCGATAGGATGAAGATCTATGTTTGGCTCACGCGCAGACCGTCGCCGCTTTTTCACCGGGATAGCTTTTATCTCCCTTTGGATCATGGGTTTCTTCGCCTTTAACCTATACCCCATGTTGGCGTCGCTTTACTACAGCTTCACCGAATATCACATCAAACAACCCTCGGTGTGGATCGGTTTTCAGAACTATATCACCATGTTCAACGATGCGCTCTTCTGGAAAGCGCTCTATAATACCTTGTACATGGTCGTCTTTAGTGTTCCGCTCGCGCTCTTTATCTCCTTTATTTGTGCCCTTTTGCTCAATATCAAAATCCCCGGCCAGTCGCTTTACCGGGTCATCTACTACTTGCCATCGATTGTCCCAGTCGTTGCGAGTACCTTGCTGTGGCTCTGGATTCTAAATCCCAACACCGGCATTCTCAATACCCTGCTCGCCCAAGTGGGCATTCGTGGCCCCAACTGGACGCATGATCCCTTTTGGTCCAAGCCATCGCTCATTTTTATGGGGCTGTGGGGGGTTGGCAACACAATCGTGATCTACTTGGCGGGGCTACAAGATATTCCGGCCATCCTGATGGAAGCCGCCGATCTGGATGGTGCAACCTGGTGGCAACGCCTCTGGCGTATCACCGTACCGCTCATATCCCCCATCACACTCTTTAATCTGATCATCGGCGTCATCGGCACCTTTCAATACTTTGCCCAAGCCTACGTACTAAGTGCCGATATGGGATCGGTCGGGAGTTCGTTGGGCGCGCCGCTCAACTCGACGCTCTTCTATAGTGTCTATCTCTACCAACAAGGCTTTGTCTATCTCAAAATGGGGTATGCCTCGGCCCAAGCCTGGGTACTCTTTATCATCATCATGGTCTGCACGCTTCTGATGCTGCGTTCCTCCGAGCGCTGGACCTACTACGAGGGAGGATAAGCAAATGGCCGAAACCACGGTATCACCCGCCAGTCCACTAGTGCCACGGCATGGACAGCCCACCGGGAAATGGGTGGCGTCCTATCGTTGGCAGCGCCGCCTGGGGCAAGTCGCGGCTTTTTGTGCGATTGTAGGGGTGGGGCTCTTTTTTCTGGTGCCTTTTCTGTGGATGTTATCCACTGCGCTCAAATCAGACCAAGATGTCTTTCGCACACCACCGACCCTGCTGCCCCACGATCTGCGGCGCGTGACCATTGAGGGCAATGAATACCCGCTCTATCAAGTGGAGTTGGATGGTCAGGTGCGCGAATTAGCCCTGTTGAAAATCGCCGAAGGCCATGGTGACTTTATCGATCCGGCGCAACCGGCTGAGGTCCTCACAGTACGCATGCGCTTTGCCCAGCCAATCTTGGAAATTGGTTTCCGATGGCGCAATTTTCCCGATGCGCTCAACCAAGCTACCCGTCCGACCCTCAACGTGAACTTTTGGACTTATATTCAAAATAGCCTGATCATTGCCTTCTTTTCGATTTTGGGGACCCTTATTTCCTGCACACCAGCCGCCTATGGCTTTGCACGCATCAAATGGTGGGGGCGCGATGTCGTCTTTTTCCTCGTGTTGGCAACCATGATGCTGCCCTTTCAGGTAACCATGATCCCACTCTACCTGCTCTTTACCACCAAGTTGGCCTGGGGCAATACCTTCTTGCCGCTGATTGTCCCCACCTTCTTTGGTAACGCTTTTGACATTTTTCTACTGCGCCAGTTCTTTCGCACCATTCCCGAAGAGTTGGCCGACGCGGCACGGGTAGACGGGGCGTCCGAATTTCGCATCTTCTGGGAGATCATGTTGCCACTCTCGGTGCCCGTGCTAGCCACGATTACGGTCTTCACCTTTCTTTGGGCCTGGAATGACTTTACCGGCCCGCTTCTCTTCCTCACCGATCCGCGGCGCTTTACCATGGCCCTGGGTCTTCAAGATTTCCAAGGCCAGCATGCGGTTTCCTGGAATTTACTCATGGCCGCGTCGGCGGTCTTTACCATACCGATCGTGATTCTCTTCTTCTTTGCTCAACGCACCTTTATTCAAGGCGTCAAATTGACCGGACTCAAAGGATAGGCGCTCTTCCCTAAATGACAGCAGTGGTTGATGAAGGGTAAGCGCACTGGGGTGGTAGCCCGCTTGAGCCGGGCTTCTCCTGTCAGCCTCAGGGCTTTAGCCTGGGGCACCCTTTAGCCTGGGTCGCTCGACAGCCCGCTGGCTACGCGACGGGCACCAATTCTAGTGCGATACAGCCTTGCTGTGCCGGCGTTTGCAGGCGAAAGACAATGCGCAGCACATCCTGTGGACCATGCGCAAAATCGATATCGACATGGCGTTCCAGACGCACCTCGACCGCTTCAGCCGCAAAACCAATGCGCAATTTTCCGTGTATGCCGTTGATCAACACCGCGGTTTCGCCGATCTCAACAGGGTAGAAGGTGGTCAAGGCACTTTCAAAAGGGGCAGCCTCGCGCGGAAAAGCGAAGTGATCTTCCAGGCTGATCCACCCGTGCGGGGCTGTGCGATGGAGGGTAACTCGGCGCTGCAAGGCAGCTAGGCCAGCAGCAGGTGGATAGACCTTCGTCAGGTCCAGCCAGAGATGATCGACTTGGTCATTCGCTTGGTGGTCCAGCAAGTGCGCCGCGTAAGCGGGGCCTGCTCCTTGGAGTTGTCCATTGACCACCGGCACCGAATGGCCCAACGAAGAATTGACAAAATGATCATAGCGCTCGTCGCCAAAGTACGCCTTGGTATAACGGCCCACGCCGACATCGGCCACGAGCGACTCGCGCCGCCAATGGACAATCAGGTTGCCGACATCATTTTGGTTATGCATCTCGTCATTGTGGCCGCCCTTCGCGGCTAGCACCAAAGCATCTGGATCAGTGGGGTTCAGCCGCGCCAACATCCACTGCATGCCGCTGAACCAATCATGACGGGCAGGTGCGTAGGTAGTGGGGGCGGGCGTGGGCGGCAGCCAAAACAGGCTACGCAGTCCCCAATCAAAGTAGGCACACTGGGACGCGGTCGCTTGCTGGGTCGCGGCCAAGCCATGTAGATCGGGTAGGGCCAATTGCTCTCCCAAGTAGTGTAACAGCGCTGGCTCCAGAGCCACAGCGGGATCACAATCGGAAAAATTGACGTAGATGCCACGGCTCAACAGCGTTCGGAGCGGATAGGCACCGATCTGGCGCAACCGTTCGCCAGCGAGGAGCTGAATAGCCCCATTGGTGCGCTGAGCCAGCAAATGCGCCAGGATCACATAATACCCAAAGCCATAGCCCCAATAGCCGGGCCCTTCGCTCGAGCCACCATCAGGATCAAAGGTCGCGAGATAATCATCTAAAGAGCGCAAAGCGCGCGCAATGATCTCAGCAAGCCGCGCGGGGTCCGGTTCCAGATAGAGCGCGGCACCGACAATGCCACTGTTACAGACAGCCGTCCAGTTATTGACATTACGTGTTTGGGATTGGTGAAGCCACCAATGGTCGTGGCGCGTGAGGTAGGGCGTCAAGCAACGGCGCGCTACTTCATCGCGAATCCGTTTCCCCAAGCGCGGGTCCAATTGGGCACCAATCAGCGCATCCATTTCGGCCAGGTTCAAGGCTGTTCCTGCTACGCCTAGATCCAAATAGGGATACGCCATATCGGCCAAGGTTGCTTCATGGGCAGGATAGACCCAACTGCTCTCTTCGCAAGTTGCCCAAGCGACATCCAACAACGGATCGAGAAAACGCCCCCGATTTTCCAGGCACTCGGCTAATGTCAGGCTCCAGAGCATCCGTCGGCGTAGCCCTTGGCGGTCTTCATAGGAAGTTCGTTCACCAGTACGGGCAAAGTCGAGAAAGAGGGTCGCGGGCAAAGCCGGAATGGGGGTCTGCGCATCGGTCTCGGCCTGAGCCAGAATCGCAGCGACTTGCGCTTGGCCTAGCCGTGCACCCACCGCTGCCCAGGCAGCCCGATCAGCAAGCGGAGGGAAAGGCGGTGTCGGCGCAGTCTCACGCAGCGAATGTTCGATATCGATCACATTATACCGAGTAAGCTCATGCATCAGCACGCAATTCCGCCTATGGGTGAGAGGGTTGGTTGCTGTATAGTCCAGGATACTACTTTGACTGTTTCGCCTGTTGGGAACGCGGCATAATACACTTGACCAACCCTAACAGGTTTCTGGCCCTACCAACTAGTTGACAGACCACGCGACGGCGCGTGATCCTTTGGCAGAGCGTGTGCGGTATGCTAGTGCCAATAACTGGCGATTGACAGCCACCTTTTCAAGGAAGGATCGGCGTAACTGCTCATCTTCGATCCGAGCACTTTGTCGTTGTAGAAAAGCCGAGCCTTGCTGAAGCACAAGGGCAGCACGTGGATCGCGCCCCTGTGCCAACACATGATAACATACCCAATAAATCCGCGCACCTTCGGTGGTAATATGATCCAATTCGGGGAGGATTTGCGCGACCAAAGCCTGCGCTTGGAAAAGTTTCTCTTGTTGGAAGTACAGAAAGGCAAGCTCTGTCCGCGCCAGCGTGACTTGGCGATTATTTTCCATTGCTTGCCAACTGGCTAAGGCTTGTTCATAAAGATGTTCAGCTTCGGGCCAACGTTGCATGATCACCAGAGTATTGGCTAGCTCTACCAGGGCAATGGCGCGCTCCTCAGGATAATTTTCAACCTCGGCAATTTCGAGCGAGCGTATCCCCAAGAGATAAGCTTTTTCTTCATCGCCTACCCGATGGGCAATCACGCCTAGTTGGGTAAGGGCACGCACCTGCTCCCGCCGACACCCTACCTGAATAAAGAGGGCAAGGGCCTCTTCTGCCGCATGTTGGGCACGCAGGAATTCACCCACTGTGGTGAGAAGGTAGCTTGCATTCAGAGAGGCCGCGGCGAGGACGCGCTGCCAACCAAGGTCACGACTAGTACCGATAGCCTGTTCCCAATAGAACAAGGCTTGGCTCCATTGACCAAGCGTCAACGAGACCATCCCAAGGTGATGGGCCAGAGAGCTAGCTAGCCGTTGCTCTTGAGAAAGCTGGACAAGCGCCAATGCTTCTTGGCCGTAGGCCAATGCTTGATCGGCATTGGCCTGGCTATCGGACCAGAGAGCCAAGTTCTGCAAGCCCAGGGCAATGAGCCGCGGCCGATTGGCTTGACGCGCCAAAGCAACGCTTTCGGCCAAGAGAACACCAGCCGTCGTGAGATGCCCCATGGCGAGGTAGGCCATAGCCAGACGGCGACGACCATCGGCGCGGAGAGCCTGATTTTGGATTTGCTCCCCAATTTGGGTCGCGTACTGGGCCAATGGGGCCGCGTGTGGCGCTTGATCGAGTTGCAGACAAACACTAGCTTCCTCTAGCAAGCAGCGGCCCAAGAGTTCGCGCAAGGTGGCCTGACCCTGGGCCGCGGCCTGAGGCAACCAATGTTGAAGTTGCGTACGGGTCTGTTCTAGCAGGGTTTGCGCTTCCTGGTAGAAGCCCACTACTTCATAGAACGCGCTCAACCCACCAAGGGATTGCGCCAGGGCATCGATGCGCCCGGCGGCAACGGCCCATTGCCAGGCAGCCCGGATATTGTCGAGATCTGCCTGGATCAGATAGCGCGCATAGGCTGTCGCCTGAAGGGCTGTTTCTTGCTTAGCAAGCAAGGCGGTGTAATAGGTACAGTGCTGTTCATAGGTTTGGCGCGCAAGTGTCCCCATCTGTTGCAACTGTTCCGCCGCATATTGCCGCACCATCTCATGCAGTTGGTAGCGTACTTGGCCAGCGCTATCGCGCGTTTCGATCACTAGCGAATGATTGAGCAAACTAATCAAGAGGGACTCTGTTGCGCCAGTGATCATCATGGCCGCATCTAGTGTAAAACCGCCCTGGAAGACAGCGCAACGGGCCAGGATCGCGGTCTCTTGCGGTGATAATAGTTGCCATGAGCAGGTCAGCACTGTCTGTAGGCTACGGTGGTACGCTGGGATGTCGGGCAGGCTCGTGGTCAAAATTTGATAGCTTTCGGCTAAGGCGGCGACGATCTGAGCGCAGTTATACGCGTTGACCAAAGTGGCGGCAAGTTCAAGGCTGAGCGGAACTCCATCTAGCGCTTGGCAGATGCGCACAATTTCGGCACGATTCTCCTGGTCGAACTGGAAAGTGGGCTGTGCTCGCCGCGCCCGCTCTACAAAGAGAGCAATGCCGTCATAGGCTAACAATGCTTGTATATCCTGGTCGGCAGCTTCTTCTGGGGTAGGAAAGTTCAAACCATCTAATCGCCAAGCGTATTCAGCTTGTAAGGCCAATTGCCGCCGACTGGTGATAAGCACTTTGATGCCCGGAGCGCGCTGGAGCAAGGTCAGGACAAAGTCGGCTCCTTCATGGAACTGCTCAAAGTTATCGAGGATCAAGAGCAGTTGTTTGTGGCGTAAAGTGGTCAAGAGTTGGTCACATAGCGACTCGCTCCCGCCAAAGGCGAGTTGCAGCACCTCGCCGATGGCGCTAGCCAGCCGCTCCGGCAGGCCAGCCCCCGAGGCGGCCCTGGTTAGCGAAACAAACCAGATCCCATCACAAAATGGGTGACGAGCACTAGTCGGCTGGAGGAGAACGCCATCACGGAGCCAATCCCGGTCATCGCGTTGGTTGGCAGCATCTACCAGCGCGTGTGCAGCACTTAAGGCCAGCCGTGTCTTCCCAATGCCGCCTTCGCCAACTAAGGCGAGCAAAGGATAGGCGGGATCCAATAATTTGGTGTGCAATGCCGCCAATTCCATCTGACGGCCCATCAAGGGGGTCAATGGACGTGGTAAGTTGTGCTTCACAGGGGCACCTAGCGGTAGCACCAGGCCGAGATCTGGCAGTGTCGCTTTTAGGGTGGGTTGCTGAGCTACGGCGCGCGGAGCTACAGCTGGACCAGCAAGAGCGGACAAGGGCATCCCCACTTTGCCAAGCTTAGGTAGCGGCGCTGGCGGGCTGGCCTCACCGCACCGGATCTGACGATAGAAGGCACTGGTTGCCGCGGTTGGCGCAACGCCAATCTCTTCTTGCAAAAGACGTTGTAGTTGCTGGTATTGGGCTAACGCCGCCGCCCGCTGCCCATCGGCAACCAGCAGTTGCATGAGCAAATAGTGACCAGCTTCGTGCCATGGTTCATAGGTAAGTAGCCGTTGTGCATTCTGGATTCCAGCGGCTAGCTTGCCCACAGCTAGATAATGTTGCGCGATCTGCAATAGCCCTTGCACCGCTTCGCGGTGTAGTTCTTCTTGTTGGGCTAGGACCCAAGCATCAAATAAAGGCGCATTGCGTACACTAAACCCAGCGAGAAACTCTCCTTGATACAGATCGAGGGCTTGTTGCCGCTGTTCGATCGCGGTGGTTGCGGCGTCGGCATTGAGGGTGGTGCGAAAAAACTCCACATCCAACCAATACGTCCCCTGGCGGTTGAAGCCAATCGTTTGGGGGGTAACAACTAGATAGTCACCCACAACTTGGCGCAGATCCGAGAGCAGATAACGCAGATTATTCCGCGCTTGTTGGTTGGAGAGCTCACTCCACAGAAGATCTGCCAACCGATCTCGTGTATGGACACGACCAGTGACGGCCAAATAGACAAAAAGCGCGAGCGCCTTGCCACGAAGCGTGCCGATCTGCGGCTGACTGCGATCAACCAAAATTGGGGCACCAAAACAGGTGATCTGTAACTCTCTATCCATAAAATAATACCAGGGTTTCTATACCGGTTTTACTAACATCTCAGGCATTCATCAACGCTATAAAGGCTCATGAAAGCTAGCAGCGGAAAGCGTAAGCAGCTCCGTGCGTCGAGGAAATATAACGCCGTTATCAAACAGTGTATGGGAAAAGAGCTTCATTGTCACCCAACAAGCGTTGCAATTTAGACAGCGTTTGTTGATGTTGCTAAGTAAGTTAGAAGTGCTGCTACATTTTGCGAGAAGCAGCAGGTTAGGAGAGGGCGGTGAGATGGTGCTTGATGGCAAACTTGATCAATTCAGAGACATCGTTCAGCTGCAATTTTTGCATCAGGCGACTCCGATAGGAACGGACGGTGGCTTCCGAGAGGTAGAGTAATTCAGCAATTTCTTGATTCGATTTGCCGTTGGAGATTAGCTGCAGAACCTCACGCTCACGTGCCGTTAGCTTGAGGAGCGGATTTTCCAGCGCAGCCAAGGTGGTGATGGTTGGTTTTTGGTAGCTGTTAGCAACGGCTTGAAATTGTTCGCTCAGTTGGGTCAGGATCGTTGTCGCGGTTTGCGTATGTTCTTGGACCAAGCGTCCGGCAGGATGACCTTGCAGGTCGACGGCGAGTTGCTGAATCAAGGCAAGCTGCGCTCCCAACAGGGTATAGCTGTCGGCAATGGTCGTATCAAAGGTTTGGCGTAGATCACTCTGCTGCGTTTGATAGGTCTTAATCAGCAAATTGGTCAGGCCGCGCAGTTGATCACTTTGCTGGCGCACGACCTCAAAGAGCCTATCCTTCTCTTCTTCACTCTGGCGGCGGCGCAATAATTCGCCATTGAGCGCTGCCGTACGCTGTTGAACGGCTTCTTCTAGCCGCTGATTCTGTTCCCGCAATTCATTACGTAGATAGTAGAGCGAGAGATGGGTATCGATCCGCGCCAGAACCTCGGGGAAGGCCGGTGGTTTTGTAATAAAATCGACACCGCCCACAGCAAAGCCATGCACTTTATCAGGCGTCGCAGCCAGTGAAGTCAGAAAGATGACCGGCGTTGTTTGAAAAGCCGGTATAGCTTTAATGCGGGTGCAGATTTCAAAGCCATCCATATCAGGCAGCCGGACATCCAACAGGATGAGATGGGGCTCCACTTGGGTCAAAAGAGCCAACGCGCCTTCGCCGGTGGCGGCTTCGGTCACGGCATAGCTGGCACGCCGCAACCGCTGAGCCAATAACTGTAAATCCTCGATGGTATCGTCGACCACAAGAATTTTGGCAGAGGGCCAAGAAATTTTCATTGACGCGCTTTCACGGCTAACAGTCATTACTGGTTCACCCACACTTCACCCACGTTTTACCCACGCCTTTTCTCTAAGCTGCCATGACTCCTAGCAAACAAATTGACTGAAGTTTATTAGCAACCCTGTTCATACTGTAACACAAGGAAACTGTTATGTCATACGACAACTTTCAAATTTTCTTTTCGACACAGGCGGACGATGACGGCGAACACCGCCCTGGCCATGGTTGAGTTGCTTATAGCATTAGGTCAACGCGGCTTGACAGCATAAGTAACTCGTGATGAATTTTCACACGTTGCAAAAAAGAGTGGCGGACTTGCTCGTCTTGTAGTTTGGCCGCTTTCGCTTGCAAGGATTGGAGCGCTTGCTGCAAGAGCGGTAGCGCACGAGGATCCTGGTGGGCGGCTAAGATACGATAACAGGAGAGTAGCACCTGCTCAGCCGGAGGTTCTTCTGGCAAAGGTATGGACGTTGCCGCCGCTGTCAATTGGGCTAAAATCAGCTCCACCGTTAGCAGCGCTCCGCTATGATTCCCCAATAGCAGTAGACTATCGACGAGGCCACTTTGCGCGACCAACGCCCGTTGGGTACGGCCCAAGCTTTGCCACAATGTATAAGCTTCACTGTAAATCTGAGCGGCTTGAGCGCCTTGTTGGCGAGCGACCAAAAATCCCCCCCACACAGTTAAGGCTTCGGCTTGTACCGCCTGATACCCTCCGCGACGGGCAAGCTGAAGTGCTTGTTGGCAATAATTGACAGCACTGGTCGTTTCGCCAAGTTGGTACAAAGTAAAGCTCAATTGGGCCAAGGTGCGGGCCTCTAGCCGACCTTCATTGATCATGCGAAAGATCTTTAAAGCGCGTTCGCCATAATATTTTGCCTGCTCCCATTCCCCCAAGCTGTTATAGAGTAGCCCAAAATTTAGATTGGCAAACCCACTCCCTTCTTGATCCCCTAACTGTCGACTCAGTTGTAGCGTCTCTTGATAATAATGTAGTGCTTTGCTGTAATCGCCCAGCAAGGCACTACTGACACCCAGATTGTTGTAAATCACATTCTCTTTTTCACGGTCGCCAATCTGGCGCGTTAGGCGCAATGCGCCCTCATAACACTCAATGGCCCGTTGATACTCGCCCCGCAAATCATAGTTCATCCCGAGGTTTGAGAGACAGTGGACTTCACTCTGTTGCCGACCCTCGCGTTGAGCCAGGGTCAATGCTTGTTCATAGGCCAAACGATGTTGGATGTAGTCGCCTTGCGCCCAAGCGGCGTCGCCCAGCCGTAGATGGGCGGTGGCCGTCAAGGTGAGATCCCCAATTTGCTCGGCATGCTGCAAGGCTTCCTGAATTAATGGCTTGACCCCCTCCACGCGTGCGCTCTTGAGATGGAAATACGCTTGTTCCAAGAGCAATTGGGCGAATAATTGTTGGCGTTCTGGCGTCCTGTCCAGGTGGGTAACAAAGCGCTGCCGAAGCAGGCTGACCGCCTGACCTAACAGCGCGACCGTTTCTTGATGGGAGCCGGCTAATGTCCACACATGCACCAAAGGGGATAGGAGCTGGCGAACCAAGCCAAAGCGCCCCTGTTCCAGTGCCCAGTCCCAGCTGCTATAAATATTCCCCATCTCTTCTTGGATCGTATCCAGTATCTGGGCATTAAAGAGGGATTGGCTTTCAAACTCTTTTAAGAATTCGACAAAATAAAGACAGTGCCGTTCCCGGGCGCTAGCCTCTTGTTCGGCAACCATGCTCAACTGCTGCAGCGCATATTGGCGTGTTAGACGATGCATGGTCAAGCGCTTTTCCCCCAGGGGATGCAATAGCATCTTGCCTTCTAACCGCTGTAGCTGCTCTGGCGAAGCATCAGCGAGAATCGTCGCAGCCAGTGGCGTAAAACTATCATGAAAAATCGCACATTGCATCAAAATATTCTTTTCGTGCGCCGACAATAATTGCCAAGAATAGCCCAACATGGTCTGGAGACTGCGGTGCCGCGCCGCAAGATCGTGAAAGTCGGTTGTCAGGATTGCGTATTGGGTTTCGAGCAACGTCGCAATTTGTGCACAGGTATAGCGTTGGACCAGAGTCGCGGCCAATTCAATGGCCAGGGGCAAACCATCCACCAATTGACAAATATGGGCAATGGCAACAGCATTGGTTTCA
This sequence comes from Caldilineaceae bacterium, assembly GCA_019637645.1. Next base: position 32,536 of record JAHBVH010000074.1, read on the forward strand.
TCCAACATAAACGTAGGCACACTCTGGGCAGCCCGCTGCACAAACAAGGCAATACTGTCATACAGCAGTAACGCTTGTGGTTGCTCACTTGCTTCCGTGTCAGCGGCCACTCCTTGCAACTGGTCAGGCAGTGGTAAACCGTCGAGCACGAAAAGATGCTCAGCCTGATAATTCAAGCGATGGCGTGAAGTAATTAACACCTTCACCTGTTGGGTCTGCTGAAGCAGTTGGTAGATATAAGCAGCCGCCGTATCATCGGGGCTCACCTCAGCCGGATTGATTGCCGTCTTTGTTGTCAGATGCTCAAAATTGTCCAGAATCAACAGGAGTTGCTTATCGCGCAAATAATCTAACAGTTGTGGGGCCAATGACTCTGCCCCAGTCAACGGCAGTTGGAGCGCCTTCCCAATGACGGCAACCAATTGCTCTAGCAGCGTTTTGCCCGGAACGACCTCCAATAAGGATACAAACCAAACGCCATCACGGAAGTGCGGCAACAATGCTTCGCCCACTTTTAGTGCTAAGCGCGTTTTACCAACACCCCCGACGCCGACCAGCGTTAACCAGGCACAATCAGTCTGTTGCAGCTTGGTAGATACCGTGGTAAGTTCAAAGGTTCGCCCAAAAAACGGAACGAGCTGTCGCGGTAAATTATGGGGCGGCAGGGGCGCAAGGCCAGAAGCAGCCACTACGGCAGGCGACAGCTTCGCAACGGCGGCAACGGTTGACGGCGCTGCGGCAGGCTTCTGCTTGCTGGCAAAAGAACCCGTGCGGATCTGCTCGTAGAGTGCGGTGGTTTCAGCCATGGGCTCCAGCCCCAATTCGTCGGCCAAGAGCTGGCAACAAGTAGTATATTGGGCCAGCGCCTCGTTGATCCGCCCGATGGCAGCCAAGCAGAACATCTGCTGCCGATGGATCTCTTCGTGCCAGGGCTCCAATGTTAGCAGCCGCTGTGTGACAACATAGGCTGCCCGGTAATCCTCTCGGTCCATTAACCGCGCGACCAGTGCATGGAGTCCTTGCATGTGCAGCTCATAGAGATGCTCACGCTCCAGAAGCATCCATTCTTCAAAATTGGGGGCACCCCGCACATAAAAGCCTTCTAAAAACTCCCCCTGGTAGAGATCAAGGGTCTGTTGCAGCTCTTCCACTGTCATCAGCGGACTCAGGGTCTGCAACGCACTTTGTAACACTTGAATATCTAGCCAATAGGGACAAGCCGTGTCAAAAGCGACGGTTGTCCGCGTGATGATGAGGTAGTCGCCCACTAGGGCGCGCAAATTCGACAGAATATCGCGCAGGTTCTTTTTGGCACGGTTGGTCTCTTCCTCTGCCCAAAAGAGGGTAGCCAGCGCGTCGCGCATATGGACACGCCGCGTCACAACCAAGTAAATTAGAAGCGCTTCAGCCTTACGGGTAATAAAACCAGTCAAGGGGAGGTCGGACAAGCGGAATTGCGGCGCGCCAAGGAGGGTTACTTGTAAAGAATTAAGGTCAGCTTGTTTAGTCATCAGCGAGTGTGAACGAAGTTCACGAAATAAACAGGGTTCACACACCCAGAGCAGAGTTGTCCAGTTTGGCAAACTAGCCAGTCCTCTGCGCGATTGGGCGTGTAACACACAACAGATAAAATCAAGTTTAGAACTTATACACAAGGAATAGGTTGCCGGCGCGCCTGCACCCATCAGGGTTCCCCAAACCAACGCTCAAATAACTCGGTGTAGCCACCATCGGTCTTTATCTGAGCAAGGAGCTGGTTGAGCAAGGCCCGCAGTTCTGGCTGGTTTTTATGGACGGCAATCGCATATTGTTCAGCAACCACGGGCCCACTGACCAAGTGCAGTTGCCGATCAGGATAGTCTTTAATAAATTGGGCAACGACCGGCGCATCGGTTAAGACCGCATCAACCTCACCGCTAGCCAAGGCGAATAGTGCTTGAGGGGCCGTGTCAAAACGCACAATCCGCGCCGTTGTCCGCTCGGTGAGGAAGAAATCGCCGGTGGTGCTCGATTGGACACCAACCCGCACGGTCTCGTTGAGATCAGTCATCGCCTGAATCGTCGTATTGGTGGCTTGCACCGCTAGTCCTTGCCCCGCGTTCTGAAACGCAAGGAGCTCTTGGCCGGTTTCAAAGTAGGGATCGGTAAAGTCTACCAAGCGTTGCCGATGTTCGGTGATGGTAATCGCGCTAATCGCGAGATCGAGATTGCCGTTGACAACTCCTGGCAATAAACTGGCAAACTCCTGATCGACCCATGTCACCGTAAAGCCACCGCGTGCGGCGAGCGCCGTGATCAGATCGATATCAAACCCAGCCAGATTGCCTTGTTCATCGACATATTCAAAAGGTTTGAAAGTTGCGTTAACCCCAACGACCAACGTTGTTGAAATGGGTAGGGCTGCAGTTGCCGTTGGTTCGGGTGGCGGCGACGCCAAGGTCAACACCGCGGCGGTGGGCGTAGCCGCGGTGGCCGCTCCCGTAGAAGTGGTTGCAGTGCCACAAGCAACGCAACAGAGACAAACAAATATGCCAAACAAGAGCCCGCGGAAACGGTTTGGCCAGGCAAGCAACATAACTACTCCTCAGTTTCTCCTCAGTCTTGGATAATCGTTAGCCATGGCGGACGTTTAAGGCTTCTGCCAACTGCGCCCAACCTGACAGCTTTGACAAAGCTGTCAGGTTTGTAACTGCGTACATCCTATCACTGATCAGATAGTTTCGCTAGCGCACAGCTTGCCAACAGACGGCCCTTAATAGCCGCTTTGTTTATGAACTACATTATGCAAGGGTTCACCCGCGCCATAGCGTTTGAGATTATCCAGAAAGATGGGTAACGCCCGTTCATCATAGTGGGGCGTCGCGCCAGCATAGTGTGCTGTCAGAATCACATTTTCCAAGCGCCACAGCGGCGACGTTAGCGGCAGTGGCTCTACTTCACAGACATCCAACCCAGCGCCCGCGATCCACCCTTCTTGCAAAGCACGTACCAAGGCTGGCTCATCAATCGTCGCGCCGCGACCGATGTTGATGAGATACGCGCTTGGTTTCATGGCCCGCAATTCGCGTTCCCCCAGCAAATGATGGGTCTCTGTGGTCAACGGCACCGTGAGCACCACAACGTCGGCTTGGGGCAACAGCCGCAGCAGATCACTGGGCGGATGCATGGCCGCCACCCCTGGCACAGCCAGCGTTGGCTCGCGACGTATACCGATGACCCGCATGCCAAGGGCCGTGGCGATCGCGGCGGTACGCTCCCCGATGGCACCAACGCCGATCAATAACATGGTCTTGCCTGGCAGCTCAAACAGCTGTGGCCAAGTTGGCGACTGCCATTCCTGGCGGAGTTGCCGACGCACCGCGGTGTGGAGGCCACGCCCAAAGGCGAGCAAAAAGCCAAAGATATGTTCGGTAATCGGCACCGCATGAACACCCGAACCCGTGGTGATCGTCAGGTGATCCAACGCCGCCACCGCCGGATAGCGCAACAACCAATCTACCCCAGCCCCCCATTGTTGCAGCCAACGCAACTGGGGAGCTTGCAAAATCAGATCCGTCGGGAAGCGGTTGACCGCAATTTCAATCTCATCCAGCGCAGCCATGATCACATCGCGCTCCGTTGTTTGGAGGAGACGATAATCGGGTGCGAAAGCCTGGATCTGCGCCAGAACCGCGGCAGGTAGCTGCTCTTCGGCAAAGCCCAAGAGAATGGTTTTCATGACGGGATGAGTAAGACCTTACCTTTAGTATTGCGACCTTCGAGATAGGTATGCGCGGCGGCCGCCTCGCTAAGGGGAAAGCTTTGATCGATGCGCACGGCGAGTTGACCATTCGCCATCCAGGTAAAGAGATCATTGGTACGCCAGAGCAGTTCATCGCGCGTGCCGATATAGGCCCCTAACGAAGGACGGGTCAAATAAAGTGACCCTTTTTGATTCAAAATTTGGGGATTCAGCGGATCGACTTGGCCACTGGCTTGGCCAAAGAGCACCAGATAGCCGCGCGGGCGCAACGAGTTCAGACTCTTCTCAAAAGTTGCCTTGCCTACCGAGTCGTAGACGACCTGACAGCCTTTGCCATCGGTTAAGCGTTTCACTTCGGCTTCAAAATCTTGTTGCGTATAAATAATCACCTCATCCGCACCGGCAGCTTTAGCGACGGCAGCCTTCGCTTCGCTGCCAACCGTCGCAATGACATGCGCGCCGCGCAGCTTGGCCATCTGCACCACCAACGCGCCCGTGCCACCCGCCGCGGCATGTACCAGCGCAATATCACCAGGCTTTAGCGCATAGGTGCTGTGTGTCAAGTAATGGGCGGTCATTCCTTGTAACATGACAGCCGCAGCTTGTTGCGTGCTCACACCAGCAGGCACCTGCACCACCAAGCGTGCAGGGGCCACGGCATAGTCGGCATAGCCACCTTGGGCCATACAGTAGGCGACCCGATCGCCCGGCTTGAAATCGGTCACGCCGGCGCCAACTTCATCAACAATCCCCGCAGCTTCTTGCCCTAGGATAAAGGGACGGGGCAATGGATACCAGCCCATCCGATGATAGGTGTCAATAAAATTTAAACCAGCCGCTTCTACCTTGATCCGCACCTCGCCTGCTTGGGGCTCAGGCAAGGGGGCATCTTCATAGCGCAGGGCGCTAACGTCGCCGGTTTCATGCACACGAATGGCTTTCATGAGGTTCTCCCTAACGGTCTTGGCAGACAATACCCCACGGATGGCTGGTTGCGCGCTGTGTAAGCAACCATGCCCGCGTTGAGCCTCTGCCCTTTGATGGAATCGGATTCTGTTGTTCATTCTACCATGAAGCCAGCGGCGCGCCAAGGTAAACCGCCCAGCGGACCCCCAAAGCCACCGGGCGCAACAGACCCACTGCGCAATTCCTACAGCTGCTTCTCCATCAAGATCAGCCGATGGCGACCAACCGTCGATTCCGCGCCAGGGATAGTTTGGTAGCCCAAGTCCGTATAGAACTTTTCTAGATAGGCGTGAGGATGGAGCACAAGCCGGTGGAGCCCTGCTGCCCGCGCATGGCTTTCCAACGCCCGCACGATTTGCGCGCCAATACCCTGCCCCCGTTCACTGGGTAATACGGCAATGCGCCCCAAGGTGCCTACCTCCGGCGTCTCGACCAACAGTCGCCCCGTCGCAATCGGACGTTCGGCTTTGTAGGCTAGCACATGGACGGCCCTTTCATCCTCGGCATCATATTCCAATTCGGCAGGAATGCCTTGTTCATCGACAAAGACCGTGCGGCGAATTTGTTGGGCCAACGCCAACTCAGCAGCCCCCGCAATCTGTTTCAGCTGAATCATATAACGCTTCCTCACCCGATTGGCAGCAGTAATTTATATCTACATGATATCTACATGATATCTACATGATATCTACACGGTAGTTACACGGTAGTATAGCATAGCACGGATTGGTGCTGTTGTTAGTCATGGCGTCATTGTTAGTCATGGCGTCATTGTTAGTCATGGCATAAAACGTGCTGGATACCCACGCGACACCTTTCGCCTGCCCTGAAGCGTCCCTTTACCTTGTCGCATTTGAATAAGCAGCCGCGCCTAGTCTATACTAAACAGCATAAACCAAGGATAAGCGATGGGAGAACGCGATGCAATAGGCGCAGAAGTGGTGCGCGTATGCTGCCAGTGTGATCGTCCTATCCCTTGTTCGCTGCGTTACTGAGCTTTCTACCCTCTATGGTTTTAGCTTGCCGATTCTTTCTTGCCGATTCTTTCTTGCCGATTCTTTCTTGCCGATTCTTTCTTGCCAAGGTTTACCGAGGGTCTTTATGAGCCAACCAGATCTCTTTACCTTTGACGGTCTTTTTTCCCGCAATGTCGTTGAGCCGCGTATGTTGGGCATGGGCCTAGCTTCCAAACCGAAGTATGACTTCGCCATCTCCTACCCCGATCCACAGTCGTTGCCGCTCCAAGGGCTCGCCACGGCTGTGCAGCAGGCCCTCGCCGAGGAAGGCCCCGATCTAGCCCTTTATCTAAGCACCCAAGGCTATGGCCCTTTGCGCGAGTTTATTGCCGCCAAATTGGCACGCGATCGCCAGATCCAGGTCAGTGCCGAGGAGCTTGTCATTACCAGCGGCGCGGGCCAGGCCATCCATATTACATTAGAATCCCTGGTCGATCCGGGAGATATCATCTTGACCGATGATTTTACCTACGGCGGCGCACTCCATCAGATGCGCCGCTTCCAAGCAGAGATCCGGGGGGTGCCGACCGATGAAGAAGGCGTGCTACCCGATGCCCTGGAGCAGACGATTCGACGGCTAACCCACGCGGGAAAGCGTCCTAAACTTTTTTATACAGTACCGACCTTCCAAAATCCGCTAGGGTGGACACTTTCATTGGCACGGCGGCGGGCCTTGGTTGAGTTGGCCCAGAAATACGGCATGCCCATCCTCGAGGATGATTGCTATGCGGATTTGCGCTACGATGGGCAAGAGCTACCCAGCCTCTATACCCTGGATGGGTCCGGCCATGTGATCTACGTCAGCTCCTTTTCCAAAACCATTGCGCCTGGCATGCGTACCGGCTATATGACGGCAGCACCAGCCTTACTCAAGCGGGCCATGGCCGCCAAAAGTGGGGGCCCCGTGCCACTCTTTGTCACCCTCGCCATCCATCGCTTTGCCACCGATCCCCAACAGGGCGGCTTAGCCTCCCATATTGAAACCATCAATGATATTCAGCGCCAACGGCGTGATGCTATGCTCAGTAGCCTCGCCGAACATTTCACCGATGGTGCAACTTGGGTGCGCCCAGAAGGCGGTCTATCCGTGTGGGTTCGGTTTCCCGAAGGGGTGGACGCCAGCTCGATCCGAGAAAAAATCTTTACAGCCACCAATGTCGGCTATGCCACTGGCCCGACCTTTGCCCCCGATCGCACGACAGGGAAGAACTGCATCCGCCTGAGTTTTGGCTTTAACACACCAACCGAAATCCAAACAGGGATGGCGCTGTTGGCCGATGCTTTCCGCCACGAAGGGCTGTTGCCCCAATAGCACCTACGCCGCGGCCACAGAGCATCTCACAGAGCGTCATCGGGCGGCAATTTGCTGGCGGTGAGACGTGCGCGTAACCGGCGACAAAGCGCGTTGGCCCTTTGTCGTGCCCCTACGATTCAACAACGCCGATCCGCCCGTTTGTTTCTTGTTAGTGAGGGGTTATGATTAAGATTCTAGAAAAGGTCACAGTATTTATCGTACGCAAAGTTGCCCAAGAATACCAACTCTTACTCTTTGAACACCCCGTAACCGGCGTTCAAATTCCGGCTGGCATTGTTGAGGTGCAAGAAACTCCAGAAGCCTCGGCCCGGCGCGAAGCACAGGAAAAGACAGGGATGCGCGGCTTTACGGCCCCACTCTATCTTGGCAGTAGCGAAAGTGAGTTAGTCACTGGTTATAAGGTATTAGGCACCAATACCTCTCTCTATGCGCGACCAACGACGGCTAGTCCTTCCTATGCCTACCTGTCCCGCGGCCTGCCCGTGGCAGTCTTGCGCGAGGCTAGTGGCTTTACCCAAGTGACTTGTCAGGAGCCGCCACCGATTGGGGCGGAAACCATGGCGCTCACCTATATTACCGGCTGGATAGCCAGCCAGACATTGGCCTATGACTGCTTGCGTCACTTTTTTGTCACGACGTACCCAATCCCCTGTAACGATTCCTGGCGAATCTTTACACAACAATACTGGCATACTCTCTTTTGGGCACCGATGGAGAAGCTGCCACCTGTCCTGGCTACCCAAACCAGTTGGTTGAGTTTTTTAGACAAACAGCTACTCGATACATTACGCATATAAAGAGATTACGCATATAAAGAGCGAGGAGTCATCCACACTTGGCCGGTTTTTAGCAGGGTAAGAAATAGTCGGTAGACCTGCTTAGTGCG
>JAHBVH010000075.1 GCA_019637645.1 Caldilineaceae bacterium
GTCAATCAAAACGGCTTGCAGATCTATACACCGCTCGCCCCTGTTTCGCAACGCACGATCACCTATGAGCAGATCAGATCTGGCTCTATCGTGCTCTCGGTCGATCCGCCGGTTTATATGGACCAAATCTTGGGCTTCCTGAGCCAATTCCGGCGCAACGTGCCCGTGCCTTGGGGTGAACTGGTTGTCTATGAACCGGGCAGCGGTCGTTATATTGCGCGGGCCATTGCGCTATGGCCGCGCGACAAGCTCAAAGAGATGATGGACGCGCTCACCCAACTCCAAATTGCGCAACAGCCCTATCAAGGCTATAAACGGCTGCCACGGCTGCGCGATCTCCTCATTTACTATGATGTGCACGATGATGAGAATTTGGCTGATTTGGCGGATCTGCTAACGAGCAATGAGCCACCACCGGCACCCAATACCGATATTGTTGAAGGGTAATCATAAAGGCCCGTCCCGATTTACTAGGGACGGGCCTTTGTTTTTGGCTGACCAAGCACCTACGATCAGGGACTTTAGGCGGCGAGCGGTGGTGTTTGGTAGAGGACCTTGCCCTGGACGCGGATCTCTACATCAACAAGATAGGGTTGCAAGGCCGCTCCATTGATCGCCATGCCCAAGCCTGGCGCAGCGGGGACATGGACCTGACCATTTGCATCGCGTTCGATATGATTTTTGGTAATGGCGAGGGCCAATGCTTTGGGTTCGACGGGATATTCACAGATCACATCCGCTTGGAGTCCGGCATAGGGTTGGAGTGAGGCGCTCAACGCAAGGTGCGAGGTAAAGGTGTGGTTGACATAGGTAACCCCTTTGTTTTGCGCATAGTCCGCTACTTCTTTGGAGACGCTAATGCCACCGATCCGACCGGCGTCGATCTGCACATAGCCAATCCCCGCATAGTCGATCATGTGTTGCGCCATGTAGAAATTATGGCTGCCTTCGCCGCCTGCCAACTTCACCTCTCCTGCCAGCGCGGCCAGTTGACGATAGGCATCCAGCGCCCCCGAGACAAAGGGTTCTTCGAGCCACGTGGCACGACAGGCTTTGAGCGCGGGAATGCGCTGACTGGCCGCCTCGACATTATCCTTCCAGACGGTGCCAATATCGATCAGCAAAATGCCATCGTCGCCTAACCCTTCGCGGGCGGCCATAAATTGATCCGCGTCGGCTTGGGCCGTGCTCAGCCCAATGGGCCCCCACCCAAACTTGGCGGCGCGATAGCCTAGTTCCCGCGCCCTGCGCCCCTTTTCCAACGTTTCTTGCGGAGTATCGCCAAAGAGCATCGATGCATAGGGGGTTTTGGGGAAAACGGCTTTGTAGCCCAATAATTCATAGACCGGCGCACTCTGGCGCTTGCCCAAGAGATCCCAGAGGGCCATATCAATCCCCGAAAGGATGTGATCCGCCTGTAACAGATCCAGACTGTTGGCGCGGACAAGATCCCCAATCCGGGTAATATCTTTGATCTCATCCAGCGTCTGGCCCAAGACGGAAGCTTGTACCGGCTTACAAGCGCTGTGAGACATGGGGCAGATGAGCCCGGCAATCGAGGGCAGCGGTGCTGCTTCACATTCTCCCCATCCTTCATACCCCCCACCAGCAACCCGTACGAGCAGGGCGTCCTGACTACCATCGCCAATGTCAAGGACTTCGGGCATGGACAGGTAGAAAAAGTCAATGGCTTCAATGCGCATATTCTTTACTCATTTTCTGCTTCTATCAGTTGATAAAAATTAATATAGTTAGAAGTTACGCACTTGGGCCAGACCTGACAGGTTTAACAAACCTGTCAGGTCTCTGGTCACGCTGCTCAACCGCGTAACTTCTAATAGTATCTTTTGCTTGAATCAAAGCGGGGCGCTTTGGTAAAACGACTACGAAAGGGGAATCAGCCTATCGTGCTAGGGACTGGACAATGGCTTGATGAATCGCGACGCGCAGGGGGCCGATCTGCCGATTGACTCGCCCGTAGTAGACTTCGTTGGTTAAACAGGCCACCACCAAGGCGCGGGTTGGATCTATCCATAAGGACGTACCCGTAAACCCGGTATGGCCAAAGGCTTGTTGGCTAAAGGGGTTGCTGCTCGCTTCCGGATCGGGTGACCAAAGGAGAAAGCCCAAGCCACGGCGGAGCGGCCCGGCTTCGATTTGAACCTGACGCATGGCCGCGACTGTCGCTGGTTGCAAAAGGGGAGCACCCCCATCCAGAAAACAGTGACCAAAGCGGGCAACCTCCGCTGCTGTGCTGAAAAGCCCTGCATGACCAGAGACGCCGCCCAACTTGGCCGCGTTTTCATCATGAACTTCGGCCACCACCCGCCGCCCGCGCCACTGACATTGTTCGGTTGGGGCAACTTGGGTTGGATCACAGGTTGCCGTGCCCACAGGCAAGTAGCGGGTCTGTCTGAGCCCGAGTGGCTGTAAGATCAAAGCCGTGACGGCATCTGCCAATGATTGGCCTGTCAACGTTTCGACGGCCATGCCCAGCAAGATCAGGCCAATGTCGCTGTAGACAACTTGCGTGCCAATGGGGTAGGCGAAAAAGGTGCTCAGCGCCATGGCTTGAGCCGCCGCGCGATCGGTTTGCTGAAAGAGGGGCCGCCAAGCGGGTAGACCCGCGGTATGCGTAAGCAACTGGCGAAAGGTTACCTGTCCCGCATCGACCGCTGTGGTGGCATCGCTGATCCGCACCATTTCTCCCCAATGCAGGGGATCTTCGTAGGCAGCAATCGGACGTTCGCCACCAAAGGCCGGAAGCACGGTAACGACCGGTTGGTCGAGTGCTACCTGCCCGGCCTCGACAAGGCGCATAAAGCTGGTTGCCACAAAAAGTTTGGTCACCGAGGCCAGATCGAACAAGGTGGTTGGTGTGGTTGCCTGCCGTTGCTCTGCAGGATCAAGCCAGCCATAAGCGCCTGCAAAGATCACTTGACCTTCCTGCTGAATGACCACCTGCGCCGCGGGGCAGAGCCGTGGCACTGCAGCGGTGAGCAACTGCTCAAGCCGAGTAAAATCGTTCACGCGATATTTCCTTTAGGCGCCATGCTGCCTGGGAATCAGCTGAGCAGGATCAATTGTTCAATTGACGAGCAATTGATCCTGCTCAGCGGTCAAGGGTTTATGCTATGGGATCATTCCCATTGGGAATGGAAAATACCAGGCTTGTCCACGCGCTCATAGGTGTGTGCGCCAAAGAAATCTCGTTGCGCCTGGATCAGATTCGCGGGGAGGCGTTCGCTGCGGTAGCTATCATAGTAGGCGAGGCTGATGCTAATGGCTGGCACCGGAATCCCCAACCCAACCGCCGTTTGGACCACATGGCGCCACGCGGGGAGGCGCTCGCGCACGGCTTGGCCTAGCGCGTCATCCAAGAGCAAGTTGGCTAGCGCTGGATTGCGGGTGAAGGCTTCGGTGATCCGGTTGAGGAAGCGGGCACGGATGATACAGCCTGCGCGCCAGATGGCGGCCACTTCCCCGAGGTGGAGATCGTATTTGTATTCTTCGCTGGCCATGCGTAGCAACGCCATCCCTTGGGCATAGGCGCTGATCTTGCTCGCATAGAGCGCTTGGCGCACTGCATCGATCAACGCGGCTTTATCACCCTGGTAGCGGCTCTCTTCCGGCCCGGGCAAGACCTTGGCCGCCGCAACCCGTTCGTCCTTGAGCGCGGAAATAATCCGACCAACGACCGCACTATTAATCGTGGGAATGGGCGCACCAAGGTTAAAGGCATCCTGGCTGGTCCACTTCCCGGTGCCCTTCTGTTGCGCCTTGTCCAAGACCAAATTGACCAACGGCTGGCCGGTCTCTTCATCAACGCGTTGGAAAATCTTGGCGGTAATTTCAATCAGGTAGCTGTCCAGCTCACCGCGATTCCAATCGGCAAAAATTTCGGCCAATTCAGCGGGTTGTAACCCTAGGGCGCGTTGCAGAATATCATAGGCTTCGGCAATGAGCTGCATATCGCCATATTCAATGCCATTATGGACCATCTTGACATAATGACCAGCCCCGCGGGGACCAATGTGGACGACACAAGGCTTGCCATCTTCGGGTGCTTTGGCGGCAATGGCTTCTAGGATTGGCTTGACCATTTCCCACGATTCTGGCGTGCCGCCCGGCATAATGCTGGGGCCCCACAGCGCGCCTTCTTCGCCACCGCTAACGCCGACGCCCATAAAGTGGAGCCCGCGCGCGGCTAACGCTTCGCTACGGCGTTCGGTATCGGGGAAGTAGCTGTTGCCACCGTCAATGACAATATCGCCTTCGTCCAGCAGCGGAACAATCGCATCGATCACGGCGTCTACGGGAGCACCGGCTTTGACCATAATAATGAATTTGCGCGGTCGTTCGAGGCTTTGGACAAATTCTTCCAAGGTCTTCGTCGGCACGAGCTTCTTGCCGGGGTGCGCATCGATAAATTCTTCCATGGTGGCGGTGGTACGGTTGTAGACGGCGACGGTGTACCCATTGCGCTCCATGTTAAGCACCAGATTTTGCCCCATCACGGCAAGCCCGATGAGACCGATATTCGCTGTTGGCATGATGAACTCCTTTGGGATAGTAATATGGTGACCAAAAATCATCGCACAGACGTACAAAGGTTGGCCTGTTATGGCCGCGCAGACAGCTTTTCAGAACCGGTCTGCGCTAGCTTTTCATCCGTCCTAGCTCAAGTACAATTCCCTACGCTTCGCTCCGTTTGCCGAAGCTAGGCCAAAACCGTGTACGCTGTGGTGCTGCCCTGGGGGCCTTTTCGTCGATGACACTCTCTTTGCGGATGGGGGTGAAGAGTTGACCTTCGGGCGCGCGCATAAATAAGGCTGGCAACCCCCAGGCTGGATCATGGCCCTCTTCGAGGAGGGCGCGCCGACTCTCGTTCATGGCCAGATCCACGGGCATAAAGTCGGCAATCTGCGCATAGAAATTCTGGGCAAAGGTTGCCGTCGCTCTTTGGTTGAGCCCCGAGTGGGTGGCAACGACAGCGGGCAGGCCGCGCCGTACCAACTGCGCGGCAATGTTCAAATAGGGATTGGTCGTCGGTGTGCGGACGGCATCGCACGCCGTCAACGCCACGAGGCGTAGGGGGAAATGGTCGCGCAGCAACGCGCCGAGATGCTCGCCATTGACGGGCCGACCACGCCCCACTTCGTCTTCAAAAATGAGGGAACCTTCGCCGGTAAATTCATTGGTACTGCCATGACCGATAAAGTGGAGGATGTGGCATTCTTTCTGTCGTAGCCGTCGTTGTAGATCAAACAAGGTGGGTTTTTGTAGCCGTTCAATGACCAATTTGTCGGCCAGTGCTAAATGATCTAAGTGGTCGAGAATATTTAGCCAAGCGCGGGTATGATCAAAAACAGGATAACCGCCTGGGCTGGGGCTAACAACCAACATGCGCAAGGGCGGTTCAACTTTGAACGGTAGAATCTGATGCATGAAATTCGTGTAGCGAGAGAAGAATGATTGGCGCGAAAGCACAACAAATTCCTTACGTACTGGATCAAAGAGATATTCCCATGGTAGCATCGCCAGCTCCGGTGCATGGTTGATCTGTAACCGTAGGCGTAGACGCGCCCGTTCTTGGTAGGCAAATCGATAATTGCTCTGGATCATGCTCCCCAGTGGGCCAGGAAAGAGGGCTCGGAAGAGCCGTTCACCCCACTCGAGGAGATCGAGGGTCGCGCGCTCCTGGGATTGGTCATGGATTTCCCCGGTTGCCAGAAAACGATGAAGCCGCTCCAATTCGGCAGCTGTATAGGGGGGATGAAACTGCGCCACGCCATCCCCCGTGGGTGAATTGATGATCCGAACAAAATAACCATCTTCGGTATGGTCAATGGCAACATTGACCGCTAAATCAGTCGTCTGCATACAGCTATTTTATCATCTTCAGTTCATCTTATACTAACCTCAGCCTTGTACAGTTGGTGATACGCCGCTCTGAAAGAAATTCACAGCCACGGTGATGCGCCCCCTGCGCTTTTGTGAATCGCCAAGCTACCTGACTGCCCTCTGGGGAAATCTCCAGTTTGCGTGGGGCTTATTGGGGTTGTAAAGTCCCTCTATGTATAATAGGGATCGGGTAGCGCATTACTGGAAACTTACATTTTTACCCGTATGCTACTGTGGTTGGTCAGCCATCAATATGATACGAACACGCGACGCATCGCGCATGCATCGGTGTCCGCAAGGGTTTCCTTTGCTTGAGGAACCAAGGAAGTGACAAATACCCTATGAATGTATTAATTACCGGTGGTGCGGGCTTTATTGGGAGCCATCTCACCACGCGCCTGCTGGCACGGGGCGATCGGGTGGCAATCTTGGATAACTTGGCCACTGGCAATTATGAGAATATTGCCCCCTTTGTGGGCAAGCCTGGCTTTTCTTTTGCCATTGATACCTTGAGCAACGCCTTAGTGGTGGACCGGCTGGCTAGCCAAGCGGATGCGATTGTGCATTTGGCGGCGGCTGTGGGTGTGCAACTGGTGGTGGAGCGGCCAACTGAAACGATTGAGACCAATGTGCTGGGGACGCATGCGGTGTTAAACGCGGCGCGGCGTTATCGCTGCCGCACCTTGATCGCGAGCACGAGCGAAGTCTATGGCAAAGGGGTACGCATTCCTTTTAGCGAAGAAGATGATCTGTTGCTCGGAACCTCTAGCCGTAGCCGTTGGTCCTACGCGGCCAGCAAATTGCTGGATGAGTTCTTAGGGTTAGCGGCCCATCGCGAACATGGTCTACCCGTTACGATTATGCGCTTTTTTAATACCGTTGGGCCCGGCCAAACCGGTCGCTATGGTATGGTCGTGCCGCGCTTTGTGCGCCAAGCGTTGCGCCATGAAGATCTCAGTGTCTATGGTGATGGCGAGCAGAGCCGTTGTTTCTGCCATGTGGCCGATACGGTTCGTGCCTTGATCGCCCTCTTGGATCAACCAGCGCTTACGGCTGGCGAAATCTATAACATTGGCAGCAATGAAGAAGTAACGATCAATACGCTAGCCAAGGCTGTCATTGCACATGCCGACACGTCCGCAGCCATTCGCTATATTCCGTATAGCGATGCCTATGCCCCTGGTTTTGAAGATATGCGCCGCCGGGTGCCCGATACCAGCAAAATCCGCCAAGCGGTGGGGTGGACGCCCGAATATCGGCTTGACCAAATTCTGACCGATGTCATCGATTTTGAAAGAATGCGTCTCGCTATCGAAAAGAAAAAGTAGAAAAACACTTACTACCACTTACTACACAGGATGCTGTCCGCTCTCACTACCGTGCTGGAACTGGATCAAACAACGTTTTTTAGGAAAGTCAACATGGACAAAATCAAGCGAAACTATCTTTGGCTGTCACTAGCCACCTTGTTCATTGTGCTGCTTCTAGGTGCTCCTACCACAGGGGCCGCAGTCGCGCTGGCGCAAACCATGCCACCGGCGCCCATTGTCAACGATGAAGGGGGAGCCGTAGCTGTTAGCGGCGTTGTAACCTATACCAATGCTTTCTTTACCACAGGGGTTGCCGCGCCCATGGTGATCTTGGAGGATCAGGCTGGCTTTGTTGACCGCAACGAAGGCTTTCTCTTTCCCAAAGAATCACAGACACTGGGGCAGATCACCTCGGATTTCTACACCTCGCCCTTCTCCTATACCATTGCGCTCCCGATTGAGCCCCAAGCCTCGTTGCGCGATGTCGACCAGGATGGTGAAGAAGATACGGGTGTCATGATCTATGCCGTGGCCTATTGGACCAATATCTTTGGTGATCCCTTCCTAGAAGAACGCGATCTCTATGGTGGTGGCTGGTCAACCGCCTATGCCTCCACCCGTGTGAGTGACAAAGTTTCGATGAAGCGAGAGATTGTGGGCGGGAAGTATCTGGTCTATGCACCGGATGATCAGCAAGGGTTTCCCGCGGGCTTTGGGGAAGATGACCTGCTCTTTACCGAAGATGACCCCATTGTTGGCCTCCCGCAAGGCTACACGGTGGTCGATATGGATACCGATCCCTTTACCTTCGACCGTTCCCGCACGCCCAAGATTGACCTGATCGAGCCCGCTGGTGCTGCATTGGCTGACTTCTCGGCGATGAGCTATAGCGAAGCCTTTGATGCCATGATCGAAAAGATGCGGCGCGAATATGCCTTCACGGACTATAAAGACATCGACTGGGATGCCAAAATCGCGGAGTTCCGCCCCCGTTTTGTGGAAGCCGAGGAAAAGCAGGACGCTACTGCCTACTTGACCGCCTTGCGCGACTTCGCTTGGTCAATTCCTGATGGGCATGTGAGTGGGCCAGCCTTGGGCCAAGACTATACCTTAGCCATCAGTGGCGGCTTAGGGATCGCCATACGCGAACTGGATGATGGCCGCGTGATCGTCAATTTCTTGCTGGCGGATAGTCCTGCCGCCGCCGCGGGGATCCAAGAACGGGCCGAAATCTTGGCGATCAACGGTGAACCAATCAGTGATGTCATCAGCAACACCGTTGCGTGGTCGGCCCCTTTTAGCACCGAGCATTTCAAGCGCTTGCAGCAGTTGCGCTATGTGACCCGTTTCCCCGTTGGCAGCCAAGTGGAATTGACCTTCCGCAATCCCGGCGAGACTGAAGCGCAAACCGTCGCGTTGGAAGCCATTGCTGAGCGCGAGAGTTTTTCTTTCTCCTCTTTTAACGCCGGTCGTACAGGCTTTGAACAACCGGTTGAGTATCGGCTGTTGGATGAAGGCTATGGCTATGCCAAGATCTATAGCTTTGCGGACAATGATCTGCTGAGTGTGCAGTTATGGGAGCGCATGATCCGCACGTTGAATGCGGCGCAAGTGCCTGGGCTGATCATTGATATGCGGCAGAATGGGGGAGGCAGTGGCTTCTTGGCCGATCAAATGGCCGCTTATTTCTTCGATGAACCGCTCGAATTGGGGAATACGGGGCATTATAACGAAGAGACCGGTGACTTCTTTTTTGATGACCGCACCATCGATCGCTTCTACCCGCCCGCCGAAGATCTGCGCTATCACGGAAAGGTGGCTGTCTTAATTGGCCCCAACTGTAATAGCGCCTGTGAGTTTTTTACCTATGACATGACGGTGCAAGACCGGGCCGCGGTCGTTGGTCAGTATCCAACCGCTGGTTTAGGGGGCAGCGTTGAGCAATTCAGAATGCCCGAAGGCCAAAGGATGCAGTTTACGGTTGGCCGCGCGGTTGATATGAATGGGGAAATTCACATCGAAGGCAAAGGCGTACCCCCGACTGTCAAGGTACCGGTGGATGAAGAAACCCTCTTTAGCACTGGCGATCCCATTCTGGAGGCCGCCGTTGCCTATTTGGATGATGCCACCACCATTGAAACAACCGATGGCGGCGAGCTGGCGATTGGCGATGAAGTTACCGGCGAATTGGTGCCGGGCACACGGGTACGCTATACCCTAGAGGTGCAAGAAGGCGAGAGCATTAGCATCTATCTAGAGGATGAAACCGGCGAACTGGATACGGTACTCAATCTTTATGATACGCGCGATAACTTGCTGCTGGCAAATGATAACGCGGAGGCCGAGACGGTCAATTCGGCCATTGAGGAACTCCAGATTCCCGTTGATATTACGCTTGTGATCGAAGCGGCTACCAAAGGTGATGACGACAGTGGTGCCTACACCCTGCGCATTGTGGACGCCAGCACAGAAGATGAATAAGGTGATGGCTTAGGCGTGACACCGCCTCACAAGACCTGACAGGTTTTCCAAACCTGTCAGGTCTAACGCTACTTCGCATCGCCATTACATCGGAATGACCAAATCATAGGGAAAATCCGTTAATTTGATCAATTCCCCTTCCTCGGTAAAAGCCACTGAATCCTCGATCCGCACCCCAAAGCCCCGCTCGGGGTAGTATAGCCCTGGCTCGACACTGACCACATGCCCTGGTTGTAACACCGTATCATTGCCTGCCGCGTGGCTAAGCCGCGGCTCCTCGTGAATATCCAACCCAATCCCATGGCCCAAGCTATGGACATAGCCCACATGGGTGCCAGGATGGGTACGCACGGTGGGGTGGCCCTTGGCTTCAAAGTAGTCACAAGTCATCGCTTGGTAGTCGCGACAGGGGCGGCCTAAGGCCAATTGGCCGATGACCTGATCAAAAATTTCTTTGCATTCATCCCAAGCTTGTTGCACTGCGGGCGGCGCGTAGCCAAGACACCAAGTGCGGGTAATATCATGGAAATAGCCTTTGCCCGTCATTGGGAAAAAGTCAAAGATGATCGGTTCGCCCAGCCGGAGCGGGGCGGCGTCATTCCCGCGATTATGCGGAACACCCGCATCGCGCCCTTGGGCAAAGATCGTGTCATGATCCTCCCTCATCCCATAAATGTGGAGCCGCGCCTTGATAAACTGGCGTACATCCCCAATGGTGAGGGGCTCATGCGCATTTTTCATCACGACCTGGTTGTGGACATTGTGTTCTTGGATAAAATCGCGCGTTTCGCCCATGATGAGGCAGGTCAGACGCGCGGCTTCTTGTAACTCGGCGATCTCTTGATTATCTTTGGTCTCGCGGGCCAGCGAAAAGAGCGATTCCTCAAACTCGCCCACCAACTCTACCTGCTCGTTGGCTTTCTGTAATTGGCTCAACAGCGCAAAGGCCGCCCCTGCATCTTGGTTGCCATAAATGCCTAAACGCCCTTGGAGTTCCTGATCCTGGATCACTTGGCTCAGGTAATCGACCTCGGCGGCCAGGCGGTTGCCCGCGTGTTTCTTGAGCAGTTCGTAGCGATTGTATTGGGCATCGCGATCGACCAGCACCAAGCCCGTGGCTTCGGCTGTATCACGCTCCATCGAACCATGGATGAGCACCAGCGGTCCACCCCGACGTTTGACAACCAGCGCCCGTTCTAAGGGGGCACCGTTGGTTAAATAATTAAAGATCTTATTGCCCGAGGCATCGCCCATCACCAAGAGGGCATCCAGCCCGCGCTCAGCCATGATCTGGTCGAGATCTGCTTTCATTCTCTATTTTCCTTTCGCACTTTATCATTGACCATTTACCATACTGTCAAAATTATCATACCTGCTGGTGAATCACCAAACAAAAATTGTCGGCGTACCGACAGAAAAACCCCCGCGGTAAGCTTATGATGGAACGACATTGTGAAATTTGTGACTTATTGTGTAAAGTCTTCATTCCAGAATATTTTGTTCATCCCATGGTCAACGGTTTTCTGGAAGCGTGTTCGCAAAGGATCGAATCTTGGTCGCACCAGAAGGACAGCTTATCCAACCACCTGTTCCCTTATCCCCTCCGGCACCCAGCCCCAACCACCAACACCCTGAGCGCACGGTGATGATCCGGCTGGAAGCCCTTAGCAAAAGTTACCAAGAAGCAGGGCGCAACCGTTCGATCCTGGATGAACTGAATCGGGTTTTCTATGCCGGAGAATTTGTCTGCTTGCTTGGCAAATCGGGCAGTGGCAAAAGCACCTTGCTCAATCTGATTTCCGGCATCGACGCCCCGACGAGTGGTCATGTGGTTATCCGCAATGGGGATCAAGAAGTCCGGCTGACTGCGCTCAATGAACAGCAACGCACCCTCTTCCGTCGCCATCAGATTGGCATTGTCTTTCAATTTTTTAATCTCATCCCCACCTTAACCGTGCTCGAAAATGTGACCTTGCCACTCGAACTCGCGGGGCGCGCCAAAGGGGCCCAAGCCCAGGCTCAAGCTTTGCTTCAGCGAGTGGGCCTAGGGGATCGTTTGGCTACCTATCCCGACAAGCTAAGTGGTGGGGAGCAACAGCGGGTGGCCATTGCCCGCGCCTTGATCCATGATCCACTGGTGGTCTTGGCCGATGAACCGACGGGTAACCTGGACGAGGAGACGGGCGAGAGCGTCTTTGCCCTACTGCTAGAATTGACCCGCAATACGGGCAAAACCTTGCTCATGGCTACCCATGCCCCAGAGATTGCCACCCAAGCCGATCAAGTGCTGCACTTGGTCCATGGCAAACTGGTCAATGAACGCTAAGCTTGCCACCAGATGTAGAAAACAGCGAATCCGTTCTTTGCGCAACGCACCCGAACGAATTTTGGGTTTGCCATCCGCTCAATCTGCGCTAAGAATCCGCTGACAGCGTCTACGCCATCACATGCGCGAGTCGCTTACGTGTTGCGCATAACGGACATTTTTACCCATGCAAATGCAGTCACCAACCTCATCGTTTCGCACCATCTACCGATTAGCCTGGCGACACGCCCAGCGCCGACCCGTGCAAAGTCTCTTCCTGGTGTTGGGGGTCGCCATTGGGGTGGCGATGATCGTCGCCATTGATCTGGCTAACGGTTCGGCGGCGCGGGCCTTTGCATTAGGCACCGAGACCGTCACGGGCCGTGCCACCCACCAGATTGTTGGCGGCCCCAGTGGCTTGGATGAACAGCTTTATACGACCTTGCGCCGTGAGCTTGGCTATCGAGCCAGCGCACCAGTGGTCGAAGCGTATGTGACAGCCATCGAACTCGATGCACAGCCCATGCGTCTGTTGGGCATCGATCCCTTTGCCGAAGCGCCGTTCCGCAGCTACCTTGGCGCGCTGAATCAGACGGAAACTCCCCTGCCAGCCTATTTGACCGCCCTGATGGTCGAGCCGAACACCATGCTCCTGAGCAGTGAAGTCGCCGCCCAATACGGATTAGCCGTGGGCGATACCGTAACCGTGCAGATTGGCAGTCGGCGACAGGGCCTAACCTTAGTCGGGCTACTGGTTCCCTCGGATGATCTCAGTCGGCGCGCCTTGGCGGGGCTCCTCCTGACTGATATTGCGACTGCCCAAGAGGTGTTGGGGCGGGTTGGGCGCTTGGATCGCATCGATCTGCTGCTGCCGGCTGACGAAGCCAGCACAACCATGCTGGAACAGATGGCTGCGCTGTTGCCGCCTAGCGCGCACATTGAACCGAGCACAGCGCGGAGCGGAACCGTCAACGAGATGACCGC
Source organism: Caldilineaceae bacterium (assembly GCA_019637645.1). The sequence continues at coordinate 12,985 of JAHBVH010000075.1, forward strand.
GGCCTTTAGCCTAAACCTGACGGCGCTGAGCTTGTTGGCCCTGGTCGTTGGCATGTTTTTGATCTATAACACCGTCACCTTTAGTGTGGTCCAACGCCGCCCCGTCTTGGGCGCGCTCCGCTCCTTGGGCATGACCCGCCGTGAAATCTACCTACTCATTCTCCTCGAGGCTGGACTGTTAGGGCTCTTGGGGACAGTGCTGGGGTTGGGATTCGGGGTACTGCTGGGCCGCGGCGCAGTGCAATTGGTGACCCAAACGGTCAATGATCTCTTCTTTGTGGTGGCTGTGCGCGAAATCGAAATCCCTATGACAACCCTACTCAAGGGGGGGAGCATTGGCGTCGCCGCGGCGCTGTTGGCCGCGGCCATTCCTGCCTTTGAAGCGACCAGTGTACCCCCGGCCGGTGCGCTGAAACGGAGCGACATTGAAGACCGTACGCGTCGCCTCTTGCCCTGGGTGAGCCTCGGCGCGATCGCACTGTTGGCGATTGGCATGGGCCTCTTGCTCCCCGAGTGGAACCTGGTCATTGCCTTTGGGGGGCTTTTTGCCGTCATCCTCGGTGGCGCTTTGCTAACCCCGCTGCTGACCCTTGGCCTGATGACAGCCATTCAGCGGCTCAGTGGCTCACGTGTCGGCGTGATTGGGCGGATGGCCCCCCGCACGGTGACCCGTTCGCTCAGTCGCACCGCGGTAGCCATCGCCGCATTGATGGTGGCGGTGAGTGTGATCATCGGCGTTGGTGTCATGATCGGCAGCTTCCGCGCCACAGTCGAAGCTTGGTTGGAAGATGTGTTGCAGGCCGATATCTTTATTTCGCCCCCCTCACTCAACGCCAATCAAGTCTCGACGACACTAGAGCCAACCGTTGTAGCCGAACTACAAACGCTGCCTGGCCTGCTGCGTATGGCTAGTTCACGCGGGGTGGATGTCTTGGCCTTTCTCCAGCCGGGTACAGCCGAACAAGCGGCTCAAGGTAACGGTATTACCACAGGCACGCAAGTCCGCTTGGTCGCCATGAGTGAAGATTTGGCGGGCGCGAAGCGGCGCTATCGTAGCGCGCTGGGCGACTGGCAGGCTACCTGGGTCGCCGTCACTCAGGGGAGCGTAGTGATCAACGAGCCCATGGCGAACCGGTTTGGCCTGCAAGTGGGCGATACTGTCGCGCTCCAGACCGATCAGGGCGTCGCTCACTTTCCGATTGCGGGGATTGCGATTGACTTTGATGTGCGCGCCGTTGTCTTTATGGCCGATCCCATCTACCGCCAATTCTGGCAGGATGACCGCATTTCCGCTATAGCGTTGCATGTGGCCCCGGGTGTCGATATTGATGCCACCGTCCAACAGATTCGCACCACCTTTGCTGGCCGGCAAGAGCTGCTGGTTCGTTCTAACCGCGGCACACGCCAAGATGCTTTGATCGTCTTTGATCGCACCTTTGCCATTACCGTCGCGCTCCAGCTATTAGCCACCCTAGTCGCCTTCATCGGTATCCTCAGCACACTCATGAGTCTCCAGCTAGAGCGCGCCCGCGAAATCGGGATCCTGCGCGCCACCGGCATGACTCGCCGTCAACTCTGGCGCTTGGCACTCTTGGAAACCGGCCTGATCGGCGCGACGGCTGGCCTTGTGGCGCTGCCCATGGGCATGGCCTTGGCTGCAATCCTGATCTACATTATCAATCTTCGTTCCTTTGGTTGGACCTTGACCATGCAGCTCCGTCCCGAGCATTTCCTGCAAGCCTTTTTGGTGGCGCTCGGGGCCGCGCTTTTGGCGGGGCTCTACCCCGCTTGGCGGATGGGGCAAATGCAACCCGCGGCCGCCGTGCGTTCAGAATAGGGCGACATTTGACCGAGACTAACAACAAATTGTAAGCATTTGTTACCCTACTTTGCTCAAAATTCTGTTACAATAGCAAGAAGAGAGTGATAGAAAGTCGTACGTAATTTTGACAAATCGAATGACGCTGTGTTATTTTGACACAGTTGGCATGACAACAAAAGTCATGTCGATTTTCCGCAACCCGCTGGAGCCCCGGTTTTCGGTTGTGGTGTGTCTAGCGCCCCAGTTGGCGCAGACTAGGCAAGTTTCTACGGATTTGTGCCAAAGGATAGCTGACGATCAGCTCGCTGTGTTCGCAATAACTTTCGCAAGTGGTCGCGATACAGGTGCTGTCCTTCGCTTATCTCCTGCCGAACAGCTATAGAACCTAGCTGTTATTAGAAACTTTCCTGTTCTGTGGGACGCACCTAACCATAAATCATCACAACATTGTCTCATCAATGGATTCATCGTCCATGAGAAGCGAGCGCTACTGCCTGTGCCATCAGCACGCGGCTTCGCTTTTGTTGTGAAACTAGGCTGGGCGTACAGCAAGTCGGGAAAACTGCGTAATTTTTTACGCGAGTGCGAGATTGCATGGAACGCCTGCTCGGTATCAACCGGCGGGCGTTTTTGATTGGCCTTGGCGGAAGGGCCATCCATCGCGTGCCAATGGCAAGGGCGATGCTATCAGGGAGTGGGAGAAATGCGAACGGTCTTTTGGGAAGAGAACAAAGTAAAGATGATTGACCAGCGCCTGCTGCCTGGTCAACTGGTGATTGCCGCCTTTGCCACAGTCGCCGCCGTGGCCCAGAGTATTCAAGAAATGTATGTACGCGGCGCGCCAGCCATTGGGGCAACCGGGGCGTATGGCATGGCATTGGCGGCTCAGCTAAGCCCCGCCACGGATCGCGCTAGCCTCTTGGCGGATCTGCGCGCCGCCAAAGCGGTGTTGGATGAGGCAAGGCCCACCGCCGTGAACCTCAGTTGGGCAACGGCGCGGTTGCTGACCCTGGCCGAGCATACAGTGACCACTAATCTGGATGACTTGCGCAGCGCCTTGCTCGCCGAAGCGGAAGCCTTGGCCGCCGAAGATATTGAGATCAATCGCCGCATGGGCTACCATGGTGCCGCCATTGTGCCCGACGGTGCCAACCTGTTACATCACTGTAACACGGGTTCATTAGCCACCGTTGATTTTGGCACCGCGCTCGGCGTGGTCTATGCCTGCCAAGAGCAGGGTAAACAGATTCACGTTTGGGTGGATGAAACGCGGCCGCGGCTGCAAGGGGCGCGCCTGACCGCTTGGGAATTGATGCGTGCCGAAGTGCCCATGCATTTGATCGCGGACAACGCCGCAGGTCATCTCATGCGGACGGGCAAAGTAGACATTGTGATCTTTGGCGCGGATCGGGTGGCGGCCAATGGGGATGTCGCCAACAAGATCGGCACCTATAAGGTCGCGGTCTGTGCGCGCGAGAATGGCATTCCCACCTATGCCGTTGTGCCAACCAGCACCATCGACCTCAACTTGCCCACGGGTGACCACATTCCCATTGAAGAGCGCGGCCCAGAAGAAGTCACCCATGTTGGGGAAACTGTCATCGCGCCAGAAGGAGTGCCGGTCTATAACCCGGCCTTCGATATCACCCCCTATCGCTATCTGACGGGGATCATCACCGAGGAAGGGATCTGCTATCCGCCTTTTGCAACTAGCTTGCGCCAGGCTAAAGCGGCTGCCGAAGCGCGCATCCAAAGCCAGCGCCAAGCGCGTGCTGGCAAGTAGGAGTTTCCATGTCCGAAACGCTAAATTCCGTTAAAAGTATTTGTGTCTTCTGTGGCTCTAGCTATGGAAAATCACCCCTCTATCGCACCGCAGCAGAGCAACTAGCCCAGCTATTCGTTGCCCAGGGGATCCAACTGGTCTATGGGGGCGGTGGTGTGGGGCTTATGGGGGTGATTGCGCGGACGGTGGCCGAAGCGGGTGGGCAAGTGATCGGTGTCTTGCCCACGGCGTTGCGTAGCAAAGAGCTGCCCTTTGCCGAGGAAGCCCAAGCCGTCTATGGCGAACTCATCTTGGTGGAGACCATGCACGAACGCAAAGCCACCATGGCGCGCCTTGCCGATGCCTATATCGCGCTGCCTGGGGGCTATGGCACTTTAGAAGAGCTTTTTGAAACGATTACCTGGGGACAGCTGGGCATCCAACGCAAGGCGATTGGCTTGCTCAATGTCAACGGCTATTTTGACCCGATCTTGGCTTGGGTTGATCACGCCATCAACGAAGGTTTTGTCCAAGCTGCCTATCGCGACCTGATCGTCACCGCGGCAGAGCCCGAAACTTTGCTGACTCGCCTGGTCACCCATACCCCGCCAGCGGGGATCTTGCGCCTAGAGACTTGGCGCGCGTAGGGCAAAAGATAGAGGGCAGAGAAGAAAAGGCAAATCGCTCGAACGCCCAACGGCCGAAGCCGTTGGGCTAAGGAACAACGCAGGCTAAAGCCCGCTTGAGCGGGCGTTGTTCGGTAGCACCATCCCTGATGAAGGGTAAGAAATTAAAGCGGTAGACCTTATTAGTGCGCTTTCGCGCAGCTTGACCGAGCAGGCGCTGATTTCAATCCGCGCTGGATTACCGAAGTTAACGGTTAATCTTCATCAGGGCGGTGCGGTCCAAAGTTATTCATCAATTTGAGTGAAAGGATATTCGTATGTCGTTTGTTATCACCGGTTCGGTGGCCTATGATTATCTCATGCGCTACCCCGGGCGTTTCCGTGACCAGATTCTACCTGATAAGCTAGAGAGCTTGAGCTTGAGCTTTCTGGCCGATTCGATGCGCCGTGAGCGTGGTGGTGTTGCGGCGAATATTGCCTACACGATGAAACTGCTCGGCGCGGATCCGGTGATTCTGGCGACAGTGGGGCATGATTTTGGCGACTACCGGCGTTGGCTCGAAGAGAACGGGCTGACTACGGCCCAGATTATTGAAATTGCTGATGAACTGACGGCGACCTTCTTTGTGAGTACCGATGTTGAGCAGAATCAAATTGCCAACTTCTATACCGGTGCCATGGCCCATGCCCGTCATTTTAGCTTGGCCGAGCGTCACTTGGGCACGGCCAAAACTGTGTTGATCAGCCCGAATGACCCGGTGGCAATGCTCCAGTATGCCCAGGAATGCAAGCAACTTGAGGTGCCCTTTGCCTACGATCCCAGCCAACAGCTTGCGCGGTTGGGAGGCGAGGATCTGGTCCAAAGCATCCCTGGCGCGGCCTTTTTACTCGGCAATGAGTATGAACTCGCCATGATCCAGAACAAGACGGGCTGGAGTTTGGACCAAATCCGCAGCCAAGTGGGTGTCTTGGTGATGACCCTTGGTAAAAAGGGCAGTGTGATCTACCAGGGTGATCAGGTCGAGGAGATCCCGATTGCCGCGGTGGGGCAGGTTGCTGATCCAACCGGGGCCGGTGATGCTTTCCGTGGTGGTTTTTTTGCTGCCCAGTTGGCGGGTTTGGCCCCGGCGGTTGCTGGCCGGGTTGGGGCACTTTGCAGTACCTATGCCTTGGAAAACATTGGCACCACCGCCCATCGGTTTACGCTACCCGAATTTGCAGCTCGTTATGCCCAATTCTTTGGGGCAGAACCAACCTTGGCGGCCTTGGGTTGATCGAAGGGCATAGACCTGACAGCGTCTTGCGTTGGCGGTTGTGGGAACCACAGAGCCAACCAGATGACAAGGTCTATGCGCGTCTTTGTAAATTGTTTTTGTGGGAAACGCGCTCTGTTACTACCATTGCTCTGGACGTTGATGAAGACATTGCCACCGCGCGTCTCCTCGCCAGCGTAGCTGATTGGTTGTACCCTAACGGCTATGTGTGGTGAAAGGCGTTACGCGAAATAAGTTTTAGGGTGAGTGGCCAATCGGCCCAACTCACAAAAGGAGTTAGGAAATCGTATGGCAAATATTCTTTGTATCGGCGCTGGCTATGTCGGTGGCCCAACCATGGCCGTGGTAGCAAAACATTGTCCGCACCATCGGGTGGTGGTGGTAGACTCCAATGCGGCGCGCATTGCGGCTTGGCAATCCGACCAGCTGCCCATCTATGAACCGGGGCTCGAGGAAGTTGTCTTGGCGGCGCGGGGCCGTAATCTCTTCTTCTCTACCGAAGTGGATCGGCACATTGCCGAGGCGGACATTATCTTTGTCAGTGTCAACACCCCAACCAAGAGCTTTGGGCAAGGGGCCGGGAAGGCTGCCGATCTCCAATTCTGGGAAAAGACCGCTCGCCAGATCCTAGCAAACTCGGTTTCCCCCAAAATTGTGGTAGAAAAGAGCACCCTCCCCGTCCGCACCGCAGAGGCCATGGAATATATTCTCAATTCCAATACGCGTGGCCTCCATTTTGATGTGGTGTCTAACCCCGAGTTTTTGGCCGAAGGGACGGCCATTCGGGATATGGAGCAGCCCGATCGGGTTTTGGTGGGGGGCCGCGAAACGCCAACCGGCCAGAAAGCCATGGCGGCAATTGTCGAGATCTACTCTAACTGGGTGCCCAAAGAACGCATTATCACGACCAATGTCTGGTCGAGTGAATTGTCCAAGTTAGCCGCCAATGCCTTCTTGGCCCAACGGGTCTCGTCGATCAATGCGATTGCCGCGCTTTGCGAGAAGACCGAAGCCAATGTGGCCGAGGTTGCCCACGCCATCGGGCTGGACCGGCGTATTGGTCCCAACTTTCTCAAGGCTAGTATCGGCTTTGGTGGTTCGTGTTTTAAGAAGGATATTCTGAATTTAGTCTATCTCTGTGAGCACTATGGCCTGAACGAGGTGGGCGCGTATTGGTTGCAGGTGGTCACTATGAATGAACACCAGCAGGCGCGGTTTGTCTCGAATATGGTTTCGACCATGTTTAACACGGTGGCCGCGAAACGGATTGCGGTCTTTGGCGTCGCCTTCAAAGCGAATACCAGCGATACGCGCGAATCGCCAGCGCTTACGGTCTGTCAGGCGCTGTTAGAAGAACGGGCCGAGGTCGTGCTGACCGACCCGCATGCGTTGGAACATGCCCGCGCCGACTTGGGCGCGTTGGCCGACCGGATCACCTTTGAGCCCGATCCCTATGCCGCGGCCAAGGGCGCCCATGCCATTGCTTTATTGACTGATTGGGCCCTCTACGCCCAACTGGACTACGAACAGATTTATAAGGGCATGGTCAAGCCTGCCTTTATCTTTGACGGACGCAACCTGTTGCCTCACCGTCAATTGCATGAGATTGGCTTTAATGTCCATGCCATCGGCAAACCACCGCTGATGCATCCAATGATGCAATAAGTGATTAGTGATCAGAACGCAAGTTTTAGGCTTTGTTTAATCAAAAGGAGTGATTTGAATGACGACGGAATTAAGCTACGATATTGCTGACATCAAGCTCGCTGAAAAGGGTCGTTTTCGGATGCAGTGGGCGGCTAAAGAAATGCCCGTCCTTGACCTGATCGAAGAGCGCTTTAAGAAGGAGCAGCCCTTCAAAGGCATTCGCATGGCCGCGGCCATGCATGTGACCAGTGAAACGGCCAACCTTATGCGCGTGCTGATCGCCGGCGGTGCCGAAGTGGCGCTCTGTGCCAGCAATCCCCTGAGCACCCAAGATGATATTGCCGCCGCGCTCGTCGCCTATTATGAGATGCCAGTCTATGCCATCAAAGGCGAAACCAATGCGCAGTACAATAGCCACATGGACAGTGTGCTGAATGTGAACCCCCACATTACGATGGATGACGGCATGGACTTGGTGGCGATGTTGCACACCAGCCGCAGCAACCTTCTGAGCAATGTGATCGGCGGTACCGAAGAGACCACCACTGGCGTCATCCGCTTGCGCGCCATGGCCGCCCAAGGCATGCTCAAGTTCCCGGTGATGGCGGTCAACGACGCCGAAACCAAGCACTTCTTTGATAATCGCTATGGCACCGGCCAAAGCACCATTGATGGCATTATCCGGGGCACCAACGTGCTGCTCGCGGGCAAGAACTTTGTCGTCGGCGGCTATGGTTGGTGTAGCAAGGGTATTGCCATGCGGGCGCGTGGCATGGGGGCCAATGTCATTGTGACTGAAGTCGATCCCCTGCGCGCCCTAGAAGCCGTCATGGAAGGCTTCCGCGTCATGCCCATGCAAGAAGCCGCCGCGGTGGGCCAGGTCTTCTGTAGCGCCACGGGTGATATGCATGTCATTGACACCCCCCACATTGAGGTCATGCGCGATGGGGCTATTCTCTCCAACAGCGGCCACTTCGACGTAGAAGTCAATATGAAGGGGCTGACCGAGATGGCGACCAAGATCACGCGGGTGCGCGAGTTCCTGGATGAATACACCTTGCCCGATGGTCGCCGCATCTATGTGGTGGGCGAAGGGCGCTTGGTCAATCTGGCCGCGGCCGAGGGCCACCCCAGCGCGGTGATGGATATGAGCTTTGCTAACCAAGCCTTGGCGGCTGAGTTTATTCTCAAGAATGGCGGCGAGCTGACGGGGAATGTCTACGATGTACCCAAGTCGATTGATCAAGAGATCGCGGCGTTGAAACTCAAAGCCATGGGGATTGCCATCGATGTCCTAACCCCAACGCAGGAAGCCTATCTCAACGAGTGGAGCCTGGGTACAGGGCACTGATACGGGGATGTGGGGTAGTGAGCAGTAAGCCAGTAAGCCAGCAAGCCAGTAACCAGTCGTGTAGCCACACGGTTCACTGTCCCACTACGCCAGCAATTGCCATTATCGTTAAAACAAAAGAGGAGCAAAAAATGACTACCTTTATGACTTCGCCGAGTTTGCTCTTTACGAGCGAGTCGGTCACCGAAGGTCACCCGGACAAGATGTGTGACCAAATTAGCGATTCCGTGCTCGATGCCCACTTTGCCCAAGACCCCATGGCGCGCGTCGCCTGTGAAACGGCGATCAAGACGGGCTTTGTCATGCTGCTCGGTGAGATCACCAGCAAGGCGCAGATCAACTACGATGAGTTGGTGCGCAAAGTGGTTAATGAGATCGGCTTTGACGCTAGCGATAAGGGCTTCGACGGCAACACTTGTGCTGTGCAAGTGGCCGTGGCCCAACAGAGCCCCGACATTGCTCAAGGGGTGGACGCTGCCTTGGAAGTGCGCGGCGCGCTGGCCGATGAGATCGAGAAGGTTGGTGCTGGCGATCAAGGCATGATGTTCGGCTTTGCCTGTGACGAAACGCCGACGTTGATGCCTGCCCCCATCTACTATTCCCACAAATTGGCGCGTCGCCTCTCCGAAACGCGCAAAAATGGCATGTTGCCTTGGCTCCGCCCCGATGGTAAAACCCAGGTGACGGTTGAGTACCAATATGGCAAGCCCAAGCGCATTCAAACGGTGCTCATCAGCACGCAACATGCGCCGGAGATTGACCAAAGCGAGATCCGCGAAGAGTTGATCGAGAATGTGATCATGCCTTCGCTGCCAGGGGAGATGGTCGATAGCAAGATCAAAATCTTCACCAATCCCACCGGTCGCTTTGTGGTTGGTGGCCCTATGGGCGATGCGGGGGTGACGGGGCGTAAGATTATTGTCGATACCTATGGTGGCATGGGGCGACATGGCGGCGGCGCGTTTAGCGGCAAGGACTGCACCAAGGTTGATCGCAGTGCGGCCTACGCGGCCCGCTGGGTCGCCAAAAATGTTGTCGCTGCCGGTATTGCCAGCCGCTGCGAAGTGCAAGTGGCCTATGCTATTGGCGTCGCGCGCCCCTTGAGCATTAATGTCGAAACCTTTGGCACCGGCCACATTGCCGACGAAAAAATTGCCAAGCTGATCGACGAACACTTTGATCTGCGCCCCGGTGCCATTATCCGCGACCTCGATCTGCGTCGCCCCATCTATCGCCAAACCGCGGCCTATGGTCACTTTGGCCGCGATGATATTCAACTCCCCTGGGAAAATACTGACCGCGCCGAAGCCCTCCGCGCCGCGGCTGGCCTCTAACCAAAGCGAACGGGGCTGGGGACAGTAGGACAGTGAACAGTGGAAACGCGTCTGCACACTGTCTCACTGTCTACTGTCTCACTGTCTCACTGTCTACTGTCTCACTGTCTACTGTCTCACTGTCTACTGTCTCACTGTCTACTGTCTACCCTCCCACTCCCCCTAACCGCGTCGCATGGCTCGAATACAGTGATAGATCGCGGTACCGGCTTCAACGGCCAGCACCGGCAGGGAAAAGACTAGGATGGCTCGGACAAGCACCAGGCCCAGCAAGGGGCTGCGCTCGCTGATCAGCGCAGGGATGTCGCCAAAGCCGGTTAAAATGCCGCCAATGCCATGGGTCGCCAGCCAAAGATCATGTTGCCACAAGAGAAAGAGCGCAAGTGCGAAGCTACCCACATTGATCGCCACGCTAACCAAGCGCGTGGCAATCCACCAACGCCCCTGCCACATCAAGACGATATCGAGCACAATTTCGGCCAAAGAGGCCAATACGATCACGGGTAGATAGCGACTGATCACCGCATTCTCAAAGAAACCTCTACCATCGATCCACGTAAAGCCACCTTGTTGCGCAAAACGGGCTAGCAGGGTAAAGACCACCAGGTTGACGATAATGCTAAAGATCTGATTCCCCCGGCTCACGTGATCGGCGTCAGCTTCCAGTGGTGGCAGGGCGTGCGGATCGAAATCCTCTGGTTGGTTGGCCTTTACATCCATCTGTTGCAGGCCCCAAAAGATCAGCACGACAAAGCCAAGTGCCGTGGTCAGGCTGGCGATGATATCATAGGTCGAATCGACCAGCGCTTCAGCCCAGCTATTCAAAAGGAGACCGGCAGAAGCTTGAAAAAGCTGAATCGCGATTACGATGGTAAAGACAATGCCCAACACCGTGCGAAAGAGGGGATAGAGCGGTGGCCCCACCAAATATTGACCCGCGGGATAGTAGGCGGCGGCCACTTGTTGGGGTGGCCCCATTTGTTGAATGAGCGCCGCAGCTTGGGCCGCTTCTGCTTTGGGGTCATCGCTTTCTGCGAGGGCATCGTATAAGGACGAGCGCAACTCCGTCAGGATATCGGCCCGTTGTTGCTCGGGCAGGGCGCGACCAATGGCTTGTAAATACCGTTCAATCAATTCCATTTGTTGTTTCCTCCTGTTTGGTCAACAGACGCTGCATGACTGCCGTAAGCTCCGCCCAATCTTGTTGGAGCGTTTGCAAGACGGCCACACCCGCGGGCGTAATGACATAGTAGCGGCGCGGGCGCGCCCCCTCCGTATTCCACTGGCTCTGGAGCAACCCCTGAGCTTCCAAGCGGCGCAACAGCGGATAGAGCGTACCTTGGTCGATCATGAGCCCATTGTCAGCCAGTGTACTAATGAGCGCATAGCCGTGCGTCTCTTCCTGTAACTGACTGAGCACCGCCAGAATAAGCACCCCGCGGCGCAACTCCTGAGAAATTTTGTCGTAGGCATCGGCTTGTGATTTATTATCCATTATCATGTTGTGTATTATACTGTGTGATATACAGTATGTCAAGCGGCAAAAATAAATGGGGACGCGGCGGCGCACGACTTTGCTTTATCCGCGATCATCCGCGTCAATCAGCGTCCCAACCCGCTGTCTATTTTTCTTTAGACTGTCGATGGCTTTGTGAGGATGCAACCAACCTACCCGTTGCGTTGTATCTTTTACTGGGATGGTTGTATAATAGCCGCCATGAATAAAGTGCATTCTGGCGCCGTCTTGTGCGCCCTTTTTTGTGGTTGGTTGGTGGTGACTGGCTGTATTCCCCTTTCCTCCTTGGCGATTGCCGAATCGTTTCTTCTCCAAACCGCCATGCCGACACCACCGTCTACGTTGCAACATGCGCCAGCCGCGGTCGCACCGGTCGTTACGCCTATTGCTCAACCTCTATCTATGACGCCAGCGCCGGTAGCGTCGGCTGTATCGACACCTGGGTTGGTGCCCGCCGGTACGGTGCTCTTCTATGAAGAAGAAGTGACGCTACCGACTTACCCCTTTGAGCGCTATCAAACGGCGGTAGTAGACCCTGACTATCAGTGGCCCTATCAGCGCTTTGATGTCGAACGCTTTTGGCAAGAAGCGCCCAAACCCACGCCACGTACCTATCGGCTTTTAGTCTTGGAAAATGCCTACCTCAAGATCATTTTCCTGCCCGAACTGGGTGGGCGGATCTGGCAAGTGATTCATAAACCCAGTGGCGCACCCATGTTTTATCAGAACAAGGTCGTCAAACCCACCCATTGGGGCAGCGAAAATCAAAAAGGATGGCTGGCCTTGGGGGGCATCGAGTGGGGGCTACCCGTGGTCGAACATGGCTATGATTGGGGCGTGCCATGGGATTATTCGTTCCAAAGCAGCACCGATAGCGCTGCGGTGACCGTCGCTACGCCCCGCGATGGCCGTTATTTGCACGCAAGCATCACTGTCTCTTTGCGCGCCGATGAGGCTAGCTTTACCATAGAACCGACCCTCACTAATCTGACGGCAAAACCACTGGCCTTTAGCTTTTGGCACGATGCCATGCTCGCCCCCGGCTCCGGTTCCCACCCAAGCGCACAGCTTCATTTTGTCTTGCCCGGCAGGACAATGACCCTTCACAGCACCAATGATGCCGCCCTTCCCCAGCCCGACAAACGCTTCCCCTGGCCGATCTACCGGGGGCGTGATTTTAGTCGGCTTGGCAGCTTTGACCAATACTTGGGTTTCTTTGAAGCACCGGCTGCTCACGGGCCTTTTGTTGGCGTCTATGATCCGGCCTATGATATGGGGGTTGTCCGCACTTTCCCGGCGCAGATCGCACGGGGCAGCAAGCTCTTTTCGCTGGGGTGGCAAGATGCGCTGCCCAGCGATAATTTTACCGATGATGATTCCATGTATGTAGAGCTGCATGGTGGTCTAGCGCCCACCTTTGGTGATCAGGCAAAGCTCCCAGCCAACGGCCAAATTAGTTGGCGCGAAGTCTGGTATCCGGTGGCAGGGATCGGCGACTTGCGCTTTGCCAATGAAATGGCCGCGCTAGCCGTCCAGCCGCGCAACCGCCAACTAGCTATCGGCCTCTACACAACCCGTCCTGTGGAGGGCGCGCTGGTGGCATTGGTTGATGGCGTTGTCCAAGCATCCCTGCCCGTGCAAGTGCGCCCCGATGCTCCCTATCGCGGTTTACTTCCCGTCTCCCCCACAACACGCCAGTTGACGCTACAACTGCAAGATAGTGCTGGGCAGCCCCTATTTACCTATCCCTTTGCTCCCTAACGGCGCTGGTACTTGCCACTAAACTAGGCGTTTCACTAGAACGAACAGGGGCCACGAAGGGCCTATGATGGTCAGAAGCCTTGCTTCATTTACAAGGATAAGAGTGAGATTCGATAGTCATGCGAAGATTAACTGGACGTTTTCCAACTTGGGCGCTGTGGCTCTGTACGGCTATTACGTTTTTGGCGGGCGTATTGCTGATATTGGCAATCGTCTTGGGCGTGCGGGCCGGGCAGCAACAGGTTGAAATTAAACGCCGTCAACAAATTGGGGCCACGCTTCAACTGGCGCTAGCGTATCATGCCCAAGGACAGACCAGCCAAGCCCAAAGTGCCTACGAAGCGGTTCTCGTGCTTGACCCAACCAACAATGCAGCGCTTGAGGGGTTGAACCAACTGCGCCAGTTTGGCGGGCTCGCTGGCCCGGTCATCGTGGCGACGCCTGATCCCAACCGTACGAATACAGGGGTTCCCACAGATACCGCGCCGTCGCTAGTGGCGGTGCTCCCAACGGCTGTTCCCTCGCTGCAACCCTCGCCAACCCCCGCCTTGGCCGAACTAATGACGCAAGCCGAAGCCGCTTATAGCGCGGGGCGCTGGTCAGAAAGTATCGAAAGCCTCTTGGGCATTCGTCGGCTGGATGCTACCTATGCCACCGCCCGCATTGATGAACTCCTGTTTACGGCATATATCAACCTCGCGACGGAGAAAGACAACCAGAATAAGCTCGAAGAAGCGTTGGGTCTTTATGATAAAGCATTAGCCCTGCAGCCCAATGCAGCCGAGATCCGGCGCGAGCGCCAGTTGATTGCCCAATATCTGGATATTCTTACCTATAGTGGCGCGGACTGGGAACGTTCGGCCACCCTCTTGCGCATGGTCTATGCCCAAGAGCCAGACTACCGCGATGTGAAAACGCGTTTACAGCAGGCGCTGGTTGCCTATGGAAAAGAGCAAGGGGCTGACCAAGCTTGGTGTGACGCCGCTGCTCTGTTGACCGAAGCCATTGCCATCGCGGTGACTCCTGGCGTGATTGCTCAGCGCGATGAATATCAGGCCGTCTGCGATGATCCCGTCTTGGCCGCGGCTTTGGCTGCCACGGCGGCCAATACGACAACGGTGACTGGTACAACCGATGCCCTGGTCGATGCCACCGTACCCACCGGGTCAGTCGATACCGGTGCGGCAGGCTCCTTGAGCCGTGGCTCCATTCTCTATTCTGCCGTCGATGCCACGAGTGGTCGTAGTCGCGTTTTGCAACAACTGGTCAACTCCACTGCGTCGCCAACCCTGGTGCGCGAGGACGCTGCCCAGCCTTCCATGCGGCAGGATGGGCAGCGCTTGGTCTTCCGTAACATGCGCAACGACATGGCTGGGTTGAGTGCATGGGATCCGGCAACGGATCTTCTGTTGCGCTTTACCAACTATGCCGAAGATATGCTGCCCACTTGGGGACCCCAAAGCAATCGGTTGGCCTTTGCCAGTAACCGCGAAGGGGATCGTATTTGGCGCATCTATACAACTTGGGCCGATGGCAACAGTGATGATGTGATGTTGAGCATTGGCGAAGCGCCCGATTGGCATCCTACCCAAGATGTGATTGCCTTCCGTGGCTGTGACGATACAGGCAACCGCTGTGGCATTTGGACCATCGACAGCGCCGGTGGCAATCGGGCACCGCTGACCACCGTCTCGGCGGATAACCGGCCCACGTGGTCGCCTGATGGTCGCTATGTGGTCTTCATGAGTGATGGCCGCGATGGCAGCTTTGAGCTCTATCGGGTGGACACCGCCGGGCAGGTACTGCGCCTGACCAATTCCCCGTCCATCGACGTTTTGCCCGCAGTAAGCCCCGATGGCCGTTGGGTCGCCTTTATCAGCAACCGCGAGGGCAGTTGGAAGCTCTTTGCCGTGCCGATGGGGGGCGGTGCCACGGTGCCCATTGCGCCCATTCTGGGGAATCTCGACAACTGGCTGAATCACGACATTCAGTGGATTCCCTAGCTTTTCTTGGGGCTTCGAACGGCTAGGCGCCGCCGCCGTTGCGGCGCGTGCAGCAAATCATCTAGCAATATCCCCTTTGGGCCCTAGCCAGTTTGACCATTTCTGTCTTTCTAGAGTACAATAGGAGCCACCCGGGGAGTAGCGCAGTTGGTAGCGCACAGCGTTTGGGACGCTGGGGTCGCAGGTTCAAATCCTGTCTCCCCGACCAGATTAATGATCAATAATCAATGGCTAATTGATAATTGTCAATGAAATTTCTCACCCAGTGAAACCTTCATTGACAATTAGTAATTAACCGTTGATTATTCATTATTAATGCGGGTGTAGCTTAGGGGTAAAGCCTCGGCCTTCCAAGCCGATCACGCGGGTTCGATTCCCGCCACCCGCTCTGATATGTCACTTGTCCTCAGTCATTGGTCCTCCACTCCTTGCCTCGCTTGTCAAGTATTTACGTTGTTGCCAACCGCCTATCCAATGACAAGTGACTACTGACAAATGACAACTTTGGATCGGTAGCTCAACGGCAGAGCAGGGGGCTCATAACTCCTTGGTTACAGGTTCGAATCCTGTCCGATCCACCACTCTAATTGATCTCTTTGTGGACAAGCATCGGCGCACTTTGGCGGAGTTTCTGAAGCTGTTAAAGAAAAGTCCAGGGAATGTACCCTGGGCTTTTTTGTGTTTGCTACGTTTGCTGCTGAATAGGCGCCTAGTCGCCATCTCCAGGCGCGAGCATGTCGAGCAGTAGGCGGAGCTCAGTCGCTAGCTTCAGCTTTCTGTATGGCTCTCGCTCATTACGTGCAACAAAACTGCCCTCTTCATCACGTAGAATCAGCAGCCTAGGCGCAGGCTGACCGGGAAAATCTAGCAGTACTGGCCCTGGCATGGGTATAGGCATTCGGATGGGTGTTTGTAGGTAGAGCAACATGACCATCAAGAGCGGTGTGAGGTTACGCATAGGGCTAGGGCTCCTTCTGAATCAAATCGTAATTGCCTGGAATGGTAACTTACGTATCTTCGTTCCAGCCTGTGCTCCCCTCGCTACGCTATGAGGTTTCGCCGGTGGTTGGGGTGGCTGGGGGTTCGACGTGGATCAGGACTTTGGAGAAGAGGGGGTTGGCTTGGCGGATGGCGTCTTGGACGGTATGGGCAATCTGGTGGGCGTGGCGGACGGTGGTGCTGCCATCGACAATGATGTCCAAATCTACGTAATAATCAAAGCCCATTTTGCGGACATGGCATTTGTGTGTGCCGATAACGCCCTCAATACTTTGGGCTACGGTGCGCACTTGCTTGGCTAGCTTGGGATCGGGCGCAGCGTCGGTTAACTCGGCCAGGGCCGGGCGCAGCAGGTTAAAGGCGTTAAAGCCGATGATCCACGAGGCAAAGAGCGCCGCCCAATCGTCGGCGCTTTCATAGCCTTCACCCCCAATGAGGGCGATCGAGATGCCGATAAAGGCCGCGGCTGAGGTAATGGCGTCGCTGCGGTGATGCCACGCATCGCTTTTGACCGCGGTGCTGCTGGTGGCATCCCCTACTTGGAAAACATAGCGGAACAGGGTCTCTTTGACGAGAATGACCAACACCAGCACGACCAGGGTAAAGGCCGCCGGTGCATGATGGGGCGTCCGAATCTCCTTGACACTTTCAATGGCAATGAAGACCGCGGCGGCAAACAAGGCCAAGGATACGGCGACCGCGGCTAGCGGCTCGGCTTTGCCGTGTCCATAAGGATGGTTTTCATCGGGCGGACGAACCGAAATCTTCAGGCCAGTCCACACAATCAGCGAACTGACTACATCCAACGTTGATTCAACGGCATCGGCAATGAGGGCATAGGAATTACCCAATACACCAGCGGTTCCTTTGATGAGCGCGAGCGCGATATTGATGCCGATGCCAACCAGGGTGGAGCGCATCCCCTGTTGGGCCAAGGACGCGCGTTCATTTTGCACAGAGTTACTGCTCATACGACCTCTCGCCATTACCATGTACTTGATTTCTGCTGAGAACCTCTCCCCTTTTTCGCCCGCATCGACCATGCGCTGGCTGAGAGGCAAGGGGAAGTTTGATCATCGCGCCGAAGGGGATTTTAGGCAAATCAATAGAGGAAATGATTGTTGTGTGGGTGCGCTTGCGCCGAAGACCAGCCTATCTTTTTGCTCATTTCAGCGTTGTATAGCGAATCACACAAAGGGTAGGGGCGGTAATATCCGCCTCTTCTTCCTTGCGTTTACTATCAAGTGGGGCTGCGCCAACGGCACATTGGCTGCCATCTAGCCAAACGACATCCATGCTTTCGCTGTTGGGGGTGGGCGGGTTGCGGAAGCTGGCATAGAGCTGAATCGGGTTGTTGATGAGTAGGGTCGGATTGCCCCACTTCCCATTCCGCGGCTTGTTCATGTAGAAAATCTGCCCATCGGTTGGATCGTCGTTGGGCAGCGAGGAGCATGTTTTGCTTTGGGTCCAAGCCACCCAAAGCCGATCCTGGCTATCTAGCGCAATGCTGGGAAAGAAGAGGCATTGGCCTGAAGGTGAGGCAATGGTGGTGGCCGCACTGACCCAATTGCCAGCCCCTTTGTTGAGCGTTGGGTTATAGACCCGATAGCGCAGGACTGAACGTTTTAGATCGCTGGTCAGCTGTCGCCAAACGATGTGCAAGTTCCCAGCTTTATCACGCGCTATGGAAAGATGGCGTTGGTCAACATTGGCTGCGGCAATGGGCTGCCAGGTGGCCCAAGTGTTGCCATTGTCCAGGGAGCGACTCCAATAGACTTGGCTGAGGCCATTGTTGGTCCCATAGGCCACGACATATAGTTGGCGTTTGTCACCGGCATAGGTGACTGCCAAGGCTGGTCGGCTAAAGTGACCCGCCGTAGTGGGCTGGAGGTTGAGGGGTTTTGTCCACTGGCGGCCAAAATCGGTTGAGCGTACAAATTTGATCTTCGCCACTCTGTTGGTCGCGTCGCGGCCTTCCCACACCAGATAGACATTGGAGCCATTGACATAAAGCGTTGGATGTTCTTGCCAAAGATTCTCTCCCTGATACCCATCAATAACAAAGGTGGTTACGCAACAGCCATCATTGCTGGGCTGGCCGTCGGTTGTCAGGCGTAGATAGTGGATCTGCCGCTGATTGCCGGGGTTGGCGCTGTCGTTGCCATACCAAACCACGTGAAGAAAGTTGGCATCCTCTTTTTCGCTGCGCCCGATGGCCAGCGAAGGGACCCGTTGGGTATAGGGTCCAATGTTTTCGATGGGCTGTTGGTTGTTCAAGATCGTCCAGCTACGGCCCTGGTCGGTCGATTTGGCAATAAAAATGCGATATTGCCCGTTAAACTTTTTGCGGTAGGCAATATAGAGGTTGCCAGCCTCATCGCGCACAATCTTGCGACTATCGGAATAGCCCAGTGCTTTGTAATCCTCGGTGCTGTCCACTGCCACCATGCTCGCCGCACTGCTAACCGTTGCTACGTCTGGCAGTTGAATTTCTGCATCATCACTCAATGGTTCGGTCACAGTTACTGTCCGCGTCTCTGAGTTGTTCATAACGGCAGGTAAATAGAGGTGATGTTCCACGGCGGCTGTTCCTTGCTGGTTGGCTGGTGCTGGTGTTTGCGCAGCCGTAACTACGATCGTCCAAAAGAACCAAAGTATGAGGAAAGCCGGCAACCAAAGTCGCAACTTATAGAAAGCGAGTAAGTGGATCATCATCAGTGATTTTCTTTTGCAATTCGTGGCGTAATGGTGGCGGCAATCGGGATAGAAGTGAAGAAAACAATCGAGCAGCGGTGCTACTTGTTTTGTAAAACGCAAGCTTGGTGGCTTAACTGGCGCTATGCGCACGATAAGCAACGCTGATTATAGCAAAACTGGCCTGGACTTCAAGACGGCTAGCATACGATTGAAGGGTGTGATTGCGTCAATTGACTTGCGTGAGGTGGCCTGGAATGTGCATACTGTTAGAAAGGGGGGGCCACAACCCCCCCCTTTCTAACGCTAACCTAGGCGGACGGCTGGTGAAGCTGGCGCGTCTCGCGCGGTCTATTCTGCGACCAAAACGCGCCGTAACTCGCCACGGGCCAGGTCGGTGATATAGAGTTCCCCGGCCTCATCTTCGCCAAACGAACTGATGGAATTGTCACTATCCAATAGTTCGGCAGTTTGCCACTGGCCGTTACTGCCAAACCAGGTGGCCCATAGGGTACCGCTACAGTAATCACCAAAGAGATAAACTCCTTGGATCGCCGAGAAGGCAGCGCCACGGTAGACATAGCCCCCTGTGACTGAGCAGTGTCCCCGGTGGTCATATTCGGTCACGGGCAAGAGGAGCCCACTTTGGTCACAACGGTTGCTGTTGTAGCAGTGGCTCGCTTCCATGATCGGCCAGCCATAGTTGAGCCCGGTGTGACTGCCGGCGGGGGTATAATGAATTTCTTCCCATTGGTTTTGGCCCACATCCCCAATCCAAAGATCGCCCGTCACCCGGTCAAAGCTATAGCGCCAGGGGTTGCGCAGACCCATGGCCCAGATTTCATCGCGCACGTCGTTCCCTTGCCAATCCGCTGTGACCCAAGGATTATCTGCTGGAATGGTATAGGGCTGGGCTGGATCGCTCAACACGTCGAGCCGTAGCATTTTGCCCAACAAGCTATCTGGGTTCTGGCCATTGCCATAACGGTCACCACTGCCACCGCCGTCGCCTGTACCGATGTAGAGATACCCATCGGTGCCAAAGGCTAGCATGCCGCCATTGTGGTTGGCGGCTGGCTGTTCGAGTTGCAGAACGATAAATTCGCTCGCCGGGTCCGCTTGGTCGGCATTGGCGGGCGCAGCAGTGTAGCGGGCCACGACTGTGTCGCCGTTGCTATCCGTATAGTTGACAAAGAAAAAGCCATTGTCGGGGTAAGTCGGGGCAAAAGCCAAGCCCAGCAGCCCTTGTTCACCCCCACTGCTTCGGATGCGGTCGGTGATATCTAAAAAGGGACGTTCGCTGAGGATGCCGTCCCTGACGATGCGAATCGTCCCTGCTTTTTCCACCACAAAGAGCCGCATGCTGCCATCACCAGCATGCGTCACAAAGAGCGGTGCACTGAGTTCCTCGACAACTGTCTCTAGCGTAATCGTTATCCCTTCTGGTTGGAAGGAAGTGGTCGCACTGGCGGTTGGGGCAGGTATGGCCGCTGTCGTTGGCTCGGCTGTAACCTGCGCCGTCGGCACGCGGATCGCACCATCACAAGCCATGAGCAGCAACAGGACGCCGCTGAGCCAAACGCCGACACGCCAATGAATGGCCGACCATGGTGGTTGCCTCATGATCTCTCCTTTTCTCTCTTTTCTTCATCAGGAATGAAGAAATTACTAATAAAGCATATTGTATAAAAGATCTACACCGCACTCTGCGGGAAAGCTCCCAGTTGGGTGAGATCGCTTAGGGAGAGGCGATTAGCGCATACGCGTCGCTACCCCTGCCCTAACTCCTGCAACTCCTAGGTGTTATCATTTGCCAATCACGTCCATATCGTACATAATTTTCGGCAGCTTGCCCATGCTGAAGAGAAGGGCAAGCCCGCGCGGCGTCTTAGTTGCGCCATTTATTTTGTCTATTCCACTTGTGATCAGATTGTAGCAGATCGAGTTATGGCCCTTACACAAACCAGTTCCACGCCGTTGGACACCCGTACCTATGAACTTGTGGTTGGCATGGAAGTACATGCCCAGGTCTTGTCGCGCTCAAAAATGTTCTGTGGCTGTGCCACTGACTATGCGGGCGCGCCACCGAATACCCGTGTCTGCCCCGTTTGCTTGGGGATGCCGGGGGTCTTGCCGGTGATCAATCAAGTGGCTGTGGAAGCAACCATCAAGAGCGGTCTGGCCCTGAATTGTGAGATTGCCGAACTTGCCATCTTTGCGCGCAAAAACTATAACTATCCCGATCTGCCCAAGGGCTATCAGATCACCCAATATGAGTTTCCACAATGCAACAATGGGTGGCTGGATGTTGAGCGGGAAGATGGCTCGACTAAACGCATTGGTATCCGGCGGGTCCACCTCGAAGAGGACACGGGGCGTTCTGTTCATGAAGGCTACTACTCGCTGATCGATCTCAATCGCGCGGGCGCACCGTTGATGGAAATTGTCACCGAGGCCGATATTCATAGCGCCGAGGAAGCCTATGCCTACCTGACCAAGTTGCGGGCGATTTTGCGCTATCTTGGGGTAAACAGTGGCGACATGGAAAAAGGCGCGCTGCGCTGCGAACCCAATATCAGTGTCCGTACCCTAGAGCAGAAAGCGCGCGGCGAATATGGCACTAAAGTCGAGGTCAAAAACCTCAACAGCTTGCGGGCCGTGCGCAGTGCCATCGCCTATGAAATGACACGCCAGATCGGCGTTCTCGAAAGTGGCGGCGTTGTCGAACAAGTCAACATGGGCTGGGATGAGGCGCGTCAATGCACGGTGCTGCAGCGGAGCAAAGAGAGCGCCCACGATTATCGCTACTTCCCCGAGCCGGATCTCCCCCCAGTTCAGGTGAGTCGTGCTTGGGTCGCGCGCCTAGCCGCTGAATTGCCCGAACTGCCCACCACAAAGCGGGATCGCTATGAACAAGCGTGGGGTCTACGGCGGATTGAAGCGGAGATTCTGACCAGCGAAAGCTTGGTAGCCGCTTTCTTTGAACAGTTAGTTGCCGAGTATGGTAGCGAAGCGGGGAAAGCCCAGCGGGCGGCAACTTGGCTCACGGGTGAACTCTTCCGCCTCCTCTATGCCGATGGTGATGGGCAGGATCTGCGCCAGATTGCCGAGATTAAAATTCAACCAGCCCAACTCGCCGCGCTCTTGCGTTTGGTCGACCAAAAGGTTGTCAACCCGAACACCGGCAAACGGGTCTTGGAACTTATGTACGCCACTGGCGACGACCCCCAAGCGATTGTGGAGCGCGAAGGGCTTGCCATGGTCAGCGACACGAGCGTGATCGACGAGGCCATTAACGAAATTTTTGTGGCTAATGCCGCGGCATTAGAACGGTATCGCGGTGGGGAAGAGAAGCTCTTTGGCTTCTTTATGGGGCAGGTCATGCGTGCCACCAAGGGCAAAGCAGACCCCAATGCCGCACGCGAGCGCTTACAAGAACTCATCCAAGCGAACAGTTAGTGGGTGGGGTGGACTAGGCTAAAACAAAAGAGCGGTCAGGGTTGCAACCCTGACCGCTCTTTTGTTTTAGCTTACCGGCTACTCCGCAGGGACCGTAACTTCTGAAAGAGCTCTTTTTCTTCGGCAGTCAACTCTGTGGGCAATTTAATGGCGACTTCGGCCAAGAGATCGCCCCGTTGATCGGGCTCTTTGAGTTTGGGCATGCCCAAGCCACGGAGACGGAAGATGCGGCCACTTTGCGTGCCAGCAGGAACCGTCAACATGACCGAGCGCTCCAATGTGGGAATCGCAACTTCGCCACCCAAGAGTGCCGTATAGAGATCGACCGGCACTTGGACCCGTAGATCATCACCGCTGCGGGTGAATTGCTCATGCGGCTTGACTTCTACCTTGAGCAGAATATCACCCTGCCCGGCGGCCCCACGCATACGCACCTTGGAGCCGCTCTGGACACCGCGTGGAATGTTAGCCTGCATCCGGGTGCCATCACTGCTCTCTAGCGTGCGGCTGGTCCCCTGAAAGGCTTCTTCTAGGGTGATCTGTACGGGTACTTCTTGATTTTGGCTCCGCGCTTGGCCCCCAGTAAAGGGATCGAAGCTATTGCCACCCCCCGTGCGGAAACGAGTGCCGCCGCGCCGTCCTCCTTGCTCACCTCCAAAGAGGGTTTCAAAGAAGTCGGAGAAGTTGCTGCCGCGCATAAATTGTTCAAACTCTTCGGGGCTGACCGTGCGGCTGTGGCCACCGCCATTGCCGCCAAAGCCACCCCAATTGAAATCTTCGGGACGGCCCCCGGAACGGGTGTATTGTTCCCACTGGGAACCAAAGCGATCATATTTGCTACGCTTCTCGGGATCGGAGAGAACCGTGTGCGCCTCATTGACTTCTTTGAATTTGCGCTCGGCCTCGGCGTCCCCAGGATTCTTGTCTGGGTGATACTGTTGGGCGAGTTTGCGGAAGGCGCGTTTGATCTCTTTTTCATCCGCATTGCGTGCTACGCCTAAGATCTGATAATAATCTTTATAATCCATAGCTCATCCTTTACAACGGTATACCCCAGCCAGTTCAATGCCCGGTTGAACCGTGATGCAACCCTGTTACACGACTAAACCACAGCCAGTTCCCCTTACGCAGGGTCCCCGTTTCCTTTACTGACAATCACACGGGCGGGCCGCAAGAGCTTTTCACCTTCTTTGTAACCGGCTTGGGCCACCTGGATCACATGTTGCGCCGGAATGGCGGGGTGTTCGACATAGCCAATCGCCTCGTGGAAATTGGGGTCGAAGAGCGCATCCTCGGCCTGGACCCGTTCGATCCCATAGCGACGCAACGTTTCCATAAAAGCTCGGCGGGTTGACTCAATATTGGTAACGAATTGTTGCATCGCCTCATCCGTGCTTTGCCCAGCGTGTTGTAGGGCTAGATCCAGATGGTCGGCCAACGGTAACATGTCCTGTAAAATTTGGTGACGGGCCTCGACGACCGAGCTTTCATAGCGCTGCTCCCACCGTTTGCGCAGATTATCGACTTCGGCCTGCAAGCGGTGATACCGTTCTTGCCAACTCTCTTCGTCCGGTGCGGCTTTTTTCTCTTGTTGGGCCGCCCGTGTCCAGAGCAGTTCTGTTTCTAATTTTTTGATGTTGCCTTCAAGCTGTTTGACATCATCACCTTGGCGCTTGATGACCTCATCTTTGGCTTGCGCTTCGATCTCTTTTTCTTTAACTACTTTGCCCTGTTCAACCCAACGGGCCTGCAACTCTCGATACGCCTTGACCAACTCTTCGTAATCTTCTAGGGTTGGCATGCCTTGTTCACTGTAACGCGGGGCGGTCGGGCGCCGTGACCGTGGGTCGAATGGATGATAGGGACTTGCCATGCCGATTTCTCCTTTTCGAGGGCGATTGGCGATGAACCACTGGCACGAGCCTAACAAAGGGGCGGGGCAACATGCCCCGCCCGCGTTTCCTGACTCTTGCTATGTAACTGCTACCCTGTCACATCCAGACTTGGCGGGATGGATCAGCTGGGGTGGTTAGACTTGGCGATATTCGCCTTCCACCACATCGTCTTCGCCACCAGGGTTGCGTCCAGGCTCACCAGCCCCATTCGGATTCGGATTGGTGCCATTGGCCGCTTGCTGATAAACCTGCTGGGTCAGCGCATGGCTCGCTTGTTGGAGCTGCTCCGTCAGCGTGCGAATGCGGGCGATATCCTCGCCATCTTTGGCCGCCTTGAGCTCTTCAATCGTCTGCTCAATCTGACCCCGCTCGGTCGCTGGCACCTTGTCACCCAACTCGCTGAGCGACTTTTCGGTGACGTAGATCAAGTTATCCGCGGTGTTGCGGGCTTCGACCAAATCACGCCGTTGGCGATCTTGGCCTTCGTTGCTCTTGGCTTCCTGCACCAGGCGATCAACCTCATCCTTAGACAAGTTGGTGGACGCTGTGATCTTAATGCTCTGTTCCTTGCTGGTCGCCTTGTCCTTGGCGTTGACATTCAAGATCCCATTGGCATCAATGTCAAAGGTTACTTCGACCTGGGGCACACCACGCGGCGCGGCGGGAATGCCATCGAGCCGGAAATTGCCCAGCGTCTTGTTGTCACGCGCCATGGGGCGTTCGCCCTGCAACACATGAATGTCCACCGCGGTCTGATTGTCCGCCGCGGTGCTGAAGACCTCGGTCTTCTTGGTTGGGATGGTCGTGTTGCGTGGAATCAACGCGGTCATCACACCACCCAACGTTTCCAGGCCCAAGCTCAATGGTGTCACATCGAGCAGTAGCAGGTCACTGACCTCACCGCCCAAGACACCACCCTGAATCGCGGCACCCACGGCCACCACTTCGTCTGGGTTCACGCCCTTGTGGGGCTCTTTGCCCGTTAGGCTGCGCACCAACTCTTGGATCATCGGCATGCGGGTAGAACCACCTACCATCACCACTTCATCCAACTGCTTGGCGCTAAGACCGGCATCGCGCAGCGCGCTGTGGAAGGGCTGCTTGCAGCGTTCCACCAAATCGGCGGTCAGTTGTTCAAATTTGCTGCGGCTCAGGTTCAAAGCCAAGTGTTTGGGGCCTGTGCTGTCCGCCGTAATAAAGGGCAGGTTGATCTCCGTCTGCGGGGTCGAAGAGAGTTCAATCTTCGCCTTTTCCGCCGCCTCGCGCAAGCGTTGTAGTGCTTGGCGATCCTGGCTCAGGTCAATGCCCTGTTCTTTCTTAAATTCATCGATCAACCAGCGGACAATGCGTTCGTCCCAGTCATCACCACCTAGGTGCGTATCGCCATTGGTCGCCTTCACTTCGATCACACCATCGCCAACTTCGAGTACGGAAACGTCGAAGGTACCACCGCCCAAGTCGAAGACCAAAATGGTTTCGTCGGTCTTCTTGTCCAACCCGTAGGCCACGGCGGCGGCGGTCGGCTCGTTGATAATGCGCAAGACTTCCAAACCGGCAATCTGACCGGCATCTTTGGTTGCCTGGCGTTGGCTGTCATTAAAATAGGCCGGCACCGTAATGACCGCTTGCTTGACTTCTTCGCCCAAATAGGATTCTGCATCGCGCTTGAGTTTCCCCAAGACCATGGCGCTGATTTCCTGGGGCGTGTAGCTGCGGTTCTTCACCGGAATCGAAACACGGGCGTCATGGTTCGGCCCTTCTACAATCGTATAGGAGACCATCCCCGTGGTGCGCTTGGTTTCGTTATCTTCAATGCGGCGACCCATCAACCGCTTTACGGAATAAATGGTATTCTCTGGGTTCACCACCGCTTGGCGCTTGGCCGTAATCCCCACTAGCCGCTCGCCGTTTTTGGCAAAGGCGACAACCGATGGCGTTGTCCGGTTGCCTTCGGCATTGGCAATCACGGTTGGGTTGCCACCTTCCATGACAGCAACAACGCTGTTTGTTGTACCTAAGTCAATCCCAATAATTTTACCCATTGTTCGTTTTATCCTCCACGGCTATGCCTGATCCCTAAGATCAGGGAATGATAGCTAAATTTGCTCAGATTTCTATGTATTCGTTTGGTAGGGTATCCCGAGCCAGCGTGTCATACAACTTGAGCCACTCGTGCTGGCGATCCATGTACTTCTGCCTCTATTTCGGTATGGCCTGCGTCGATACCCTAGCATCAGGATTACACTGCTTGAAATCTATCCACAGTTGATTCTTAGTATACGCGTTCTGTATATGTCCGGCATATGGTTTGTATTAGCAAAGTGTTTGAATTTGCCGCTGTGTGAGTTGTGATAGCGGGTTACACTAGCGGTGGTAGGTTGCTTGATGTGTTAGCAGGCACATTGTATGGCGCTTTACCCCACCGCGCTGGTAGGAAATTTGGCAAATTGCTCCTAAGAAAATACAATCGTATGGCTGCGTTACCGCACTGACCGACTGTGAATAAAAGGTTAACTTTAACAATTGAAAATGGAAAGAAAAGCTGAGGAGACTCTTTTGATGAGTAACCAGATTGCTGTGTTTATCGATTTTGAAAATGTGGCTTTATGGGCCGAACAAGAATTCCTTGATTTTGAATTAACCCCCTTGATCGAATATTTACAAAGTCGTGGTCCGGTAGTCATTAAGCGTTGTTATGGAGATTGGAGCCGTTTTTCCCGCTATCGAGACGAGTTGATGAACAATGCCGTCGATCTGATTCAGATCTACAGCGTGCGCGCCGGCAAAAATCGCGCCGACATTCGCATGGCATTGGATGCGATCGAAACGGCGATTACGCGTTCTCACATCCAAACCTTTGCCATTATTTCTGGTGATAGCGACTTTGGCCCCTTGGTAACCAAATTACGCGAATATGGGCGCTACACACTGGGCATTGGGCCGCGCGCAGTCACGCACCCGCTGCTCAGCCGAGCCTGTGACGAATTTGTCTACCTGGAAGCGGTCCTTAATGACTATCACGGCATGGATGATCTCAACACGCCGCGCGCCGACAATGAAGAGGCACGCAGTCTGTTGGTCAAAGCCCTGCGCATCCATGACCAACGGGGCGAGTTGCCCATTCTGGCAACGACGTTGAAGCAGACCATGTTGATGCTCGATTCGGCCTTTAACGAAACCAACTTTGGCTATAGTCAATTTCGGAACTGGCTCGA
>JAHBVH010000076.1 GCA_019637645.1 Caldilineaceae bacterium
GCAGTTGAGCCTAATGCATCTACGCGCCATTTGCATGTGAGCAACAGCCAGGGTTTTATGGGTTTTGATATGGGGGCGCAGTCCAATGCCATGTTGGTCATAATAGCGTTGGTAGCGTTCGAGATTTTCTTCCAGGGCGTCAAGATCGAGGGTTAGAACCGGGGTATCAAGCTCATCCACGTACATTCTGCAGTCTCCTTCTACGGTTCGTATCAGTGGTATAGATCCGTTGGTGGTGTGTCAGGCGATAGAGCGACGATGTGACGACAGTCAGCGGCAAACGGCGCTTGCCCCAAGCCAGCCGCCTGTCGCTCAACCGCACAGCCGCAGGGTCGTTCAGCGGTGGGTTTATGTTCCATTGTACCACAGGCAAGGCAAAACGCGCAGCCCCCTTACACAGATAGCACCCCACCGATTCTACCCGTTGGCCCGTGCCATCCAGAGAGGGAACGCGGAATTCTACGTAGAAGATGGGGGTTGACGTCGAGTAAATTAATGGTACAATAAGGCACAAACCCTCTTTCCTTTTCACAGCGCAACACAGTGCAATAGACTGGCCCGAATCGCCCATGCTTGCGTTGCCATTTCCAACCAGATGCCATACCGACCCAAACCGAACGTAAATGCGTACGGTTTCATTGAAAGGCTCATCTTGACAACTCCGCAGAGGGCAATTCGATAGAATGCGACTCTTTGTGCCATCATCATGCCATCATCCGTTGGGGTGTAAAGCCAAAGTTGATCAGTGAGCGTTATCCAAAATTACCCACCCATTGAAAGGATTTTTATGAAAAAGGCCCTGATTGTCTGGGGAGGCTGGGACGGCCATGAACCCAAGCAGTGCACCGACATTTTTGCGCCGCTCTTGCGCGAGCGTGGTTATGCGGTCACCATTTCTGACACGCTGGATATTTATTTGAACAGCGAATTTATGCTCGCGCTTGATCTCGTTGTCCCGATTTGGACGATGGGTACGATCACGCGCGACCAGGAAAAAGGCTTACTCACGGCCATCGCGAGTGGCGTGGGTATTGGCGGTTGGCATGGTGGCATGGCCGATGCCTTTCGTAACAACACCGAATATCAATGGATGGTCGGCGGCCAGTGGGTAGCCCATCCAGGCAATATTATTGACTACACAGTCAACATTACCGACCATACCGATCCGATCACCGCTGGGCTGAACGACTTTACCATGCGCTCAGAGCAATATTACATGCATGTTGATCCGGCCAACCAAGTCTTGGCCACCACAACCTTCAGCGGGGAACATGCGGCTTGGGTAAAAGGCACAGTGATGCCGGTGGTCTGGAAGCGCATGTGGAACCAAGGCCGGGTCTTCTACTCTTCCCTGGGCCACCATGCCAGTGATTTTTCCGTGCCAGAGGCCAAAGAAATTCAGATTCGTGGGATGTTATGGGCCAGCCGGTAGACCTTGGCTAGCAGAGCGACAGTTCGCAAGAAATGCGATCAACTTCACACCAAAAGTGAGGATTCAGGTTACAATAGGTCATGTAACACAGCGGGTAGGGTCGCGCTTAGGCTTACTACTCCCGTCATGAATTTGACGAAAAGTAAATATCGCTGATAAGCTGTTACAACAATGCTGCACTACCAGCAGTAGCAGGTGCATCTAGGCGGTTTCCGGCCAGCCAATGATGCCAATAGGTTCTTTACGCTACTGTTGCATGATCGCTTGTCCCCATGCGCAGGTGATATGTCAACCTTGTTGAAATGGATTGCTCCCCTCCTCTCAATCTATTTTGACAATTCACGGATGCGCACTTCCTTGGTGCCGATGAGGCCGCCGCCCGTAGGCAATCAGGTGTAGACTCTCGCCTGTGCCGCCTCAAAGACATAGATTCGGCGTACCGATTATGCGGTATGTCAATCATAAATCGTAGTGATCACACGCCATATGTTGAAAGTCTGATTCCTGTTACCTGAAAGTGTCGGTCACTCCCTTGTGAGGATATGTACTCACTTGTCATGATTCAAGCTGCCAAAATGATGAAAGGATCAATCAAATGCGAAAAGGTGTAAAGAGAAGTGTTGCCTTACTCTTATCCATCTTGCTGCTCGTCTGTTCAGTGATGCCAACATTTGCCCAAGAACTACCCGAACCCTTCTGTGGCGATCTAGATGCAGAAGACTGTGACATTCTCATTGCATCCCAGGAAGCCATGACCACCGTAGGCTCTGGCGTCTACAGCTCTGAAATCAACTTCCTCCTAGCCGGTATTCCTGGCCTCCCCCTTGACGAAGTCTCCTTCTCGCTGACCCAAGATGCAACCTATGCTATCGATCCAGAATTAGCCCTCCAACTGGCTGAGATGCAAACTCTGCCACCGGAAGAGTTGGCCGAAAACATGGAAGCGATGGTTGACCTACTGCTGGAAGTCTATGCAACCTTAGCTTATCAAGGCGAAATGCATTTGACCCTGCCAGCCGATGTCGCCGAACTGATCGCGGCACAGGCACAAGTTCCCGTTCCCGAAGAAATTACCGTGAACATCGTTGTGGCCGACGGTTATGGCTATATCAACCTGGACGACTTGGCGGCGCTTGCACCTGGCACCGAAGGGTTGGAAGGTTGGGCGGGGATCGACCTGCTCACCCTAATGAAGGCTGGCCTAGAGGAAAGCGCCGCCTCATCTGGTGACATGAGTTCCATGGCTGGCTTTGGGGTGAGTAACTTCCTGACCACCGAAGAAGGCCGAGCGATGATCGAGCCCTACATTTCAGTCGAGCGCGAAGACGATGGAGCAGTGGATGGGCAAGACCTGGCGGTCTTCCAAAGCACCTTTAATCTAGGTGCTTTTGTGGGCAGCCCGCTCTTCCGCGATCTGCTCATCAGCCAACTAGACACGATCAATGCCTTGGCCGAAACCGAACTCACCGAGCAAGAACTCACCGAATCGCTGACCATGCTCTCCTTCGTTGCACCGATGTTGTTCGCTGGGCTTGATTTCCACACCAGCCAGTCCATTGGCGTAGACGATCTTTTTGTCTACGAAAATGACTTTGTCTTTGCCTGGGATCTCTCTTCGCTTGTGGCAGTTGCCCGCATGGTAGACAGTGATGGCTCGATGGGCCTGAGCACCCTGCTGGGCAATGTTGAGCCAGTGATCAATCTCGAAGTGATAACCAGCGCGTCTGACCACAACAACGCGCCCGAAATCACAGCGCCAGAAGAGGCCCAGATCATCCCGTTGGAAGCCTTGCAATAAGCACGATAGCCGCCATAGCGACGTTGTCATGGCTATCAATGCCATAGGACGGCGCTATGCCTGACGGGAGACAGTGCTGCCTAGTTACCCTAGTTCAGCACTGTCTCCAAACCCCTGGCAACGCCGCCAAGTACGTACACTCGCTACTGTAACGCTCAAGCTGCTATGATGCGCTATCCACAGCGCCCATCCAAGAGCGTTTTACCCACATATTCCATGAAATCTTCAAATTCTATATACCCAAAGCTGCGGTCACTCTCGGTTCGTCATCATACGCAGGATGGCCGCCCCTACCTGCATCTGAGCGATCCGCAACGAATTACCGAGGCGGCGCTGTTGGTGCCCCAACCGCTCGGTGCGCTCCTGGCGTTTTGTGACGGCGCGCACAATCCCCAAGCCATGGTAACAGCCTTTCAGCGCCACGCGGGGAGCGAATTGCCGCTTTCCATCGTCGAAGAGCTCCTCCGCCATTTAGACGAAGCACTCATGCTGGAAAACGAACGGTTTCATGCCGCTTATGCCGAGCTACGAACGGCTTACCGCACCGCCCCCTATCGCCCGGCAGCCCTGGCTGGGCGATCCTACCCAGCGCAAAAACAACCCCTATGGCGGCGGCTGCAAGATTATCTCGAAGCGGCGGATACGATTGAACCCGTTCCAATCGATTGGTCACGGCCCGTTGGCTTGTTGAGCCCCCATATCGACTATCCGCGCGGGGGCGCTGTCTACGCGCAAATTTGGAAACGCGCGGCCCAGGTGGCACGCGAAGCTGAACTCGCAATTATGCTTGGTACCGATCACTATGGTGCGGATGCCTTTACCTTGACGCGGCAACATTATGCCACGCCCTATGGGGTGCTCCCCACCGACCAAGCCGTGGTCGATCAACTGGCACAGGTCATTGGCGAAGAAGCCGCCTTTGCTGGTGAGCTACGCCACCGGGGTGAACATTCGCTAGAGTTGGTGGCCGTTTGGCTCCACCATATGCGTGCGGGCCAAGCCTGCCCCTTTGTCCCCATTCTCTGTGGTGGCCTGCATCGCTTCTTCCAAAAGGGGGCAACGCCAGCCCAAGATCCCCTGCTCAACCGCGTCATTGCGACGCTGCAGCAAGCAACCAAGGGCCGTCGTACCCTTGTGATTGCTTCCGGCGATCTCGCCCACGTTGGGCCAGCCTTTGGCGGCGCGCCCCTGACAACAGCAGGCCGACAGCAGCTACAGGCCGCCGATCAGCAATTGATCAACCGGATGAGCAATGGCGATAGTGAGGGATTCTTTGATGCCATCCAGCAAATACGCGACGCGAACAACGTTTGTGGCGTCGCCCCGATCTATCTCACCATGCGTACCTTGGGCGCGGCGATTGGCAGCCCCATCCGTGGCGAACAGGTGGGCTATGCTACCTGCCCAGCCGATGATGATGGCACTTCGGTGGTCACGGTGGGCGGCATGCTCTTTCAATAGAGGCAACGCGTTGGCGGTTGTGGGAAGCAGAGCGCCAAGCGGATGACAAAATTTTGAACATCGGCCAGCTCTGGTGGCCTATCGATCAAAGGCATACGCTCTTTTTCAATTTCGTTGGAACAATCTGTTTTACGGGCTCGTCTTTATCCCGGATAGACGAGCAACAGTAGATAGGGCCCGATTTACTCGCTTAGTTAACCGCGCTAGTCCAGATAACTATTGCCATATCAATACTGATGCGCAACCCCGATGAAGCATCAACAGACTATGAAGAAGGATTCTCTATCATGTTTCAACGAAAATCACTCCATTGGATCAGCACTGGCTTTTTGCTGGTTGCCCTCCTTGCCGGTGCGGTAGCTTCCCGCATCTTCGATTTCTCAGCGGCTCAGGTCGCTCATGCCCAAAGCACGATCCCGGCATTGCCACGCACCATTACGGTCGTTGGTGAGGGGAAAGTCAAAATTAAGCCGGATATCGCCCGTGCCCAAATTGGGGTGGAAGTGATGAAGTCGAGTGTCAAAGAAGCCAGCGATGCCAATAAAGTTGCCTTGGAGGCCGTCCTTGCCGCGCTGAAAGAGCAAGGAATTGAGGAAAAGGATATTCAGACTTCGGGGTTTAGCATCTATGCCGAGCGCTATGGTGCAGACGGTCCGCTGCCAGAAAACCAGACCAATTATCGAGTCACCAATACCGTTTCGGTGGTGATCCGCGATCTGGAAAAAGTGGGGGCCGTGCTAGATGCCGCCATTGAAGCCGGGGCCAACAATATCTATGGCGTTGAATTTGGCCTAGACAAGACTGATACCGTGGAAGGCGAAGCCCGGGCCGGTGCCATTGCCGATGCCAAAGCCAAGGCTGAAGAATTAGCCGAACTGACCAGTGTGACGGTTGGTGGCGTGGTGAGCATCAGCGAAGTGATCGGCAGCGGTGGTGGTTACTACAACGCTTCTAACTTCAATCAGCTGGATCGTGGCATGGGCGGCGGTGCTGCCACCCCCATCTCGCCCGGCGAATTGGAACTCACCCTCCAACTGCAAGTTGTCTATGAAATTGGCGAGTAAGGAACAACGTAACGACGCCATCAGATAGGCTCGTTACCCGTCGTCGCCACCACTCGCACCCAAACAAGGCGGCCGTCATCTGCATGATGACGGCCGCCTTGTTTTTTGCCAAAAGCAAAATCCGTTGAAGACAATTTTTCTGTAAGGCAAACGCAGGCTACAATTTGCCTATTATTGAGATTCAACTTTGCCCCGAGCCACCAATCATTCAACCAACCTTGACACCATAGAAAGTAACGCATGGCGACCATTACTCATCTTTCCGGCCTGGAAATTCTCGATAGCCGTGGCCGACCAACCGTACAAGCGACCTGCCGCCTGGCAAGTGGCGCGATCGGCACGGCGTCGGCCCCCTCGGGGGCCTCAACCGGGGCCGCCGAGGCACACGAATTGCGCGATGGCGACCCCGCTCGCTATCGCGGCTTGGGCTGTCGGCGTGCCGTAGCCAATGTTCAGGGCGAGCTGGCCCAAGCACTTATTGGGCGTACTTTTGCCACCCAACAGGAGCTGGACCACGCGATGCTCGCGCTGGATGGCACTCCTACCAAAGGCCGCCTAGGCGCCAATGCCATTTTAGCAATTTCCCTGGCCTTTGCGCGTGCCGTCGCGGCGGAACAACAGCAGCCCCTCTACCATTATTTTGCCACGTTGCTTAGCCAGCCACTGCCCCAACGCTTGCCGCGCCCAACGATCAATCTCTTTAGTGGCGGGAAACATGCTGGCGGGCAAGCCCCACTGCAAGATGTGTTAGTCGTGGCAAAAGCGGCGCAGACCATTGATGAGCTTATGGCGATGACGGTGGCAGTCTTTCAAGCTGCCGCGGATCTCTGCCAGCGTAACTATGGGATGCGCCTGCTCACCGCCGACGAAGGAGGGTTAGCACCGCCCTTTGCGGATGCCGAAACGATGCTCCGTGATGCGGTCGCGGCGATCGAGGCTGCGGGTCTTGCGCCGGGCCGCGATGTTGTGCTAGCCGTGGATGTGGCATCTAGCCATTTCTATGCCAATGGCCTTTATCATCTGGGACCAAAGCCGTTGAGTGGCGTGGAGATGGTAGAGCAAATTGGCCGTTGGCTCGAACGCTACCCGATCGTCAGTGTGGAAGATGGCCTCGCCGAAGAAGATTGGGCCCACTGGCCTTTGCTCTACGAACGGATTGGCAAGCAGGCCCTGGTCTTGGGCGATGATCTGCTCTGCACAAATCCAGAACGGATTCGCCGTGCGATTAGTGAACAGGCGGCCAATGCGCTCCTCCTCAAAGTCAATCAAATCGGCACGCTGAGCGAAGCCGCCGAAGCTTATGCCTTGGCCCGTAGCGCCGGTTGGATGGTCACCATTAGCGCGCGCAGTGGCGAAACGGAAGATCATTGGCTTGCGGATCTTGCCGTTGGCTGGGGCGGCGATCAACTGAAAGTGGGGTCCGTCACCCAGTCCGAACGGCTGGCTAAATATAATCGCCTGCTCGCCATCGAAGCCGAGACGGGATGGCCCGTGGTCGATTGGCCCTAGTCATTGGCTTTTGCGGTGAATTCGTAAAGCTGACCAGCACTTGACGGGTGCTGGTCAGTGGGGCAACACGGCCCACGCTTACGCTAACTTCTCTATATCCCGCGCATACCACCACGTTCGACTGAGCAGAATGTAAAAGGGAATCTCCTTGGTTTGCCAAAAGGCAGCCACCGCCGTCAGGATCGAATGTGCGGTCGCCCAGGCTTCGCGTTCGTTCCAGGCTAAATGCCAGACGCCATCATAGATCAAGAGATAGCCCGTGGCCGGTGCCCAGGAAAGATCGCGCATGGCCTCCTCAAAAGCATCCCAATTAGGCCGAACATAGGCCGGGAAATCCATGGTTGCGCTGGCGACGCGCAAGAAGTCGGCTTTGGTCGTCACCACTTCGCCATCGATGAAAAAACCACGCCAGCCTTGGCGCGCCAAGGGAGCAATCACATAATCAGGGTGCATCTGAGGGGTACGATAGATACCCGGGGGGCGTGCGCCACTGAGAATAAGTTCGCTGATGTTCATTCGGTTACGATCCATGAAAACGAGTCGTAGTGGTCATCGGTGTAATAAAGTTCGCCCGCTTCACCGGCAACGATCCGGCGTGCGCCCCGGTCAGATTCACCAGGGGTGATTACCGTGTATTCGCGGTAGTACCCATTGGGTTTCTGGGGCAGCAAGCGTTCGCGGTTTTGGAAGGTAATGCCATCGCGCTCAAACGGAAAGGGGCCATCGGTGGCAATCAGATCGAGCGTATCGAGCGCTTCCGGCGGTAGTTCAGCGCGCGTCGTCACGGGCATACCCGGTGGGCCGGTTTGGGCAGGTGTCGTCGGCGCTGGTGTAGGCGGTGGTAAGGGTGTAGCCGTGGGGGCAGCTTCTACCACGGGCAGCGTAGTTGGGGCCACAGCCGCTGTATCGGTTATGGCCGCACTGGTCGCATCATCCTCAGCCACCGTTGTCGCTGTTACCGTCGTCGTTGTCGGTGCAGCTACACCATCCGCAGTTACCGCTGCAGAGGTAGCCACTGCAGCGTCAGCGGCCACGACTTCGACAGTACCAGCCGGTACATCCGCGCTATCTGTAGGAAGCGTCAGATTAGGCGGGGTACTCCCCGTAAACCACCAGTAAATCACAACAAAGAGCAAGGTGGCTAATGCCCCAATTCCATAGGGCTTGCCTATGCGCTTTTGCCCTGTCGAGGCTGCCGCTTGGGTGGCCGGCGTTTGTTTGGGCGCGACTTGCTTTGGTGGGGTAGCTTTGGTCGCTGTCGCTTTCGCGGCTGTCGCTTTGGTTGAAGACGGTTTTGCTTTTGCAGCTGTTTGTTTTGATGACGGACGATAGATCTTTGCCATAAAAGTTTCGCCAAACGCCTTATTTTATGTAGATGTAGAAGGAGCGTGGTACAAGCAAATTAGGTTGCGTCCACGCCAATGGGTTGATCCGTAAGAAGTTACACACTTGGCTAGGCTCTGGCCGCGCCAACCAACTGCGTAAGTACAATCCATCTCGCCAGTATACAACAGGGGTTCTGCACTTGCCCAGACGGCCAGGGTTCTAAAAATAGTAAGCAATCTTTTTTAAGAATTTTCGCACTTTGACAGGATCCACGCTTTCTTTGATAATTACAGGTGTTGAAGTCATAGGCCAAGCCTAGGGTAGGCTTGGTGGCCTACTTCACTACTCTAACCCTACCGTTTGCACTGCGCTAGAGAGGCAGATTTAGATGCTCGATCTGATGATTCGCAACGGCATCATACTTGACGGTGCGAAGACGCCCCGCTATCAAGCGGATCTTGGCATTCAAGGAGATCGTATTGTTGCCATCGGCAATCTAGCTGATCAAGAAGCCCAAACAACCATAGATGCCACTGGCAAAATGGTTGCCCCCGGCTTCGTCGATGTCCACAATCATTCCGATGCATGGCTACTCAAAACTTCTCATCTCGTTTCCAAAACTAGTCAAGGTTTTACCACCGAAGTGATCATGGCCGATGGCATTTCTTATGCCCCGGTCAACCAACAAACCGCGAAAGAGTGGATCTATTACTTACGTTCTCTCAACGGCCTGCGTTTCGACGAATATTCGGGCTGGGAGAGCTTGGCCGACTACATGGCGCTCTTGGATGGCACCAATGTACAAAATAGCATTGCCCATCTTCCCTATGCCAATGTGCGTAGCCTAGCCTGTGGCTTTGGCCGCGCGCAGCCCGATGATTTCCAAATGCGCCAGATCATTGATGAAGTCGAGCTAGGGATGGCGGCTGGGGCAGTTGGCGTTTCTACAGGGCTGGATTATGTGGCGCAGCACTTTGCCACCACGGATGAATTAGTCGAAGCTTGCCGCCCCTTGGCCGCGCAACAGGGCCTTTATGTCTCGCATGTACGCTACAAACAGGGGACGTTACGCGCGATCCAGGAAGCCGTCGAAATTGGGAAACGCGCGGGGATTCCTGTGCATATTTCCCACTTCAAAAGCGGCTCTGTCAAAGAGAGCGAAGAGCTGTTGAACTATGTTGACACAGTGGCCGTCAACGAAGTCGATTTCTCCTTTGATGTCTACCCCTATCTGCCCGGTTCTACCATGCTGAACTATCTCCTGCCCTACGAAGCATGGGAAGATGGTCCACTCGGTGTCGTGGCTAAATTGCGCGATCCAGCCATTCGGGCGCGGTTTAGCCATGCCCTCCAATCCACCGCGCTGGATCGAACCTACTTTGCTTGGTTGCTCAGTCAGGAAAACTCCGTCTATCAAGGCCGGACCGTCGCCGAGTATGTCCAAGCCACAGGAAAGCCCGCCGGAGAAGCGCTCTGTGATCTCCTCATCGAAGAGAGTCTCGCCGTGTTGTTGGTCTTTCACCATGGCGATGATCGGCTGGTGGAGCCATTCCTCAAACACCCCTGCTATATGATGGGTACAGACGGCATCTACCAAGCCGGAGGCGGGGTCCACCCCCGGCAATTTGGCTCGGCACCCCGGCTCATTGGGGCTTGTGTGCGGGATCGCCAGCTCTTTAGCCTAGAGGAAGCCGTCTACAAGCTGAGTGGTCACCCAGCACAACGCTTTGGCCTCAAGAACCGCGGCGTCCTACGCCAAGGCAACTTTGCCGATATTGTGGTCTTTGACGCCGCGACTGTTACCGACCGCGCCACCTATTCTGAGCCCCAACAGTTGGCGACGGGGATTGACGATGTCGTGGTCAATGGCAAGCCCATCATCGCAGCCGGCCAGCCCGTTACCACGCTCACAGGGCTTTTACCTGGCCGTGCCCTCAAGTTCAAACAATGAGCTTGTTTGACAGTAGGTCCCAAAAAGGGCTATCATTAGAAATGTAAAATCAATTTTATCGAATTTACTTGCGTTCATCACGGTCTTAGCGGATATTGCCAAGATCCATTGTGCAAAGTCCATCGTGCTAAAATCCTAGGGATGAGCCTACTTTCTAGACGCCAACCAGCCCTGCGCGCTTGGCGCTGTTCCGCCCTACCCAATGAATGACTACCTAATGAATGACGTCAACCTTGGACGTAGCAACCGGCCTCATCCAGGCAATGTGCCAATGACCAACGGTTCTTTGGGGCCATCATGCCAAAGCAGGCAGCGGTTGCTCCCGTGCTGCCTGCTTTGGCTACCGTATGGCTATCCAGAGAAGTGTTTGGCTATGCCCATGCCATGGATAGGCAACCAATGATTTGAGTTTAGAGACCTGTCAAGGAGTTCCCGTGCAGATGAGAGAAAAATTTGTGAAGTTGCTCGCGCTAATGGCAACTGTGGTTGTTTTTAGCAGTTGTTCGTTGTTGCCAGCTAGCCGTAGTGAGCGTGCAGCAGCCGAAGCAGCTACCCCAACACCGATTCCGACTCCGGTCGTCCCTGTGAAACCTACCTATAAGGTACAACGTGGTGAAATTGTCAATGAAATCACCTTTAGCGGTCGTATTTCACCGGTCGTTGAGGAAGCCCTTTTCTTCCGTGCGGCTGGTCGTGTGCGGGCAGTTTTTGCAAAGCGCAATGAAATGGTGAAAGAAGGCCAGGTCATTGCCGAACTAGAAATTGATGCGCTTGAACGTGAGCTAAATAGTGTCCGTCTCACGCTAGAACGGGCCGAAGTGATGCTTGAATCCGCTGAACGCGAATTTGAAACACGCGCTCGCCTAGCCGAAATCGAGTTAGAGAAAGCGCAGATTCGTCTGGATTCGTTGCAAGGCCAAGGCGCGCCAGATGCACAAGCGGTAGCTTTGCAGCAAAAGGAAGTGGAAATTGCCCAAATTGCCCTAGCAAGCATCCAAGAGGCAGGCGTTAATCCGCTGCTGAAAAACGACGTGGAGCGCGCCACCTATGATGTGGTGAAGCTGGAGGCCGAAATTGCTGAAGCCCAGATTGTAGCACCTTTCGATGGTCAGCTGCTCTCGGTTTCCTTGACGCCAGGCCAAGCCGTCGAAGCCTTCCGACCAGTCGTCACGCTTGCAGACATTAGCGCGTTAGAAGTGCGGGCAGAACTGCTCAGTGATCAAATGCAAAAATTAGCCGAAGGCATGGCTGCTTCTGTTGTATTAGTTAGCCGCCCGGGTGTTATTTTGCATGGCAATATTCGCCAACTGCCCTATCCTTACGGCAGTGGCGGTGGCACCGCGACGACCGTCGAAGACCAAGATAAATCTACGCGCTTCACGCTTGAGGAATCGGCGGCTGATGCAGGCTTTGCCATGGGCGATCTGGTTCGCATTACGGTCGAATTGGAACGCAAGGATAACATTCTCTGGCTGCCCCCCCAAGCAGTTCGTGTCTTTGATGGCCGCCGCTTTGCTGTCTTGATTGATGGCGAAACACGACGGCGGGTTGATGTCAAAGCTGGCATCCAAACCCAAGATCGCATTGAAATTGAAGAAGGCTTGGAAGAGGGCCAGGTTATCGAGGGGCCGTAACGGATCCATGAAATTTATATCACGTACTTTGGCCATTTTTGCAGTAGCGACGCGCCGGTTGCTCTCTCAGCGTGGCTTAGCGCTGGCAACCGCCGTCGGTTTGGTTGCGTCGATCGCATTGGTCATGAGTGTACCACTCTATACCGATGCGGTCTATTATCGCATTCTTCAAGAGGAGCTGAGTCAAACCAGCGATGACTCGGCAGCGCTCAACCGACCGCCCTTTGCCTTCATGTTCCGCTATGTCGGTTCGCTCTATGGCATGAAGGAATGGGATGATATCACCCAGGTTGATGAGTATTTAACGACCCAGGGCGTTGAAGCATTAGGGCTGCCCCACAAGCTGACGGTGCGCTACGCCAAAACCGATAACTTCCGCCTCTTCCCCACAGCGGATATTGCCTATGCCGATGTCAGGGACCCGCTGGCTTGGGTCAACTTCGCCTTTGTCAGCGATTTTGAAGGCCACACCACCTTGCTCGAAGGGGCCTACCCGACGCCAGCCACCGCCAACTTGGAAGATCCTGTCGAAGTGGCGATCAACGACGCCATGGCCGATGAACTAGGTCTGCAAGTGGGGGAAACCTTTATGACCTTCCGCCGCGTGGAGCTCGAAAATGGGTCTCGCGTGGTGCAGATCCCGATTCGGATCAGTGGCATTTGGCGGGCGACCAATCCGAATGAAGAGTTTTGGTTCTATCGACAAAGT
Organism: Caldilineaceae bacterium; assembly: GCA_019637645.1. The sequence goes on from JAHBVH010000076.1 coordinate 12,885, forward strand.
GTCTTTGATAATCAGCTCTTTATCCCAGAAGCGACCTTTCAGGGTCGGATTTCTTCACTCCTCAATGATGAAATCGCCCAAGCCCTCTGGTACATTATCCTCGACGGCACGGATATTCATGCTGGGGATGTGGGTTGGCTGACTAGCCAGATTGCCCAGGTGCAACAGCGTGCGGCAACCCTCTTAACCAACACACGCTTGGAGGTCTCGCCCTACGATGCGCTCAATCGCTACCGAGTGTCGAGTCGCCTCCTCAACATCTTGCTCTACGCCTTTAGCATTCCCATTGTTGGCTTGCTCTTGGCCTTTATCGGGTTGGTCGTTGGGCTAGCCGTCAACCGCCAGCGGAACGAAATTGCCGTCTTGCGCAGCCGCGGGGCGACAGCGTTGCAGATTCTCGGCATTGCCATGCTCGAAGCGTCCTTGTTGGGGGCCATGGCCTTGCTGGCGGGTGTGCCAGTCAGCCAAGGAATTTCCCAGCTCATTGGTGCGACGCGCAGCTTTCTCAACTTTAGTGCGGAGTCAGATCTGCGGGTTGCGATGACGGTGGCGACGTTCCGCTTTGGGTTGGTCGCCTTGGGCGTCACGCTCTTTGCCCAAGTGCTTCCTTCTTTGGGGGCCGCCCGATATACCATTGTCTCCTACAAACAGGAACAATCGCGCACCATCCGCCCGCCCTGGTGGCAACGTGCATGGCTCGACATTTTGCTCCTGATTCCGGCTGGTTATGGGGCCTATCTGCTGCGGCAACAGGGCAGTATTGCCGTTGTTGGTAACACGGCTGGCAGTACAAGCTCACCCTTTGAAAATCCCTTGCTCTTCCTGGTGCCCGCGCTCGGGGCCTTTGCGTTAACCTTGTTTGTCCTGCGGCTGCTGCCCTTCATCATGCGCTTGATTGCCTGGATCGCCTCCAAGATGAACAGTGTTGGCTTCTTATTAGCAACACGGTACCTCTCGCGCGATCCGGCCTTTTATACGACGCCGCTGATCCTGCTGATCCTCACTTTGAGCTTATCGGCCTTTACAGCTTCGCTGGCCCAAACGCTCGACAATCACCTCTATGATCAAAGCTACTATCGCACCGGTGCCGATGTTCGCTTAGTTGAGCTTGGCCGGAGCAATGCCGCCGGACAAGGCGGCAGCGCGGGTACAGAAGGCGGGACAACCGCAACCACAACCAGCGCGAGCAGCGGCAGTGCTAGTACCGCCACTCAAGGCCCTAACTGGGTCTTTATTCCGGTCTCTGAACATCTGAAAGTGCCGGAAATTCTGGGGGCGGCGCGGGTTGGTGAATTTGGGGCATCGGTGCAAGTGCAAGGCACTTGGACGGAAAGCCGCTTTATCGGCATTGACCGCATTGACTTCCCCCAAGCCGCCTATTGGCGACGCGACTTTGCCCCGGCCAGTTTGGGGGCGCTGATGAATGCCTTAGCCGTCTCGCCCGATGGTGTCTTGATGCGCCGCGACTACATGCGCCAGAACTCGATTCGGGTTGGTGACGCCATTCAAGTGCGGGTCAGCAACTATGGTCAGCGTGCCGAGATGGCCATGAAAGTCGCTGGCGAGTTTGACTACTTCCCAACTTGGTATGAAGACGAACCACCACTGCTTGTCGGGAATCTTGACTATCTCTTTGAACAAGTTGGCGGCGAAATGCCCTATGATGTCTGGGTGAAGACTGTGCCCAATGTCAATTATGACAAGATGATTGCCGACCTGCGCGCGCTGGACTTTGTCATTTTGGATTGGCAATCCTCCACCTTGCGCATTGCCAGTGAACAACGGCGGCCTGAGCGCCAAGGGTTGTTTGGGGTTCTCTCGGTTGGCTTCTTAGCGGCTGCCTTGCTGACGGTGTTGGGCTTCTTGCTCTATGCGCTCTTCTCGTTCCGCCGCCGCTTTATCGAATTGGGAACCTTGCGGGCGATGGGGCTGTCATCCGTCCAGATGACAACCTTCCTCGCTTGGGAGCTGGCCTTTCTAATCGTGCTTGGGCTGGTCGCTGGCACGGTGCTAGGCACGATTATTAGTCAGGTCTTTATTCCCTATCTACAGGTGGGGGCAGACGTTACGGCCAAGACACCACCCTTTACCGTTGAAATTGCCTGGCCGGCGATCCTCCGCATCTATGCGCTCTTTGCGGCACTCTTCCTCGTGGCGCTAAGCGTTCTCGCAGGATTGTTGCTACGGATGAAGATCTTCCAAGCGATCAAATTGGGTGAGACGGTCTAAGGTCAGAAGATACGTGTGCAAAGTACTGCCTGGGCGCCAAACCCAAGGCGGTACCGGCGGATTGACTTCGCTTTGCGTAAGCCATCCAGAAGAGAGAAGAGAAAAAGACGAGCCGCAGAAGCGAGACTGCGCCTACGGTTAGCCTTTCTGCTGAGTAGATATAAGGGATAACGGATGAGTGAACCATTTATTCTATGTGACGGGTTAGTCAAGATCTATAAAGTTGCTGAGCTGGAAATGGTGGCCTTGCGCGAATTGAACCTGACCATTGAGAAGGGAGAATTAGTCGGCATCATTGGCTCTAGCGGTAGTGGAAAGACTACCCTGATGAATATTCTGGGCGGGCTGGATCGCCCTTCGGCAGGTCGGGTGATCGTTGATGGCCATGATCTGCTCCGCATTAGCGATCGCGATATGAATCGCTACCGCCGCGAGAAGGTCGGCTTTGTTTGGCAACAGAGTGCGCGCAACTTGGTGCCCTATTTGAATGCCATTGACAACGTGATGTTGCCGATGACTTTGGCAGGGATTACGGGCAGTGGCAAACGCAAGCGTGCCGAGGAATTACTCGATCTCGTAGGGCTGTCCGAGCGCAAAAAGCATCATCTGCCCGAGCTTTCGGGTGGTGAGCAGCAACGTGTCGCGATTGCTGTCGGTTTGGCCAATAATCCGACTTTACTACTGGCCGACGAACCTACCGGTGAAGTCGATTCGTCAACCGCGCAGACCATTTACAACACCTTTCACACCTTGACCAGTGAAATGGGGATCACAACGCTAATTGTTAGCCATGATCCGGGCATTGCCCGGCAGGTGCAGCGCGTGGTCGGGATTCGCGATGGGATGCTAGCCAGTGAAACCTTGCGCCAGTTCCGTACAGCCGAAAATGCGGAAAGCAGCAATAGCGATGGGACGAGTAGCGAAGCCGCGGCGGAGCCCGAAACCCAGATACACTTAGAAGAGTTAGTGGTCATTGATCGCGCCGGTCGGCTCCACATTCCCCACGAATATCTTGAGCAATTCAGCATCAAAGGCCGCGCTACCCTAGAAATTACGGAAGATGGCATTTTGATCCGGCCTACGGAACAGGATCGGGTGGAAGTGCAAGCGGCCCGCAAACAGGAAAACGAAGCGCCAGGGATTGGCAATCTCCTTGACCGGCTTCATCTGCGGCGCGCCAAGAATAGCTAAGCGCCGCGGCCGGAATAGAAAAGCCAGTTTTCAACTGGGTAGTCGCAGGTGTTTGAAAGAATTCTTTTCAAACAGAGCAGAGTTGCAAAGGGTATCATGTCAGAGAATAACAATCACTACAACGGTTTAGCCATTGAAACAGTCGATCTGCGCCGTATCTACAAATTGGGCGATCAGGAAGTTCATGCCCTCCGGGGTCTTAATCTCCAGATTGGACGTGGTCAATTTGTGGCACTCAAGGGACGCTCTGGGAGCGGGAAAACAACCCTACTCAATTGTTTAAGTGGGCTGGATCAACCGACCAAAGGCAGCATTCGCATCTTTGGAGAAGAGATCGGGCAGTGGAACGAACGCAAGCTTACCGCGTGGCGGCGTGAACAGGTAGGCTTTATCTTTCAGTCCCTGGGATTGTTGCCTGCCCTTTCGGCCTATGAAAATGTGGAACTCATTCTGCGCATGAATAAAGTAAAGAGCAAAGAGCGCCACAAGATCACCACCGACTGTCTCGATCTGGTGGGGATTGGCAAATGGGCAGACCATCGCCCCTATGAAATGTCCGGTGGTCAGCAACAGCGCGTCGCCATTGCCCGCGCGTTGGCCAATCAACCCAAATTAATTATTGCCGATGAGCCAACCGGTGAATTGGATAGCAAAACAGGACATGAGATCCTCGGGCTCTTCAAGAAAATTATTCGGGAACGCAACATGACAATGCTCATGGCAACCCACGATAGTTTGTCGGATGAATATGTCGATCAAGTCCTGCACTTGCAAGATGGTCAAATTCACCGCATTGAGATCCCAGAGGCAGCACGCCAGGAACAGGCCGAACAAGAAGCCGCTTCGGCCGCTGCCGTTGAAGCCGCGGTCGAAGTACTGGCCCAAACCGAAACCGCCATCGCCGCTACGCCCTAAGTCGGTAGTCACCGTAGCTTTCTAACTAGCCAGCATCAAAACATCCTCGGCGGAGACTCCGCCGAGGATGTTTCTTTTTATCGACACAAGCAGCCACAGAGACGACCGCTATCGGTTATAGGGAGAGGACGAACTAGGCACTTGTGCGGCTACTGCTTGATGGAGACTTGCGTTTTCTGTTGTGCAGACTCGAGCATGGCTTCGATAACGGCGACATCCAGGAGGGCCTCTGCCGGCGTATTCAGGTGAGGTTCGCCTGTAATAATCGAATTGGCAAAAGCAACTAATTCGTTGTGGACGCCATCAAATTTTGGGCACTGGATGCGCTCGGTTTGGCCGTCGCATGTCACTTCAATTTCACCCCGCTGGACGCGCAACGCCCCCCGATCACCAACAACATGGAGATAGCCAGGCCAGGGTGCGCCGTTCGCATAAGTCACAAGATAGGAGCCGACGGCACCATTGGCAAAGTGAAGCGTTGCCGAAAGGGTATCCGCCGTGGCAAAGGCAGTGGAGGTGTGCGTGGTCATGGCCGTTACAGCCGCAATCTCCCCGACCACCAGCCGCATGGCCGCGACATGATGAACACCACCATCCAAGAGCGCGCCACCCGCAAATCCCCCATTACGCCGCCAAAGGGTATGAAAATATTTGCTCGTTGGTGACGTAGGCAAATACAACGCCATCTGGCAGGTCACCGGTTGCCCAATCGCGCCTTGTGCGACAAGTTGCGCCGCTTGGACATAGGCGGATTCATAGCGCCAATTTTCGCCCACCATCCAGACTTGAGCGGGGCGTTGGTAGGCAGCGAGTAACTGGCGACAGATACGCACGGTCGGGGCCAAGGGTTTTTCGCTGATCACATGCTTGCCACTTGCCAAGGCTTGGGCCACAACGGGCGGCATCACCGGGATCGGCAACACAATGTTAACGGCATCAATATCCGGTGTTAAGAGCAGCGCGGCCAAATCGGTATAAACCTGCACATGAGGTCCAATCTCAGTCGCCAAGGCTTGGGCCGTCGCGGCAGTACGGCTATAAACAGCCGCGATCTCAAAGTGATCCGTCAGGTTTCGTAGCGAAGGCACATGCGCATCACGCGCAAAAACCCCTGCGCCAATCAAAGCGATTCGAATAGGTGGCATAATCTCTATTCCCTGTTGTTGTCATAGACGTGATATTGAACCATGGTAGGCGACAGTGGTAGCTTTACAGGGCATGGACAACAGCCAGATCCAGCGGATTTGGTGGCTCCTGTGGTTCAGGCGCGCTATCGCTCACCTTCCCAGGCCCAACCACCGCGGCAAAAGCGGGTGGACGGTAGAAGGGCCATTGGCGTCCCCAATCCTGATGATTAAAGACTTGACCATCGTGGCGCACCTGATCGATACGGGCCAAATCCAATTCGGCAATGAGCCACTGCGGTTGATTCATTTCGCCTTGGGCGAGAATGCCATCGCTAGGAAAGCCATAGTCAACGGGTGTAAAGATACTGGCCGCGCCCATATTCACATCAATAGCCTCCGACCAATCCACCGCGCCGACCAAGGGGGCCATCACCACATAACATTGATTCTCCAATGCGCGCGCCTGGCAACCGATCCGCACACGGTTGTAACCAGCCACAGTATCGGTACAGCTAGGCGCCAAGATTAAATGCGCACCAAGCTCGGCTTGGCGGCGGGCAATCAAGGGGAATTCACTATCATAGCAAATCGAGATCCCGATCGTGGCATGGGGTGTGGCAAAAACCTTGACCGTCTCTCCTGGCGAAATCTGCCACGACTCATTCTCAAAACGGGTCATGATCAGTTTGTCTTGAAAATCAATGGCGCCGTCTGGTGTACAGACATAGGCGCGGTTACGGTAGCTACCGTCTGGCAACTGTACAGGAAAGCTAGCAGCAACAATGGTAACGTCCAACGCTTGCGCCAACTGGCTGTGTAAGTGCCGAAAGTCCGGCAGGAGCGATTGTAGCGCTTCGAGTTGACCCGATAAGCTACGATAGATCGTGGGTGAAAAGAGGGAAGCCAACTCCATACACGCATATTCGGGAAAGAGCAGAAGCTGGGCCTCTTCTGCCACCGCTTCCCGCACCAGCGTTGTGATCTTCTCTTCAAATTTTTCCCACCGACCAAGAAACTCGACCGGATACTGTGCTGCCGCGACAGTCACCAGAGAAGCTTTCTGCATTCTGCTTTACGAACACCTCACTTTATCTAGACAAGTTACATCACCTTGGTCAGCCGTAGCCACCCTGGGCGCTCGGCATTGACCGCCTCCAGCGCACTTTGTGGCCCCATCACCACCACGCTCCCCTGCTGCTTGGCGGCATCTAACACATCGGCGAAGGTGCGGAAATCGGCCAAGGTTGTCCTCAGCACCTCGTCACGGATTTGCTGGCGCTCCGCGTCACTCTCCCCCAATAAATGGCGCACCATGGCGGTATAGCCTTTGGCATCGGGCAGTTGATAGCCATCCATGGCCCCAATCGACCCAATGATATTACGCGTTAGCTCTTGCGCCGAAAGCTGTGTATTGCGCAAAATCTGGGCCGTTTGGTCATAGACGGCCAGCGTATTGAGCAGATTTGGATCGCGATAGGAGAGAAAAGTCAATACACCGGATTGACGGCCAAAGGTGCAGTAGGCACCGTAAGCACCACCTTGCATACGGATCTTGTCCCACAGCCAGCTGGTGCGGATAAAATTGGTGATTACGCTGCTCGAGCCATGATACTGATAACCCAGTTCATAGAGGTTGGCTCCTTTGCCCACATAGTTGACTTGGGCCGCCACAACAAGCCCCTCATGGCTACGGTCAAAGGTAGGTGTCCAAAGTGGGTGGGGCTGAACAGCGGCGGGCAACCTAGCCACAAATTCGGCCACTTGGGGCTGCACTTGCCGCCAGTTTTCACGATCCAAGGTCACATTGCAGATCATGCCCGTGCGATTGAGGAGGGCGCGGCGCACTTCCTCCAACTTGTGCAAAACGGCTGGCCAATCGCTCTCCACCTCGGTCGCCAAGCGACGCAAGAAGAAGAGATAGTTGATCCCACCCATTTCTTCATCCAGCCAATCCGCTTCGGTAAAGGCCGCGCGCAACCGGCCACTGACCACACTATGGCCGGAAGGAATGAGCCCAGATTCATTGCGGGCCTTGGCCTTGAGCACAATCTGGCGGAAGCGTTCCCGATCATCGAGCTTGACGGTCAGCAAAATATCGCGCAGAATCGCCAACAGATCGGGCGTTTGGGCCACTGTGCTCTTGCCGCTCACCAAGAACCAAGCATTGGTCTCCGGCTGATGCCGCGACTCGCCCAGTAGGACGGAATGTCCAATGCCTCCGGTCTTGCGCCCAATGCGCTGTTGCAGTTCGACAAAGTCTTCTTTGTCTGTGCCCATTTCGGTGAGGGCACGCCCAAAGAGATGAATATAGGGCAACAGATCCTGCCGCAGGGCGTGTAGGTTAAAGCCGAGGGTGAGGTAGAGAATCCCATTCGTAAAAAGGTCATGATAGAGGAGTTGACCATCTCCCAACGCGCTCACCTCATTCGGAATCGTCTTCACCTTCGGCTCTAGATCATGGAGCGTCAGCATGGGGAGGGCTGCTAAGGCTTCGGGTGGATCTTCGCGTTCTTGAAATGCTTTGAGCGTTTGCGCGGTGGTCATCACCTGTTGGAGTGCCTCGGTGTCCATCTGGCTACGTGCTTGGGCCAGGCGCTCTTTTTCGGCAGCTTCCAGTTGCTGGTTATAGGTAACATCCGGTGTCAAGGTCACGGTTGTGCGGTGTGGATTATCCAACAGGTAATGTTGAATCAGGCTCTGCCAATAGCGACTGTCGGTTTGCAGCCGCGCTTTTAACTTCGCTAAAGGCGCTTCGTAGCGCAACAACATCAACGGGTCATGCTCATAGAGCCAGGTGGTCAGCATTCGGAAAAAGAGACTGAGGCCACGCGGATAGGAACCTGTGTTATTTTCGCGCAGACTAAACTCCATGGTATTCAGCGCGGCCTCCACCATATCGTTAGTCAGGCCCGTCTGGGCGAGGTCGGTCAGCGCGGCGAGAATGAGCGGCTCTACTTGATCAACAGCCGCGGGCTCGACCCCTTTTAGGCCAACGGCAAAGGTCATCTGGCGGCGTCCGGTACTTAAGCCCCCGCCGGTTACATCTTCACCCAGCCCAGTATCCATCAGGCGTTTGCGCAAAGGCGATGCAGCCATCCCCAGCAAGGCATAGGAGAGAATACTGAGCCCCATCATCAGATCAGGGTCATCGCCTTCGGGGAGGAGCCAGTTAAGCTGTACCATGCTTTTTTGCGGAGTCGTGGCAGCAGCATCTGCCCCATAGGGGTAGACAAAGGTTTTGGGCGCGGCAAAAGGCGGTTGCAATGCAACTATGCCATTGACGGCAATCGGCTGAAATTGGCGCAATTGCGCATCGAGCAGGCGGAGTCGTTCCGTTGGATCATCATCGCCATAGAAGAAAATGCGTGCATTCGACGGGTGGTAATAAGTGGCGTGAAAGTGGGCAAACTGTGCATAGGTCAAATTCGGAATTTCCGCCGGATCGCCACCCGAGTCAAAGCCATAGGCATTATCCGGGAAGAGCGAACGGGAAGATTGCCGATAGAGCAGGCTATCCGGCGAAGAATAGGCCCCCTTCATCTCATTATAGACGACCCCCTTAAAGGTCAATGGCGCATCGGTTTTTTCCAGTTCATAGTGCCAGCCTTCTTGCGCTAGATGATTGGGCGTGATCAGGGGATGAAAGACAGCATCCAGATAGACATCCACCAAGTTATAAAAATCCTGGGTATTGGTGCTAGCGACGGGGTAGACCGTTTTATCGGGGTAGGTCATGGCATTTAAGAAGGTTTTTAGCGACCCTTTGATCAATTGGACAAAGGGCTCCTTGAGCGGGTATTTCTGTGAGCCACCCAACACCGCATGCTCCATAATGTGGGCAATGCCGGTCGAGTCGGTTGGCGGTGTGCGAAAGGCAATGCCAAACACTTTGTTTTCGTCATGGTTGATCATCGAGATCAGCGCTGCGCCTGTCTGGACATGACGATAGGTACGGGCAACCGTTTGTAATTCGGCAATTGTCTCTTCACCACATAATTCAAAACCGTGGATAATATTCATGACCTTTTCCTCAACTTGAAACCATCATCGCAAAGCTAGCCAGCTGACCGGCCTTTTATTCATCCAACGCGCAACCACAAGTTGGCAATGCGCCCAATAAATTGACATACGCAGGCAACGATTGAATGGTCTGCTCTAGCCCAACCCGCATTTGCCCCGGCTCCGTATAGGGCATTTGATCAGTGCTCCGATCACCAATCGTCACCAATCCGGCGTAGCAAAGGCCCACCGACCGTGCTAGTGTGACTTCGGGCACCAAATTCTGTCCTAACACATCCGCCCCCCACGTCCGAAAGAGCCGTGCTTCGGCCTGTGTTTCGCGACGAGGACCATCGACCCCCAGGTAGACAACCTCGGGCGCAGTCGGGAGGATCTGGTGCAAAGCACCGATCATGTGGGGGCAAAAAGGTGGCAACCGCAAGCGGCGTTCCAAGACACGTTCGTCTGTTATCTGATCATTAAACGTCTGTGGTTGATGACGGGTCCAGTCAATATAGTCGATAGCAATCACACTTTGCCCACGCGCCAAGACGGGGTTCAAAGCAACGCCTGTATCCCAATTCAAGACATAGTGAACGTCTAACTGACGGGCGGCCTCTACCATAGCACGTGGATCAGTGCGTGTCGGTAAGCCAGTATAAGGTTGGACCCAAACGGCTGGCCCGGCGGACGGTGTCCGCAGCGCCAGTGGCCCAACCGTGCCATAGGGTGTGGTGATGACGCGCTCAGCCGCAACGGGGCCAAAGATATCTAAGGTTTTCGGTGGTAATAGAACCGCGATTAGGATTAAGAGATCCGCTTTGGTGGCGTGTAGTTCAGGCATAGATCAATTTTTTGCACGATCTTCTATCAGGTGTATACAATAGCATTGTGCCGCAATCCGATTGGGCAAAGGGAATGAAGTTACTAACCGGATTTACTGGAAAACTGGAGCAACATCCTTATGCGAACGATAGCATTAATCGCCCATGATGGCAAAAAAGATGATATGGTGCGCTTCACTAGCGAGCATCGTCATCAGTTAGCCCAATTTCAGTTAATAGCCACTGGTACGACCGGAGAACGCATCCGCCAAGCAACCGGCTTATCGCTCGCGAGGATGTTGAGCGGCCCCTATGGCGGCGACGCCCAGATTGCCGCGCGCGTGGCCGAAGGTGGCGTGGTCGCCGTCATCTTTCTGGTCGATCCACTCTATGCCCATCCCCACGAACCGGACATCCAAGGGCTTTTGCGCATCTGTAATGTATATAACATTCCGGTAGCGACTAATGAAGCCAGCGCACATCTAATCTTGCAGGGACTGAGTGAGATGGTGAACGCGGAGAAAGATGCCTAGGTACAGCAGCAGTGTCGTACGCGTGTAGCAGAAGTACGCGAAGGGCGTACGCGTGTAGCAGAAGTACGCGAAGGGCGTACGCAGCGCGCAAGTGACGCGCGGGTGGTTAGTCTGTGCCAGCCTAGCGCTCGAGCGTCATGGGGAGGGTAACGATGAAACGACTGCCAGCGCCCAAGCGACTATCGACCGTAATTGTGCCGCCCAGTAGCGTGGTAAGCCGGTTCGCAATGGCTAGCCCAACCCCAGCGCCATCATACCGCCGCGTTAGGCTATGTTCGAGTTGTACAAAAGGCTGAAACAGACGCGGCAGATCTTCAGGGGCAATGCCGATCCCAGTATCCCACACCGTAATATGGACCTGCTCGGCTGGTGCATCGGCCACAACGGTGAGGCCAATCCGTGCGCCTTCCGCTGAAAATTTGATGGCGTTTTTTAATAATTTTTCAAGAATCTGGCTCAGACAGCGCTCATCAGAGTAGATAAACAGCGCTTCATCAAGCGGCTCGATTTCAATCTGAATCTTCTTCTTTTCGGCAATTTCACTGACTCGTTGTCGGCACTGTTCACAAACGGTGCGCAAAGAGAGGCAACGCGACACCGGCTGAAGTCGCCGATTCTCAATCCCCACCAGATCGAGAATATCATCAATAATTGCCAGTAGTTGATGACCACTCCGCAGGATCAGATCGACAGAGTGATCTTGCTTGTGGGTCAGCGCGCCATAAATCCCACTTTGGAGGATCTCCGCCCGCATTAAAATGACATTCAGCGGCGTGCGCAGTTCGTGGTTCATCACCGACAAAAATTCATCCTTGGCCCGGTTCGCGGCTTCGGCTGCGTCGCGCGCCTGCACCAGTTCAACGTTCCGCAGCGTCAGGGCTTCATTGAGCTTGGCAAGCTGCCATTGGCTATTCTCCACCTGGAGGATATGCTCATAGGCGCGCAACGAGACGAGAATCGTCGCGATCAGCCGTTGGCGAGTTAACTCGGTCTTTGTCTTGTAATCGTTGATATCATATTGACGGATAACCGCTTCTTCGGGTGCTTCTCCCGGCTGGCCAGTCCGCAAAATGATCCGGATGGTGCGATTACCGATTTCCTCACGGATATATTTGACGAGCTGTAACCCTGCCTGGTTATTTTCCATGACGACATCTAGCAGAATGATGGCAATATCTGTATGTAAGTGTAGCAGCGCTTGCGCTTCTTGGGCAGAATAGGCCGAGAGGAAAATAAGACCACGGTCAGTATAGCTGAAATTTTGCAACGCCAGTTGTGTCACCTGATGGACTTCGACTTCATCATCGACAATCAAAATTTTCCAGGGAGGCAGCCGACCGTCCAGCTTAGCCACCACCGGTGCCACCGGCGCTTGCCAACCATCGGCGAAGATCATATCCGCTTCGCCCAAAATCGAAGCAGCCGCACTTTCAGAAAGCGTATAGTCTTTCGTCATAATAGTTCACATTGTTGCTTTACATTCGCTAACATATCGATTAACCAGCGTCCTATAGCCATTTTCTCATAGGGTGACATAGTGTCGCCCCATAAAGGCATAATCGAATGACGCCACAAGTATGTGCTGGCCTCTCATTGGTTTGAGTCCGCCGATAGAGGCCAACGCCAACTCGCAATTCAATCCCGCCATTCATGGTGCAAGCCCAACTAGGGCCCGATCCTTACCAAAATTTCAGCATGCATGCTTCTTGCTAATCATACCCGATTAGTAAGAAGAAATAAATAGTACAGAAGCGCCAATAATTTACGCTAAAATCACTAGCTTCCCTCTATTAAACCTTGCTTGTACCCCTACTTTGCCGCCCACGCTATCTTGTTGTACAGTGTACCAATCGGTCCTATCCATAGGGCGAAAACCGATCAGCGCTAGCGAAACGCCATTCATCAGCGGACAAAGCGAAGCCTTACCACTGTCAACAAGGAGCAATTTGATGCCATTCTATCGACCAGATGAACGAACCCCCAAAGAACTTTTCCCCGGCGCGGTGGCGCGTACCTTTTGGGGCGAAAAAGTGCTGTTATCTTATCTCGATCTTGCGCCTGGCTCCTTTGTACCACCCCATAGCCACCCCCATGAGCAAGCTGGCATTGTGCTAGAAGGAGCGTTAGAGTTTACGATTGGCGACGAAACCCGGCTGGTTACAACGGGAGAGATCTTCATTATCCCTGGTGGTGTGGTTCACAGCGTCAAAGTCGGCGACGCACCGGCACGCGCCCTGGACATCTTTAGCCCGGTGCGCGAAGAATATCAGTGGTAGTACGCACCGCCCTGATGAAGATTACCCATGAAATTCGGTAAACCAGCGCTGATGAAAATCAGCGCCTGCTCGGTCAAGCGGCGCGAAAGCGCACGAGTAAGCTCTACCGCTTTACTTGCTTACCCTTCATTAGCGGGCTTGAACCGGCGTTGCTCCGTAGCCCGGTGGGCGCGGGCGGTCATCTCAAATAACTGAATCAACACTGTACTTATTGTTGCACCCAAGGCAAATAGAGCCAAGTCGTTGCATTGAAGATCGTGAGCGTCATCCACGCACTTTGGCGGCCCACTTGATCTTGGGCACGTACACGCACAGAAGTGACGTTGGCCGGATCTAGATCGATTTCAACGGTACCCTGAGCCGTGAGCGGCCACGGTGCCGGTTCCCAATCGCCCTCCCCCTGCTGAATTTCCATTTCGATCACACCAACGCCACTGCCCCTGTCAGTAATCTGCCAGGTTAGCTGCGTCCGATTGGTACGGAGCGGATATTGCTGGAGCAACACTGTGGGTGCGGCCAAATCAATAGCCACAGTCACGCTTTGGGAAGGGCTTTGATTTCCGGCTCGGTCTACGGCCCAGTAGGTGAGTGAATGAACGCCATCGGTGATAAAAGCTACCTGTTTCACGCCCGGTTGCAGCTCTCCCTGCTGTATCGCTCCGGTGTCCCGACCAACCCCGCCGGTATAGCTGATCGTCGCCACACCGCTGGTTGTATCCGTGGCAACCAAGGTCACCGTTACGGGTGTTCCATGCCAGCCTTGTGTTGGCGTAAGCGGAAGGAATGCGGCAACAACGGGGGGCTGGGTATCAACCCCTAGTGGGTAGGGTTGGGTCCGCAGGTTGCCGGCGCGGTCAGCAACCTGCAGCGTTAGGGCATAGTGCCCATCAGGCACCCCGGCCACCGATAGAGTTACAGGTTGGCTTTGCCAAGGCAGGGCTGTCGTAGACCAAGCAAGCGGCAGAGTCGTAGAATAGATTGCGCTCGTCAACGTCGCTTGGGTCTGCGCTTGGTCTAGCCCACTAAAGGTATCGGTGACGGGGATGGCAACAGTCAACGGCTGGATTGCAAACCAAGTCGTTGAGAGCGGCCAAGCACCAACAAGGGGGGCCGCTTGATCCACCAGTTGGACCGTCTTGCTCATAACCGCGCTCAGGTTGCCAGCCCGATCCATCTGTCGGGCTGGCAACCTGATTTCCCCCATCCGCCCATTTAGGGGGAAGCGCAATTGATGTTGCGTGCCGTCGCTACTATTGGGGAGCCGCCAGATCTCCACTCGGTCCAACGCCAGATCCACAAGCCCAGCCCATGCCACCCGAAATTCTAGCCCCACGGGCGGCTGAAAGAGATAGAAATCAACCACGATGGGCTGATAGGCCATAGGGTTGGCAAAATCGCTTGTCCAGAGATCGCGCAGGCCAAGCGGGACACGGCCCTCATCGTCGGTGACATCCAGCCGGGCCACCACCTGATCAGCGACGGCAGCGCTGGCCCCTGAACCGGCACGCAGCCAAAAGAGGGCGCGATACGGGTGACCGGCGGGGAGCAGAGTCGTCCGTGGGCCGTACCACACGCCTTTGGTCTGCACACCGGCTTGGGCAAGCCACGCCTGCCCATCCGCCGCCTGGGGATCCGCCACCAGCACACCGCTATTGGCATAGTGGAGCAGCTCTTCCCCTTGCCAAGCCCAGCCCGTGTCGATCATGGGTGTTGTATCCGTAGCCACAGGAAAGGCTAGCGTTAGCAGCGGTTGATCAACCATAGCCGGTGGCGAAAAGGGGGGTGCGGCTGGCGCGCTATGGTCAACGAGCAAGCGCACTTGGTCATGCAGTTGCTCCTGTAACCAGAGTTGCGCGGTCAAGATCGTCGTATCGGCCAAGGACACGGGGGCCTGCCAAATGACTTCTTCACCAAACAGGGTAACGGGTGCGGTTAGTCCGGCGCTGGCTGTGATCACCAGCCGTGGCGACGCGGCTTGGGGGAGCAACGTTGCCAGCCGGATCCTGTCAGTTGCCACTGTCATTTGGGGCAATAAGCCCACCAGGGCCGCGGCAGGCTGAGCCGCGTCGCGCCCATTTTGGAGATGCACTGCGCTATAGTAATGGCCGAGAATCTGCCGATAGTTTTGCCCCGCCCGTGCCCGACGGTAGGCCCCCCACTGGCTCAACCCATAGCCATGGCCGGCACGGCTCCGCCCCAGCGCGAAACTATCGGGTACGGCTTGCAGATAGGTGACATTCGGGTTAGTCAAGGTCGGATGCCCATTTTCGGCGCTATACATAGCCGAAATTGGCAGACCGGGCATTTCATTTTTAGCGGTCAGGTATTGGCCCGCGGTGGCCGTAACCGCGGCGTCAGTGCTGGGATAGCGGTCGAGGCACATCATCTGAAAGTTGGCCCAATCGGTTAGATCATAGGTTGGCCGGCCAACTAAGATCTGCCGCCAGGCATAGGTACGGGCGGCGACGGCCATCGCTTCTAGGGCCGCGGCGGGCCAACTAGCGGGCACCTCGGCGGGCAGGACTTGGGCCACGTAGGTTTCAAAGGGAATCACATCCACTTGCCAGTCGGCGACATCACGACAACCGTTGCTAGGGTGGTGGGCAACCCGAATGGTCTCTGGATAGGCCAGAGGTTGCTGTGATTGCGCCCAGTCGGCGAGTTCATCATTCCGTGCGGCTCGGATCGACACCTGTTCTAGCTGCTGCGTGGCAAGCTGATAGACCAGCGTAGCCGTTTCGGTCTCCAGTGTCAACTGTTGACTATCCGCAGACCAGCGTGGTGAATAGCCAGGGAGCCGCGCCTGCTCGGTGCCATCAGCCATAGCAAAAAGATAAGTTTCGGCCAAGGCCGCCGTCCCGGCACCGCTTGGCACCAGGGTCGCGGCCAGCCAACGGCCATCCGGGCTTTGCAACGGTCGGCTCAGGTGAAAGCCAGGGCGATCCAAAAGAATT
Organism: Caldilineaceae bacterium; assembly: GCA_019637645.1. Next base: position 28,933 of record JAHBVH010000076.1, read on the forward strand.
CGATCCCCCAATTGGAGAAACGCGACCGTGGGTGTTGTGCCACTCTGGATCTGAAGTTCGGCCCGCGCCACCTCAGAAGATAAGCCCACACAGAGCCCCATACAGGCAGAGAAGGCGCAAAGTACCCAGCGCCAACCTCGGTTACAGAAGCAGGGGATTATTGACCATCCGTATCCACCAATTTGGCGGAGGCGTGAGTGAAGAGCATACGCACGCGTTGGGGTGAGTGCGTCTATTCTGGCGCAAGATTGCATTGGTACATCCTTCCATCCTACGAACGTCCCTGGTACAATAGAGGAACCCGATATTGCTATCAGGTTCCTGGCTAGCCGAACAAGCATACAAGCAATCACTATTTACCAGTATAGTGTACTCACACCTCAGGGCAACCGGCTTTTGTCAAGCATTGCTATCGGCATAATATGGAGATAGCAAGCTGATTGCTCGTCATTTGTCTAGTTTTGCCGACTTGTCCTCGGTGGAGCCAATGTGGGTAGGTTGCATCCAGAGAAGGATGCGCTGTATTTACGGTGGGCGAACAAAAACCCTCAACGCCATTGTTGAGGGTCTCTGCTCTAAAACCATCAGTAGACTTAAGGAGAAATTACCATAATATTACCGGCTTTAGAATAACATACCTTTGCGCTGCAATAGCTTACAATATACTGTCATTTCTTAGGAAACTCGATATGAAATATAGTTGTCTACCCGTCTCATTTTATGCGGATTTTACGGCAGGTCGGCGCACGCTGGCCGATTGGTTTCGTTTTGCGGCAGCATTGGGCCTGGACGGGGCCGATATTAGCGTTGCCCATTTAGAAAGTTTGGCACCAGCCTATTTGGATGGGCTACGCCAACAGGCGGTCGATGCCGGGGTACAGATTGCCATGATTGTTACCTATGCCGACTTTACCCACCCCGACGCGGCAGAGCGTGTGCACCAAGTCGATGAGATCCGGGACTATTTAGACGCAGCCGCGCGTCTCGGCATTGCCTTTGTCCGTTTAACGGCTGGGCAAAAGCATCCTGGGGTTGCGCGGGCGCCGGGGGTTGAATGGGCGGTGACTGGCCTCACCAGTTGCTTGGATCACGCCGCGCAGTTGGGCATCACCTTGCTCTACGAGAACCATACCAGAGGTGCAGTGTGGACGTACAACGACTTTTCCCAACCAGCCGAGATCTTCTTGGAAATTGTTCGCCGCACCGAAGGCACGGGCCTGCGCCTGCTCTATGACACCGCCAACACCCTGGCGACCGGCGACGATCCGCTGGCGGTCTTGGCACAGGTGAAACATCGCGTTTCGGTGGTCCATGTCAATGATATTCAGCGGGCTGGTTATTTTGAGCCGTGTCTGGCCGGAACCGGCGTCGCGCCCATCCAGGCGATCTTTGCGGCGCTCCATGAAACGGGTTTTGATACGTGGATCAGTGTCGAAGAGGCAAGCAAGCGTGGGGAAGAGGGTTTCCGCCAAGCCATTCCCTATGTAAAGGGATTGTGGGAAGCGCTGGAACCCTAGGCAAAGCGCAGCGGTGCCGGGGACGGGCCAGCATAGTCGCGATTTTGCGGCTATTCAGCGGCCCGTCCCCGGCACCGCTACATAATCGGCTAGTAGCCAAGTTTTTTGTCCACCGGATTCGTCAGTGGTTCACCGGCCAAATACCGGCGTAGATTGTCTTTCATAATCACCATGACATTACGGTAAGTCTGGCTGGAGGAGGGTGAGTTATGGGGCGTAATCAAAAGATTGGGACAGTCCCACAGCGGGCTGTCAGCCGGTAACGGCTCAATCGCTGTCACATCTAGCCCAGCACCCGCCAGCTTGCCACTTTGGAGTAGCTCCACCAAGGTTGGTTCATGGATAATGCCCCCGCGCGAGATGACCAGCAGATAGGCGCTAGGCTTTAGCAAGCGTAGTTGCTCCGGGCCGATCATCCCCCGCGTCTGATCGGTAATGGGGGTGGCGACCACGACCACATCGGAACGTGCGATCAGGTCATTGACCCCGTCGAGCCCGCGCACTTCGGCCACATCATCGGGCTTGGCGACCGCATGCACATCAACCGCAATCACCTCCATCTCGAAGGCATGGGCACGCTTGGCGACCGCGCGCCCGAGTTGGCCCAACCCAATGATGCCCATGGTCAAGCCAGCCAACCCAAAGCGCGGGGCACCGGCAGGGACGCCGATCCATTCATGGCGTTTCTGGGCTTCATAGAGTTCGTCAAAGCGACGGGCCAGAAAGACCAACATCCCAAAGGTGTGTTCGGCAATGGTGCTGGCATGGGCACCGCGGGTATTGGTTACCATGACATCACTTTCCCGCAACGAAGGAGCATGGACGAGCCATTCGACCCCCGCACTGCCCGACTGAATCCAGCGCAAGTTTGCCGCGGCGTGAAATAATTCTTCGTTGACGGGGCCAAAAACGATCTCAGCCTCAGCCACCGCGGCCAGCAGTTCGGCTGGCGTCCCCCCATTGATAAATTCAACTTGGGGAAATTCTTTTGCCCATTCTTGGAGAGAATTCTCCATCCACGGACTGGTAATTAACAGCTTCACGGTTCCTCCCGCTCTGGTACGGATTTAGTGGATGATCATCAATAGCGTAGATCGATAAGGGGCGCTTTAGACGACGCCCTAGCCCCCCTTCGCGGCGGCAATGTGTTGGGCAATCAGTTGGTGAAAACGGATTTCGCTGTTATCTTCGGGGAGATAGCCGATGAGCTTGCGCGCGTTGGCAATACTCCAAAAGGCGTGGGAATTCGCGCTAATGCCATAAAAGATCTGAAAAGGAATGCCTTCTTCGTCACGAATATCTTCATGCTCAATACTCTTGACAAAGAGTTGTTGGAGGTCACGATCACTGACATAGACCCCCAACGCACGCCGCATACAGCGTAAGTCGCCCAGCCGACAGTTGGCAAGATCGGTTTCGCGCGGCCCCCCAATACGCAACTGCACAACTTCTAATTGGCGACCAGTGATCGGGGCCGCCGCGGCGGTGGGAGAAGCGGCGCTTGGTTGGCGACCACAGGCAAAGACAAAGCCGAGCTGCTCATAGGCTTCCTTGGCCCAGCCATAATAGTTATCCGAAAGAGCACGCCCATTGGGCTCGACAACATCCAGCTTGCCGTCGAGGATTAAGGGCTCATAATAGTCGGCAGCGTGATTGGAACTAGCGACCACTACCCGCCGGACACCAGTTTCTAGCGCCGTTTGGTAGACATTATAGGCCATCTGCACATTGGCAAACTCATCCCAGAAGCGTGCATCGGCATCGTGCCCCGCCGCAGGATTGGAATTGCCCACAAAAGCAAAATGGGCCACCGCATCGGCCCCCTGAAAATAGGGGCGATAATGCTCACGGTTGCGATCGACCAGATCAGCCACTTGAATGTCGGGCAAAGGCTCACCAACTCGGTTGGTGGCAATGACATCCAAGAGCACCAGTTCATAGCGTTCGCGTAAAGCTGGCAATACTTGGCTGGCAACTTTACCAGCCGCCCCGGTCACCACAACCTTACGTTTCTTCATGCGCTCCTCCTTGAGCATTGGTCTTCTATCCTAGGTGGCGCTACGGTAAAAGGTGAAACGTGATAATGAGCACGAATCACGCTTCACGAATCATATTTCACCTTCCACCTTAATAACGATAGCGACGGGCGCGCTGATACAACATTTCATTGCGCTCGTCGGCTGACGGTTGCGGCATGGCAAGCAAGGGGAGTGTCAGCAAAGCGCCAAAGACAAAGCCGCCGATGTGGGCAAAAAAGGCCACGCCCCCTTCCATTTGGGGGCCGAGTGAGGTCAGGCCACTAAAGAGTTGGAGCCCAAACCAGAGTAGTAAGACCACCCAGGCTGGCCATTCAGCCAGTTGCGAGAAGAAGCCCAGCGGAATAATACCGCGCACGCGGACGCCGGGGAAAAGCACCAAATAGCTCCCCAATACACCGGCAATCGCCCCACTCGCCCCCACCAATGGAATGGTCGAGGTGGCATCGATCAACACTTGGGCAACAACCGCCGCATAGCCACAGACCACATAGAGCAAGAGAAAGAGCGGGCGGCCAAAGCGATCTTCCACATTATCGCCAAAGAGGTAGAGATAGAGCATATTGCCGATCAAGTGCAGCCAACTGCCGTGCAAAAACATACTCCGCAGGATATCCAGTTGGGTTTCCAGGGAAAAAGGAGCCGCCGCCACTTGGGCAGGGACAACCGAGATCTGGGTAAAGATTTGAAAGAGGGCACTTTCCGAAAGACTTGCTTCCCAGAGAAAAACCAAGACATTGATGATTATCAGCGCCCAGGTCAGCAAGGGCAGCCGTCGCGTTGGGTTAAGATCATTCAGTGGGATCATCGTGATTCGCTGGACTCTCTGTAGGCATGATACGGTTTAGGACTGACGCAGTGGGTTGGTACGACCAGAGACCTGCCAGGTTTTCCAAACCTGGCAGGTCTTGTCCAAGAGCGTAACTTCTAACGGTGATTGGCACGAGCGGGCGTTAGGGTTTTCAACACGCTAACACGCTGGTCGGCACGACATGTTATTTGGCATGTTCGCGCAACAAGCGACAGGTCACCTCGGCCAGCACTGCGGTCCCGACGGGTAGGGCGTCTTCACTAATGTCAAAGACCGGTGTGTGGTGGGGACGGCTTTTGTCATCGTATTTGGCCCCCAACATAAACATGGCTCCTGGCGCCTTTTGGGTCATATAGCTGAAATCCTCGGCACCCATGCCCGCTTTGGGGGGCAACAGTTGATCCGCGCCCAAAAGGTCGGTGGCGGCCTTTTCAATTAATTCAGCCACCTCCGGCGCATTATAGGTGGAGGGATAGCCCGCGCGAATGCGGAGGGTGTAATCGCCACCTAAAGCACGCGCGACCTGCAACACATTTTCCAGCTCCTGCTTGGCGAGAGTCCGGGTCTCTTCGTCAAAGGTGCGGATCGTGCCACTGATCTCTACTTTGGCGGGGATGATATTGGTAGCCGTTCCCGCATGGACAGTGCCGATGGAAATCGTGCCTGCTTTGGTCGGGTCCATCCGCCGGGCACGGATGCCGTTGATCGAGTTCAGTACTTGCGGCAGAATAAAGATGGGATCGACGGTTTGGTGTGGATACGCCCCGTGACCACCTGTACCGGTGAGGGTTATATAGAAAGAATCTTCCGCTGCCGTAATATAGCCACTGTTGATCGAAATCGTGCCAGCCGGTTCCTCACTCGCCACATGCAGCGCAATCACGGCGTCCAACCCATCTAACGCCTTCTCTTCCACCATGCGAATCCCGCCGGACTTGTTCTCATCGTCGCTGGCTTCCTCGCTCGGCTGAAAGAGAAAGCGAATCTGGCCGGCAGGGCGATCGGGCATTTCGGCCAACAATTTGGCTACCCCCAATAACATGGCCGTGTGAGCATCGTGGCCACACGCATGCATCGCGCCGGGATTCTGCGAAACATAGGGGACCGCGTTGGCTTCGAGAATGGGTAACGCATCCATATCGGCGCGAATCCCAGTCACAGGCGTGCCTTCGCCCAGATAACCTACCACCCCGGTCTTAGCTACCCCGGTTTGGGCTTCAATGCCCAACCCCTCCAAGGTATCGGCCACTAAACGGGCCGTGCGGTGTTCTTGAAAACTTAACTCGGGATGGGCATGAATATCACGCCGCCAGGCCACTAGTTGTTCGCGAATTTCTTCTGCTTGTTTTAACATAAACTCCCCTGTCATTCTGAGAGCCCGGCGATCGAGCGCCGGGCTAATCAACAACACCCGCGGGCGCGGGCTTGCGCTGATGCGGTTAGGCTGCCGCGGCGGGTTTATTTTCGCGCAGCCAAACCCGCAGCGGTACGTCAGCATCGGTCGGTGAATAGAAACCATTGGCGTTGGTACCCCACCCCAACAGTTGCCGCCGAATGGGATCGCTGCTTTCCCAGAGGTCGCGCACGGTCATATCATCTTTGGTGCGGATCCAGCGGTAGCCATAGCCATAGAAAAGCACCTTGCGCGTATACTCAGACCAATTGGGGGTACCTGCATGCCAGATACGGCGGTCAAAGAAAACGGCGGTACCGGGCTTGGCTAACACAGGGACCGCACCGGGCAGTTGCCCAATGCCATCCGCCGGTTTTTCCATCTTATTGAGCAGATGGCTCCCCGGCACGACCCAAAAGTTACCGCGCCCGGCTTCGCTGGTATCGGATAAGAAATAGGCCACCTTGAGCGAAAGCCGCGGGCGCGGGTCCCCTTCCAGCTCCACATTGGTGCGGCCACTATCTTGGTGCCAACCAAAGGTATTGTCATTCGGCGCTTGTCCGTTGGGCGGCGTGACAATCAGGTGGGCATGGTAGAGATAGATGTTCCACCCCAAAATATCCCACACCTTGGGCAACACCTTTTCATAGTCCACCAGATTCTGAAAGAGCGTGTGGTCAGGGATAAAGTTTGGGTAGAAGAGCGATGTCTTGGTATCGTGACCGGCGGCCACTTTTTGGGCATAAACGCGATCAGTTACTGCCGTCAACGCCGTTACTTGATCGGGTGAAAGCGCATCCTCGATCATAAAATAGCCTTGCTCATTGAACTGCTGGCGTTCACTGTCTGTCAGGCTGTATTGCAAACAGGATGCATCACGAATAGCCATTCGTTCCTCCTCATGGGTAGCTTGTGTACTTTCTACTGGGTTCAAACGGAGTCGTAGAGCAATCATACCTGGAGAACGAGGAATGGTCAAGGTGGTTCAGATTTAGCTTGACATGACCAGCTGCGCTGAGTAGCCGGTCATGCCGAGGCACCTTGTCACAAAATCTGATTCAAGAACAACTTCGTCCGCTCATGTTGTGGATTGGTGAAGAAGAGTTCTGGCGTCGCCATCTCGACAATCTCACCGGCATCCATAAAGACAACGCGGTCGGCGACCTCACGCGCAAAGCCCATTTCGTGGGTGACACACAACATGGTCATGCCAGAGCGCGCTAGCTCTTTCATCACATCCAGCACCTCTTTGATCATTTCGGGATCGAGCGCCGAGGTAGGTTCGTCAAAGAGCATAATCTTGGGTTGCATCGCCAAGGCCCGGGCAATGGCCACCCGTTGCTGTTGCCCCCCAGAGAGTTGGCCGGGATACTTGGCAGCTTGTTCAGGGATGCCAACGCGTTTCAAGAGTTGGAGGGCCGTCGTTTCGGCCTCTTTTTTGTTCTTCTTGCGCACCTGCATAGGGGCCAAGGTAATATTTTGCATCACTGTTAGGTGGGGAAAAAGGTTAAATTGCTGGAAGACCATGCCGGTTTCCATGCGGATCGCCTCGATGTTGCGTACATCATGAGTCAGCTCGATCCCATCCACCACAATATCGCCCCGTTGGTGCTCTTCCAGGCGGTTAATGGTGCGAATAAAGGTGGACTTCCCCGATCCCGAAGGGCCACAAATGACAATCACCTCGCCGGTGCCGACCTCTAGATCAATCCCACGCAGTGCATGAAAATTGCCATACCACTTATGGACATCGCGGCAAACAATCATTGGCTTGCGTGCATTGCCATGTTCACTCATTTTCTCAAACTCCCATTGGAATGTGATTTTTGCTTCTCTGTGCATCGACGCGTACAATGCGGCCTTATTCAAGGTAGTGAGACAGTGGCTGCATCACTGTCCTCCTGTCTCACTGTCCTACCTCACCGCTCACCAATCCCTAACGAGCGTTCCAATTGCCGGCTGGCATAGGCCATGGCGTAGCAGAAGAGCCAGTAGATGGCGGCGATAAAGAGAAAGATCTGTGGATGATTGCCGAGCCAATTGGGGTTGCCCAGAACCGAGCGGGCAATCCCGAGCAGATCAAAAAGGCCCACAATCGCCACCAACGACGTATCCTTAAACAGGGCAATAAACTGGCCGACTAACACTGGGACGATGGCGCGGAGCGCCTGGGGTAGGATAATAAAAAAGGTGGTCTGAAAAGGATTCAAGCCCAGGGCCACCGCAGCCTCGCCTTGGCCTTTGGGAATCGCTTGTAAGCCACCACGGACATTTTCCGCGGTGTACGCGGCCGCAAAGAGGGTGATCGCGACCAGCGCACGAATGACCCGATCGACCGTGGGCGTACCCGGTGGGAGAAAATATTGTAACATGGCCTGGCCCATAAAGAGCAACGTAATGAGCGGCACGCCACGGATAAATTCAATATAAAGTATACTCAAAAGGCGAAAAGCCGGAAAGCTCGACTGCCGCCCCAAAGCCAGGGCGACCCCCAGCGGAAAGGAAAGCACAATACCAAAGATGGCCAACAGCAAGGTCAAAAGCAAACCGCCCCACAAATTGGTGGGGACCAGGGGCACCAACAGCGGCGGATTGGTAATCCCATAGAGGATCACCGGCGTGGCAATCAGCAGAAGCAGCCACAAGTAGCCCAGCATCCCCCGCCAACTTTGCGGCCAAAAGCGCCCAATGAGATATGCCACCAGAATGATGCCTTCGCCCACCAGCAGATTCAGCCGATTAAAAAAGACAATAAACGGAATACCTGCCAACAAAGCCGGGATGATCAAGACAAACAGGGTCAGTGGCTCGATGCGCCGAAACCACACCCCCCAGCTAAAACCACCTAGCCCCAACAGCAGGTAAAGACAAATCCAGAGGCGGCCTACCGCCGCTTCGGGGTAGGGCCCGCGTAAGAGCAAGGTGAAGTTGGCTGGGATTACGGCCCAATCGGCGGCGAAAATCCAGGTGAAGAGCGGACGTAGAATGAGATATAAAAACCCCAACGCCAGTATGGTTAGGAGCGTATCCCAAAGACTACCAAACAAATTTTTGCGCAGCCAGCCGACTGGCCCAGAGCGAGCCGATGGCGGCGGCAGAATACGCGCCGTAGAGGTACGTGCGGCTGTTGCCATGGTAAAACTCCCCAATCCAAAACGCATCGATGAATGGTTGGCGATAAGCGACCCGGCTTAGCGCTCCACGAGCCGCATCTGCCGATTGTATACATTCATAATCACCGAGGTGATCAAGCTCAAACTGAGGTAGATCCCCATAACCAGTAGGAAGACCTCGATCTCGCGTCCCGTTTGATTGCGAATCGTATTGCCCGCGACGGCAAAGAGATCCGGATAGCCAACCGCAATCGCCAACGATGAATTTTTGGTCAAGTTCAGGTATTGGCTTGTCAGCGGTGGAATGATGATCCGCAAAGCTTGGGGAAAGATGACCAAGCGCAACGTTTGGAAGCCAGTGAGCCCCAAGGCCGCAGCCGCTTCGCGTTGGCCCCGCGAAACCGCTTGGATGCCCGAGCGCACGATCTCGGCAATAAAGGCCGCGGTGTAAATCACCAAGCCCGACAGAATCGCCATAAATTCAGGGCTCAGCACCCGGCCACCGCGCGTATTAAAGCCAACGAGTTCGGGAAAGGAAAAGGTCAGCGGCGCCGGTTGGGCAAACCAGCCACCAATCGCCACCGCGATAAAGACCAAGAGCGCCCACAGGCTCACCACCGGCTTGTAGCGCGTGCGCCGACTCACCTGCACAAGGATCAGGCTGACGAGCAACGCCAACCCCACACCGCCGAGCAAGATCACCAAGAACTGAGGCCAATTGTCGGTGGGTATGCCCCATGGCATGGCAACGCCACGCTGGCTCAAGAAGATTGGGCCAGGCAAGACCACGGCGTCCTGTACCCGCGGCAGTTTGAGGAAGACAGCCTGCGACCAGAAAATTAAGAGGATGAGCAACGGAATGTTCCGGAAGAGATCAACATATGCGGTCGCAATGCGATTGACCAAAAAGTTTTTGGATAACCGCATAACGCCGATCACAATGCCCAGCAGGGTTGCAAAGATCACGCCCAAGACCGCCACAATAATCGTATTGAGCAGACCGACAAGAAAAGCGCGACCATAGGTGCTGGCGCGACTATAATCGATCAACGATTCTTTGATGTCAAAGCCCGCAGTCTGATACCAAAAGTCAAAGCTGATCGGATTACTAAAGCGTACCCGTAGAGCGGCCATCAAATTACTATAGAGAAAATAGAGGAAGCCAGCAACGAGCAGCACAACGATCAATTGGCTGAGTAGCCCTAGAATTCGTTCATCACGCCAAAAAGGAGGACGGCCATGTCCAGAGAAGCCAAGATCTTGTTGCATGAAAGAAAGACCTTTTAGGAGATTGGAGACTAGAGATTGGAGACTAGAGACTAGAGACTGGCGATTGGAGACTAGGAACTAGGGACTGGAGACTAGCCCCTAGTCTCTAGTCTCCAGTCTCTCACTTACCGAATGGGCGGGGCGTAGAGAATACCGCCTTCGGTGTAGAGGGCATTTAACCCACGTGGCAGGTCAAAGACGGTATCCGGACCCAAGTTGCGGTCGTAGATTTCACCATAATTCCCCACCAGTTTGATAACATTGTAGGCCCAGTCATTGCTCAGGCCGATCTTGGGACCAAAGTCGCCTTCGATGCCCAGCAAGCGGCGAATATCGGGATTTTCCGAATTGCTGCGAATTTCATCGACATTGGCCGAGGTGATCCCCTGCTCTTCGGCCAGCATGGTGGCATAGACAGTCCAGGTGATCAGGTCAAGCCACTGATCGTCGCCATGACGGACCATGGGGGCCAACGGTTCTTTGGAGAGGGTTACATCCATGATCATGTGCGCATCGGGTTCGGCCAGCACACTTTGGCGGGAAACCAGACCAGACTTATCGGTCGTCCAGGCATCACAGCGCCCTTCTTCGTAGGCGGTTGTCACTTCATCCGCTGTTTCAAAGACCACGGGTTCATAGGTGACGCCAGCGGCAGCCATTTGGTCGGCCAGGTTCAGCTCGGTGGTGGTCCCGGTCTGTACACAGATCGAAGCCCCTTCGAGATCTTCGAGCGTGGCGACATTGCTATCTTTGCGCACCATAATACCTTGGCCATCATAGAAGGTGACTGGCCCAAAGTTGGCCCCTAAATCGGTATCGCGTGACATCGTCCGGGTTGTGTTGCGGAAGAGGACATCGGCCTCACCACTAGAAAGAACCGTGAAGCGCTCTTGGGCGGTGGTTGGGCGAACTTCGATCGCGGTGGCATCGCCAAAGATGGCCGCAGCAACAGCCTTGCAGAAATCAACATCAAAACCCGAGAAATTGCCTTGTTCGTCTAAGAAACCAAAGCCAGGCAACACCGAATTACCAACACAGATCACGCGACCGCGATCTTGGACAATTTGTAGGGTAGACTGGCTTGCCTGTTGGGCAGGCGCTTCGGTGGCCGGGGCTTCGGCAGGGGCCGCCGTAGGCTCAGTCGCCACGGGTAGGGGCGCAGCGCCAAAACAAGCCGCTACAATCATGCCCAATACCATCGACAAGACCATGCCAATGTAATAGATCCTTGGTCGTGTTTGCATCTTTGCTTT
>JAHBVH010000077.1 GCA_019637645.1 Caldilineaceae bacterium
GCGGTACAAGAACAACGGTTTGTAACGATCCCTTTTGGCGCGACAACCTATGGCGTGCGCAATGTCGAAGGCGCGTTGACCCTGGCGCGTGGTCTCTACCCCGACAAGTTCAAGTAGACTAGGCGCGCTGTCAACGGATTTGGGGAAAAAATTGAGCAGATTTCTACGCGCGCAATCCGTTCTGTATACAGCCCGTAACACGGATTTGGGATATACCATCCGCTCAATCCGCGTCCAAAATCCGTTGACAGCGCGTCACACCCAACAAGCAGAATTTTCTTTTACAAAGTTTTCATTACCCATGACAACACAAACAACAACGATTACGCACCTGGGCTGGGTTGAACAAACTCGCTTCTGGTTTTTGATACTCACCTTATCGGCCCTGTTGATCCTATCGATCACGGTGGCGGTGGTGATTGGCCCCGTGCCCATCCTCATGACCCACGTTTGGCAAATTGCCTGGGCGCAACTGGTCTCCGGCGTAACGGGCGACTGGAGCCAAGCCCAAGTGAACATTGTCTGGCTGATTCGCTTTCCGCGCGTGTTGATGGCGCTCTTTGTGGGCGCGGGCTTGGCCGTTGTTGGCGTCACCATGCAGGCGGTGGTGCGCAACCCGCTGGCCGACCCCTACATTTTGGGCATTTCATCGGGGGCGTCGGTCGGTGCCGTGTTAGTGCTGGGCCTGGGCGCGTTTGCCTTTGCTGGTGCCTATGCTGTTTCGTTGGGCGCATTTCTGTTTGCCCTGCTCACCTTTACCATGGTCTTTTTGTTGGCGCAAAGTGGCGGACGTTTAGCCCCTGGGCGTTTGATCCTTGCGGGTGTGGCCTGTTCGTATGTCTTTTCTGGCGTTACAAGTTTTATCACCTTGACTTCGGACAATCGCGAACTCGCCAATTCGGTGCTGGCTTGGCTCTTGGGGAGTTTGGCTGGCACCCATTGGCTTGACTTAACCTTGCCCGCGGCGGTCTTGCTCGTTGGCTCGTTTTACTTGATCTTGCAGGCGCGCTCGCTCAATGCCTTGATCATGGGTGATGAAACCGCGGCTACGCTGGGGGTTAATGTGCTCCGTTTTCGCCGTCAACTCTTCTTGGTAATGTCGTTGATCACCGGTGTAATGGTGGCAACCAGCGGGGCAATTGGCTTTGTCGGCCTGATGATTCCCCATATTGTGCGCATGATTGTGGGTACGGATCATCGCCGCGTTCTCCCCGTATCCGCCCTGGTCGGCAGCACCTTTTTGATCTGGGTGGATGTGGTCGCCCGCACGGCCTTTGCCCCGCAAGAGCTGCCCGTTGGCGTCATCACCTCGTTGCTCGGCGGCCCCTTCTTTGTCTGGCTGCTCTATACGCAACGGAAAATCATGCGGGAGGCGTTATGAAACTCACGGTGCAGGATGTCTGTTGGTCGGTGGAGGAACGCAAAATTGTCGATGGGGTGATGATGGATGTGCAGCCGGGCGAGTTTGTTGGCTTGCTTGGCCCGAATGGCAGCGGCAAATCTAGCTTGTTGCGCACGATCTATCGCGTGCTCAAACCCGATGCTGGGTTGATCAGCCTCGGTGACGAGGATCTCTGGCGGATGGATGCGCGGGAAGCGGCCCGCCGTACGGCCGTTGTGGCTCAAGAGCGCGCCAGCGATTTTGACTTCACCGTCCATGAGATCGTGATGATGGGGCGTAGCCCTCACAAAGGGCTGTTTGATCGCGATAGCAAAGCTGACTTTGTGATTGTCGAGGCGGCCTTACAGCAAGTAAATATGTTGGCCTTTGCCGAGCGCAGCTTTCGCACGCTCTCGGGTGGGGAAAAACAACGGGTATTGGTGGCGCGCGCGCTGGCCCAACAGGCCAAATTTCTTGTCCTCGACGAACCGACCAATCACCTGGATATTCGCTATCAACTGGAGATTCTCGCTTTGGTCAAAAGCTTAGGCGTCACCAGCTTGGCTGCCCTTCATGATCTCAATCTAGCCGCCTGTTATTGTGATCGTCTCTATCTCTTGCACCAAGGCAAAATTTGTGCCGCTGGTACGCCAGCCCAAGTCTTGCAACCGGAACTGATCCGACAGGTCTATGGGGTAGAGGCCCATGTGGAGCATCATCCTATCACGCAACAGTTACAAGTAACCTTTTTTCCAATAACTCACCCCGCCGCGGCTCAGCACGTTCTCGGCCCCAATGGCAGCAGTTGGGGTATGTGACTAATTTTATCTGGCATTCTGTGCCATACTCATTTGTGCCATTACTCATGTAAGGAAGAAATCATCATGTATCCGTTTTATCGATCAACGTTGATCCTGCCGCGCTGTTGGGTGTGGAGCGCTATTACCTTGGGCGGTGCGTTGACCGCGTTCTTGCTCTTGGTCTTCTTGGTCACGCCGGTGCCGGCTGTCCAGGCGCAAAGCATCAACAACGCCGATGTCATTGTCCAATTTGATAACAGCGCCCGTACCGTGCGCGCCATCACCTTTACCGAACCCATCTCTGGCTTGGCCGCGCTCCAACTGAGTGGGTTAGCGGTAGTGACGACATCCACCAGTTTTGGTCCGGCGGTTTGTAGCATTCAAGGCGTAGGTTGCCCTGCTGAAGATTGTTTTTGTAACGCCAGTCACTTCTGGTCCTATACCTATTGGGACGGCAGCGCCTGGCAAAGTTATCCGGTCGGGGCGGGCTCGTCGGTGATCTCCCAAACCGGCACAATTGAAGGCTGGCGTTGGGGAGAATGGGGCGCGCCCCAAATCGCCCCCACCCAAACGTTGGCCGCCGCGGAAGCGCTCGTTTGGCTGCAAGCCCGTCAGAGCATTACTAACGGCGGTTACATCGGCATTGGCTCCTCTCTTGAAACCATGTTGGCGATTGGCGCTAACCAACTGGCCGCAACGGCTTGGCGACGGAGCCCGATGAGCCCTTCCCTGGCCGACTTTGTGGCAATCAATGGGGCCGCGTATACACGCGCTACGGGCGGTGGTGCCGGCAAATTAGCCGTTGCTACGACTGCCAGCGCCGCATGCTTCCCCGCGGTGGGGATTGCACCGCTCAGTCATTACAGCCCAACTATCGGTACCTTTAGCCCGCAAAGTGGTCCCAATAGCTGGGCGATTCTCGGCACCGTTGCCGTGAGTGAAACTGTGCCCATGTCGGCGACTGCCGCGCTCAAAGCCCAACAACAGGCGGATGGTGGCTGGGAATGGGGGCCAGGCTGGGGCACCGATACCAATGCGACGTCCTTGGCGGTGCAAGCGTTGATTGCGACCGGCGAAGCGATCTCCTCATCCACCGTTATTAGTGGGTTGGCCTTTCTCGATAGCGCCCAAAACCAAGATGGCGGCTTCCCCTATGCACCAGGCGCTGCTTCACCTAGTGATGCCAATTCGACTGCCTATGTAGTGCAAGGCTTGATCGCGGCTGGCGAAGATCCACTGAGCGCCCGCTGGACTGTCAATGACCAGACGCCGATTCGCTATTTGCTGAGTTTACAATTGGCCGATGGCAGCTTTGAATGGCAGGCCGGTCTAGGGCCGAATCAACTGGCGACCCAACAGGTCATCCCTGCGCTACTGGGCCGCGCTCACCCCGCCCTCCGCACACCTCTGGATGCTTGCCCAGCCCTTTATTTACCGTTGGTGGTGAGCGAATAAGGGGTATTCTGTCCTATCTAGGCGGCCCGCAAGCCGCCTAGATAGGACAGAATACTGAGCCGGAAATTTATGAGAAGAACGATGCGGTATCGTTATCAAAGCTATTATAGAACTTGTTTGCCAATCGGTCTCCTGGTTGGTTGTTGGTTGCTCATTGTCACAGAGCCGATCTGGGCACAAACGGGCAATCAGGCGGCGTTGGTCGTGGTCCATGGGAATGGTAGTGTGATTACCCAGTGTATCGACTTCAGCGAACCGCAGCTCAGCGGCTATGATCTGTTGCAACGTTCGGGGCTTGATCTGAATGTCGAAGTGGCGGGCATGGGCGCGGCCATTTGCCGGATCGATCACGAGGGCTGTACCTATCCTCAACAATCCTGTTTCTGCCAGACCGAGGGGAGTAGCTACACCTATTGGTCCTATTGGCGGCAGACCGACGCGGGCTGGCGCTATTCCCAACTGGGGGCATCGAATCAGACGGTACTCCCCGGCGCGGTCGAAGGCTGGGTTTGGGGCGCGGGCACGGTTGATTCTGCCCCAGAACCGCCGCCCCTCACTTTTGCTGAAATCTGCGCGCCCGCCACCCCAACCGTGTCACCGACGCCATCACCCGCCGCGCTGCCCACGACAACGGATACCCCAGCGCCAACGCCTACTATGACCGTGGTGACTGCTTCGGCCACCGCTACGCCATTCCCCTCTGCCACGGCGACGTTGGTTGTGCCGCCGACCGCCACTTGGCTCCCCAGCCCAACCCCCAGTTGGACGCCGCTCCTGCCCGCTAGCTTGCCAGGGACAGCCACCCCTGCACCGCCCCAGATTGTGCTTTTTGCCGCCGAACAGAGCACCCTTACTTCTGGGCAGACTACTCGACTGCTCTGGCAGGTGGTGGATGCCAGAGAAATCGTCTTACAGGGCAACGACGCTGATCAACCGGTGGGGAGCGTTGGTAACTTGGTGGTGAATCCGCTCCAAACAACGACCTATACGTTGGTCGCGCGTAATGGCGCAGGGGAAAGCCGTATTACCGTCGTGGTGACGGTCAACCCCGCGCCAATTAACCTTGCCACGGCAACGCTGGTGATGACCACACCGCTGGCCGTGGCGTCCGTAGATGCTTTACCACCAATCCCGTTGCCTGCACCCACAGTGGCGGACACAATCCCCGTCACGCCCACCACGCTCATGGTAACGTCGCCTGTTACCGTCGCGGGCGCTATGCCGCTTTCGGTGGCGCTGGCCGCCGCGGTCGTGCCAACTGCCGCAGCTACCCCGTTGGTCCTGGCCCCCATTGTCCTATCAACGCACGTTTGGGCCACGGCCACGTCAGAACCAGGGCAAGTTCAGCGTCAACTGTTGACCATTTTGGGGCGTGTTGCGGTCGTCTTGGCGCTCCCGCTAGTGGTGCTGGCGTTGGGTGTTCTCTTTTGGACAGTACGGAACCGCGCATGATCGAACGTCTTCTCAGTCTGCTAACCTATGCGTTAACCAGCCTCATTGGGATCGTGGCCTTTCTCTATCCCTTCTGGCTGCCCAGCGTGTCCCATCGTCCTAGCCTGCCATCGCTGGGAATGATGGGACAAGCCCATGCTAGCGACGCGACGCTGCTCCTGACCATCCTGGTCTTCCTCTGTTTTGCTGTGCTTTTGCTCGAGGTGCAGCGTCAGGCGATCAATACCAAGACGGTGGCGTTATTGGGCATCTTGGTGGCGATCAATGCCACGTTGCGCTATGTGGATAATCTGTTGCCGATCCCGGGTGGTTTTAGCCCGATTTTCCTGTTGATCGTCCTCACTGGCTATGTCTATGGCGGACGTTTGGGCTTTCTCCTCGGCGCGTTGACCTTGCTTGTTTCAGCGTTGATCACGGGGGGTGTGGGGCCGTGGCTGCCCTACCAGATGTTTACTGCTGGTTGGGTGGGCATGACCGCGCCACTCTGTCGGTGGCTGATACCCAACGCTGGGCGCGGGCGTAATCAGTGGGAATTGATCGTGCTGGCGATCTTTTCGGGGGGCTGGGGGTTGCTCTATGGCGCGATCATGAATCTCTGGTTCTGGCCCTTTGCCACGGGTGATCCAACCCAGTATTGGCAGCCTGGAATTACCCCACTCGATACCTTACAGCGCTATGCGCTCTTCTATGTGACGACCTCGCTCTTCTGGGACGCGGCGCGCTTGGCTGGCAATGTGCTCCTGCTGCTTGCCTTGGGCGCGCCGATTTTGCGTGGGTTACGCCGTTTCCATGCCCGTTTTGACTTTGTCTATCAGCCCCTGATTGTGGCCCCCAGCCCTATCCTCACCCCAGAACAGCCGCTGTCGCGCCTATGAAGCAACCACTCCATCCACTTACATGGGCCCTCTGGCTCTTGGCGGGGCTGGTGTTGCTAAGCAGCACGCGTAACCCGCTCTATTTGGGGTTAATCCTCAGCTGGCTTGCGGTGGTGAGCGGTACAGCGCGCTGGTCTGGCTTGGTTGCCCAACCGCAGCAACTGTTCACGCCTCTGCGCTTTGGGCTGGTGGTGATCCCCCTTGCCGCGCTCATCAATGCGCTCAATGTCCATATCGGTGGCACTGTGCTTTGGGTGGTCCCACGAAGCCTGCCCCTGATTGGCGGCCCGATTACCCTGGAAGCTGTGGTCTATGGCGCTTTGAATGGCGTGGTGCTGGTGGGGATCTATGCGCTCTTTGCTTTGGTCAATCAAGTGCTTTCCGTGCGCGCCGTGGTGGGCCTCATCCCGCGGGCCTATCACCCGCTGGCGATTGTCGTGACGATTGCGCTGACTTTTGCCCCGCTCACGGTTCGCCAGTTACAAGCGATCCGCGAAGCACAAGCCATCCGCGGACACCGGATGCGCGGCCTGCGTGATTGGTTACCCCTCTTCTTGCCACTGCTCCTGAGTGGGTTGGAACGGGCTTTGCAACTGGCCGAAGCCTTGACGGCACGCGGCTTTGCTAGCGCCCAAGCGCAAGCCACCAATCTACCGCTGCGGGCCGGGCTCATCTTGGGCCTGGCCGCGGTGGTGGGTGGGCTTTGGCTACAGCTCGTCCGGCCTGGCTCATTTCTCGGCGCGCCAGTAACGGGGCTGGGCGCAACCCTTGTGCTCGGCGGCCTCTGGTGGATTGGCCGCCGTCAACCCCATACAGTCTACCGCCCGGCACCCTGGCGCGGGCAAGATTGGTTGGTGGCTGGTGCCGCGTTTGGCGCGGTCGGCCTCTTTCTGTTGCCGACGCTGGATCGCACAACCCTGTTCTATTATCCCTATCCATTGCTGTCGCTACCCGGCTTTAGCCTCGTGCATGGCAGCGCAACTTGGGGGCTACTTGTCCCTGCTTTTGTCCTTTTGAAAGAGAGGGTGAGGTAGTAAGCCAGCAAGGCAGTGAATCAGTAGCACTGTCTTACTGTTTCACTGACCTACTGACTTACTACGCTACCAAACCATATGATTACCTTTGACCATGTCACCTTTATCTATCCAGAGCGACCGCAACCAGCCCTCTGTGATCTCTCTCTGCAAATTGCTAGCGGCGAATTTGTCCTACTCGTGGGCGCGTCGGGCGCGGGCAAATCGACCCTGCTGCGGCTGATCAATGGTCTTGCGCCCCATTTTACGGGTGGTCATTTGCAAGGGCGTATCACGGTGCATGGCTTCGATCCAGTGCAGGTGACGCCACAAACCATGAGCCGCTATGTGGGCTTTGTTTTTCAAGATCCCGAAGCACAATTTGTCACCGACCGGGTTGAAGATGAACTGGCCTTTGCCCTGGAGCAAGCTGCGTTACCCCCGGCCCTCATGCGCCTGCGCGTTGAAGAAACCTTGGATCTCCTCGATCTCGCCCATCTGCGTGACCGGCTCCTAACCACCCTCTCGGGGGGCGAGCGCCAGCGGGTAGCGATTGGCGCGGTCCTGGCGCTACGCCCCGCGATCTTGGTATTGGATGAACCCACCTCACAGCTCGATCCCCAGTCTGCCGAGGATGTGTTGACCGCGTTGGTGCGCCTTAACAGTGATTTAGGGCTGACGATTGTATTGGCTGAGCATCGCCTGGAGCGGGTTCTACCCTTTGTGGAACAGATGATTTATTTGGCTGACGACGGCACTACTGTGGTGCAGGGGGAAACGCGTCAAGTTCTTCGGCAGATCGACCTTGCTCCCCCTTTGATCCAGATCGGCAAGGCATGCGGCTGGGAGCCGCTACCGCTGACGGTCAAAGCCGGTTTGCGCTTTAGTCAAAAATTGCTAGCAACTCAGCCGTGGGTGAAGCGTGTTGATCATCCCGCATCACCCACGGGTAACCCTGTATTGCAAGTCAAAGGACTCACGGTTGCCTATGCCAGCCAACCGGTGCTGTCGTTGGTCGATATCCAGGTGTGGCCCGGCGAGATTGTGGTGCTTATGGGGCGCAATGGCGCGGGGAAGAGCACGTTGCTGCGTACGCTGGTTGGTTTGGTGCGCCCCCAACGCGGGGAAGTTCGGCTGCGCGGCGACTCGATCGCCGGCCAAGCGGTGGCCGATATCTGTCGCCAGGTGGCTTATCTTCCGCAAGATCCCAACAGCCTACTCTTTGCCGAAACTGTGCGCGACGAACTCTGGATCACGCTGCATAATCATGGGCTGGATCGCAGCCCCACCGCGGCCCAACCGATCGATGAACTCCTGGCGATTCTGGGTATTGCCGCGTTGGCCGAACGCTACCCCCGCGATCTCAGTGTGGGCGAACGGCAGCGGGTCGCCTTGGCCGCGCTCCTCATCACCCAGCCGTCTATTCTCCTGCTCGACGAACCGACGCGTGGGTTGGATTATGGGGCCAAGGCGCAACTAAGCCGTCTACTCAGAAGTTTGGCCCAGGCCGGTAAAGCGCTTGTGCTTGTCACCCACGATGTGGAACTCGCCGCACACTTGGCCGACCGCGTCGTGTTGTTGAGCCAGGGTGAAGTCATTGCCAGTGGCACGCCGAATGAAGTGCTCTCCACCTCGCCTTTCTTCGCGTCACAGGTTGCCCGCCTCTTTCCCGGCACCGGTTGGCGCACGGTGGCCGATGTGCTAGTGAATCTGTAAAAATTCCAAATTTGGTTATTTTGCCAAAGAGGAGTATAGTAAACGCAACAATCTAACCAGTGGCAAGGTGCGCTAGGTTTCTATGCTCTGTGACCATAGTCACAAGCGTAGAAGTTCGCCCGGATGCGAAGCGCATAATGGGGGAAGCCGGTGAAGTCGATTTAGACCAGTCCGGCACTGTCCCGCAACGGTAAGTAATAATTAATGGAAAACGAATAATTTCTAATTGTTGATGAGTGGCTTGGAACTGCCGATCATTAGAAATTAATGATTGACTATTAATTATTAGCAAGTCCGATTACCCGCCTGCCCTGTATCAATGCTTGGTTGTTCGACCAACAAGCATTGGAGTTCGTCTACCACCTTCGTGGACCAAGGGGGCCGAGCGCGGAGCAATCACAAATTTGCTTTGCTGCTAACCCGCCCATCGGCGGGTTTTTTCATTGGCTGCACTCCGGTTCATGGAGTACCGCCTTTTTGTTTGGTACTTGCTGATTGACGGTGATTGTACGACGCCTACCCTAACAAGGGCCAATGACAAGTGACCAATGACAAGTGACCAATGACAAGTGACCAATGACAAGTGACCAATGACAAGGGATCGAGAAATGACAACTGAAATTCGCCAACGTAATATGGTTGAACGGCTAGATGGCCGTATGGTCAACGCTGGGCGGTTGCGCGGGATGTTGATGGTTTGTGTCAATGGTTGCTGCTGTGGCCATACCCACCGGGGCTACGCGCCGGTGCCCGGGGATCTCTACCATGCTGAGTGGGAAGGGCGCAAACTGCGTAATAAGATCCATCTTAACCAGAGCGGTTGCTTGGGGCCTTGTGTCCTGGCCAATGTGGCGACGTTGCTCCTGGATGGCCGACCCTATTGGTTTCATTCCATTAATGATGATGCGATTATCCGTGCTATCTATGATTATATTGAACTGCTGCTGGATGATGCCGATGCACAGCTACCCGCCATCTTAGCACCCCATCTCTTTAATGGCTTTGCCTGGGATGGCGGACAAGGCGTAGCCGCACCGGCCAAACCAACGACCATCACCCTGGGCGCGGGCATTCTGGTGCTCAGCCAGGCAGACACGGATCTGCTCACGCTGACCCAAGCACGCGCCTTGCTCCCCGGCGACTTTGCTTCGGTGCAGAGCGCTCAGGTGGGGCGTCTGGCCGATGACGAGGCGGTTGATGCCCTGCTCGACCAATTGCTGCCCCATGCCCAAATTGTCGTCGCGCGCCTCCACTCGACCCGTTCCTTTGATCACGGTCTGGCGCGCCTCGAACGCTGGGCCGCAGAGACCAACGGCTTTTTACTCTGCCTACCCGCGGTGGAAGCCTTTGATCCGGCGTTGATGGCTCTTTCCAATGTGGGTATTCCTCTGGCGCAGGCGATCAGCGTCTACTTCCAATGTGGCGGTGCACAAAACATTGCCAATGGCCTGCTCTGCCTGAGCGATCATCTCCTGGTCAGCGGTTGGGGCTTCGAGCCGCCAGAAGAACTGCCGTTGCATGGGGTATATGAGACTAGCGAGTGGCGGGCGGCGACTGGGCAACTCTCCCCTGTCCGCTGTCCTCTGACTTCGGCTCCCACTGTTGGCATCCTCTTCTACCGCGCTCACCTGCTCAGTGGCAATACGGAATTTGTCGATGCAATTGGCACCGAACTACAACGGCGGGGCTTTGCCGTGCGGGCTGTCTATACCCAGTCGTTGAAAGAGAGTGACGCGACAGGCGTGCCGTTGGCGCTCAAGTTGCTGGAAGACGCTGGCCCGATTCATCTGATTGTCAACACGCTCAGCTTTGCCTTGGGGGATGGCGGACAGGCTTTTGCCAAGGTAGACGCGCCCATCATCCAGGCGATCACCAGCAGCAGTGATCACGCCGCGTGGCAGCGCAATGGCCGTGGCCTCGCGCCCCTCGACACCGCGATGAATGTGGCGATCCCCGAGTTTGATGGCCGGATCATCAGCATCCCCATTACCTTTAAGGAGACGCTGCCCGATGGCGGGGCGCGCTACGCGCCAGCTGCTGAACGCATTGCGCGCTTGGGTGGCATGGTGGAACGTATGGTCGCGCTCCGCCGCAAACCGAACGCCGCAAAGCGCATTGCCTTTGTCTTTACCAACAGCGCCGCCAAAGCCGCCCGCGTGGGCAACGCCGTGGGGCTCGATGCCCCGGCCTCGCTGCTGAACTTGCTGCAGCGAATGCAGGCGGCAGGCTATGCCTTTGCTGGTTTCCCCGCCGACAGCGACACTTTGCTGCATAACCTGATCGACCGTTGTTCCTATGACACCACTTGGTTGACCGATGCGCAACTGGCGCGCGCCCACAAACTGCCGGTGACGCAATACCAGCAATGGTTTGACCGAGCACCGGTTACGAATCAACACGCCATGGTGCGTCAATGGGGGGAGCCGCCAGGGAAGGCTTATACCCATGAGGGCAACTTTGCCTTGGCCGGGCTGGAATTTGGCAATGCCTTTGTCGCGTTGCAACCCCCGCGCGGCTACGACATGAATCCCGACGAAGTCTATCACCGGCCCGACTTGCCGCCACCCCACAATTATTATGCCCTCTACCGCTGGCTGCGTGATGAGTGGCGGGCGGATGCCATTATCCACATGGGCAAACATGGTACGCTTGAATGGCTGCCGGGCAAGAGTGTCGGGCTCAGCAACGAATGTTTCCCCGATCTCTTTTTGGACGATTTGCCACTCATCTACCCCTTTATTATCAATGACCCTGGTGAAGGCAGCCAGGCCAAGCGGCGTACCCACGCCACCATCATCGACCACATGACGCCACCCATGACCAGCGCCGGGGCTTATGGCGCGCTGGTAGAGCTGGCCCAGCTGGTCGATGAATATTACACCGCCGAACAGCTCGACCCGGCCAAACTGCCCCTGCTCCAACGCCAGATCTGGGAGGTGATCCAGCGCCATCGCCTCGACGACGACCTGCGCTACCTGCTCTCCGCCGACCACGGTGACCACAGCCACGACTGGGATGGCGCGTTTTTGGAGGATGGCACGCCGACCGCGTTTGCCGAATTACAGGGCGCACAAGTCGCCCATCTGTTGGAAGATATTGAAGGCTACCTCTGTGAGCTGACCGGCGCGCAGATCCGGGACGGGCTCCATATCCTTGGCTACGTGCCGGAAAACGAGCAACTGGTAGAGCTGCTCTATCACCTGTTGAAGTTGCCCAATCTCCAAGCGCCAAGCCTACCCGCTACCGTGTCCCATTTATGGGGCGAGGATTGGGCCGCGTTACAGGAAGCCCCCGGCACACGGCGCACCGATTGGACGGCGCGTCACGCTGACTTCAAGACCAACGCCGACCTGCTCAGTGCTATCGAACAGCGCTGTAAAGCGCTATTGACCCAACTCGCCGCGACCAACTGGAATGCGGACGCAGTGGGGCAAGTGGTCGCCAACTTGGTATTGGGTCCACCTAGCCTGTTTCAGCAGGCTTCCCTCTCTCAGCCACCGATTTCAACCGGTGGGCGTTCACCCGAGGATGAAGCCCGTGCCAATCTCGCCACCACCCTCCGCTACGCCTGTACCTTTCTGGTGCCCAAGCTGGGCGAAGGCGCGCAGGCCGAGATCGACAACCTGCTCCATGCCCTCAACGGCGGCTATATCCCGCCCGGCCCCAGCGGCGCGCCCACGCGCGGCATGGCCCATGTGCTGCCAACGGGGCGCAATTTCTACAGCGTTGACCCGCGTGCCTTGCCCACGGTTGCCTCGTGGCAGGTGGGACAGGGGTTGGCGAATGATCTGCTCAAACGCTATGGCCGCGAAGAAGGGGGCTACCCCGAGAGTGTTGGGATTAGCATCTGGGGGACCAGCGCCATGCGCACCGCGGGCGATGACATTGCCCAAGTCCTGGCACTGCTTGGCGTGCGTCCGGTGTGGCAACCGGAAAATCGCCGTGTCACCGGCATCGAGTTGATCCCGCTGGCCGAGTTGGGACGGCCACGCATCGATGTGGTCTGCCGCATCAGTGGCTTCTTCCGCGACGCCTTCCCTCACCTGATCACCCTGATCGACAGTGCCGTTCAGGCGGTTATGGATGCCGATGAGCCAATGGAGCAGAACTTTCCCCGCAAACATGCCCTGATTAACGAAACCGCGCTACGCCTGGCTGGTCATCACAGCGACACCAACGCTCATCTGCCAAGCGGGCGTAGCTGTGGGCAAGCGGAGCAAGCGACATTCCCAGCGCGTTCGCTTGTGCTAGATGAGCAAATGATCAAGGCGCGGGCGCGCTATCGCATCTTTGGCTGCAAGCCCGGCAGCTACGGCGCGGGCATCTTGCCGCTGATTGATGCCAAAAACTGGCAGAGTGACGCCGACTTTGCTCGTGCCTATCTCACTTGGGGTGGCTATGCCTACAGCCAAAGTGAGCAAGGGATCCCTGCCCAGGATGAATTTGCCACAGCGCTGAAGACGGTGCAGGTTGCCACCAAAAACCAGGATAACCGCGAACATGATATTTTCGACAGTGATGACTACCTCCAATATCACGGCGGCATGATTGCCACCGTGCGCGCCCTCACCGGCAAGAACCCGCGGCGCTACTTTGGCGATAGCAGCGATCCGGGGCGGGTCCAAACGCGTGATCTGCGCGAGGAAGCGCGGCGGGTCTTTCGCAGCCGTGTTGTCAACCCCAAGTGGCTGGCTAGTATGCGGCGACATGGCTACAAAGGCGCCCTCGAGGTTGCCGCCACGGTCGATTATCTCTTTGGCTATGACGCCACTGCCGACATTCTGGACGATTGGATGTACGCCAAGGTGGCCGAGGAATTTCTGCGCAACGAAGAGATGCAACAATTCTTTGCGGAAAGCAACCCGTGGGCTTGGCAAGCCATCGCCGAACGGCTGCTGGAAGCGGTCGAGCGCGGCCTCTGGCAAGACCCCGACCCGCTCGACATGGAGCTGTTGCAGGCTGCCCAGGAAATCGGGCTAGCCGATCTGCAACGGCGCCAGTAAAGGAATCTGGTTCCACGCCGAGCGTGGAACGAGCAAAGGACAAAGGACCAATGACCAATGACTAATCACCCCATCACCGACCCCGTCCCTATCGACTTTGCCGCGGCCTGGCACAGTTGTACGGTGCAAGATCCCTGCCATCGGGGTGACGCCGCGGTCGATCTGGCCTATTGGGCGGATCACGCTACCGGCTATGATGAAGATTCCCGCACCCCTGGAAACTATGAAGGCACCCTCGCCGCGATCCAGGCGCTGGTCCGGCCCACCGATACGTTGCTCGATGTCGGCGCGGGGGCTGGGCGCTTTGCGCTCCCGCTGGCACATGCGGCCCGCCACGTGACCGCGCTGGATCATGCCCGTCCCATGTTGGCGCTGTTGCAACAGAAGGTTCTCCAGCAGCGGTTAGCCAATGTCACAACGGTGGAAGCCGCCTGGGAAACGGCCACCGTCGCGCCCCATGATGTCGTCTTGGCGGCTTGGTCGCTCTACCGGCTGCCTGATCTGCTAGCCGGGATGCAAAAGTTGATCGCTGTCACCCGCCGCACGCTGATCATTGTCGCGGGCGCGGGCCACTCGATCCGCCATGACCCACATCTCCGGCGTTTCTGGCCTCAAGCGGACCGTGATGACACCCCCATGCATATCTACTACTATGGCGTGCTCTGGCAGGCGGGCGTTCATCCCGAACTCCAGATTGTCTATGACCGCCACCAGATCCGCGGGGAGACGCCCCACGCCATCGCCCGCCGCTTGGCCCCGGCGGTTGCGACTGCTGCCGAAGTAGACGCGTTCTGTGAAACCTTATGGCCACAGCTACAGCAGCAGGCCACGGGTTGGCTTTATGAACAGCCGGTGCCCGTTGGGTTGCTAATTTGGCAAAAGCAGGAGGCTGCCGATGAATAGTCCGCGTGGGCCACTGCCTCGCCTGTCCTTGGCCCCAATTCCCGCGGCGGTTCATGGCGCGCTCGATTATGCCGAGCTACAGCGTCACCAACTTGCGCCCGATGCCGTGATCGACTTTAGCGAAAACAGTAATCCCTTTGGCCCTGCCCCAGGGGTCCGGGCTGCGCTGGCGGCGCTTGATCCCGCCCGCTATCCCGACCGGGAATCTCTGGCGCTACGGCACCTGCTCGCAGCCCAAACCGGGGCCGATTTGGCCGAGATCATCGTTGGCAATGGCGCGGCGGAGTTGCTCTGGTTGGTGGCTTTTGCTTTCCTGGCGCAAGGTGACCGCGTCTTGATCCTAGGGCCGACCTTTGGTGAATACGCGCGCATGGCTCAATTAATGGGGGCCGAGGTAGTTCAGTGGCGGGCTATGGCAACGGATTTTGCCGTCGATCCCACCGCGGTGGCGCAGCAGATCGAGACCGTACAGCCTAAAGTTCTCTTCCTCTGCAATCCCAACAACCCAACCGGCACGGTGATCGATCCCGCCATCATCGCGGCGTGGGCCAACCCTGCCCCGCAGACGCTCTTTGTCGTTGATGAGGCGTATTTGGCCTTTGTCCCAGGGCTGCGTTCCATGGCTGCATGGCAGTTGCCCAATGTGTTGGTCGTGCGCTCGTTGACCAAGGAATATGCCTTGGCTGGGCTACGGCTGGGGTATGCGGTGGGGCCGACAGCACTGGTGGCGGCGTTGGCCCAAGCCCGCGTGCCGTGGAGTGTCAACGCGGCAGCGCAAGCGGCAGGGCTGGCGGCCTTGGCGGATCAGCAACACTTACAAGAGACCCTCGCCGCGCTGCAATGCGCCAAAGCGGAGTTTGTGAGCAACTTGCAAAGGCTGGGGCTCTCTCCCCTACCCTCACAAACCCACTATTTTCTGCTCAATGTGGGTGACGGGGCGGCCTTTCGCCAGCACTTATTACCCTACGGCCTCCTGGTGCGGGATTGCGCGTCTTTTGGCCTGCCAGCCTATGTACGGATTGCCACCCACAAACCACTGGAGAATCAGGCGTTATTAAGTCATATTACGCAGCAAGGAATGAAACACGCGGTCAGCGGCGTAACATAAATTATGAATCAAAAAAATGGAATATCACGCATGAAGAACATCTCGGTCTTATTCGCACTAACGCTTCTTCTCTTGGGGGGGTGTTTACCCATCCAACCGGTTGCAATGGTCGAACCCAATGGGGCAGCCGCCACCGCGGTGACGACGACCCTGCCCGCCAATCTCACCACCGGCTGTGTAGAAAATTTCGATCCCACGGTCGATTACTTCCCCGATAAAGTGACGCCCGCCTATGCCATTGGTTGGACGGTCGAGTATTACAACCACTATAAAATTGTGTCGCTGCCGACGCCGTGGAACGATGCTACCGAAACCTTTCAATATCTGTTGCTCCAATGTGGCACTCCTATGCCAGACGGCTATGCCGATCTCCCGATGATCCAAGTGCCCGTCCAGCGGGTGATCACCATGTCGAGCACCCAGTTGCCCCACCTGGCGAAGCTCAACCGATTGGGGAATTTGGTCGGCCATGAGAGTTTCCAATATGTCAACACGCCAGCGGTACGGGCGTTGATTGATGCCGGTAAATTGGTGGAAGTAGGCAGTGGCGCGGCGGTGAATGTCGAAGTGGCGATTGATGCCGACCCTGATCTGATCTTGCCCTACAGCTTGGGCAACCCCGAACAAGATGCCCACCCCAAGCTGATCGAAGCGGGGCTACCCGTTGTGCTCACCGCCGAGTATATGGAAACATCGCCATTGGGACGGGTGGAATGGGTAAAATTTATGGCGCTCTTCTTCAATGAAGAAGCCCAAGCCAATCGTAGCTTTGCGGGCACGGTGACACGCTACCAAGCTATGGCGCAGTTGGCGCGGGCGGTAACTGAAAAACCGACCGTCTTTACGGGCATCCCACGCGGCGATAGTTGGTATGTGGCTGGTGGCCGGAGCTATGTCGCCCAATTTCTGGCCGATGCCGGGGCGCAATATCTTTGGGCCGATAATGAATCGACTGGCACGTCGCCGGTGGCGGTCGAGGCGGTCTTTGACAAGGTGTATGCAGGTGACTTTTGGTTTAACACCAGCACCTGGACCACCTTGGACGATGCCTTGGCCGCGGATGCGCGGCTGGCCGATCTGGCGGCCTTCCAAAAGGGCCAAGTCTATAACAACAATGCACGTCTTAGCGAGAACGGTGGCAATGACTATTGGGAGAGCGGCCTGGCTAACCCCGACGTGATCTTGGCCGATCTGATCAAGATCCTCCATCCCGAACTGCTGCCCGACCACGAATTGGTCTACTATCGCCATCTCGCGCCGAGCAGCGAGTAGCTTGAACCGGTGAAATGATCCTGGTGCGCGCTGTCAACGGATTTTTAGGAGTGGATTGAACGGAGGGAACGTGCTCTGGCGAGCAATCGCAAGTCGGGAACGGATGGCTTGTATGAATCCGTTCCTGGTTTTCCAACAACAAGCGTTGCATACGCTTCCGTTCAATCCGTTCCCCCAATCCGTTGACAGACCGTCGCCCCAATTCGGTCGCTTCCATACAGAGGCATCAACCCATGAAAACTATCGTCATCGCCGCACCCCATAGTGGCAGCGGCAAAACTACCCTAACCGCAGGGCTGATCGGTGCGTTGCGGGCGCAGGGGCAGCGCGTCCAGCCCTTCAAAGTCGGCCCGGATTATATTGATCCGGGCTATCATACCCTGGCGGCAGGGCGCACCTGTCGCAACCTGGATTCGTGGCTATTACCGGGCGCGGCCTATCACGCGCTCTTTGCCCGTGCCACCCGTGATGTCGATTGCGCGGTGATTGAAGGGGTGATGGGGCTCTATGACGGCGCACACTATGATAGCGACGCGGGCAGCAGCGCCGACATTGCCAAGCGTTTCAACGCCGCGGTCGTCGTGGTACTGGATGCGAGTAAGGTGGCGCGGACGATTGGCGCAACGGCTCTGGGGATGCAAAACTTTGATCCGACCCTTAACATCGTCGGGTACATTGCCAACCGCGTGGCCGGTGCTAGCCATGGGGAAGGGGTGCGCTTGGCGATTGAACAGGCCACCGGAAAACCCTGCTTTGGCTGGGTGGCGCGTGATGAGCAGTTAGCCTTGCCCGAACGTCATTTGGGCCTAACGCCAACGGCAGAGGCAGGCGGGTGGCAAGCTTTTATCGAGCACGCGGCCACGGTGGTTACCCGCCAACTTGATCTGGCCGCACTTTGGCAGGCCGTGGCGGAGGTGCTCACTGCTGCCGCGATGCCCGCCTCTCTTTTGCCGCCTGTTGACCATGCGACCGGGCCTCGACCGCTCCTTGCTGTCGCCGACGATGCCGCGTTTTCCTTTCGTTATCCCGAAAATTTGGAGTTACTTCAAGAAGCAGGGGCGACGATCGTGCCCTTTAGCCCCCTGCGCGATGCGGGCTTGCCAGTAGGTGCGCAAGCCCTCTATCTCTGTGGCGGCTTTCCCGAACTCTATGCCGCGGAACTGGCTCACAATGTCCGATTACACGCAGACTTGCGGCTGGCCGCGGCACAGGGAATGCCGATCTATGCCGAATGTGGCGGGCTGATGTATCTGACCGAAGCGATCATCGACCAAAGCGGTCGTCGCCATCCCATGGTTGGTCTGCTACCGGGCATAACACAGATGACTCAGAAGCTGACCATGGGCTACCGCCAGTTGCGGGCCTGTGGGGATAGTTGGCTTTGGCGCAAGGGGGAAGAGGGGCGCGGGCATGAATTTCATTACTCGGTGTGGACCGCGCCACCGACAAGCTGTGCGCCGCTCTATCAGCAACTGCCCTGGAAGGAAACAGCCGGGACAACGTCGCCGCCCCTGCCCGAAGAAGGGACCCACCGTGGCAATGTCATTGCGAGTTATACCCATCTTCATTTTCTAGCCCAGCCCCAACTGGCCGTGCGTTTTGTCGCGGCGGCGCGCCAGGCGCAACCTTGGTCGAGAAGAGAGTGTCAATAAATGTATCCTTGGAAAGCGACCTATAATCTCCTGCACCAGGCCATAGTCATTCTCTTGGCTTTGTTGATCGACTTCACCTGGGGCGATCCGCCCAACCGCTTCCACCCAGTGGCGTGGATGGGGAATGGGATTGCCTGGGCGCGCCGTCAGGCCCCCCAAACCGGCCACCGCGCACAGTTTGTCTATGGGGTGGGGCTGGCCGGTGGGGGTGCGCTGTTGTTGGCCGCGGTTGGTTGGGTGTTGCAAGCACTGCTGGCGCGGCTGCCCTGGTGGGGTCGCCTATTGGCGGAGGCGCTTCTGTTGAAGAGCACGCTAGCTTTGCATGGCCTCAGCCGCGCGGCCATGGCCGTCTACCAGCCGCTCCAGCGCGACGATCTGTCCGCCGCGCGTCATCAGTTGAGCTGGCATCTGGTCAGCCGCGACACCAGTCGCTTGACGACGGCTCAAGTGGCCGCGGCCACCATCGAATCGGTCGCTGAAAATGCGTCGGACGGGGTGATCGCTCCCCTGTTTTTTTACGCGGTGGGGGGCCTGCCTGCGGCCCTAGCCTATCGCTTTGTCAATACGGCGGATGCCATGCTGGGCTATCGCGATCCAGCCCGTGAGTGGCTGGGTAAAGCCTCGGCGCGGCTGGATGACGGGTTGAATCTGCTGCCAGCACGGCTCACCGCGCTGCTGATCCTTCTGGCGACGTGGGTGCAGGGACAAGCCACCAAACCGGCTTGGGCCATCTGGCGCCGCGATGCGCACCAGACAGCCAGCCCCAATGCTGGTCATCCCATGAGCGCTATGGCCGGTGCATTGGGCGTATCGCTAGAGAAGGTTGGTCAGTATAACCTCGGTGCCGGGCAACGCCTGCCGGGTGCCGCTGACATTCTCCACAGCATCTGGCTCATGCAAGTGGCCGTCCTCCTCGCCACCCCCCTGCTCCTACTCGTGCGCCTGCTCATCACCTATCGCCTATCAAGAATGCATCAATAATCAACGACCAACAACCAATGACCAACGACCAACAACCAATGACCAATGACCAATGACCAATGACCAATGACAAGTACCCAATGACCCACCTACCAACCCAACCCACGATGCGGCCTTATGGTCGTCAACTCTTCATCTGTAATCACGGCGACTGTGCCGAGAGCGCGGTGGCGGAGCGGCTCTATCAACGCCTTTTGGCTCTCTGTCGGGAGAGCGGCTTAACCAAACTGCGCGAGCCACACCGGATAAAGTGTACCTTGGCCGACTGTCTCGGCGTCTGTCAACAGGGACCGATCCTGGTCGTCTATCCCGAGGGAATTTGGTATCACCATGTCGATGAGGCGGCGCTAGAGCGGATCTTTCAGGAGCATCTCATCGATGGCGTGCCCGTGGCCGAGCTGATCTTCCATCGGCTTTATCCCGTTGGCACAGAGCCTGCCTATCCGCCCCAAGTACGGGGAGACGCACCTTTGGCGCTTGTGCCAGTGGTGACACCCCGCAACGAAGCAGAGCTACCCAATGATGGCTCTAGTGATCTGTCCAGCGATATGCCTAGCCTGCCCGATGGCAATGCCATCCGCGCCGCGGTGCGACAGGCCAAGCGTAAAAAAGGCTTGGTCATTGTCAACACGGGCGAGGGCAAAGGCAAAACCACGGCAGCCCTGGGTGTGATGACCCGGGCATGGGGGCGCAAACTGAAAATCGGCGTGATTCAATTCCTCAAAAATGAAAACGCCCGCTATGGAGAGATCAAGGCCGCGGCCCGCATGGGGGAGATTGATTGGATCGCGACGGGCGACGGCTGGACGTGGACCAGCGACAATGTGGATGAAACAGTCGCCAAGGCCCAGCATGCTTGGTCGATTGCCCAAGCGCGGATTCTTCACGGTGGCTACGATCTGCTGATCCTCGACGAGTTCACCTATCCACTCCACTATGGCTGGCTAGACAGCAACGCGGTCTTGGCTTGGTTGGAGGCAAACAAGCCGCCCATGCTGCATCTAATTATTACCGGTCGTTACGCACCCCAAAATTTGATCGACTTTGCCGATTTGGTCACCGAGATGCGCGCTATCAAACATCCATTTGCCGAACAAGGCATTCGGGCCCAGGCGGGAATTGAGTATTAACTGGAAAGCCAACGCTCCGAATCGCCTTTCCTTGACCCTGGCTAGCGTGGTACACTAATGGGGTAGCATGTCGGTTGCGTGGGAGTGCTTCCACTGTCCAGCATGTTACCCTTCTATTAACCTAGGACTTACCTATCAAAGGTGGTCTGTGAGCGCGAGTTGACCGGCTTTCAAAACTGGTCAACTCGCGCTCAAGTATTCCTGGAAAGGATAGCGCTATGCAAGCGGGCGTTGCCCAGATTGAGATCACTCCCCCGATTGGAACGGCCTTGACCGGTTTTATTGCGCGTAGTGGCCCGGCAACGGGTGTCCATGATCCGCTCTATGCCAAGGCGTTGGTCGTGGATAATGGCACCACTCAAGTCGCGCTCCTAACGCTCGATGTGTTAGGGGTACACCGCGCCTACGTGGCCCAAGTCCGTACCGCGATTGCTGCTGCAACAGGGATTCCGGCGGGCAACATCTTGCTGGCCTGTTCACACACCCATGCGGGTCCAGCCACCTTCTTTCTAGAGGGGTGTGGTGAGATGGACGAAGCGTATTTGGCCGTCTTACACCAAAAACTGGTTGACGTTACCCATGCCGCTTGGCAAACGCGGGTGCCAGCACGCTTTGGGGTTGGTCATGGGCAGGTGACAACGAGTGTGCATAATCGGCGCACGCCAGGGGCTATCATTGATCCGGATCTCGGCATTCTACGTGTGGAGAGCATGTCAGGCGCACTCCTTGCTGTGGTGCTGAACTATACCTGCCATCCAACTTGCGTGACGGGGGTCAATCAATTACTTTCGGCAGAATATTGTGGCTATGCTGCGGCGCAAATCCAACGTGCCACGGGGGCCGTGACCCTTTTCATCACTGGTGCCATTGGCGATGTGGGGCCGGTGACGCGGGGATGGGCTGTGTGGGAGCAGATCGGCAGCGCGGTGGCCGCAGAAGCCTTGCGCGTTCTGCCGACGATCGCCGTGGCTGAGTGGCACCATCTGGCCGTGACCGCCGGTGATCTGCTTCTTCCCCTGCTTCCGCCGCCGACCACCGGTGAATTGGCCGCGCTAATGGCCGCGTTGCAAGAACAGGCCGCCGATTCGGACTATATGCAACAGCCCTATCAACCGCAGATTGTCGGCGCGATGTTGGCTTGGGCTACGAAGACCCTCGCCGCGGTCACCGAGCAGCGCGTGCAGATGGCGGTGACGACCGAGCTGCAGATCTTGCAAATTGGTGAATTGGCTTTGGTGAGCGCGCCAGGAGAATTATTTGTCGAGTTAGGGCTAGCCGTCAAGCAAGGGAGTGGCCGCGCCCACCTCTTCATTTGCGGTTTTGGCAATGACAACATTGGCTATATTCCCACACCCCATGCCTATCCCCATGGTGGCTATGAAGTTGATGAAGCCTATAAATATTATGGCTACCCGGCTGCGCTGGCACCGGCCGCGGGCCAACACTATGTGGCAACTGCGGTGGCCTGGTTACAGGATTGATGTTAATTTGACAGAGGCCGAGGGCAATGATAGACTATCCTCACTTGGTTATTTGGTCAGACCAATTTCCCAATTCCCAATCTTACAAAAAATGCTACTTATATATTTTGACTAATCACGTAGTGAATAGCTCAACTGTATAGCTATCGTGAAAGTTATGTTTGAAGCTGTTGAGAAGGATCTATTACCACATAAGATCGTCAACAGTTTGCTCGCGCTCATCCAAAAGAAGCAACTGTTGCCAGGTGAGCGCTTGCCACCGGAACGTGAGTTGGCGCAGATGATGAATGTGAGCCGACCTTCGTTGCGTGCGGCGCTTCAGGTATTGGCGACGATGAATGTGCTTGAGATTCATCCGGGCTCGGGCGCTTATGTGAGCCGCTTAGAGCCCGATCGGCTGGTGCAGCATCTCGACTTTATCTTTGCCCTCGATGATGCTTCCATCTTTCAGTTATTTGATGCTCGCCGTACATTGGAATTGCGCACGGTGGCGCTTGCTGCCCAATGTATCACAGCCGCTGAGCTTGCCGCGCTAGAAGGCTCCTTGACGGCGTGGGATGTCGCGAGCAATGATGATCTACGTGAGGAAGCTGACCGCGAATTTCACAAACAGATTGCCGCGGCGGCGCAAAATCCCATTCTCTATCGCTTTGTGAGCATTGTGACCCAATTGGGCAAAGTGAGCCGCTGCCGTTCCTATGGGCTGCCCAATGCCATCGACAAGACACGACAAGAGCATTGGGGCATTGTGGAAGCACTGCGCGCGCGGGATGAAGGTCGCGCCCAACAAGCCATGTTGGCCCATTTGCAGGGTGCAGAAACGTATCTACGCCAGCTGGTTGCCGAAGAAGAGTAGGCCGAAGAAGAGTAGGCCGAAGAAGAGTAGGCCGAAGAAGAGTAGAAAGAGAAATTCCCATGACGACAGCAGAGTCTAGCGCCGGTGTAAAGGTTCCGGCTCGGCCACAAAGGGGGACAGGTGGTCGTGTCTGGAAACAGATAAAGCGCAGTTGGCAATTGTATCTATTTCTGTTGCTGCCTGTTGCTTGGCTCGTAGTCTTTATGTACTATCCCATGTATGGCGCACAGATTGCCTTTCGCGATTTCTTGCCGGGACGCTCCATTCTCGAGAGCGAATGGGTGGGTATGACTAACTTTAATCGTTTCTTTGATTCGCCGCTCTTTGTCCGGCTGATCAAGAATACCATGGTGCTTTCGCTCTATTCTTTGGTGGTTGGCTTCCCGATTCCCATTATTCTGGCGTTAAGCCTCAACCAATTACGCACAGGGCTCTTTAAGCGTAGTGTCCAGATGATCAGCTATGCCCCCTACTTTATCTCGACGGTGGTGATGGCTGGGTTGATTTTGCAATTCCTGGATCTGCGGCGCGGCCCGCTGAATCTGCTGCTGCAAACCATTGGCTTAGCGCCGATCCATTTTATGGGGGTGGCTGATTACTTCCCTTCCATCTATGTGTGGTCTGGGGTTTGGCAGAATACAGGCTTTGGCACCATTATCTATTTAGCCGCCTTGACGACGATTGATCCAGCTTTGCATGAGGCTGCGGTGGTGGATGGGGCTAACCGGCTGCAGCGCATTTGGCATATCGACGTGCCAGGCATTATGCCAGTGGTCATGACGCTGTTGATCTTGAACATGGGGCAATTGACTAATATTGGTTTTGAAAAAGCTTTTCTTCTCCAAAATCCCCTGAACTTAGCGGCCTCTGAGGTGATCAGCACCTATGTCTACAAAGTTGGCTTGGCGGGTGGCGTGGCAAATTTTTCCTATGCCGCTGCCATTGGCCTCTTTAACTCGATTATTGGGTTGGTTTTGTTGTTGGCGGCCAATCAACTCTCCAAACGGCTTTCGCAAACCAGTTTGTTCTAGGCCAGCTACCCGCTCAACACTGTTCTAGCGCAGGAGTGTAAATCATTCATGACTACCCAAGCAACCACCCCAGCGGCGACCAAAGCAGTAACGGCTGCCCGTCTCCGTAAAGTCTCGCACCATATTCAAGAAAGCCCGGTTGATCGGCTTTTCAACCTCGTCAACTATACGGTTTTGGCCTTCTTTCTGGTCATTGTCCTCTATCCGCTGATCTATGTGGTCAGTGCTTCGTTTAGCGATGGTGCCGCCGTTATTGCGGGCAAGGTTATTTTGTTCCCGGTTGACTTTTCGGTCGCGGCCTACCAGAAGATCTTTGCCTATGAACGCATTTGGACCGGCTATGCCAACTCGCTCTTCTATGCGGTGGTTGGCACGGTGGTCAATGTTGGTATGACCTTGCTCGCGGCCTATCCCCTTGCTCGTCGCGATCTCTATGGCCGGGGCGTGATCGTGGGGCTCTTTCTCTTTACCATGTTTTTTAATGGTGGGCTGATTCCCTCCTATCTGCTGGTCAAAGATCTGGGTATGTTGAACACCCGCGCGGCCTTGATCATTCCCCAAGCACTCTCGGTGTGGAATCTGATCATTGCCATGACCTATTTCCGCGCGTCCATTCCGCCGGAATTGCTAGAGGCTGCGCAGCTAGACGGTTGTAACGACTTTCAATATTTTGCGCGGATTTTGTTACCCCTCTCGGCTCCCTTGATTGCGGTCCTTGGCCTTTTCTACGCCATCAGCCATTGGAATCAATTCTTTGCCGCCTTGATCTACCTGACCAAAGAAAATCTATATCCGCTCCAGATCATCCTGCGGGATATTTTGATTCAGAGTCAGGTAGACATGAATATGATGGATGATATCCAAACCATGGCGGCGAAACAAGCCATGCGCGAACTGATGAAGTACGCGCTGATTGTGGTCGCTTCCGTGCCTGTCCTGATGATCTATCCCTTTGTGCAAAAGTACTTTGTCCGTGGGATCATGATGGGCGCGATCAAAGGGTAGTTCACTGCACGAACCGTTATCCGCTTCGTGTTAAGGGCTGCTGTGTTGTGTGGCTGTGCTTCCCGCGGTTGGCTGTCGGCACACAATTCTAATGCCCTTTCGCGATTGACCTCAACTTTATTTGCTAATTGTTCAAGAGCATGAACCCTATCTAAGGAGGAACGTCTATGTTCAAACGTCGGCTTGTTATGTTGTGCAGCATGGTAGCCGTGCTGTCAATCCTCATGGCAGCTTGCGCGCCACAGCAGTCAGATGGGACTGCTGGTGTGGCGTCTGCCCCCATCCCTGCTGCAGGTGTAGAAGTATCACCAGCCGGTGAATTTCCCATTGTCAGTGAGCCTGTGACCATCCGCGCCTTTCTCTGCCCCAATAGCTCGGTGAAAGATTACAACGATAACGAATATACGCGCTGGCTAACCGAACTCACCAATATTCAACTGGAATTGGATATCCCACCGGTGGCGGATGCGCAACAAAAGTTGAACTTGATGTTAGCCAGTGGCGATCTTCCCGAAGTCATTATTGGCTGTAACATCCGCCTCGATCAACTGCAGATTTTAGCCAATCAAGGGTTAGTCTTGCCGCTGAATGAATACATTGATCAATATGGCCTGGAATTTAAGAAGGTCTATGATGCCTATCCGCAAGTGGAAAGCTTGATCACCCTCTTGGATGGCAAGATCTACGGCCTGCCCCACATTAACGATTGCTACCACTGTAGCATGTCCCAGAAAATGTGGGTCTACAAGCCCTGGCTTGATAAACTAGGCTTGGATGTCCCCACAACGACCGAAGAATTTCATCAAATGCTAGTGGCCTTTAAGGAACAAGATCCCAATGGCAATGGCATGGCTGATGAGATTCCGCTGTCGGGTACGACCGAATTGAATGGCGGTTGGCGTTCACAGCTAGATAGCTTCTTGATGAACTCCTTCATTTACAACGACCGTGTGACCCCCAACGGGGCCCGGCATCTCTTCTTGGAAGGTGGTACCGTCAAGGCTGCCTTTGCCGAGCCAGGCTGGCAAGAGGGGCTCAAATATCTGAACCAACTCTACAGCGAAGGTTTGATCGATCCCCAAGCCTTTACCAATGACTCCAGCTTGATCCAACAACTGGGCGAAAATGCCGATGTGCCGATCTTGGGCGCGGTAGGTGCTGGTTGGTATGGTGTCTTTACGCAAAACGGTGGCCCCAGTGGCCGCTGGCAAGAGTACATTCCGATTGAACCACTGGAAGGTCCTACGGGGCTGCGCCAGACCCCGCGCACGCCCTACCAGCCCACGGGCGGGCAAGCCAACTTTGTGATCACCAAAGAGGCCCAGAACCCCGAAGCTGCTTTCCGTTTGGCGGATGTCTTCTTTGGCTTCGATTCGACGACCCGCTCGGTCTTTGGTGTCGAAGGCGAAGATTGGGTACGCGCCAGTGATAGCGATGTCTCCATTGCGGGTGGCAAGGCGCTCTACACCGTCTTGAAGGTGTGGGGTGGCGAACCACAAAATCGCCATTGGTCGCAAACCGCGCCCACCTTCCGCACCAACGAATATCGCATGGCCCAAACCTATAATCCTGATGATCCGTTGGAACGCTGGCTCTACGAGTGGACCCGCGATCTCATGGAACCCTATGGCACGATTGACAAGGCGGTTCCACCCTTGGTCTTTACCGAAGACCAGTCCAAACTCTTTGGCGAGCTGAACACCTCGGTGCTCAACACCGTTGAGGAATGGACTGCCAACTTTATCATTGGTAACGTGGATGTGGACGCCGATTGGGACACCTACCTCGCCACCTTAGAGAGCGCTGGCCTACCCCAGTTCTTGGAAATTTACCAAACTGCCTACGACGCCAAGTATAAATAAATTATGCTTCTGTTTGGGTACTCAGTGCCTGCTCTGTAAGATTCCGCGAACGTGATCAAAGGCAATTGGCCTTCTAAGAAATGCTTCAAACAAGAGACCTGTCAGGTTGACAAAACCTGACAGGTCTCTTGTTCGCAGAGTAGGCTTCTCCAAGCCCCAATCTCCTCCTTTTATCCATGCTGCCCGAATTTTATACGAAACCCTAAAAGAACCTATGGCAACCATTCTCTTTACCACTTGTGAGCGCTGGCCCAATCTATCTCCAAGTGATCAACTGGTGGCGACCGCGTTAGCTGCCTTGGGTCATCAGGTTTTTCCCATGCGTTGGCAGGCGGACTTTGCTCATTTTGCCGCGGCGGATCTCATTGTGTTACGTGCGCATTGGGACTATCACTATGATCTACCCGCCTTTACCGCTTGGTTGGAACAGCTGACCGCGGCGGCCCTGCCCGTCTATAACCCACCCGCCTTGGTGCGGTGGAACCTCACCAAACATTATCTTTTCGATCTACAAACCCAGGGCGTCGCCATCCCTGCCACAGTCGTCTTAGCGCCAACTGCGGAGCCCCACGCACTCTACCAACAACAAAGCTGGGAACAAGCAGTTATCAAGCCGATTGCCGGGGCCAGCGGTCATTTGGTCGAGCGGGTGGCCTACGCCGATCTGGATCATTGGCAGACCCACATCCGCACCCAACGCGCCGACGATGCTTGGCTACTCCAAGCCTTTGTACCCGAGATCCAGCAGGCGGGTGAATTATCGTTGGTCTTTATCGCGGGTGAATTTTCGCATGCCTTTGCCAAGGTACCCCAACCCGGCGAATTTCGGATCAATAGCCAATACCAAGGCCAGGTCAGCCGTGTGACCGTGGGGCAGACGGTGGTCGATCAGGCCCAAGCCATTCTGCAACGGTTGCCGGTGACGCCCCTCTATGCCCGTGTTGATGGTGTGATTACCCAAGCCGACCATTTCTGTTTGATCGAACTTGAACTCAACGAGCCCGGGTTGGGCTATCAATATGCCCCAGAGCAAGCCGCACGCTTTGCCGCTGCAATTCATACTCAATGGCTAGCGCAATGGTAACCTTGCCTGGCCAGCGAGATACACCTGCTCAAGGGAAAGGTTTGCCCAACTGTGTGAGCTGTGGTATATTGTGAAGCCATGCAAGCGCAAGTTTTTCCTGGTAGCTACCGATTTCATCTCTGTTATAAAGCTTTGCATCTCTTCTATGCAGGGCTCTATGCGCTTGTCCTTCCGCTCATCTGTTGGGGTGCGCAGGCCACGCCAGGCCATCCCCACGCCCGTGCCCACTTTGTCTTTCGCGAACCACCCGCCTATACCCATCTGGCTCAACAATTTCCCCAATCGGTGCGGAGCTTTGGCGACTGGTTGGCGGCTTATGGCAATCTCACCTTGTGTGGTGAACACACGGGTGATCTGGCTCAATGGCCTGCCAATGAAACACAAGTGCCCGTGGGGCGTTCGGTGCCAGCCCAACTAGCCATTGCAACGTTGATCCTGTTAGGGTTGGCTGTCGCGTTTCGCGTGCCTGCCAACCTAGATGGTGTCGGCTTTGTGGTTTGGCTACGTGCTTCCCAGCTAGCGCCCTTTTCTATTCCAATCGCGACACCACCGCCGCGCTAATTTTCCTCCTTTTTCTTCGTTAATCCAATATTTGTAGTTCGCCAAGGCCGCTGAGAAATGGCGCTAGCTTGAGAACCCGCCAGTTTGTGGCTGCTTCTCGAAAGCCAGTGTCCCTTTGGGCGGTTGGAGTAATCTACCTGTTTCTCGTCGGATTTACCGAGGGCTGGGCCGTCTTGTTGGGACACCCCCTAAGCCAAGTCAAATGGTTTGCCGGCGAAGACCTAGTTGCGCGGCTATGCGTACCAATAAGAACTCTTGCAGGCTTGCGCTTGTGATCGATCGGTGTGCAGGACATGCCTCGATCTATGCACGCGCGTGCTCTCTCTCCCATTTTGGATAAGGATCTTTTGTCATGAATCTACGAACCCTGTATTGGCGGCTGCCCCTGCTCTTGCCCTTGCTCCTGCTTGTGGCTGGTTGTCAGGGCGTGATCCCCACAGAAACCGCCGCAACCGCAGTCCCTGCTGCGGAAGCTAGCACGACCGAGGAAGCAATTACGATCAACTTTGCCCTCAAGGCGGGCGATCAAGAACTGAGCTGCACAGAATCAGTTACCGGTCTTGGCCTGAGCCAAAGCACCGCCCAACTCAACGATCTGCGCTTCTATATCTCTAATCTTGCCTTGGTCGATGGCAGTGGAAATGCCGTTCCGGTGACCCTAACACAGGATGGCCTCTGGCAGGTGGAAAGCACTGCCCTGCTCGATTTTGAAGATGGCAGCGCTGGCTGTACTGAATCGGGCAATCCGGATCTCAATACCAGTGTGCAGGGCACGATTGCGCCAGGCGATTACACGGCTGTGCGCTTTGATCTAGGGGTCCCTTTTGAGCTCAACCACCTGGATGTGACGGTTGCGCCGTCGCCGCTCAATGTGCCACCCATGTGGTGGAACTGGCAGTTCGGCTATAAATTCGTGCGGATCGACATGAAAAGTGATGCCGAAGTGATGGATGGTGCTTGGTTCATCCACCTGGGCAGCACGGGCTGTATGGCCGAAGACCAGTCCAAAGCGCCGACGGAACGCTGTAGCTACCCGAATGTGGCAACGATCCAACTCGATGGCTTTGATCCGGCGACCAATACCATTGTCGCTGACTTGGCTACCTTGCTGGCGAATGTGGACTTGGCTGAATCCGTACCCCAGCCGCCTGGCTGCATGTCCGGCCCGGATGATCCCGACTGCGCGGGGCTGCTCCCAGCCTTTGGTCTGGACATTGCCACGGGTGCCTGCCCCGAAGCTGGTTGCCCGACGCAGACCTTCTTCCGCGTTGAGTAACGCAGCGACTTTCAATGTCGCTGGGGATTTATGTCCCAAAGTTGGCCTGTAGCCAAAAACCTGACAGGTTCTGAAAACCTGTCAGGTTTGGGTACACATGCAATCCTTGACAAGTTGGGTTATTGACAATATGCTCCGTAAAGTTGCTATGTCGGCGGGCCTGATCGCCGGTCTCATCCATCTTGGCACCGCCTTGGGCTACTATCTGCATACCCCTGCCCAAGGTATCTGGTTGGCTATTATCGGGCTGTTACAGGTGGCCTGGGTGCTTAGCTATGGCCGCTATCCGACAAGGCTGCTCCTCGTGGGCCAAAGCCTATTGGGCGCTCCCCTTTTGCTCTGGCTGCTAACCTTCTTCATCCGTGCGCCTTTTGGGGCTCATGTGCAGCCAGTGGACATCGTGGTGGTGCTCACCAAGAGTGCTGAGCTAATCGGCTGGTTGGCTTTGTTAGGAAGCGAATCCCACCGGCGTCGCCCGCAGACGCGCGGGCTAGCGCTGGGCATTGCCATAGCGATTACGGTTAATGTTGGCTTCTTCAGTTGGGTGGGTGGCACGGTCGTCGAGCCGATCTTTCCGCGATTGGGGCATGCCTACGGCTTACATCCCCTGGATCCGCCGTTAGTTTCACTTTGGAACTATGTAACGGCGGCGGTGCAGCGCCCCCCTGCTAGTACGGACGATGAGACCGTGTATCGTTGGGAGCTACCCCCCGGTTTCCCCTTGCCACGGGTGCCAGCCGATAACCCGATGACGGCTGCCAAGGTCGAGCTAGGGCGCTATCTCTTCTATGATCCCCAACTTTCGGGCAATGGCACTATGTCCTGTAGTAGTTGCCACTTGCAAGCCTTGGCCTTTACCGACGGCAAAGTAACGTCCCATGGTTCCACCGGTGACCCCTTGCTGCGCAACAGCCAAGCGCTGGTCAACGTGGCCTATAACGCAACCTATACCTGGGCGAACCCGGTGCTGACCGATGTGGAGCAGCAAGTGCTCATCCCGCTCTTTGCTGAGTTCCCGGTGGAGATGGGGATCGCGGGCAATGAAGCGGAAGTGCTGACTCGTTTTCAGAACGATGCGGCCTATCTGGCCCGCTTTGCCGCCGCCTTTCCCGAGCAAGCGGAGCCGATCACCTATCAGACAATCGTGCAGGCGCTCGCTAGCTTTGTGCGGAGCCTGATCTCGGGCGATTCCCCCTATGACCGTTACCTCGCCGGGGACGACACCGCTATTTCGGCAGAAGCCAAGGCTGGCATGGGGCTCTTCTTTTCCGAGCGCTTTGAATGTCATCACTGTCATGTGGGTTTCAACCTAACAACCTCGACGGTGCATGAAAAAAGTACCTTCAGCGCCGCAGTCTTTCAGAACAATGGTCTTTACAATCTAGATGGACAGGGGGCCTATCCCCGGGGCAATCGGGGGCTCTATGAGATCACGAATAAGGCGGCGGATATGGGCCGCTTTCGCCCACCAACATTACGCAACGTTGCGCTGACGGCCCCCTATATGCATGACGGCTCGCTAGCCACACTAGATGATGTTGTACGTCACTATGCCGCCGGTGGCCGGCTCATCACCACTGGTGAGCTGGCTGGCGATGGGCGGCGCAACCCGCTGAAGAGCACTTTGGTGCCTGGGTTTACGATCGAAGAGCAAGAAGTGGCGGCCTTGGTCGCCTTTCTAGAAAGCTTGACCGATGAAACCTTTATCACCGACCCGCGCTTCAGCAATCCATTTTTGACCGCGGTCAACGAGAACCCCGTTGCCGCGCGCTAGTCATTGATCGCTCTTTCCTTATCAATCAATAACTACGGATGGTCTATGCTATCGAATCCAGCGACACAAACCAATGTCACGGCGGATGAAGCAAACCGCCAAGCGACCACTGCCAATAAATTTTACTTAGCTACTTGGCGTTGGCACTTTTATGCAGGAATCTATGTAGTTCCTTTTCTGATCATGTTGGCCTCAACCGGCTTGATCATGCTCTATCAAGATCAGATTGAAGGCTTGCAATATGGTGACCGGCTCTTTGTCACCCCTGGCGAGACAAGCGCGCCTGCTAGCACCCAATATCAAGCCGTCCAGGCGGCCTATCCGGACGCTGCGGTGACCCAATATATCACGCCGCCAGCCGCTAACCGGAGCAGCCAATTCGCCATTACAACCGCGGCGGGGCAGGGCTTAATGGTCTTTGTCGATCCCTACACCGCGACGGTGCTGGGCGATCTCGACCGCGATACGACCTGGTACACGTGGGCCAACACGGTCCATGGCACGCTTTTGATCGGCGATACGGGCGACCGGCTGATCGAAATTGCCGCCGGGTTTGCCATTATGCTAGTGATCACCGGGCTCTATCTCTGGTGGCCCCGGGAGCGCCAGGAGGTTCTCCGCGCCTTTTGGCCCCGCTGGCGCGCTGGCAAGCGGATCGTCTGGCGTGATCTGCATTCAAGCGTTGGCTTTTATGCTTCGTTGATGATCATCTTCTTTATGATCTCGGGCATGTCGTGGACAGGGATCTGGGGTACGAAATTTGTTCAGGCGTGGAATAGCTTTCCTGCCGAAAAATGGGGCGCGCCGCTTTCGGATCAAACCCATGCCGCGCTCAATCATGGTGAGTTGGAAGAGGTACCTTGGAATCTTGAACAGACGCCCTTGCCCCTCTCTGGTTCCATGGTTGGGGCACCTGGCATCCCAGCGGATGTGCCAGTGACACTGGACACCGTGATTGTCTATGCCCGTGACAATGGCTTTACCACCTTCCGCGTCAATCTGCCCCAGAGCGACACCGGCGTCTTTACGGTTTCGGCGGATACCATGAGCGGCGATATTACCGATGCCCGCCAAGATCGCACGATCCATCTCGACCAATATACGGGCAAGAAGTTGGCCGATATCGGTTGGCAAGACTATTCCCTCATTGCCAAAGGTATGGCGGCTGGCATTGCTCTACACCAGGGCGATATGGGCTGGTGGAATTTGCTGCTCAACACCCTTTTC
The DNA here is from genome assembly GCA_019637645.1 of Caldilineaceae bacterium. Next base: position 32,899 of record JAHBVH010000077.1, read on the forward strand.
TGTCTGGCGATTTTGTTGATTTCCGTCAGTGGTGTGGTGATGTGGTGGCTACGGCGGCCCAAACGCAGCCTGCGCCTTGCTGCCCCGCCCATGCCCAGCAATATGCCGCTCTGGAAAGGCGCGGTTGTGATCATGTTGTTAATTTCGCTGGCCTTTCCCCTGGTCGGCATCACGTTGCTCACCGTTTTGGCCCTTGATCTGCTGATCCTCTCGCGGATTCCGTTCTTCAAGTATATGTTTGGCTGATGATCAAGGTTGTTCCCCTGGCTCTGCTAGCCGCGCTACCCCGCGGATCGAGGGGAACAACCACCCAGAAAGGAACTTTTGTATGAAGAATCGCATATGGCTGGCTGGCTGGCTGGCCCTTCTCCTGTTAATGAGTGCTGCTTGCGGCAGCCAAGCGCAACCAACGGCTACCCCCCAGCCGACCCCCGTGCCTGGCCAGGTGACGCTCCTTGATCTCGCGGCCCCAGAAACATCGACCGCCATGGCGAATGGCGCGGTGTACTTTGTTTTGCAAAATGGTACTGCGCAATCAGTCCATCTCCAATCGGCCACGGCGACCGTTGCCACCGCGCTCTCCTTTCACGAAACCACTGAAAACCAGGGGGTCTTACGCATGGTTGCCCAGCCGGATGGCTTTATTGTCCCCGCGGGGGAAAGCCTCGTATTGGCACCCGGTGGTAGGCATTTGATGTTAGAGAAGCTTCACGCTCCCCTTGTGGCGGGCGAACAATTTACCCTGACCCTAACCTTTGCCGATGCACCCGCCATGACGGTAACTGTACCAGTCACCTCCCGTGGCGGTGACGAATCGATGGATCATTCGCAGATGAATCATGGCAAATAAAGTGAGTAGATTTGGGACTATCCCGAACACTTCATGAATACTCTTAGGACTGACGCCTTTCCAGACCTGTCAGGTGTGGGCTGCTCCGCTCTCTTTAACAAGTCTCTACGCGTGTTAATGGCTACGCGTGCTCAATATTAAGGAGTTTTTAATGAACTTTCGCAATAGACTTATTCCCCTTCTTACCCTACTGTGGCTACTCACCGCTTGTGCGGTGGCCCCCTCCAATGATAGCCCAGCCCCAGCCGCACAACCAGCTGCCCTCACGCCCGCGGCTGATCAGGCATTGATCGTCGGATTGCCGTCGGACAACTTTCGGACAGACGAGCGGGCCAACCTGGGGATGTATTACACCGGTATCTATGATGTGCTGGTACGTATGACTCCTGATTATCAATTGATCCCAATGTTGGCTACTGAGTGGGAATTTGTCGAGCCCAACACTTGGCGCTTTATCCTGCGCCAAGGCGTTACCTTCCATGATGGCCAGCCCTTTACGGCAGCGGCGGTCAAAGCGACGATGGATCGCCTCGCGGCGATTGGGAGCAATAGTGCCCAGCTAGGCCCCGATTCCACTCAAATTATTGATGACTATACTGTGGAGATCACGCCAACGACACCCAATCGTCGGCTTCTGCAACAACTCGCCCATCCCAGCTACAGCATCATCGCCCCTGGCAGTGATCCCGCCACTCAGCCGATCGGGACGGGCTCGTTTAAGTTTGTTGACTATGTCAAGGGTGAACATCTGATGATTGAGCGTAATCCTGACTACTGGGGTACGGTTCCTACCCTTTCGAAGATTACCTTCCGCTTTATCCCTGATAATAATACCCGTGTTTTGGCCTTACAAGCCGGTGAGATCCACCTAGCCTATAACGTCCCCCGCGAAGTGGCTGGCACCCTTGCTGAGACCGACGGGCTGACCGTTGCCACCTCACCGGTCGGCGCGTATGAGGCGATCTATGTCAATGTCCATGGCGAAGAGCCCTATACCATCGGTCAGGAGCCGGCGGTGCGTGCCGCGTTGGCCCATGCGATTGATGAGTCCACCATTGTCAACGATGTGTGGCTAGGCAACGCCGAGATCAACACGTCGATGATTCCTGTCCGCATCTTGGGCGATGCTGCCCAAATCGTCCAGGGAACGCCCTATGATCCCTCCGCAGCGCAACAACTTTTGGAAGAGGCTGGCTGGGTCGATGCGGATGGCGACGGGGTGCGTGAAAAAGAGGGTCGTCCCCTCCAATTGGTGATGGTTGTCGGCTATCCGATCCCTGAAATTCACCAGCCCTTGCCCGAGATCGTCCAAGCACAGCTACGGGCTGTCGGTATTGATCTCAAGATTGAGACTACGCCCGACACAGCCAGCTATGAAGCGCGCTTGGAATTGGGCGAAGGTGATCTGTGGGTCGAGATCGGTAACCAGAACGACGCGAATCCTTGCTTCTTGCCCGGAGGACTTTTCTATTCTAAGAGTACCTGGGGTGCCTATCCCCGCCTCTTTGCGCCGGGGGCAGAGTTTGATACCTATCTAGAGGCATGTCAATCTGCGGTGACAGTCGAGGAAGTGAAACAGAATGCTGCTGAAGCCATGCGTGTGGTGATCGACCAGGAGAAGATTGTCTTGCCGGTGGCGGGTATTTTCAATATCTATGGCCTCTCGACCAAAGTGCAGGGCTTTGCCGCGCATCCCTCTGGTGTCAACCAGCGTTGGGAAGAGCTCTTTCTCAGCGAGTAACTGACGAACGAGGAGCAGAGCTGTCAGCTTTTTATGAAAAGTAAGCCGTTAAATCGGCACATGGAGCCCCGGCTAAAGCCGCACCCAAGGTCACCCGTGGCCGGGTGGTCGTTTATGAAGATTACCCATTACATTCGGTAAACTAGCGCTGATTTCAATCAGCACCTGCTCGGTCAAACTGTGCTAAAGCGCGCTAGTAAGGTCTACCGATTTAATTTCTTACCCTTCATAAGCGCACTAATGAGCTCTACCGCTTTCATGGCTTACCCTTCATGAGCCACGGTACCGATGAGCCACGGTACCGATTTACTTGCCTAACTCTGAGCAAAAGCTGACCGCTCACTCTTCCGTTATGCGGCTAGTGTCTGATCCTGCCGCCAAGCGGACTTAACAAAAGGGCAATGATGTAATGACAGCGATGATTGGCAAACGGCTAGTGGCATTGATTCCTGTTTGGTTGGGTATTACGCTATTGGCCTTTAGCTTGGGCCGTCTGGCCCCCGGCGACCCGGCCTATCTGATTGCCGCCCAACAGAGTGATGGTCCACCGCCTACGGCCTTGGTGGAACAGATTCGCCAGGAAAAGGGGCTTACCCAACCCTGGTTAGTCCAATATGCTCGCTGGGTGGGACAAGTCTTGCAAGGTGATTTGGGTGTTTCGTATAAAAGTGGCGGGCCTATTCGCACGGAACTCTATCAACGTTTTCCGGCCACGTTAGAATTAACTTTCGGTGGGTTGCTGGTTGCCATTGGCCTGGCTTTGCCCTTGGGAATGGCCGCCGCGGTCTATCGCGGGTCATTGATCGACCACTTTTCCCGCGTGCTGGCCCTAGTGGGTGCTTCGTTGCCGAGTTTTTGGCTGGCTTTTCTGCTCATTATCCTATTCGCCGTCGAATGGAAGCTGTTGCCGGTCGCCGGACGCAGCAGCACACGTCATCTTGTGCTACCGGCGCTGGCGCTGGGCTTGGGCATTGCTGCGCCCCTCATGCGGCTGACCCGTTCCAGCTTATTAGAGGTACTGGGGCAGGATTATATCCGCACGGCGCGTGCCAAAGGGCTAGAGCGGCGCCGGGTGCTCATCGGCCATGCGCTGCGCAACGCTTTGATTCCCGTGGTCACCGTCATCGGCATGAGTGTGGGACATCTGTTGGGTGGTTCAGTGATCATCGAGACGATCTTTGCGTGGCCGGGCATCGGCAAATTACTCATTGATGGTATCGCCAATCGCGACTATCCTTTGATTCAAGCCTATGTACTCTTGATGGGAACCTTTTTTATTTTGATTAACCTAGGGGTCGATCTACTTTATCTCTGGCTTGACCCGCGCATTCAAGCGGAGTCAAGTCAATGAGCCTTGCGATCAAAGCGCAACGTCGCCCCGTAGGCTTATTAGCGCGATTAGGGTGGAGTGGACAAGTCGGGCTTTTGATTATCCTTGTCTTTACGCTCATGGGCCTCAGTAGCTCTTGGATCGCACCCCATGATCCAGCCATCATTGCCCCTGCGCACAGCTTTAGCGCGCCTAGTTGGGACTATCCTCTGGGAACCGATAACTTGGGACGCTGCCTATTAAGCCGCTTGCTATATGGTACCCGCCTCTCTCTGGGAACAGCTGCGCTGGCGACATTAATCATTACGGTGCTGGGGGTGACAGTGGGAGCTATTAGCGGCTATTATGGTGGCTGGCTGGATGGCGTACTGATGCGGTTGGTTGATATTCTATTGGCTTTCCCCAGTTTGATCATTGCGTTGGCGATTGTTGGCACATTAGGGCCTGGCCTTGTGAATGCCATGATTGGGCTGGTCTGTGTCTGGTGGGTTGGCTATGCGCGCATTCTGCGTGGCCTGGTGTTGGCCTGTCGTACCCAGCCCTACGTAGAGGCGGCCCATGCCTTGGGGGCAGGCCACGGACGTATCCTCTGGCGTCATATCCTGCCTAATGTTGTCTCGCCTGTGCTTGTCCTGGTGACCTTGGAATTGGGGCAATTGATCCTCGCGTTGGCGGGGCTCAACTTTTTGGGCTTGGGCGCCCAGCCGCCGACACCCGAGTGGGGCAGCATGCTCAACGCCGGACGGCCCTTTCTCCAGACTGCACCCCAGTTGATGATCTATCCCGGTGTCACCATTGCCATCGTCGTGCTCGGCTTTAATCTCTTGGGCGACAGCCTGCGCGATCTGCTCGATCCCTATCTGCGGGGCAAGGGCGCGCTAGGGGCATAATCTATTTTACCTTTCACGCTTCACAGAGGAATCACAATGACTGTTCTACGTCGGGTATTCAAGGCGATCTGCATTGTGGGTACTTTGCTCTTCATCTCCGCTGGCGTCAGCGCGGCGGGGCGTGCCGATCTGCTCACCGTTGTCGCGCTCCCCATGGCCCTGTTGCTAATGATGGTGTGGCGGCTGCTTGGCCCCCGCGCCGAATTGGTGGCCTGGACGCTCTTGGTGCTCTGGCTGGGGCTGACCTATGTCAACCCTGCCGATGCTGCTACATTGCCCAGGGAACTCGCTGTCGCCGCGAGCTATGCCCTGCTGGCAGCATTAGGCTTGTTTGTCTCCCCCTGGTTCCTCGCGGTCGGATTGGTGGCGCATATCGGCTGGGACTTTGTGCCGCGTGAATTGCCCACCCACCTCCACGATCTGCCCACCGCTTGCCTGATCTATGACGGTGTGTTGGCGATTTACGGTGGATGGCAAACTTATACCGGACGCTGGACACCCCTCCGCCTAAAGGGTAAGGCCCCGCCGGTGTCCGGCACAGCCACCGTACATCGTAGCACCTGGCCTGATGAAGATTAACCATTACATTCGGTAAACCAGCGTCGATTGCAATCAGCACTGCTTGGTCAAGCTGCGCTAAAGCGTACGAGTGAGCTCTACCGCTTGCTTTTCTTACCCTTCATCAGGCTGGTATTGGCTGCGGCGCAACCTGTGAGTTAGCTGTTACGCCTACGTATGATCAACAAGAGAGGTGATGGTCCTAATGACAACCGCCCTGACGGAAATCTACAATTTTCTGCCCATTGATGCCCAATGGTCAACGGCCGGTCAGCCAACCGTTGACCAATTTGCTGCCCTGAAAGCAGCGGGCTACACAGTGATCATCAACTTAGGGATGCCCGATTCGCCGCGGGCAGTCGCCAACGAAGGAGATGTGGTGGCCGCGCTGGGGATCGACTATGTAGCCATCCCGGTGGTGTGGGAAACGCCAACCACGGCCGATCTGGCGGCCTTCTTCGCGGCGATGACAGCTAACCAGGCGAAGAAACGCTTTGTCCACTGCATTGCCAACATGCGCGTCTCGGCCTTTACCTTTCTCTATCGGGTATTGGTGCTTGGGGTGCCGATCGACGAAGCGCGCCAACTGCTGCATGAGATTTGGGAACCGAACCCGATTTGGCAGCACTTTATTGATGAGCAATTAGCGCATTGGCCGTCGCGATAAGATCCGATCAACCAAAGCGATCAATCGGATAGATTTTGCGCCCGAGCTTATGAAACGGGAGGGTTCCCGTATCGGGGCTGTGAACGCTGGGTTCGGAGACGACATGGATCGCCCCAGCCCACGGTTCAAATGCGGCGCGGAAATGGGCCGCGGACTTCACCGCGATATAGCGCATCTTCTTCGGGCAAGCCCCAGGGTGCGGGCAAAGGCCGTGTCCAACGGCTGTTCACGGCCACTGGTCACAATGACATGGAGCCCACCTTGCCGGATATGGGCCGAAGGGCTCAACGTACTTTCGAGCCCAGCAAAGAAGGGGATCGTCGCCCCCACCCCTGCTTGGTGACACTGTTCCGCGGCTTCGGGATCAAAGATGTAGAGCACACAAGCATCGTCTAACCCGGCTTCGATAAAGGTGCGTAACACTAGGATTGTACGTGGCCGCTAGGGAAGCCGACAAACCCTGTGAGAAAACATGAAAACGCTGCGGGAAAAATTACAGCGTTTCTCGTTAGCGCCTAAAAGCTTTGTAGCTTACGGCCAAGTTGGGTATACTGTAGGCTTCGTGTTTCGTGTGGAAGCTCTGATCGTCAACGGTACCAGCGCCGGCCAAGCGTCTTTGCGGTTGCCGTGACCTTTAGCCACTTGTAGA
>JAHBVH010000078.1 GCA_019637645.1 Caldilineaceae bacterium
CCGCAACCCCTTCGGGCTATCGCCTCTTTCACTGCCCGATTGGCGCGGGGGTTGTCGATTTTGCCGCCCTCTTCCGCCTCTTCCGCACCAAACCCGACGTGGCTACACACATTGAAATGGCCGCGCTGGGCGAACGGCACATTCGTATTCTAGAAGAGGAGTATTGGGCTGGCCTGGGTGATCGGCCCATTAGCGCAGTGTTGCCGGTGCTCCGCTTGGCGCGCACTGCCGAAGTCGATGTCGAATGGCGCACCCCCTGGGAATTGGGGGACGAAGCCATTTTGCCCACCTGGGAAATGCAGCGCCTAGAAGAAAGCGTCGCCCGGATGGGCCAGGTCGTCGCCAATCTGGAAATTCAATCGGCCTAAAGCCGTCAAGTTCAGAGAAAGAACCAACGCATGTCAAAACAACTACGAATCGGTCTCATCGGTGTCGGCGGCATTTGTGGCAGTGTGCACTACCCCGGCCTTTCCCGGGTGGATGGCCTTGAGATTGCCGGGATTTGTGAACCCAACGATGCCCTGCGCGCCCAACGGCAGCAGGAATGGGGCGTTGCCCAAGCCTATCCCGACAGTGAGACCTTCTTTCATGAAGTCCAACCCGACGCGGTGGTGATCGCCACGCCGAACAAATTTCACCGTGAATTGATCCTCGAAGCCTTTGCCAACGGCTGTCATGTCCTCTGTGAAAAGCCGCTGGGCATGGACTATGCCGAGACTGTGCAACTCTACGAAGCCGCTAAAGCCGCGGGTGTCCGCGCCATGATGGCCTTTACCTACCGCTTTGTGCCAGGAATGAATTACCTGCGCCATTTAGTGCGCAGCGGTGAATTGGGCGAAATTCGCCATGCCCGTTTTCAGCGGCTGCAAGATTGGGGTGAATTTGCCATTGGGTGGCGACAATATAAAGCCATGGCCGGTTCCGGTGAATTAGGCGATATGGGCATTCACCGCATTGACTTTGCCCAAGACTTGTTGGGGCCGATCACCGCGGTCTGTGCTGCGGCCAAACAGCTGGTCCCGCGTGATCGCACCCGCGACGGCCAAAGTGTGCCGCCGCAAGATGTGGAAGATTGGGTGGCGTGGATTGCCGAATTCCAAGGAGGCACCACTGGCGTCTTTGAGATGGGCAAGCTGACCAAAGGTCATAGCCCCAATGGTGACCATGATCTGGCCGAGCTGAATGGCACCAAAGCTTCGGCTGCTTATCGGTTACATACACCCCATGAAATTCTCTTTGGTAAACGGGGCGAACCTTATCAATCGGTGCCGGTGCCGCCGGAATTTCTCACCCGGCCCGGCTCGCCGCGCAACCCCCAGGAAGGGGACCCTGTGCGTACTTTCCGTTATGACCAAGCCTGGGAGTTCATCAGCGCCATTCGGGAAGCGCGCGACCCTGTGCCTTCGTTCTATGATGGTATGCGCGCCCAAGCCGTGGCTGATTCCATTCTCCTTGCTGTAGACGAGCGGCGTTGGGTGGATGTACCACAGGGATAAATAGCAAACCCTGACAACGATTGAATCGATGGTTGACAGCGGGTGGCCCCAGCGCAGACTGACGAAGAAGGCGCTGGGGCCACCCGCTGTGTTCGCTAGCATCTCTTTTCGGCAGAGGAATAGCTCTGGTCCGAATGTGTAAATTCTATCGCTATTTTGCAGGCTGGATCATCATCATGGAAGCTGTTCTACCCAATGGGCGCACGGGGCTGACGCGCCAAATTGCTTGGTTGGCGGGGCCGCTGGTGTTGCAGAATCTTTCCCAAACCTTGTTAGGGGTGGTGGATACCTACTTTGTCTCCCAACTCAGTACCGAATCGTTGGCGGCGGTGGGCTTGTCGAGCGTGATCTTCTTTGCGGTGCTGATGCTCTTTCGGGGGACTGCCAACAGTACCGTTGTTTTTGTAGGGCGCGCCTATGGCGAAAAGGACTATCCCAAGATCGGAGCCGCGGTTTGGCGTAGCCTCAACATGATCGGTTGGTTTTCCCTGGCGCTTGTGGTGTTGCCTTGGCTCTTTCGCTTCTGTATGACCTTGGCCGCGCCCGCGGATAGCCCTGTCGTGCGTGAGCTTGGTATTCAATATCTCCAGATCCGCGCCTTTGAAATTCCGCTCGTGATGTTTAGTGCGATTGTCTGGGGCTTCTTGGTGGGCCGGGGCGATTCGCGCACACCCATGATCTTGGCCTGGATTACGGTGCTGGCCAATGTCTGGTTGGATTGGCTGTTTGTGTGGGGACGCTGGGGAGTGCCAGCCATGGGGGTGGCTGGCGCGGCCTATGCCACGGTGATCGCGAATGGGATCAATGCCCTCATTAGCGCCGTCATTCTATGGAATCGGCGCAACCGACAGGATTTCTCCACTGGGCAGGCGCGCTGGTCGAGTTGGGCCGATCTGCGCATTGGCTTTCAAGTGGGGCTGCCCATGGGCATTGGTGACTTTATTGAAATTGCCTCCTTTAGCGTCTTCTTTGCGTTGCTAGCCCGGCTTGGCACCGAGATGTTGGCGGCCAATCAAATTGCCCTCCAATATATGAGCATCTCCTTTACGCTGGGGATCGCGATCAATATGGCAACAGCGACCCTTGTCGCCATGTACTTGGGGGCCAAACGAATTGACTTTGCGCAGAAGGTGACCTACCGCGCCTGTGGGCTGGCGATGGTGGGCATGGGGTTGATCGGGTTAGGCTACTTGATCGCGCCGGATGCCCTGATGCGTGTCTTTAGCCAAGACGCAGCGGTCATTGCGGCGGGTGTAACCGTGTTGCAATTGGTGGCGCTCTATCAGGTCTTTAACGCGATTGGAATTGTGATGGCGGGGGCCCTCAACGGCGCTGGTGATACGACCTTCACCATGCTGGCGCGCTCGTTGCTTGCTTGGGGCTTATTTATTCCGTTAGTCTGGGTGATGATTTTCCCGCTACAAACGGGGATTTGGGGGGCGTGGCTGGGGGCGCTGATCTACTTGCTGACCTTGGCTGCTGTCTATGTTTTCCGCTTCCGCGCGGGCCATTGGAAAACGATTCAGCTCACCTAGCACGGGTTTCGCCCGGCGTCTTCCAGAAGGGGCACGACCTATCCCTTTCTGGAAGACACTTTGTGACGGCCCGTAATGGTGGCTAGCGGATGGTCGAATCAACCATTAGCTGGCTAAGATGGCCTCAATCGTTGCGATTTCCTCTGCTGTGAGCGTGGGTTTGCTCAGCGCGCCCACATTGTCTTCGATCTGGGTGACGCGGCTTGCCCCAATGACCAAACTGGTTACTCGTTCATCGCGCAAGGCCCAAACCAAGGCAAGTTGTGCTAAACTTTGTCCGCGCGTGGCCGCTAGCTGATTCAATTGCTGCAACCGTTGGATCACCGCCGGCGTAATCTGTGCTTGGAGCCGACTGGTGGCGGGCTTGCCCGCGCGTGAGTCGCTGGGAATGCCAGCGAGATATTTATCCGACAGCAGCCCCTGTGCGAGGGGGCTAAAGGCGATCACGCCGATGCCATGGCGGGCGGTGTGGTGCAGCAGATCTGTTTCAATGGGCCGATGGAACATGGAATACTTGGGCTGATGAATGGTGATGGGCGTGCCTAGCTGTTCCATAATGCGCGCCGCTTCACAAGTATTTGCCCCATCATAGTTACTAATGCCTGCATAGAGCGCTTTGCCTTGCCGCACGATCAGGTCGAGCGCGCCCATAGTCTCTTCCAATGGCGTGTTGGGATCAAAGCGATGAGAATAGAAGATATCCACATAGTCGAGTTGCAGCCGTTTTAGCGACTGATGCAGGCTGGCAACCAAATACTTTTTAGAACCCCATTCGCCATAGGGACCCGGCCACATGTGATAGCCAGCCTTGGTCGAGATAATCAGCTCGTCGCGGTGGCTGGCAAAGTCACTTTGGAGCACCTTCCCCACCATCTCTTCGGCAATCCCTGGCGGGGGACCATAGTTATTGGCTAGATCAAAATGGGTAATGCCCAGGTCAAAAGCGCGCCGCATTAGCTGGCGTGTGGCATCAAAATCAGTAAAGTTATGCCAGCCGCCCAAGGAGATGACGGGCAAACGGAGCCCACTCCGTCCACAGCGGCGATAACTCATCGTTTCATAGCGGGTGGTGGCAAAGCTCATGGGTTTCTCCTTTTCGCTACTGCCAAAGCGACACCAAGGCTAGACATAAACGGTCTGTACGCTTTGGGGTGCAGGGGGGGCGGGTGTCGCTTCAGCTTGCGGTGTAAAGACCAATTCTAATTGCCACGGGGTCTCCGTGGCTGCACACGTAGCCAACCAGACTCCTGCGGGTGGTAGGGGGTTGCCGCGATCATATTTGCGACAGAGTTCGTCCACGGTGGCGCGCGCCATGCCCAAGCTAAGCAACATGGCTTTGACGGGCCCCCCGTGGGTAACCAGGGCAATGGGACCGGCCATGGCGCTTTCGCCCGCGAGTTTTTCCCACAGTCCATTCAGGCGCGCGGTCACATCGGCTTCACTTTCCCCCCGTCGCCACTCGGCAATCGCCTCATCGACAATAGGTTCAACCCCGACAATGCGACCCGCAATTTCTGCCGTCCGCCGCGTGCGTTCAAGCGGACTGGTCAAGATCCGTTTGATCCCTGCCTTTTGTAAAAAAGCGCCTAGCCTCGCTGCCTCGGCCTCGCCTTGCGCGGTCAGCGGTGGCCCTGGTGGAATATCATAGCGGATATCCGTTCGGCTCCAATCGGGCGTGGCATGGCGCACCAAATAAATTTTGACAGTCACGTCGATCCTCCTTGTCATTCGTCGGCTCTGTGGTTCCCACAACCGCTGGTAAGCCGATTGGCTCTGTGGTTCCCACAACCGCTGGTAAGCCGATTGGCTCTGTGGTTCCCACAACCGCCAACGAACGATCTATCTGCCGCAAAGAAACGGTAGATGGGTAAACCAGTCGGTGGTAAGGGGCAGCCATTCTGGCTCGCACAACTTACCGCTCTTCTGATCTACCCATCTACCGTTAACGCATTGGCATAAAAAATTCGTGTGCTTTCATCGCCTCGCCAGAACGCCAGGCTACCCTATGTCACCCAGAACGTTCTGCTTACCGTTGCTACCTTCCGGTCCTGGCGGGGTTCACAGTGTCCTGCCGCACAGGACCCAGCGCCTGACGAAGCGATGAAAACACACGAATATCGTAAGTGTCAGTAGGTGCAGCGGGAGCTGTCTTACTGTTTCACTACTAGCAGGCGGAGAGGGTGGGATTTGAACCCACGAACCTCATCGGTTACGAGCTTTCCAGGCCCGCGCACTAGGCCAGACTATGCGACCTCTCCACGCTTACAAATTGCAGTCTTGAATGATACCAGTTTTATGAAATTATGGCAAGTTTCACATGAAAAGGGGTGCATTTCATCCTGTATCCTGTAACCTTCATCCCACCCTGTTTAGCGCCCCCGAAGCGCTTTGGCGGCGAGAAGCTCATAGTGGGGTTTGCATTCAGCCAAGAGGGGGAGCAGGCGGGGCGGAAAGGGTTCATGTTTGGCGCGATAGGTCTCAAAACCGGTCGATTTGTGGACATTTTGATACCAATATTGGGCCCAAACCCCATCTTCGGGGCGGGCACCGGCACGCCAGGTGAGCATCTTTTCGTCAAAGGGGATGCCGATCTGGTCACAGAGTTGTTGGAGTACCTGCCGCGGGTGGAGGAGCAACTCTTTGGCCTCTAGCACGGGTGGTTGTTGTCCTAGATCTAGCAATTGTTGATAGAGTGCCGCTTGCGTAGCCAAGCCTGTATCGCGCAAGATGGGGTTGGTGAGCGTTTGGCCCAACGATGGCAACATCTGTACCGGGTCGCGAATCAACAACACATTGACCGTCTCGGCCAGAAAATCGCGACGTAGCTCGACTAGATGATGGGCCATCTGTTTCAGGAAAAGGACAGGCCGCGTGCATGGCCCCAAGATCAGCTCCTGCACTACCTTTTCGCCATCTGCCTCCATCGAGCCGATGACCTCGGCTTTACCAGGGTGATCGGCGTCGGCAACGCGTAGGTAATGGGCATAGAGTGGCTCATCGACCACCCAAGTGTCAGGCCGCTGGGCAAAGGAATACATGAGCGCAGTAGAGACATTGCGCGGGCCAGACCAAAGATTGATACGGATGGTGGACATGGGTGATCCTTAGCAACTGGGCAAAGAACGTGCATCTATTGTATACGATATGACAGATCGCAGTGGACCAATATAGCTGTATACTATAGCGGAACTTCGCGGAAATCCAAAACAGCAGTATAGAGGAGCCAACCTATGCATCAACCTACCACCCGCCCATTGTTTGTGCGACTGATCCCCTATAGCCTGAGCCTACTGGTCTGCCTGTTGGCTGGCTGTCTTGCCATGCCCGCCGCGCCTATTCCTGCGGCAACGGCGGATGCAGCCACCGACACAGCGACAAGTGAGCCGTCGGCAGCCATTTTTGCCTTGAACCAACGGCTGGGGCGTGGGGTGAATCTGGGCAATGCCTTAGAAGCCGCCTACGAAGGTGAATGGGGCATGGTGCTGGAGGCAGATTATTTCCGCCTGATTGCCGCGGCTGGTTTTACCAGCGTGCGGGTGCCGATCCGCTGGAGTGCCCATGCGGCAGAAGCGCCGCCGTATACGATTGATGCTCAGTTTCTGCAACGGATTGATTGGGTGATCGAACAGGCGTTACAAAACGATCTGTTGGTGGTGATCAATATCCATCACTATGATGCCATGATGCAAGACCCCGATGGGGAGCGTGCGCGCTTTCTTGGTATCTGGCAACAGCTGGCCGAGCATTATCAAAAGCAACCGCCTGAGCTGCTCTTTGAATTGCTCAATGAACCGCATACCAATCTGTTGCCCTATCGTTGGAACGCCCTCGTGGCGGAAACCATTGCGCTGATCCGCCAAACCAATCCTACGCGCGGCTTGGTGGTAGGGCCAACGAGTTGGAATAACCTGAATGATCTAGTCAACCTAGAACTGCCAGCGGAAGATCAGAATCTGATCGTCACCTTTCACCTCTACGAGCCCTTTCACTTTACCCACCAAGGCGCGGAGTGGGTGAATGGGGCCGATGCTTGGTTGGGTACTACTTGGGAAGGGGCCACAGCCCAACAGCGGCAACTGACCACGCTGCTCGACAAAGCTACCGAATGGGCGGCCAAACGCCAACGTCCCCTCTTTATGGGCGAGTTCGGAGCCTATAGCAAAGCCGATCTCCCCTCTCGCGAACGTTGGACGGCGTTTGTTGCGCGGCGTGCCGAGGAGCGCGGGATCAGTTGGGCCTATTGGGAATTCGGGGCGGGTTTCGGCGTCTATGATCGGGAGCGCAACGCCTGGCGCACGGAGTTGTTGAATGCTCTGATTCAGTGAGACAGAGGACAGAGGACAGAGGACAGAGGACAGAGGACACTGACTTCTGACTTCTGTCCTCTGACTTCTAGTTCGTCTTGCGCCATTCTTCGTATTCGGCGCGGGCTTCTGCCGAGAGGGGGTAGTATTTGCGAAGTTCGCCACCTTGGGCAAGGCGCATGCGGGAGAACTCTTCCCATTCGACATGTTCGCCAGCCTTTTTCAGCAGTTCGGGAGCCAAGCTGATCGGGACGACGACCACGCCGTCATCATCGGCCACGATAATGTCACCGGGGATGACCAAGGCATTGCAACAGGCAATCGGGACATTGACGGCAAAGGGGAAGATATTGGTCTGGGTATGATAGTTGGGGGTGACACCCTTTAAGAAGAGCCCGATCCCCAACTTCTTGGCTTCGGGATAGTCGCGAATGCAGCCATCGATGATCACCCCGGCACCGCCGCGCCCGCTGAAGTAGGTGAGCATCATTTCGCCAAAGACGCCACTACCCATATCGCCGCGGGCATCAACCACAACTACATCACCCGGCTGGGTGTGATAGAGCACATGGCGATGGAGCTGCTTTTCCGGGTCGGCATATTCATCGACCTTGTATTGATCCTCGCGCTTGGGCATAAATTGCAGTGTTAACGCCGGCCCGACAATGCTCTTTCCGGGTGTCCATGAGATGGGCCCCCGAATTTGTGGATCGCGAATGCCTAGGCGGCTTAATTCACCGCTGGCCGTGGCGCTGCCGATATTGCGCAACCCCTCGAGCAATGCCTTGGATGGGCGTTGAATATCTGGTGTCTGAATCATGATTCTTCCTCGATTTCTCTTTTGGTAATTGTTGGGCAGAATAGTCTGCGTCCCAACATGCGCTTCTGCGCGCTCGTTAGAAGGGCAGAAGTGGGCTGGGGAAACATACTAAAATTATAAACCAAAACCCAAGAATCGGAAACGATTTTGGTGATCATCTGACAGGAAAAGCGGACGCGGATGGACGCGGAGGAACGCGGATCAAGAAAAACCCGCGTTCCTCCGCGTCCAAAATTTCATGGTTACTGATGCGCGCCCTACGCTCAGCGCCGGATGAGGGGCAGGAACAGTTGTTGGGTTGGGTCAAGCCCGCTGCTGCGTTCCAGGTAGTCAGGCGTGCCATTGCCATTGCTATCGCGCGGGTTTCGTGGGTCAGGCCCAACCTCTTCTTGGTCGGAAAGGCCATCATTGTCCGCGTCGGTATCCAAGAAATTGGGCAGATTGTCTTGGTCAGGATCGGCAGCGCCCTCTACATTGTCGGGGATGGTGTCGCCGTCGCTATCCTGGTCATCGTGGGCCACCTGGACAGTCACGGCATCTGTCGCGTGGATCTCTACCAAGCGACTGAGGAGACCTTCACCGGTTACGGTCGCGGTATAGGGAAAGGCACTGGTCCAAGTGGCGACATTGGTGGTGCTGATCGTCAGCGTGGTCGTGATAGTGGTGCTGTAGCTTGCGCCTGGTGCTAATGGAAAGGTCACCTCATGGAGCAGGACGCCCAATTGATCGTCGGCCAAGTGGTGTTGGCGCAGTGGATAGCTCCCGTGGTTGGTCACGGTGTAACAGTAGCGCACGGTGGTGCCGACAGGCACGAACAGGGTCTCTGTCTCTGGACAGGTTGGCTGAATCCCTTCGATGCCGACGCTTTTGACCAGCGTCAGTTCGACATCGAGCAGTTTGACCCGGCTTTGTGCTTGGCTGGTGACGAGGCGATTTCCCACGGAGAGCCCTGTTACTGTAAGTGTATTCACGAGTTGGGGGAGGTCGGTTATGGTGATCGTCTGAGTTATGGCGTGGTATGTGCTTTGCTGCGGTGCTAGGGTCGTCACCGCTAGGGGCAATGGCCCCAGACGATGATCAACGGCACTGAGTTGGCTCAACGTTACATTGCCGCTGTTGGTAATCGCATAGTGATAGGTCAAAACATTGCCAATGGTGATATCCGGTGCCTGGACGCTGATCTGGGTGCTGAGTTGGGCCATGTCGTTATCCAGATTCGTCAAGGTGAGCGCCACTGGCACTAGCGCGGCAAAGAAGGGATCGTTGCTGGTGGGCGTGGCCAGGATCTGGTAGCTGCTGTCACCGTCATCAATGGTGTCATCCACTCCAGTGACAAGGAAGGTTTGGGGAACCTGCCAATTGAGCGCGGTAAAGAGGAGTTGGGCCGTCACCTTGCCCTCGCTAGGATCGCTACTGCTCAAGGTGACAGTGACTGGCGCGGCGGGTTGGGCGGTAAGGGTTGCTTGGATCGTGGCCGTAGTGCCATCTTCGCCCGTGGTGGTGCTGAGCGGTTGCAAGATTAACCCTGGTTGATCATCATCTTCGATAGTCACTGTGATCAGACTTTGGCTCAGTTGTGTCCCGGCGCGGGCGGTGAGCATAACTTGGACGGTTTCGTCTCCCTCCACGAGGGGATCGTCGAGCAGCGATAGAGGCAAGATCGCCGTACTTGCACCAGCGGCAATCGTCGCGACGCCATTGAGATGAGCATAATCAGCATCCGCTGTGGCCGTGCCGGGAAGGGTGACATAGTTGACTTGGCTGGCCGCATAAGGGTTGGCCGCGTTGACGGTGATGGTAAGCGGTACTTGCCCAGCGCTTTCGCGCGCGCGTTGGGTGGCGGTGGCAAAACCGACCCGCGGCACGGTCACGGTCACGGCACTGTTGGCGGTATTGTTCGCTGCGTTTGTGTCATTGCTGGCACTCATAACCGCGCTGTTGGTCAAGGCGACATCATGGAGTAGGTTCGAAGAAACCACCGCGGTAAAGGTCAATACTGTAGTCTGCTCTAGCGCGGCGAATGACCAGATGAGACGCGGTGTTGGTGTCGTCAGCAACTGCGCCCCTGGGCTAAAGCCAGTTACGGTGACTCCGCTGGGCAGTGTATTGGTCACGACAACCGCCGTGGCTGGTGCCGCGTTCACCTCATTTGTCGCCAGCGTAAGGGCGTAGGTAACCGGCTGGCCCGGTTGGGCGGTTGTCGGCGTGGCTTGCTGGCTGAGGGTCAGATCGGGAGCGATGGTACAGGCATAGGCGGCCACATCGTCAAGATACCAACCCACCAGACCATTACATTCATCGAGCCCCATTTCAAAGCGCAATTCGATCTGGTCGCCGGGGCTGGCATACGCGCTAAGATCCAGCTGGCTTTGCCCCCAACTGCCTTTGACACTGCTGTTGTTACTGCCCGTAAAGGCGGGCTCACCGGCCAGGGGATTGCCGTTGTTGGTTGGGAGGAGGCTGCTGTTATAGCGGTTGAAGAGGAACGCACTGCTGCTGACTTGGCTCCAGTTGCCACCATTGACCCGAATTTTGAGATTTCCACCATCCCAGCGCTCTTCTGTGGCGAACCAATGATCAAAGCGCAAGCGTGGACTAGTGGCATAGGGGGGAATGGTCAGCAACGGGCTTTGGAGATAGATCACGCCGG
The DNA here is from genome assembly GCA_019637645.1 of Caldilineaceae bacterium. Next base: position 10,806 of record JAHBVH010000078.1, read on the forward strand.
ATTGGTCAAGCAATTGGCAATTGTCCCCATTGTAGAGGGGATCCGGCCCAAACGCGCCGCTGCCACTCCGGTTATCGGGCAGATTGGTCACCACCGACCAGTTAGGGATGCTAAATTGACTAGGCCGGGCTACTGAGCGTTGGCCGACGCTCCAGTTCGCCAGCCCAGCTTCCCACGTTTGTGCATAGAAGGTCGTTGCGTTGGTGGGGGCGGTACAGAGCGCGGGTGTGTTCGGATCGAGCCTCGGCGTTAGGTCACACTTGCTTGGTGGCGTGCGCAGTTCGACCGCGGCAATCGCAGCGGCGACAGCCGTGCAGTGATCGGCGGTAATGGTTTCGGGGGCAATGGTTCCCCAACTGGCTGGGCCAGCCGTGGTGAGCGCATAGAGGGGCTGACCGATCAGGTCGGTACAGGCCGCGGTCAGCGCATTGGCCTGATCGGAAAAATCGCTGACCGCTGTGAGGTAGGCGCGTTGGGCGCGCCAATGGATGTGGGCTGCCCGCGTGAGGCCAATGCCCGCGACGGTGACATTGTTGTAGGTGCCACCATCGACCAATAGCGCAAAGAGATGGTTAGGCACGCCAGAGTTGATATGCACACCGCCATTATCGACAAGGTTTTCATCGCAGGTGTATTGAGTATCGCTGACCTTGCCTGGATCACCATAGCAGACGGGATTCCAGAGATCGCGAATGGCTCCGTTAAACCCTGGATCATCTTCGGCGGACAACCAGCGATAGGCGTGATCGTTGGCGGGGGAGCCAGCCCCGAAGGTAGAGCAACTGCCTGCTGTGCGCAAGCCGTTGGGGCTATCTGAACCCCGGCCATTGAGCAGATCAACGACTTCCCCCCAAATGTCAGAATAGGCTTCGTTGAGCGCACCAGGCTGCCAGGCATAGATCAAATTGCTCGTATATTCGGTATAGGCATGGGCCCACTCATGGGCCACTGTATCATCACCGGTCACGCCATTGCAGTAGTTGGTCGAAATACTGTTCCAGTTGGCATTGGGACAAGCAATGCGTGGATCGTTATTCACGGTGCGCATGGTGGCATCTTGCCCGTTGTAGGAGAGCCACGTGCCATTGGTCAGGCTGCCAAAGAGGTTATAGGTCTCTTTGGCCCCGAGCAAAGCTTCATTCCAAGCGGTGACTTGGGCTGTCGTGCCGCTGGCCCAGCCGTTGGGAATCGGTTCTGGATGGCCGTCGCCTTCATCCCAGACCTTGTTGCGCAACGTCCCTTCCGAAATTTCGCGCTCAATGTCGTTAATTCCCTGGAGCGTGAGTAACGGTTTTCCTGTGTGGGCATCGATAAAGACAAAGCGCCGTACCGTATAGCGCGGATTGACGACTTCGACCTGATAGGCCAGATAGAGGGGGCCATCACTGCTTTGGAGTAAGGCAGGTTGGATCAGCAATAAGCGATTGGCGACGACCTGAAGCACTTCGTCGGTGCTGTCAAGGTCAGCCTGGACCGCAGCCAATGCCCGCGCTGCTGCGGTATCGGCTGGCAGTGTGGGCGTTGGATTGATCGCCGTAATCGGAACAGCTACCCCATTTACCGCCGTTAGTTTTCCAGAAGCATCAAAATGGGCGCGCAAGGTGCCGCCAAAGACTGGAAGGCCAGCATAGGATTGGGCATAGGTGAGATCGGTAAAGGCCAGGGTGTCGGTCTGGATTTGGGTCAGTTGGAGTTCTGTGGCTGGGTCCGTCAACCCAAAGAGTTGACCATAGCGCGCCCAAAAGTTGTCGGCTTTGGCAATGAGCATTGCCTGGCGCGGAAGTGTTTGGGCTGCGGTTATGGTTGGTGCTAAGTCGCCGTTGTCAGTCACTTGGATCAGGCGAATAGTCCCAATGCTGGGGTGGACGGTGACCGTGATCGGCCCTGTTGCTTCCGCTGTCAATCGATCAACCTGGGCCGCAAGGGTGGGTGACAGGGGCAGGGATGGGGCCGCGGCAAGTGGGATGGGAAAGAACCACCACCAGCAGCAGAGGCCACTGACCAGGTACGCAAACCGTAGCCCATGCAGGAATTGTCGGCTCAGACGCAAGCGACGCAACCAGATCATAAAGTCTTCCTTCCGGTATGGTGATAATGGCGATATCAATCACAACGACAAAACGAGCAATATCCGTTGTCACCCTTACGCAGCACTCTTTCCGCCGGGGCTCACTACGGAAAGGCCCTTTACAAGTCATATTGATCCGTGTAAGATGATGTCGATGTCGTGTGCTACTGCTCCACACCGGATCGATCCGTTGAAATGGATGATTATTATGCCACAACGACCCTTATTTGCCTTATTAATTGGTATTAATCGCTATCTTTCGCCTGCTGTTCCTGATCTGGGGGGCTGTGTCAATGATGTTGCGGCCCTCAGCACTTGGTTACAGCAGGCCGGCGCTATGCCAGCAGAGACTATTTCGATTTTGACTGATGAGGCGGCCACCGCTGCTGCGCTGCGCCAAGCTTGGCGTGATCGTTTGCTCGCGCCGCTCCAAGCGTGGGCTGCTGCCCACCCCAATATGGGTTCCGCAGAACAGCCAGCCGTGCTCTTCTATTTTAGCGGTCATGGCAGCCAAGCCCGGACCGTGCACAAGGCCACGGGCTTTGATGAGACGCTGGTGCCCCACGATAGTCGCACGCCTGGTGTTTATGATGTGAAAGATTGGGAGATCGGCGCGTGGCTGGCGGAATTGGCGCCGTATACGAGCAATGTGACGGTGATATTGGATTGTTGCCACTCTGGCAGTGGGGTGCGTAACCTGCAGAAACTGATCACCGAGGTGCGCGCCTGCCCGCCGGATGAGCGGCCACAGCCGCGACCCGCCACTGCGCCAGCTGCCAAGCGGGGCTTCTACGATCAAAGCCAGCAAACGGGGCACCTGAACCATGTACTGCTGGCAGCCTGCCGTAATGACGAAAAGGCGCGTGAAGGCGTGTTAGGGACACCACCCCAACGGCATGGTCGCTTTACTTATTGGCTTCTTGATGTGCTTGCTCAGCGCCCGCCCCACCAGCCGTTGACCTATCGTGATCTCTATGACCAGGTCCGGCATCGCCTACAAACGGCCCATGATCAGGAGCCATCGCAGCGTCAAACGCCCCAATGTGAAGGCGACCGCGATCGACTCTTCCTTGGCGATCTCCGCATGGGGCCACGGCGTTGGCTCACGGTGATCGGCGAACGCGATGGGCTGATCTGGGTTGATGGTGGCTTCGCCCAGGGCTTGAGCGTTGGCACGGTGATCCACCTCTATGCCCAAGATGTGGATCTCAAGGTTGTGCCGCTCCCTACGCCTGTCGTGAGCTTACAAGTGGATGTCGTCGAAAGCGTCCAGAGTGGCTGTGTCCGGCTTCCCCAAACGCTACCTACGCCGATTCCGCTGGGCGCGCGTGCTCTCGTTCACCGCTATGGCGTTGGCGCACAGCGGATCAAAGTCGCCTTGGCTGTGGAAGAGGGGCTTTTTCTAAAGACGCTGCGTGCACGGCTGCTCATGCCGGATATCTATCCCCAGATCGAATTGGCGTTGCCCCATGAAGAAGCCCCATTTCGCCTTAGCCGAGCCGATGAATTTCTCTATCTCCGTTGGGGCGACCAACAGCAGCACGAGCAGGTCTACAATTTGCGCCAACTGAATCCCTATCGAAGACCGCTGGAAGCAAACGATCTGGACCCCGTTGCGCGCGATCTCCGTCACTGGGTAGCACAGGCGCGGGTGGGGGCGATTGCTAGCGAAGCTGGATCCGAGCTAGTTGCCAATCTAGCGGTTACCTTGGCGCGTTTACACGTACCGGACTCGGGAGAACTACAACTCTTGCCGCTGCGGCAAGATGAAGAGGGCTATACCTTGGTTCCGGTCGATACCCCCTTTGTGTTGAGTATCACCAATCGCTACCGAAAGCCACTCTATCTGACTGTGTTGGAGCTGGGCTATCGCGGCGATGTGACGCGAGTCTACCCCCAGGTTGCCGGAGCGAATGAGGCGGTCGGTGTGGGGAAGACGTTACAGATTGGGTATACACGTGAGGTCGCGTTTCAGTTGATTGCCCGATTGCCTGCGCATCTCTCCACTGTAGAAGAGACGTGGAAGATTATGGTGACGACCGAAGAGGCTGCCTTTGATGCCCTCTTGCAAGGCGAATTGGCCTCCACCCAACCCGATCGCCCCGTGACACGCAGCGGACAACCCGCACCCGCCGCCCCAGCCGCTACCCCAGCGAGCGCCGGACTGCGCGGCTACCAGTGGGGAAGCGATATCGAAGCGGCTGATCAGTGGGGGACTGTCGAAGTGCGTATCCGCGTTCGCCGCGCCCTGCGGTGAACCCGCCACAAAGGATGAGGGCGAATAGAACGAGGACGCGGATTTACGCGGATGCACGCGGATAAAATAAATCCGCGTGCATCCGCGTAAATCCGCGTCCCTAATTTTTTTTGATTTTTCAGCTGGCGACAGGAGTTGGCATCGCCTGAAATTGGGTTTCGTATAGATGCGCGTAGAGGCCACCTTGGGCGAGGAGCTCGGCGTGCGTGCCCTGTTCCACGAGTTGGCCCTGGTTGAGCACCAAAATTTTATCGGCGCGGAGAATGGTAGAGAGCCGATGAGCAATGACCAAACTGGTGCGTCCTTGGAAGAGCGGTTCTAGCGCCGCTTGGATCAAAGCCTCGCTCTGGGAATCGAGATGAGCGGTTGCCTCGTCTAAGATCAAAATCCGTGGATCTTTGAGAATCACCCGAGCAATGGCAATGCGCTGTTTTTCGCCACCACTGAGTCGGTAGCCCCGTTCGCCCACAACCGTAGCATAGCCTTCGGGCAGGCTGGCAATGAACGCGTGAATGTTGGCGGCGCGGCAAGCCGCCTCTACTTCGGCTGGGGTGGCATCGGCCCGGGCATAGAGCAGATTGGCAAGGATCGTGTCATGAAATAAATAGGTTTCCTGGGTGACCATGCCCATCGCTTGGGCCAGGGAGGTCAGCGCAAGCGATCGTAGATCGTGGCCGTCGAGCGTAATGCGCCCAGCCGTGGGATCATAGAGGCGGGGCAGCAGGTAGGTGATCGTTGTTTTTCCGGCTCCGCTCGGGCCAACCAATGCGACCAATTGACCTGGCTGAATCTCAAAAGAGACGTGCGCTAGCGCCTGTTGGCGTTGGGCGGTTGATACGGATAGGGCCGTGGTGGCTGTGTCGTCTGCTTGGCCGTTGCGCGGTGGTAGCATTTCCGCTGTTTCCGGCGCGGCTACGGTGGCGGCGCCGCCTGCCCGATAGGTGAAGGAGACCGCCTCAAAACGGACGTGACCGCGGGGATGAAGCAAGGTCGTGGCGTTGGGCGCGTCGGTAATTTCCAGCGGTTTGTCCAAATAGTCAAAGACCCGCTCAAAGCTAACCATAGAGGTGGCAAATTCAACCTGAACATTGGAGAGCGCCGAGATGGGGCCATAAAGGCGGAAGAGATACGCCACAAACGCCACAATCGTCCCTACACTAATCGCCCCACTCAGGACCAAATGGCCGCCCACCCAATAGATCAGGGCCGTGCCTAAGGTGCCAGCGATGCTCATGCCCATAAAAAACAGTTGCCCAACCCTGGCCCGTTGAATGCCACTATCGCGGACCGCGGCGTTGGCCTGACCAAAGCGCCCTAATTCATAGGCTTGGCGACCAAAGGTCTTGACCAAGAGCGCGCCGTTAATGGTGAGCGTCTCGTTGACAATGGTGCTCATGGTCGCGTTATGCTCGGATGCTTCACGGCGGATGGTGCGCAAAACGCCCGCCACGCGCCGCGCGGGCAGGATAAAGAGGGGCAGGACAATCAATGCGAGGGCCGCGAGCCGCCATTCAATCGAGACCATCACGACCAAGGTGGAGACGAGCGTAACGGTATTGGTCACAATGCTGGGCACAGTACCCGTGATCGCATTTTGTGCACCCACCACATCGTTATTAAAACGGGAGATGATTTCCCCGGCTTTGGTATCGGTGAAAAAGCGCAGCGCCATCTGCTGGAGGTGCTGATACATCTGTTGGCGTAGGTCGAAAATAATGCCTTCTCCGGCGCGCGCGCTGAAATGCCGTTGGACAATATTGATCAACCCATTGAGCAGCGGAATGCCAATCATGCCGAGCGCCAACCAATTTAACCGCGCCACATCGCGGTTGGGCAGCACATGGTCGATCAGATCCCGGTAGAGCAGCGGTGGAATTAATTCGAGCAGCGAAGTCGCCACAATGGTGATCAAGACAATCGCAACCGCGAAGAGGTGGGGCCGTGCATAGGCAAAAATCCGGCGTAACAACTGTCGGCTGATCTGGGGCTGGCTCTGGGGTTGATCATAGGCCAGATAGCCCCGCCAACTGTTCCGAAACATAGCAATCTTCCTTATCTGTTCAGCGTTATCATTTGATCTTGCCGGAAGATCATCCATTTGTCAGTAATAGTCGTCCATTCTCCACCGGTAGAGCGTTAAAAATCAGAGCCGTTCTCCACCGGTAGAGGGTTAAAAAGCAGAGAGCGTCTCGCAAAAGGCTTTTGACAATTTGCCAATGATTCGGTAGAGTAACGCCGTATCTTTATCCCATTATGCAAGTACGGTGAATTCCCTACACACCACGGCAAATCAACCTCTACCGGGAAGCAGAATGATAAAACAACCTTTTCCAGAAAAAAGCGAACTTGTTGTCTGTTTTGCCCATGTCGCCTATCAAATGGCTGCTCGCTTCTCGGCGCGCGCGACGGGCATCCAACATGGGCAAGCCTGGACACCAGCAGACCTCCGTGAGCGGATTGGCGCAGCCCATGTGGTGGTGGTCTCTGGTTTTTGGCGCAATGAACTCTTTGCGCTTGCCCCCAATCTACGCTTTATTCAGTCAATTGGCGCTGGGGTCGATCAATTTTCCCAAGAAGAATTACGGCAACGGGGGATTCGGTTGGCGAGCGCGCGCGGGGTCAACAAGAACGCCGTCAGTGAACATGCCATGGCCCACATTCTCGCATTTGCCCGCCATATTCATGTGGCGCGTGATAATCAGCACAACCATTTCTGGCGCAACATGATCTCGGACACCACCCAGCGCGAAGATGAGCTAGGGGGTAAGACGCTATTGATCGTCGGGCTTGGTGAAATTGGCTCCCGCTTGGCGCGCCTGGCCAAGGCGTTCGATATGCAGGTGATTGGCGTCAAACGCGATCCAACGGCCCATAACAGCAGCGCCGACGAAGTCTACAGCACTGCCCAACTCCTAGAACTCTTGCCCCGCGCCGATTATGTGGCGTTGACCTGTCCTCTGACCCCCGAAACGACCAACTTACTCGATGCAACCGCGTTGGCCGCGATGAAGCCCGGTGCCTATCTGATCAACATGGCGCGTGGCCGCGTGGTCGATGAACCAGCTTTGATTGCGGCCTTACAGCAGGGGGCGCTTGCTGGTGCTGGGCTAGATTGCTTCTGGGAAGAACCACTGCCGACCGTGTCGCCGCTGTGGGAAATGGGGAATGTCTTGATTACACCCCACACGGCTGGCGAGACTCGGCGTTATGAAGAAAATGTGATCGATATTTTGTTAGAAAATCTGGATCGCCTGTGGCGGGGGGAAAGTCAGTTGTACAACCAGATTGTGTAGGCCGCCGCGATTGGCACAGCGTATTCGTAGACGGTGATTGGTGAAAGCACCCCTCATCAATCACCGTCTACAAATCACCGTCTACAAATCACCGTCTACAAATCACCTATTGCCTCCCATGAATCACGCTTCCCGCCTAGTAGGTACTTGGCAAGAATGCAACTTCACGGTAAACTACACACAACATCTGTGGGTACTTGCTACGACTATCAAAAGTTGCTCTATATACACTTCCACAAGTGCAAATACGCCCAATCAATTTACACGAATTTTATCAGCAAAGGGAATGGTATTATGATGATGAAGAGTAAACGCTCCCTGTTTCTTACGGTTGTATTGGTAGCTGGACTGCTTTTAGCTGGCTGTACGCCTCGCCCTGGTGCTGGCACCGTAGCGGCCAGTGCTGGTAGTGATGCCCTCTATCTAGATTTGCCTGCCATCTTGATTGAATTTGATGCCGAAGGTCAGGCCACTCTACTGGGGATGCCAGCTGCGGAGCTGGGGAGCGCCCTTGGCGTCGATCTCTCTGCGCTTTCCTTAGATGCCGAGACCCTCGCGAAATTTACCGCAGCGAATGTCCAACATCTCCAGATTAATAACCAACCCAATGTGCTGCGTATTTACATGAATGGCACGCCGCTACCCGCGATCATCTGGAATGAAGAGGCCATGACGGCCCTTGCTGATACGCTGACTGGGATGGGGACCGACGCCAGCCTGCTTTCTTCCTTGACCCCTTTGCTGCCCAACCTAGGGGTTGGGTTGGCCCTGAAATTTCCCGTAGCTTCGGGCCAGCGCGAAATTCCCCTCGGCACCAGTGGCGCGACCATCGAAAGCGCTGCTGCCCTGCGCGCCTTTGATGCCGCCAAAGCGGCTCAATCCAATATCAACCTGACATTGGACTATGCGGCTGATGGCACGGTGGCGATCGGTGGGATTGCCCCCTTCATGCTCAACATGATCGGCCTGAATCCAGCCGCCTTAGCCTTGCCGCCCGATCAAATTGAAAGCATCACCGGCCAAGGCATCCAGAGCCTAGGCGTCAAGACCGTTCAGAATGGTCTGCTGCTTCAACTCAATGGCAATGCCTTGCCCTATTTGCAATGGTCCAATGCCAACGAAATCACCAATCTGCTTACCCTGGCCGGTGCCTTTGCTGGCCCCGAGATGGCCGGTCAATTGCAACAGTTGCAACTCATCTTCAACTTCCCTGGCCTGAGTGCAACCATCAATTTCCCCGAAAGCTAAAGCATAGACATTATGTACTTGGACAAGAGCTGACCCGTTTGCAAAACCGGTCAGCTCTCCCCTCTCCTCACTGCACCACAACGGGTAAATAAAATTCCATTTCTGCTGCTACGGTTGCCACGCGCGTCGGGTTCAAGGTTGGCGTTGGCGTTTGGCTCGCGCTCGGTGTTGCTGGCGTTGGGCTGGCGCTGGGATTGGTTGGCGTCGGGGTTACCGTTCCCGTTGGGGTTACCATGCCCGTTGGGGTGACGGTACCCGTTGGGGTGACATCGGGACCACCCTGATTCTCTGTCTTCCAATAAGCCAACAGAACCGAGAGCGCTTGGGGCGGATTGTTGGGGGCCAATCGATTGGCCTGATCTCTTTCACTTAGCCCATGACATGACGTACACATCCGAATTTCGCCCGGCTGAAAAGTGAGCCAATAGCGTTCACTGACGATCCCTTTGCCCTGGGCATCGGTCAATTGCCAGGTCAACGCCCGTTGGGCTGGGACAAAGGCCGCGACCGAGCCATCGGCCGCGACCACGACACTCCCGCTGGGGGCCTGCGTTGGGATCGGTAGATTGGCCGCGCGCGCGGCACTGTCGTGGAGGTATTGGGCTAAGACGCGGCGGCCAGGCGCTGGCGTCGTGCTGCAACAGCCTGTCCAGCCGCGCAGTTGGTCTCCCTGGAAAATTTGCAAATGCGTCACATCATAGACGGTGCCGCCGCTGCCGCTGCTCTGGACACCATTGGGCACGCGTAGATTAAAGGGCTGCTGGGTGTCGGCGTCATCGCGCGAGGTGACATTGCGCGTAATGAGCAGGGCAAGGTTGTTTTGCACCAAATAGGCTTGCACCTCGGCTACGGTGACGCCCGCTTGGTCGAACATCTGCTGTTCGGGTGCGGCCACGGCGGGATGAGTAGTAAAGGGTGGAACTGGACGGGCCCGAACTTCCACCGGGTTTAATTCCCACAACACGCCTGTGTAACTGACCAAGACATCCGGTGACCAATAGCTTAGACTCTTGGTAATGCCATTGGTGAGCGGTTGGTCTGCCACCCAAGTGCCATCGCCCTCTTGTTTGAGCGTCTTGATGCGGAACTCATAGCTTGAATCCACGAAATTGCTGCCACTTTCTTCGCCTGTATCAGCGGTGTGAACGGCCAACAGTTGGCCGCCTGCCAGGGGTAGCGGCTCTCGGAAAAGGCCAGGATGATTGGCCGCGTTTTGGGCGACGGCGCGGGTGACATAGGTTACGCGGATGTGGTCGGCATCCTGAGTTGGTGGCGCGTCCACGCTGATGATCTGGCCCGCGGCATGGGTGCCAAATTCCTGCGCATCAACGCCGTAGTAGCGTCCGTTGTGGAGCGGATCTTCCTTGATCTGGAAGAAGTTCAAAATCGAGTTAGGGTTGAAGCGCGGGATGGCGCTGTTAAAGTAGGTCAGATTGGCGTCATTGTCAAAATTGGGCTCAAAATAACTATGGAGCTCGTGCCGCCCCAGGTGGTTGAGAATCTCGCTGTCGGTCCCGTCTTGGTTGATCATCCAGGGGAAAAAGTGATTAAAGCGGTGGCCGAGCAGATTTGTGCCTTGGCGCAGATCCTGGCGGCAGGGGCGGGGTTCGGGAAAAATTTCGTGTCGTACGCCCAACGTATACGTCGCTGCGGCAGACTCGTCAGCGTAGTTGAAGGTGCCGTAGGTGTTGCCGCCATCATTACATTGGTTGTCACCCAAGCTGTCGTCATCATCGGCATCGGCTTGCTGATCGCGCTGGAGATGGTCCCACTGGGTAAAAATTACCCGACCATAGGAATCGACGATCGGGGTAAAGTCACCCGAGGGCGCGTGATTCAGCAATTGGAGCGTACCGCTGCTCGGTTGGAGCCGCCACAGACCCGTGACCGTAGGGGCTAACTCATATTCATCTCGTTGCGGATAGAGATGGAGCGCACCGTTGCGGGGGCGGTCGGTGGTAAAGAGAATATCGCCCTGGCTGTCATAAAGGGGGCTGATGTTGTTAAAGCCGCTGGGCTGATTGGGCACCTTGGTAATGACAGGTGTTTCCTGTTGGCCCAAGCCAGTAACTTCGTATAGCTGCCAGACCGTTTCCTGTTGGCTGTAGTCATATTGTTTGGTCGGGCCGCCCATGATCATGCTGAAAATGGCTTTGGTCCCGCTCCAATGCACCGCCGGGTCGCGCACGGCTATGGCATTAGGCCCGGCCTGGAGGCCGCTGGCAATGCCATAGCCAGCCGCGGCGGTTAAATTCTTTAACGTGCCATCTGGATAGCGGATCCAAAGATCGCCGCCGCGGCCCATGGGATCGAGGCCGCCTGCATGATTGCCAAAGGTGGTGGCAATGCCCCCAAAGCCTTGCACAATCGGCACTTGGGTGACAAACAATAGGGGATAGGCTAGGGTTGGCCCTACACCCGGCTGACGCAAGCGCGCCGCTTGGCTCTGGGCTGGGGCGCTCAGGCTGAGTAGTATGGCAAAAAGCAGCAGATGAATCAAACGTCGCGATCGCATAGGACCTCTTTCTTGATTAGGAACGAATGCTAGGCCGACCTCCGCGCTGGGCCAAGCGTTGACTAGCTAGCGGAGCGTGCTAACGGCTCCTGCGCGGCGCTTTTGGCATGACACCTAACTCTGCTTGTTATATTAATCTAAGGGAAAAAATGGCGGAATTTAGCGATAGCGGGTCAAATCGTTCGATTTTGTTATTTTATTTGACTTTATCAATATTTATAATTGACAAAGTCAAAGAAGTGGCGCATCCTTATAGGAGCCACGCACTTGGGCCAGAGCTGACAGGTTTAACAAACCTGGCAGCTCTTTGGTCACGCTGATCAACGGCGTAACTTTTAATTGTTTGAAGCGAATGGGTTTTGCTGCGTAAAGGAGGGACGATGACAACAGCGGTGCTTGCCCAACAAGTCGAAGCCGTACGACGTTTTAATCGATTCTATACCAAGCAGATTGGGGTATTACAAGAAGGGTTGCTCAAGAGCCATTTTCCGCTCACCGAAGCGCGGGTGCTCTATGAACTCGCACAGCAGGAACAGACAACCGCGACAGAACTGGGCCAAACACTGGGGCTTGATGCGGGTTATCTGAGCCGCATGCTCAGCAATTTTGAAAAACAGGGGCTTTTGGTTAAAGAGCCATCACCAACTGATGGCCGCCAAAACTTGCTCCGGCTCACTGAATCGGGACAAGCCGAATTTGCCAAGCTCAACGCGCGTTCACGCCAAGAAATCAGGGCCATGTTGACTGCGCACACAGCCGCCGAACAGCAGCGTTTGGTGGTTGCCATGCAGACCATTGCCGCCATCCTTGGCGCGCCACCGGAAAAGCCCGTCGCCTATCTCCTACGTCCCCATCAGCCCGGCGATATGGGGTGGGTGGTTCATCGGCAGGCTGTACTCTATGCCCAAGAGTATGGTTGGGATGAACGTTTTGAGGCGCTGGTAGCCGAGATTGTTGCCAAGTTTATCCAGCATTTTGATCCCCAGCATGAGCGCTGTTGGCTAGCCGAGATGAATGGCGAAGTGGTTGGCTCGGTCTTTCTGGTGCGGCACTCCGCCGAAGTCGCCAAATTGCGGTTGCTCTATGTCGAACCCACCGCGCGTGGATTGGGCATTGGGGCGCGCTTGGTCGATGAATGTATCCACTTCGCCCGCCGCACTGGCTACCACAAGCTGACTCTATGGACCAACAGCGTGTTGACTGCGGCACGCGCGATCTATGTCAAGGCCGGTTTCCAACTGGTCGCATCCGCGCCACACCATAGCTTTGGTCATGATCTGATCGGGGAAACATGGGACTTGCGCTTATAGCGGGCGTACGGACTTTTCTCAAGTTTGCTCCTTTAGTTTCAACTTCGCCCTTCTCCCGTGTATACTAGGCGACAGCCCCTCTCCAACCTGAAACCAACCAAAGGAGCAACTGATGGAACTGGTGCAACATGACCGCACCACTGGCCCGGTACGGGCTACGCTTGAATTACCGCGCCTCGCCGGTGAACTTCCGGCGCTCACGACCGCGGATGCCGGTGCGGGCTGGCAGCGGGTACGAATGACCTGGCGACTGAGCCAAGCTGTACAGCAGGAGGAGGTTGCGGTAACCTTTCGGCTGAACTTTACGCCCAATTTTTGGTGGGCTCCCCATTTAGCGCCCAATGATGGCGACTGTATTGCCCAACACGTCTTCCGCTCCCCAGCCTTGATCGCCGCCCAAGATGCCGATATTCTAGTCATCGTTCCCGATCTAGACCTCTGTGGTCAGCGGCCTGAGACACCCTGGTTTATGGATCTCAATGCCCCCGAACGAACCTGTTGGCTGGGCATGAGCCAGACCACGATCCCCGAACATGTTCGCTACCAGAAGAGCGGCACACTCACCTTCGCACCCGGCGAAGTGACCTTGGGCTTCTATTGGCTCGCCTATACCGAAACCGCGCAGCCCGTCAATCCATGGCAGCGGGTGACAACCTTCTTCTGGGAGCGCTATGGTCGTCCCCTCTTTGAACAGGGCCAGCCGCTGACCGTGCCGTTGGATCGCTATGTAGAGCATGTCTACAACTGGGCTTTTACCACCTGGAAGGACGCGGTGTGGCAACAATTTGAACTTAATGGGCGCACGGTTGGCGCGCCAGCCTTTATTGTCAATGTTACCGAATCGCCCAACTATCCTGGGGAAGTCAACCTGCGTGAATTTCTGTCGGTCTGGAATCAGGCGTGGTTCTCGTCGCTGCGCGGGGCATCCGGGCTCTACCGCTACGCTCAACGCACCAACAACGTGGCCCTGCTGGAAAAGGCCAACTTAACCAAGGAATTTGCCTTGGCCGCGCCCCAAGCCGACGGTATCTTCCCGGGCGTCTATCGCACGCCAATGACTACAGTGACGATCGAGGATAAAAGCTACAGCCGCTCGCTGGGCTGGGAGAGTGGTTATTGGACCAATTCCAATCGCACCCCGCGGGAGCGCGGGATCAGCGATGCCTGGTATCATCTGCTGGACGCTAGTTGGACGGCGCTGCTTATGCTGCGTTGGTACGCTGAACTTGAGGCCGACCCCCGCCTCCTCACCTATAGCCGCACCTATGCCGACCGCTTATTGACGTTGCAGGACGCGCAAGGTTTCTTCCCCGCGTGGCTGCACCCCGAAACTTTTGAACCAGCCGAGATGTTGCGCCAATCGCCCGAGACCAGTATGAGCGTCACCTTTTTGCTCAAGCTGGCCGCGATCACCGGCGAGCCACATTATCGCGCGGCCGCGCTACGCGCCATGGACGCCGTATTGGTGGAGATTGTGCCCGGTGGACGGTGGGAAGATTTTGAAACGTACTGGTCCTGCTGTGGCTATGGCAAAGAGACCTTCTACGGTCGGCGGCTGCCCCGCAATGGCTTCTACAAGCAGTGTAACTTCTCCATGTTCTGGACCGCGGAAGCGTTGCTGGATTGTTACCGCCTAACCGGGGAAGAACGCTACCTGCACTGGGGTCGCCGAACGCTGGATGAACTTTCCATGACGCAGCAAAGCTGGCAACCTCCCTTTATCTATATCCCGGCGCTCGGTGGCTTTGGCGTGATGAACTTTGACGGCGAGTGGAACGATTCGCGCCAATGTCTCTTTGCCGAACTTTTTATGGAATATTACCAGGTGACTGGCGAGACGGCCCTCTTTGAGCGCGGGATCGCGGCGCTCAAGGCTTCCTTTGTGATGATGTACTGTCCCGAAAATCCAGCGGCTAAGGCTCTCTGGGAAAAGGTCTGGCCCTTTTTCGGCCCAGAAGATTATGGCTTTACCATGGAGAACTATGGTCACACGGGCTATACCACGCCAGAAGGGGGTGGCATCGGCGAATTTACCATCTATGATTGGGGCAATGGTGCCGCGGCCGAGGCGCGCAATCGCATCTGGGATCACTTCGGTGATCTCTACGTGGATCGCCAACGGGGCCATGCCTTTGGCATTGATAGCCTCGACGTCCGTGTGGAAGGCAATCGCTGTCATCTGCGCGACCAAACTGGTGGCGGCCGCACGGTGAAGGTCGTCTTTGAAGACGGCACAACCACCCAAATTACCCTGCCCAACGCTGAAACCAGTTTTGCCTTGCTCGCGGCTTAACCAGCCGTAGCGGTGTTGGGGGGGACAAAGGGGACGCGGATAGACGCGTCCTCATCCTCTTCTACAGAACAGCAGTGCGGAACTGCAAATTGTAGAGGTGAGCGTAGAGGCCGTTCTGGGCCATCAACTCGTCGTGGGTGCCTTGTTCCACGATCTGCCCGTGATCGATCACAACAATCCGGTGGGCAATCTTGATGGTACTGAGGCGATGGGCAATGATCACCGATGTGCGCCCTTGCATGAGGCGGTCGAGCGCATCCTGTACTAACTCTTCGGATTCACTATCCAACGAACTGGTCGCTTCATCGAGGAGCAGAATGCGCGGATCTTTGAGAATGGCGCGGGCAATGGCGAGCCGTTGCCGTTGCCCCCCGCTCAGCTTGACGCCGCGCTCGCCGACAATCGTGTCGTAGCCTTGGGGCGTCGCCATGATAAAGGTATGGGCATTGGCGGCTTCCGCCGCTGCTATAATCTCGGCTTCACTGGCCGCGAGACGCCCATAGGCAATATTCTCGCGGATGGTGCCGCCAAAGAGCAGCGTTTCCTGCGGTACAAGGCCAATTTGCTCGCGCAGACTCTGTTGGGTGACGGTGCGAATATCGTACCCGTCAATTGTCACGGTGCCACTGGTGGGGTCGTAAAAGCGGGGAATTAAGTTAAAGAGGGTGCTTTTCCCCGCACCACTCGGCCCGACCAAGGCCACAATCTCGCCCGCTTGAATCGCTAGCGTAATATCCTTGATCACGGGTAGATTCTCTTCATAGCCAAACGAGATGTGATCAAAGCGGATAGCCCCTTGGATCGGTGGTAAAGGCTGTGCATTGGGCGCATCGGCTACGCTGGGCTGGGTATCGAGAATTTCAAAGACCCGCTGCACTGCGCCCAAAGCTTCGCGGAATTGTCCATAGAGTCCTGATAGCCCGCCCAGGCTGGCCGCAATGGTAATGGCATAGATCAAGAAGCCGCTGATGGTGGAAAATTCCAAGCGTCCAGCCAACACTTCGCGGCCACTAAACCAGAGAATAGCTGCCACTGCCCCAAAGCCCAGAAAGGCCATCAACGCACCAAAAGCCGACCGATAGATGGCGAGGCGCAAGGCGGCGTTGAGGGTGGTCTGCATGGCGCTGCTATACCGTTCTACCTCATACCCTTCCCGTGCAAAGCTCTTCACGACGCGGACGCCCTGGAGCCCTTCTTCGACCGCAACAGTGGCATCGGCTAACGCATCTTGGACACGGGTGCTCAGGCGTTGAAAAGAACGGCCAAAGACCACCGCGATCCCCACAATCGCCAAGGCCAGAATGACCACAAAGCCCACCAAACGCGAATTGAGCAGAAAGACGATGACGATGGAACCGATCAGAGAAATGAGATTACTGAGCAATTGGGTGACATTGTTCGTCAGCAGTGTCCGCACCTGGGTGACATCGCTGGAGAGCCGCGAGACGATTTCGCCCACCCGGCGATTCGCATAGAAGTCGAGCGAAAGACTCTGGAGGTGACGATACAAGGTCGTGCGCAGATCGAGAATGATCCGCTCGCCCACGTAATTGAGACTATAGCTTTGAAAAAAGGTAAAGGCCGCCTGGAAAAAGAAGATCCCAACCAGCGCCAGGGTGAGCAGATTCAGTTGATCTTGATTTTGTTGTTTGAGAACAGAATCCAGCAGTTGGACAATGATCAGCGGAAAGCTCAGCCCCATCGCGCTGGCGATGGCTAGGGCTAGGATCGCCAAGGCCATCCGTCCTTTGTAGGGACTGAGATAGCGCAACAGCCGTCGCCAGTTGATTGGCGTGTTGATTGGTGGGGTGTCGGTATTTCTATCGCGGCGTGCACCGCCACCGCGTCTACCCATAAACATGGTATCGATTCCTTCTCCGTTGCTCTCTATCGCGATTTTGGTGACTTTGGGCTGTCACGGTTGCACAAGCGGTGGGCGCTCTGCTGCCACCCGCGCCAACTCAAGTATACTCCTATGTTGTTCAGGCGCCAAGCAAGTGGGGGTGAAACGCTGTTGTGTGGGGGGTGATTACGTTTCACCCCCCACACAACAGCGTTTTGTTCATGCCTAAAGGGCTGTACCTATACCTTCACCCAACTAGTCGGCTCTGGTTGATCGCTCTCTGGCCGGGCTGGCGGCGGTGTTTGGCTTCCCGGCTCAGCTTGGGGTCGGCTGGGTGGCTCGCCATAGGGTTGCCAGCGGCGCTCCCAAGGGCCGTGTGGGTGGTGGTGCCAAGCGTGACCGCCATGCATGCGCCAGCGCCAGAAGCCAAGGAACTTCAAAAACAGGAGCGCTAGGAAGCCGAAGAAGAAGAAGCGGAAGATGCCCCCAATGAAGCCAAAGGGATGGCCGCCCCAGCCCCGTGGCCCGTAGCTACCAATGCGCGGCGTTACGGCCTGCACATTTTCACTGCTGTTGGTTAACAGACCCGCGAGATAGCCTTCTTGCCAGCCTGCTTGGCGAATGCCGCCAGCCATCGCGCCAAAGAGCAAAATGGCAATCACACCGGCCAGAATCAGTGGCATGACCGTTTGCCGGTCGAGCTGTTTGAGCCGTTCAAACATGATGGTTCTCCTTATTACCGTAAATTTTACGTTTGCTATCCCTAGATACGTGGGACAGCTTTTGCTATCCCTAGAATCGTTGCTTTCCGTATCACCTTGTGGTGACTGTGGATAGCCCTAGTATGACGTAGGCGTGTGAAGAAAATGTGAAGAGCTTGGGCAAAGGTGATGAAGGGGATGGGGCGCGGTGCCAACCAGAGCGCTTGGTAACCGACTGTTTCTATGCTACGATGCGCACGGTAAATGCATCCATGCTCGACGTTTCTTCCCTTGGTGGGAGGGAGCTGTTTCATAGAAAGGCTATTGTTGTGTCACATCTCTTTTCACCGCTTACCCTACGCGGGATTACCCTGCGCAACCGCATTGGTGTTTCACCTATGTGCCAATATAGTGCCGTCGATGGTTTTGCCAATGAGTGGCATCTGGTTCATCTGGGCGCGCGGGCCGCTGGTGGGGCAGGACTTGTCATCGTCGAAGCCACCGCCGTCGAAGACCGCGGTCGGATCAGCCCCTATGATCTCGGCCTTTGGTCGGACGCCCAGATCGAGATGTTGGCGCGGATCACGGCCTTTGTCAAGAGCCAAGGCGCGGTCCCCGCGATCCAGTTGGCACATGCTGGCCGCAAAGCATCCACGGCGCGCCCATGGGAAGGTGGTGGCCCCGTGGCCGCCGACAAAGGGGGCTGGCAACCGGTTGGGGCAAGCCCCATCCCCGTAGCGGATAATTATCCCATCCCCACGGCGCTTTCGACCCAAGCGGTCGCGGACATCCAGGAAGCCTTTCGGACGGCGACGCTCCGGGCAGAGGCGGCGGGCTTCGACTGTGTGGAAATTCATGCCGCGCATGGCTATCTCCTGCACAGCTTCCTGTCGCCCCTTTCCAATCAACGCACCGATCACTATGGTGGCAGCTTTGCCAACCGGATTCGCCTCTTGCTCGAAACAGCCCAAGCCATGCGGGCCGTCTGGCCGGAGACCAAGCCGTTGATCGTCCGCCTCTCCTGCACCGATTGGGTGGAAGGGGGTTGGACCTTGGAAGAATCCATTGAATTGGCGCGGCGGCTCAAAGACGTGGGTGTTGATCTCATCGATTGTAGTTCGGGGGGTACCGTTCCCACCGCTAAAATTCCGGTGGGCGCAGGCTACCAAACCCCCTTTGCCGAACGCATCCGGCGGGAAGCTGCCATGCCTACCGCAGCGGTGGGGATGATCACCCAACCTATGCAGGCCGACGAAATTGTCCGTAATGACCGCGCCGATGTCGTGCTGTTGGCGCGAGAGCTGCTGCGCGATCCCTATTGGCCGCTCCACGCTGCCCCTGTCCTGCATCAACGCGATCACGGCGCCACCCCGCCCCAGTACGCGCGGGCATTTTAGCGCTGGTACCCAGACATTGGGCTCACACAAGATTGGGACGCGGATGGACGCGGATGGACGCGGATAAAACAAAAATCCGCGTCCATCCGCGTTTATCCGCGTCCTCTGCTCTTCCTTCTGCCTTGGCCCTGCCGGACGCGTTTCGGACGCGGGCTTGGTAATATCATGCCATCAGTGAACGATGATCACGCTTGACGGTCAACGAATAAGGCCGGGGCGTTTGGCGAGGGGAGAGGAAGAGAGATGAAAGAGGCATTGGTCAACCTGGCTTGGCGGCTGCTTGGGGCTTTTCTGGGCTTGCTATTCGGCACGGGGCTGGCGATCTTTCTGGGCGATGCTATTGGCAAAGCCCTGAATATCAGTAATTTTGAAGGCGGACGGGGCTATTTTGTGCTCTTTGTGATCCTCCCGCTCTTTGCGCTGACCGGGGCGATTCTGGGCGCGGTGATGATCTACCTAAAGTGGCAGTGGAATCTGCTGCTCGGTTCTATCTTGTTCGTGGCGATTGGCGGCTTTCTCTTTATCAATCGCTACGAATTTATACCCGCTCCTCCCCAAGTAGAGACTGTGGGTAACTTTGAGCTGCTGACCTATCGCAGTGAAAACTGGGGTAATTATTATCAACTGCGCTACCAGGGTGAACTCTTTACCTTCCCTGGCCGTGCCGGGATCTTTGGTGATGACGCGGCCACCTATCAAACCTTCAATGCGGTGATTACCTTTACCCAGCCCGTATCCAATACCGGCCCTGTCTTTGTCGTCAATGTCGGTGATCCCAATAACAGTAGCTTTTTCTATCTGGTGCGCGAGGTGGCCGGGCAAGCCGCAGCGCGCTATCTAGGTCCGGCATCTGGGAATGTCGCCGCCGATTGGCTCGATGTTCCCCCCATGGATCCGACGGCCACGCGTGATTTGACCTTGCGTCGGGGACAACTAGAGGGGGGCCGTTGGCTGTTGCTGGGTGATAACTGTGTGCTCGATGTCCAGACGTTGACGGCCTATCCCTTTGAGACCTACCCCCTCCATGATGGCGCGGACGCTTCACTAAATCAATTTAAGTTGCCCTTGGGCCTTTCCCCTGATCAGCAGAGCTTGGTGCGCCTTGGTTCGCGTGAGATCCGCGACGCCGAGACGGGCGACTTCCGTGGTTGGGCCGCGGTGTTGATGGTCTATAACTTTGTCGATGGCACTTCCTATACCCTGCCCATTGATCGAGCGCGCATGCGTTATGCCGCCGTTGAACTCATTGACGCCGCTTGGCTCGACCATCATTTCACCTGGCAGCCAACCGCTGGTGCCCCCGATCGCTTGGTCCAACGGCCAAACTTTTCCCGCTTGCCCTATACCGGCCGCCTAACGGGTACCGCTGATTCGCGTGAATATAGAATCGTGCCGGTCAAGGCTGAACTACTCGACCAAATGGTAAGTTTTTTGGAAGAAAACTTCGCCGCTACCCAGTTAGAAGTTTCCCGGTATGATACGAGCACCTATATCGACTTCCAGATTGGCGAAGAGAAGATCACGGTCAGTTATGCGGATGACAGCTACTCCGAACCCCAGTTGTCGCTCTGGGCTGCCGAGGGCTCGGATCAACTGATTGCCACGATTGGTCAGCGTTTCGACGAAGTGCTACGCACCGGCGTCTACGATGAGTTCTTCTTGGGCGATCCGGCCACGGTGACCGCTGCGCTGTCAGCCGAATCTACACAGTAGCGCGCATAACCTATAGAAGAAAGCGCAAGGATATTCCTACGCGTCAACGCCACGCCGTGCTCCTCTGATTCGCTCCGTGGCCTGGGCTTGGTTGCGGGGCGCGGGCGGTGGGGCCAAAGAGAAAAGGACAGGAGGGCAGTGGGTGAGCACTGTCTCACTGTCCTCCGGCCAACGGCAGGGTAATGGTAAAAGTCGTTCCCTGCCCGATTTCGCTGGCGACGGCAATCTGTCCGCCGTGGGCTTGAATCAGTTGGCGGGCAATGGCAAGGCCGAGCCCACTGCCGACCCCTTCGGTGTGGGTGCGGGCGCGGTCGCCCCGCCAGAAGCGATCAAAGAGAAAGGGTAGATCTTCGGCCGCGATCCCTTCGCCTGTATCATGGACCTGAATAGAGACCGCCGCCCCTTGTGGTACGGCTGACAAGATGATTTCACCCCCGTCTGCTGTATGGCGTAGGGCGTTCATGACCAAATTGCTCAGCACCTGATTCAACCGGCCAGCGTCGGCGTCAATCAGCAAAGGGACATTAGTGGCGGCGCTATCGTGGCCCATTGGCTGTGCGGTTGGGGCCATGCGCAAGGTAACGCCTTTGGCTTCGGCTTGTGCGCCAAAGCTAACCAGCACGTCCGTCAGGAGATCCTGAACCGCGACTTGGGTGCGTAGCAGTGGTAGATGGCCCGATTCGGCCAAGGAGAGGGTGCGTAGATCATCGACCAGCCGCGCCAGGTGCCGGGTCTCTTCCAAGGTAGCGTTGATATGCTCGGGCGTCGGTTCATAGACGCCATCCAATACCCCTTCTAAATTCCCCTGGATAATGTGGAGCGGAGTGCGTAGCTCATGCGCCACATCGGCGGTCAGGTTGCGCCGCTGTTGATCGTTGCGCTCCAACTCGGTCACCATTTGGTTAAAGGCATAGGTGAGTCGGCGCACTTCACCATTGCCCCCTGCAGGGACGCGTACACTCAGATCCCCAGCTGCGACGGCGTCCGCGGCTGTCATGACATTGACCAATGGGGTTGCAAAGCGACCAAAAGCACGCATCGCCAGCACAATGCCGAGGAGCGGCAGGCCAAAGGCGAGGCCACAACTGCCGACCCAGAAGAAGAGGGGGGTATGACCGTCATTGCCGAACCAGCGGGTTAGCAGGTGAAATAAGAGGGTGGTGCCGCCTGTGGTGAGCAGCACAAGGAGGCCAAAGATGGTCAAGAAACGCAACAAAAGCGCGCGCCGCTTGGCGCGCAGCTGCTCTCTTGGCGGGCCAACCCATGGTGGGCGGCCATGCCACTCTGCCCGATGACCGCGCCCGTGATTCGGCTGCCCATGCCAGGGGCGCGGCACGGGGCCTTGGCGTCGGCCTGGTTGCCAGGGCATAGGCTACACCTGCTCGGTAAATTGATAGCCGATGCCAAAGACCGTCGTAATGTAGCGCGGTTCACTGGTGTCGGCTTCCAGCTTGCGCCGCAGATTTTTGATATGGGCATCAATACTACGGTCAAAATTATCGGCGGCCATGCCCAGCCGATCGAGTAGCTGGGCGCGGGTAAAGGTTTGGCCTGGATGTTGCGCTAAAATGGTCAACAAGTTAAACTCCAATGGCGTGAGCCGTACCGTTTCGCCCGCCAAAGTGACGCGATGGCCATTCAGGTCGATCTCCAGCGCGCCCGCGCGGATCAATCCGGCTGGTTGGCTAATGCCGCTTTGGACCCGACGCAGCACGACCCGGACCCGCGCCACCAACTCGCGCGGCGAAAAGGGCTTGACAATATAGTCATCCGCACCTAGTTCTAGCCCAATGAGGCGGTCGGCCTCTTCGACCCGCGCCGTCAACATAATGATCGGCACATCAGATTCGCGGCGCAGGCTTCGGCAGACATCCAGCCCATCCAGTTCGGGCAGATTGAGGTCGAGCACGATCAGATCGGGCTTGCTCTGGCGGGCTGCCACCAAGGCACTTTTGCCATCGCCCACTGCTTGCACGCGAAAGCCGCCCCGTTCTAGATAGTCCTGGGCCAGCCGGACAATTTTCGGTTCGTCGTCAACCACTAAGATGAGTTCGTTCATAAGTGTATTATACCAGATCGAGCTGGCTAGCTAGCTTGATGAGTTGGTTCGCACAAGAGCGGGCTGGTTTGCAGGAATGTCGAGAAACTAAGCCCGCAAAGCGGTCACTTTTCTGTTCACACAGCATCATCTGAGCATAGCAGCCGCTTATGAAGAAACTATGAAGAAGTTGGGGAAAGCGCATGAAGCCCGCTTACTCGTCGATTGGGGAACCTAGCGTCAACCCCGTGCTGACAAGCGGGCCCTTAGTCGGCTCGATAGGGGGCTTCGCGATCAATGTCACCCACAAAATCCGGCAGCCCGGTATGGCCCAACTGTTGGCGGATGGCCATAATCTCGCCAATGTGATACCAATAGTGATAGAGCACACGGAGAAGCAGTGACCCTACATTGGTCTCCCAATCCTGCCGCGGGATCCGTTCTTCCAGTTTGGCGATGGTGATCGTATTTAGCCAGGGGTCGCTCTGTTGGGTAACCGCATGCCACGTATCCAACATGGTGGCAAGCGCAGGTGTGCTGGCGGGACGGCCATTGCCAACCAAGGTGTTGAGTTCGGGGAAGGGCGTCTGGCCTTGGCTAAAGGTCAGCCAATAGCGCTGCTCCTGCCAAGTGAGGTGTCCGACGATCCAACCGATGCTGTTCATGGGCAGAAAACGCTGCCGCGCTTCTGCCTCGGTCACGCCCGCTAATGCGCGTAGCCATTCACTCCGTGTAAAACGCAGTTGGGTAACTAGGGGATGCGTCATCGTTGTAAACTCCTTTTTGGTTGCTAGCTTGTCGGGATTAGTGGTAGATTCTGCTGCTTTTTTAGGGCTTTTTATAAGCTAATGAACTGCTCTATCCATTGTCATCGCCAAAGCCGTGGTAGGATACGACCGGTTTGCGCCATATAGGCGCGATAACTTGTGCGACAATGCCCAGCAAAAAAGCGAGCCTCAACCCTATCGTGATCATCGAATTCCCCCTGATGCTAGATAAAACGCGGCCACGGCTCAAGCAAGATCCGCGCCCCCATTTGATCACAATCGGGGCTGCTGGTGGCTTGCCTCTTCGAGCCGCGCAACCGCATGCGCTACGCCCGCTTCTGCCCGGATTTGTGTGCCGAGTTCAGCGGCGCGCTGTTGCATGGCGCTATCCGTCACCGCAGCGGTGATCGCCGCGGCCAGGTTCGCCACGGTGAGTTTCTTTTGCGGAATCGGCTGTGGCCCCACGCCTCGGCTATAGACGACTTGTCCCCAAAAGGGTTGATCGGCAATAAAGGGACAGATGACGGTGGGCTTGCCCGCCCGCAGCCCTGCCGCGGTCGTTCCCGAGCCGCCATGGTGGACAACCGCGGCCACGCGTGGAAAGAGCCATTCATGGGGTGCCGCGTCGATGGGGAAGATGCTGGTGGGCAGCTTGCTTGTTTGTAGGCCACCCCAACCACTGGCCAATATTCCCCGTTGCCCCGCCTGTTGTAACGCTTCCACCACGAGCTTGCCCCGTTCCGCTCCACTGTTTCCACTCATGCTGCCAAAGCCCACATAAACGGGTGGCGGTTCGGCCTCTAAAAAGGCCAGAAGCGCGGGGGTGGGCTGCCAATCGCTGCCCTGCTCCAAAAACCAGAAGCCTGTGATCTGCACTTCCGGTGGAAAATCCACTGGCCGCGGCACCAAGTGCGGACTGTAGGCATAGAGTACGGGCACTGGCTCGCCATTGGTTTTGATGAGGGCTCGGCTAAAGCGCCCTTTGGGGGGGAGCCCCAAGCTCTTCACCCGAAAGTCATTAGTGACCCCAGCATACATGATACTGCCTAAGTCTAGCAAGCGATAACTCAGACGGTTAAACCAGCCACCTAAGGTAACCCCGGTGAACAGTGGGTTTGGAAAAGCGCGCGTGGGGGTTTGGAAGGGCAGCGCTAATGACATCCAAGCGGGGATCTGCAACTTCTCGGCAATGTGATAGCTGCCCAGCATCTTGGGATGGTAGACGATGACATCCGGTTGAAAGGCTTGGACAGCCCGCCACTCATCCTCTAAGGCGCGTCGGATGATCGGCCCGATCTTCTGGTAGATCGCCAGGATGCCGCGTTTGCTCTCCATCGCGGCCTGTCCCGTCTGTGATTGGATGATTGCCAAGAATTCGTTGTCCATGTAGGCATAGGGGATGCCATGTTCTTCCACAAAGGAACGGTAGCCTTCGGCGGTACAGAGGGTGACTTGATGGCCCGCCCGCTGTAGTCCCTGCCCCAAGGCGATAAAGGGTTGGATATCACCGCGTGTACCCATGGTGCTGAGAAAAATTTTCATTGGTTGGTATCCTCGTTGATTGGGCGCACGGCCTCTAGCTGTTGCCGTGCTGTGACCGCTAGTTCACGAATGACAGCCTTCCCCGCGTCGCTGGGGTTGCCCAGCCCCAAATGGTTGCTCCCCTCATTGTCTGCTGTGGGTGTTAGCATGCGGTCCATCATCTCGGCAATGGTCTCCAGCACTTCATCGAAGGGGGGGATTGCGTCGGCGGCCTTGAATTCGTTGATCCCCACAAGACCATACGAAAGCATATCCATAATATGGCTCATGACCGGTGGCTTTACATCAGGGCGAATCGCACCGGCGGCTTGCATGGCTTGGAGAAATTCGGTGCGCAAAGAGGGCGATTGCATCGAGGTAAAAAGTGTCTTGGGTTTGCGCAGATAGTTGCCAAAGACCCGCGGATCCTGCTTGACAATGGCGCTCATAAAGGGCCGCTGATGAATGGCGTAGAGAACGGCCTTATAGATGCCGCCGATGGTGCCGCCTTGGGGATCGGCTTCGATCCGCGCTAGCCAACATTCCAGGTAGGCCATAACCTCCCGGTGGAGGAGTGCCTCGAACAGTTCGTCTTTACTGGCGAAATGTAAATAGATCGCTCCTTTGCTAATGCCGGCCACGTCGGCAATCTCCCCAACGCTGGTTTTGTCGTAGCCGTAGTGAATAATAAGCTCAGCCGCGGCGTCGAGAATGCGCTGCTCGCGGCCTAAGTTGTCGGATTTTCCCTGATTCATGATATTTTGACCTGATGACCGAAATTGAATAAGTGGTCAAATTTTAATCTAAAAAAGGAGACTTGTCAAGCTTTTATTGCGTTTGCCTCAAGGCTATTGCGCACCTTGAAAAGCCGGGTTCAAAGTAATTTCCACGCGGTGGCAAGCTATGGCAAGCTTATGCCGACTATCCAATGGATGGATTACATCAGAAAGGTAAACAATTTCTCATGACAGAACGCTACTTACTCCGTAATGTTCGTCCGATGGGTGGCCCTCCGGTTGATCTTTTACTCGCCGATGGGCATATTGCGCAAATGGCCCCTGATCTGCTTCCCGACGCCACCACCACGGTGATCGAGGGGCAGAATCAGTTGCTGCTGCCGGGCTTGGTCAATGCCCATGCGCATCTTGACAAAAATCTATTGGGCCATCCGTGGCATAAAAACCAAACCCCTGAGCCACGCCGAATTCGTGACTATGTAGATAATGAGCGGCGATTGCGGCGGGAACTGCATCTTTCGGCACAGGAGCAGTCGGCGCGTGAAGTGCGGGCGGCTCTTGCTGCTGGTGTCACCCATATTCGTACCCATGTGGACGTGGATACCGAGGCCGGGCTCCACCACCTAGAAGGCGTTTTGGCGACCAAGGCGGCCTACCAAGCACAGATGACCATGCAGGTGGTGGCCTTTCCCCAAAGCGGGATGCTCATCCGCCCAGGGACGGTGGAACTGTTGGACGAAGCGATCAAACTGGGGGCGGATTGCATGGGCGGTCTGGACCCTTCGACCATTGACCGCGACCCTGTACGCCATCTCGATACCGTCTTTGCCCTGGCTGATCGTCATGGTGTTGAAGTAGATATCCATCTCCACGAACCAGGCACCCTTGGCGCGTTTGCCGTGGAGCTAGTCGCCGAACGAACGCGCGTGCTGGGCCTCCAAGGGCGTGTCACCCTGAGTCATCTCTTTTGTCTAGGGATGATCGACGATAGCTATTTGGGGAAGATCATAGAGCTGCTGCTGGAGAATCGGATCAATATCATGTCCTTGGGGACGGGGGTTTCGGCCTTTCCACCGCTCAAACGGCTGCACGATGCAGGCGTTACTCTCTGCACTGGCAGCGATGGCGTGCGGGATACCTGGGGACCTTATAATAGCTTTGATCTATTGGATCGCGTGAAATTCCTGGGCTATCGCTGTGGTTTTCGCAAGGATGAAGAAGTGGAATTCCTCTTGTCGATTGCCACGGCTGGGGGAGCCAAAGTGATGAGCGCCCCTGCCTATGGTTTGGCCGTGGGCTGTCGCGCCGATCTGGTGGTGGTGCCGGGCGATACGCCAACCGAGGCCGTGATCACCTTGCCGCCCCGCACCTATGTCTTCAAGGCCGGGCGCTTGGTAGCGGCAGCTGGAGCGTGCTTGGTCTAGCCAAGTCAGCGCGATTCAAGCAGAAACTACGCAGGGCGTGTCCATGCGCCGATGCTCTCCCACCGGCGCATGGACACGCCCTGCCTCTGGTTATCGGGTGATGTTCTTATCTCTCATCAGCGCACTGGCCTGATCGTCTGTTTGTCAGCCTAGCTGCCCCCGCTTGCCAACGCTTTACGCTAGATACTCCCTGCCACATACATCCTACCTACGGCAAAAGTTAGTACCACAAAGAAAAGCGAAACACCGGCAACAATCGCAACGCTACGACTTTGAACGATGGCATTTTTGCGCGGCGTAAGCCAGTAGAAGAGCAGACAAAAGAAGAGCGGTGCGAGTCCACCCAGATAGTGGATGTACAGCTGGAGCACGCCCAATCCCTGATCAAGTAATTTAATCCCAATCAAAGTCTGTACCATCAAGATAAGCTGGAAGAGGATAAATAGCCCCTGCGCCACTCTGGTCAACGGCAATTTTTTGAAGGCTAACCACGCGGTTATGGCGAACAGGATGCCATTGCTGAGGAGCACAGCCGTCCCGACGGATAGATGCACAAGGGGTGGTACGATGATGCTATCAATCATGCTAAACTTTCTTTCTGAATTCGATACTTTATCGCGCAACAGCCGTGCTGAGGGCCGTTGCGCGAACCGCTCTATGCGCTTTGGATCGGGCAATAGTTTAGCGCCCAGAGGTGAAGGGGTGATGACGCTACGCTGACGATTTTGTAACAAATCGGCGTGACACCTAACAGCACTGTGGCATGAGTTTGGTGGGAAGATGGAGCAACCGGCCCAGTATAAGGTTGCACCAGGGTACCACCTCTGTGCACGGCAATCCCACACCTGGGTTGATATGAATTCCCCGTAGCGGTGCAACATCTTGCACCTCGTTTCAATCCCGCGACTGGGTTGATATTTACTCGAGCCCCGAGAGACCTTCCTCATTGACAACAGTACGATGTTTCAATCCCGCGACTGGGTTGATATTTACTCGAGCTTCCTCCAGGATACGGGGACAGCGGC
>JAHBVH010000079.1 GCA_019637645.1 Caldilineaceae bacterium
TCAATCCGCGCTGCTTTACCGAAGTTCATGGTTAATCTTCATCAGCCTGTGGCACCGATTGATCGTACCATTGAGCCTGTGTCCGTAGTATACAATCGGACTTTCACCAGCGTCAATCCGCCGCGCAGATTTTCAAATATACATTGATGTCGCTCCGCGCGGCGTTCCCTTGTCTCATCAGAAAGATCATTCTTCATGACTGTATAAACCGCCCACCTTTCGGGTCGGTGCCGATGTCGGCGGCACCTTTACCGATGTGATTTTACTAAGCGACGACGGCACACTAGGGAGCCATAAACTCCCCTCGACGCCGCCCCATTTCGAGGAGGCCGTCCTTCAAGGCATTGACCATCTGTTGCGCGTTGCTGACTTAAGTGGCCCAGCCATCACCGCGGTGGCCCATGGCACGACCGTCGCTACCAATGCTGTGCTGGAAGACCGGGGTGCGCCGACCGCGCTCATTACGACCAAGTGCTTTCGCGATGTTCTAGAACTGCGCCGGATTCGCGCCCCGCAACTCTATGCTCTCTTTTTCGACAAACCGGCCCCTTTGGTCGAGCGCCATCTTCGCTTTGAGGTTTCCGAGCGCATGGCTGCCAACCCGACTATGAACTCAATTGGCGCACCATGGGCGACTATCTGGCGCGGATGGACGCGGGCAAGCCCGCGGTCAATGTCATTACGCTGGTGCCCAATGGTAACCTGCGGCTGGCCGTGACCGGCTTGGTGGATCGCCCGTCGGCCCCGGATGAGCTACGCCAAATGAAAAAGCTCCTGGCGCAGAGCATCGAGGAAGGCGCGTGGGGCTTTTCGACGGGGCTGGAATATGGCCCCGAACAGGGCTGTAGCGAAGCCGAGATCGTCGAATTCTGCCGGGTTAGTGCCCAAATGGGCGGGTTCTATGCCACCCATACGCGCAATCGCGCCGGGGAAGCTCATGAGACCATTGCCGAAGCCATTCGCACCAGCCAAGCCGCGGGCGGGCCGTTGCAGATCTCGCATATTTCGGTTGTGGCGCGGCTGGTAGAAGAGAGTGGCTGGGCCGTGCGCAACGCGTTAGAACAGGTGGCAACGGCCCGCCAAGCGGGATTGGCTGTGCGTTTTGACATGCACACGCGTCTCTTTGGCACCACCAATCTGAGCGCAGCCTTGCCACCAGCGCTGCTCGAAGGCAGCCAGGCCGAAATTGCCCGGCGGCTGTGCGCGGGCAGTACACAACGCGCACTCCAGCAATACCCAAGCATGATCAACGCCTTGGCGCGGGGTGACTGGTGCAAGATCGTCCTCTTTAACAGCAAGGCCCATCCAGAACTGCGGGGCCGCAGCTTGGCCGAGGTCAGTGCGCAGTGGGGCGTAGACCCCTATGTGGCGATCTGTGAACTGCTGTTGGCCGAGATCGACGACCTCCACAGCCTCATGATCTTGGCCTTTACCTACCGCGCCGAGGATCTGCGTGCCGCCTTTGAACACCCCGACTGTATGGTCGGCTCGGACGCAACGGCGTTGGCACTCGATGGCCCGCTAGCCAACAGTGCCTTTCATGGGGCCTATACTTGGGCGGCTTGGTTCTATCGCCATTTTGTGCGCGAACGGGCCGTGAGCCCACCCCAAGAAGCGATCCGGCGGCTCACCGCACTGCCTGCCAGTCGCTTAAACCTCACCGACCGCGGCGTTGTGCGGTCTGGGGTTTGGGCCGATCTGGCGATCTTTGACGCAGCCACTTTTGGCGAGCGTGGCACTACCTTAGAACCTAATCAACCGGCAACCGGGATAGTCCATGCGTTGGTGAATGGCGTCTTGGCCCTACACAATGGCCAACTCACCGGCGACCGAAGTGGTCGTGTCCTCCGCCGGAACGAATAGAGGTCAAAAAAGGGACGCGGATAGACGCGGATGAAATCAATCTGCGTTCATCCGCGTCTATCCGCGTCCTAACTTTCTATCTGCGGCGGTTCCAGCGCATCCAACCGTTGAACAGTTTTTGCACGGTTGGGGTGAGGCGGCTGCGGGTGTAGAGTCCAGCCGTGCGGGCAATGGCCTCGGCTTGGGTGGGATAGGGATGGATCACATTGCCGATGGTCTGGAGGCCGACCCCCGCGACCATGGCTAGCGTGATCTCGTTGATGAGATCACCGGCCTGCCGAGCCACCATGGTCGCGCCCAAAATTTTGTCGCGCTTGCGCTGGGTATGCACGCGTATAAAGCCCTCTTCTTCGCCATCGGCCACGGCTCGATCGTTTTCCTGCAAACTGACTGTATAAGTATCGATGGCAATGCCTTGGGTCGCGGCGTCTTGGGCAGAGAGCCCCACGTGCGCGATCTCGGGGTCGGTGTAGGTGCAGCGGGGGATGACAAGGTCACTCAGCTTCTTACGCCCAAAGAAGAAGGCGTTTTGGATAACCAACTTGGCCGCGGCCGCGGCGGCGTGGGTAAATTTATCGGCCATCGCCACGTCGCCAATGGCATAGATCTGGGGATTACTGCTCTGTAAATAGTCATTCACCACAATCCCCCGCTGTGGATCAGCGTTCACGCCCACCCGCTCCAGCCCAAGCCCCTCGATGTTGGGCCGGCGGCCTGTCGCCACCAAGATTGCATCGACCGCCACTTGGTCACGGCCTTGGGGATGGGTGTAGTGCAGCACGTTGTCCGCACCAGTCAGTGTCACCTGTTCTACTTGGCTATTGAGCACCAGCGTGATCCCTTCGCGTAGAAAGGTCTGCTGGACAATGGCCGCGGCATCGCGTTCTTCACGGTTGAGGAGATGGTCGGCATTGTGAAAGAGCACCACCGCGCTGCCCAACCGACGAAAGGCTTGGGCCAGTTCACAGCCAATGGGCCCGCCCCCAATCACGGCTAGTCGCTTGGGTTGCGCTTGAAGATTCCAGACGGTTTCATTGGTGAGAAAGCCCGCTGCTTGGAGTCCGGCAATCGCTGGGACGTAAGGGCGCGAGCCCGTGGCGATAATACTTTTTTTGAAGCGCAGCTGTGCTCCGCCCACTTCAACTGTGTCCGACCCTGTAAAACAGCCCTCGCCGAGAAAAACATCGACCCCTGCTGCGGTATAGCGTTGGACGGAATCGACATAGCTGATATCGGCCTGGACACGGCGAATGCGTTCCATGACCTGTGCAAAGTGAACCTGTGGGCCGTGCGTTTCGATGCCATAGGCCGCGGCCCGTTGCACCTCGGCCATGCTCTTGGCCGAGCGGATCATTGCTTTGGAGGGGACACAGCCAACGTTGAGGCAGTCGCCACCCATCAAATGCTTTTCGATGAGGGCCACCTTGCCACCTAGGCCAGCCGCGATGATCGCACTCAGGAGGCCAGCCGAGCCACCGCCGATCACGACCAGGTTATAGCGCGACGCTGGCTTGGGATTCTGCCAAGTGGTGGGATGGGTATTGTCCAACCGGCGCTGATTGTTAGCGGTTTTGGGGAAGGCGTCCAACCATGGGTTTTCTGTCATAGCGATCCTTTCTAGATGACACCGCGCTTGTCTAGCGTGGCGCCAATGGCGTAACTCCGGCCATTGTAAACGAATTCTGTTGCGCCATCTGCATAAAGTCTTCCAAGTACGCGCGAAGTAGCCGCCGTTTGCGCACACCGCCCTAAGGCAGCGGTATATGCTGACCGCCCGGCGCTGAAGCGGGCTTTCGCCGGCGTTGTTCCGCAGTTCATTGTTAGCTGCCGGATTTATCTGATGCTATAACGAAGCTTGCTCTTGTCCTGCACTGCAGGACGACAAGGCTTTGACAATGCCCTTTTTTCTGCTATGATAAGGTTATGATTCAAAATCAACCGGCTGTGACAACCGTTTTTTCTATGATGCGCATGATGATGCAGATGTGCCCGAGCACACTGAATCTCCCATGCTGTCTGCCGTTGGAAACGCTACGCCGGTAAACTGACCAAGTCACCGCAAAGAGAGTTCTAGAGGCCGTCCACAGTGTGGGCGGCCTTTTTGTTTTTCCAATGTTCGGCAATTGTTTGCCCAAGGAGCATCCTATGTCGCACCACCTACACGAGGAGGCCACACCACGGTGGACCCTCACCACCTCGATCCCGTATGTCAACGCACAGCCGCACATCGGTCATGCCCTGGAGATGGTGCAGGCCGATACGCTGGCGCGTTATCACCGTCTATTGGGGCATGCCGTACGCTTTCAGAGTGGTACGGATGAAAATGCCCTCAAAAATGTGCAGGCCGCTGAGCAAGCCGGTATTCCTACCCAAACGCTGGTTGAAAGCAACGCAGCCCGCTTTGCTGCGCTCCAGCCGACGCTTAATTTGGCGTGGGATGATTTTATCCGCACGAGTGCCGAGGCACGCCACCGCGATGGGGTTGCCCAATTCTGGCGGGCATGTGTCGCCAAGGGAGATATCTATCAAAAGCGCTACCAGGGTTTATATTGTGTTGGCTGTGAACTCTTCTACAGTGCCGAAGAGCTGATTGATGGCTGCTGCCCAATCCATGAGCGTCCACCCGAGCTTGTTGAGGAAGAGAACTATTTCTTTCGGCTGAGTCGCTATGCGCCCCAACTCCTGAATTTATTGGAAACCAATCAACTCCAGATTGTGCCGGAGACACGCAAAAATGAGATGCTCAGTTTTATCCGCCGCGGCCTCGCCGACTTTAGCATCTCTCGGCAGGCGGCGCGCAGTCGTGGTTGGGGCATCCCTGTGCCTGACGACCCGACCCAAGTGATCTATGTCTGGTTTGATGCCTTAGTCAATTATATTACCGGTCCCGGCTATGCAACGGCCAGCCCCACCTATGGCCGCTTCTGGCAGGCGGCGGATCAGCGCATCCACCTGATCGGGAAAGACATTACCCGCTTTCACGCCATCTACTGGCCAGCCATGTTGCTTTCCGCGGGCGTTCCTTTGCCCGATACCATTCTCGTCCACGGGTTTATTACGATTGATGGCGGCAAAGTGAGCAAATCTAAGGGAAATGTCATCGATCCCGTTACCTTGGTGGAGCAATGGGGAACTGATGCTCTGCGCTATTATCTGTTGCGGAAAGTGCCGACGACCGGCGACGCCAACTTTACCTTGCTAGACTTTGCCCAAACCTATAACGCGGATCTCGCCGATCAGTTGGGCAATTTGCTCAACCGCGTGGTCAACATGCTGCAGCGTTACTATGGCGGTATCATTCCTGCGCCGGGTGCGCTTACGGCGGTTGATCAACAACTGATAGCTATAGCCGAGGGGCTCGCACCAGAACTGCAACAGGCCATGGCCGAATTCTCCTTCACCCGTGCGCTGACGGCCATCTGGACGTTGATTGCGGCGGCCAATAAATATATTGTACAGGTAGAGCCGTGGGCGCTGGCTAAACGAGCAAAGGCTGATCCAAATGCTGCGGAGCGGCTCGCCACGACACTTTTTCTCATGGCCGAGAGCTTACGTCTGATCGCCAATGCACTCATTCCCTTTTTGCCACAGACGGCTATGGCGTTGGCACAGCAGGTGGGCATTCCCTTGGCAACGCAAGGTGGTGGGGCAGAGAGCGCAACTGCTTGGTGCGCGGCGTTAACCTGGGGGCAATTGCCACCGGGTACGCAAGTGCAGCCGGGCAGTGTCCTCTTTGTCAAACAGATGACATAAACTGGGGTCAACAACGGGCTTAGCGCGTTTCTGTCATGCTTTGGAGAAGTGCCAATCGGTGGCTAGGTGTGAGGGTGAGGAGGGGAAATGTATTGGTCTGGATGGCGTATTGGAGTTGCTTGGCCTCGCGCCAAGCTAAGGCATGGAGGGCGGGCGTAATCACCTCACTCTGTAAGGCGTCATCAAGCTCGTCGTCGTCAATAATATGGCAGCCACCCGTTGGGAAGACCAGCAGATCGAGGTAGAGATCTTCCCACCAAGGAATGCCTTGCTCATCAACCCAGTGGCGATTACAGATGTCGATATACCATTGCACCACCTGGCCTTGGGCATCAAACTGGGTTGTGATCGCATAGTGCGTATGGGTAGGAAAGTGTTGGACCCAGGTGTAGCCAGCATCGCAGATACAGAAACGGTTACTTTGCCAGCTGACCCAAAGTGGCTCACGAACGGCGTCAATACAGAGGAGCGTTGCACTGCCCTGAAATTCAGGCGTTGCAAAGGTGCGAACGGTAAAGCGTCGAGCCGTTACTCGGGGCCAAGGCTGTCGATCCGCCGCGCGGTGTTTCATCAAATACTCCCAAGACAGAGGACAAAGGACAAAGGACAAAGGACAAAGGACAAAGGACAAAGGACAAAGGACAAAGGACAGGTTCTGTCCTTTGTCCTACTATTTACTTCGTCGTGCCGCCTCTGGCTGCGGCCCAATCGGTGAGTTGACGTTGTACTTCGTCAATGATCGTTTGCGCGCCAGCTGCTTCGATCTCGGCGAGCAGGGCGGGCATGGCATCGTCATAGGCGACAAAGCCATTGGCAATCGGCACGCCTTTTTCCTTTAGGATCGCGGTGATTTGGGCGATCTCTGTTTGGATTGGGGTGCGATCGACGACAAAGCCCAGCGCCACCGAAGGCATGGCTGTGTCGTTCATTTCCTTGGTGGCTTCCCAAGCACCCACTTGCCGCGCATCGCGGTAGTAGGCATTGAACTGGTTGCCAAACATCCAGTCGGTATTGGGATCATAGGTGCTTGTCTCAGCCGTCATGCCTTCTGGGTAGCCGATCACCTTGTTGGCTTCATCAACCCAAACCCAATGGGCCCCTTCGATCCCGCGCGAGAGCAAGTTATAGACTTCGGCATCGGTATTCAGAAGTTCGAGGACGCGCATGGCCTCGATCGGATGTTGGGAGGTTTTGCAGATCGCATTCAAGGTGGCTGTTGCACCGGCGGTGTCGAGAATCAGCGGATCAGTCAGATTCTTGATGGTGAAAGGCCAACCAAGGATGGTTTCGGATTCGATATCGTTGCCGGGCTTTTCCACATGGTAGCCCATGGCATAGAGACCAGCCCGGAAGTTGGCACGTGCTTCGTCTGCCGAGGGCGGGCTGTCGGAGAGATAATCTGCATCGACCCATTTTTTGGTCAAATTGACGGCTTCGCGATATTCCGGTGTTTCGAGCACATTGACCACGGTGAGGGTGGCATCATCGGCCTTGACGGCAATAAAGCCGATCCCATCATCGAGCGGATCATACCCATAGTAGGTGGAGCGCCACATGGTATCGCCCTGATCTTGCGAAATAATCGGGGTGATCCCTTCGCCATCGCGGACGGCTTCTAGGAAGGGCTCCATGTCTTCCCAACGGTTGACATTGTCGAGGCTGAAGTTATATTTCTCGAGCAAGTCGGTGCGGACATGTACGCCCCAGGGCTTGGGGAAGATCTGCTGGTTAATGACCCCATAGATCTGACCTTTAATCCGGGCGGCATCCCAGGTGGTCGGCGGCATGGACGCCCAAAGGCCGGGCGCTTCTGTTTGCAGCAGATCATCGAGGGGCAACAATACATCATTCGCCACATTATTGGTGTAGCTGTTGGTCCACGGGGCGGTGAAGATAATGTCACAGGCTTCTCCCGCGGCCAGACGCAGCTGCATCTTTTCGTTGTAGGCCCCAAAGTCGATGGGCTCTAAGGTCAGGTGGACACCGATCTTGGCATGCAAAATCTCGTTCAGCGCATCCTGCACCTTTTGCAGATCGACGGGGACGCCGCGACCGGCATAGGTATAGGTGACAGGGATAAATTCCCCGGCCGCGCTGCTGCCAGCCTCAGTGGCCGGCGCTGTGCTTGGCGTGGCTGGTGCGCAGGCTGTTGCCAGCAAGGCAACAACGAGCAACAAGTTGGCAAAAACAGCCAACGTGCGCTGCTTTGACATAACGTTCCTCCTCTGCTTGGTAGATCTCCAGGCGAAATACCTTTTTGTACCCAATCTGAAGATCCGAGCGTATGTATGGTTTTATATGTAGAGCGGACACAAACCGAGTCCAGTCAGGATGTGAAGATCTGACCGCGCTCAGGCGGCAAAATGCCGTTTTATGCGTACCTTCTATACCAAAGATGATTGGGAGATGAAAAGCTCGGCTGGGCAATCTATGCTGCTACACGCTGCTTGTGGGGCCAATGGGGGAGCCTCGTGCATCGGAATCAGGTTGCGGAGCGCGATACGGAGCAACACACTTGCGCGGCTGAGCAAATCAAAGCTGTTTCTGTAGTATATACCATATCCCAATCAGAACGCCAATGTTAGAAATGGCAATGGCAGCTGAGCTAGATTGGACTTAGGCAGTTGGACCAGAGCTGACAGAGTTGGAAAACCTGTCAGGTGTACAGCTAGACAAGATCTGTCAGCTTTAGAAGCTAGCGGAAGGCCAAACTCATTCATGCCCATCTGGGAAAGACCTATGCTATAATAGGTATCAAGGATTACAGCCATACAGCAATGATGCTGGGAGGAAGGAAGAAGTTATGCACCGCGTACCTATCAATCAAATTATGCAGCGTTCCGTTGTGACAATTCTGCCCACGGCCTTGGCCGTCGATGCGGCGCAGCGGATGGAAGAATTTGCAATCCGTCGCCTACCGGTTGTTGATGAGAATGGTTGGTTGGTGGGCATCGTGACCGACACCGATGTCCTAGAGGCGGAGACGGCCAACCGGGTCTTGAATGCCTATGAACCTGGGGCCGAAGAACAATGGTTGGCGGTAAGCGACATTATGACGCGTGACGTGATCACCATTGATGCCAGTGCAACCTTGGGCGAACTTGCCCTACGACTAATGACGCACAAGGTGGGTGGGCTCCCTGTGGTTGAAGCCGCTTCGCTGGGGGATGGCTCACCACGTTTGATCGGGATCGTCACCGAAACCGACATCTTTCGCCTATTGGCAGAGGCTTGGCTGGGCGAACAAGGCCAAGGCCAGCCGCGTTAAAGAACGCCTGTTGGTTAAGGATCTGCTTCAGGCGGCCATGCGTAGGCGGTTCACAATCGCGGGTAACTGCTCGATCACATAATCAATATCGGCGCTTGTATTGCTGCGCCCAAGGCTAAAGCGCAAAGCTCCCCGCGCACTCTGCGCATCAATCCCAATGGCTTCCAATACATGGCTGGGCCGCTGCGAACCACTGGCGCAGGCACTCCCACTGCTGGCCGCAATGCCAGCAAGATCGAGCGCGATCAAGAGCTCTTCGGCATGCATACCCGGCAGGACAAAGCTGGCGATATGAGCGAGCCGTGCCGTGGGGGAACCCGTTAGCGCAATCCCCTCGATTGCTTCCAACAGGCTACCGCTCAACCGATCACGGAGGTGGCGCAGACGGGTGTTTTCGGTAGGGCGCAGCGCTTCCGCCATGCTGAAGGCTTTGGCCATGCCCACAATGAGCGGTACATTTTCCGTGCCAGCGCGGTGATCGCCTTCTTGGCTACCGCCAGTCAACAAAGGTAGATAGGGCGTGCCGTGGCGCAGATAGAGAAAACCAACCCCCTTGGGCCCATAGAACTTGTGGCTGCTGGCGCTCAGCGCGGCTACCCCTAATGCTTGAACATCGAGCGCTAGGGCACCAGCCGCCTGAACGGCATCGGTATGCAGCG
This sequence comes from Caldilineaceae bacterium, assembly GCA_019637645.1. Next base: position 9,544 of record JAHBVH010000079.1, read on the forward strand.
GCACGCCAACAGCCTGACAGCAAGCGCTGAGGGCTGCTAGGGGTTGGATCACGCCGATTTCGTTGTTGGCAAACATAATGCTCACCACCGCGATGGCGTTGCCATCCCCTAAGGCTTGGGCGAGGTCGGCTGGGTCGATCACGCCCGCTTGGTTGACGGGTAGCAAGGTGAGGTCAAAGCCAAAATCATCGCGCAGGGCAAAGGCGGTATGTAACACAGCATGATGTTCAATCGGCGTGGTGATAATGCGGTTTGCCCCCGTCGCCGCGCGGCGGGCCAAGGCGATCCCTCGCAGCGCGGCATTGTCGCTCTCGGTGCCGCCGCTGGTAAAGATCAGCTCGTTTGGCGCGGCATGGATCAGCTCGGCGACGGTCCGGCGCGCTTGTTCAAGGGCCACACTGGCCCGTCGCCCCGCGCGGTGGACGCTGGACGGGTTGCCGTAGAAGTCGCTAAAATAGGGTTGCATGGCGGCAAATACTTCGGGCGCTACCGGTGTTGTCGCTGCGTGATCGAGATAAATGGTTGGCTGTGAATTGGGCATCATGGGTTCCTATAGGACAAACTCAGCGGTTGGGCCGCGTCAAATTCATTTCTGGCGGGGGCGACTCTGTGCTTGCGGCTCGTCACCACTACCGCTGGTAAAATCCCGGAGCTTAGGCGAAATGGCGTAAGTAACTAGCTGAGATTGAACTTAAAGCGAATTTGACTTCTATTCGTGAATCAAATTACAATGTGGCAATGGTGTCATATGGCTATGCCTCAACCTGTTATCGTATTAAATCATCTCAGAACTGTCGGTTTTACACGAGTAGGCGCTACTTTTGGCAGGATGTGATTGTATAAATGCCGAAGAGTATGGTCTAGCTAGCGGCTGTCATTAGCTGTCAATCTAGCTACGCTATCGTTGCTGTCTGTTATCGATATTGTGTTAACGCAATAGATGATTTTGAGCTTCTGCAAATCTGTTTGGGTCTAGACCATTACCCGCTCTTTTGCAGAAGTTTTTCTGTCTGCTTTACCTAATTATACCTTACTTGAAATTGATTTGAGAACTACAAAGGAGGGAACGTATCTTGTTACAGGGATCTGTATCAGTGATTTTTTCTTTATTGATGGGTATCATCGGTGTGGGGTACGTCCTCTGGCAACTACGCAACGTCCTTGGCTATGACCAAGGCAATGATACCATGCGCTCCATTGCGCAGGCCATTCAAGAAGGTGCTGCTGCGTTCTTGGGGCGTGAGTATCGCTTTCTCGCGGTCTTCGTGGTCATTGTGGCGATTGTCATTGCTGCGTTCTTACAGTGGCAAACAGCCGCGTCCTTTATTTTAGGTTCCATTGCCTCTGCCGGTGCCGGTTATCTGGGGATGTATGTTGCCGTGCGCGCTAATGTGCGTACGGCCGCGGCGGCAAGCCGGGGCCTGCATGAAGGGTTGCGGGTTGCCTTTGGCAGCGGCTCGATCATGGGTATGGCTGTGGTGAGCTTCAGCCTTTTGGGCATGGGGCTACTTTATCTCCTTTTTAATGGCGACCCCAATCAGTTGAACTATGTAACGGGCTTTGGCTTTGGGGCCAGCAGCATTGCGCTCTTTGCCCGTGTTGGTGGTGGGATCTATACCAAAGCTGCTGACGTTGGGGCAGACTTGGTTGGTAAGGTGGAGCAGGGAATCCCCGAAGATGACCCCCGCAACCCGGCTGTCATCGCCGACAATGTCGGTGACAATGTTGGTGACGTGGCTGGCATGGGTGCGGATCTCTTTGAAAGCTACAGCGGTTCCATCATTGCCGCGGCGACCTTAGGCGCGACCTTAGGCGGTGAACAAGCCCTAGCCTTTATCGGGCTCCCCTTCCTCGTTGCGGGCGTCGGTGTCATTTCGGCTCTCTTTGGGATTTATATGGTGATTGGCGAAGTGTGGGATGCGACGCCAACGACCCATGCCGATACGGATGTCAGCACCCCGACCGCTGCCACAACCACAGAGAGTGAATCGACCGATGTCATTCCGCGTCGCTACACCTCGACTTACAATACGCCCGCGTTTAGTTTGAAGTCGATCGTTGACTTTGCCAAGCAATTTGTGGCTAAGATTGATGAGCGCGCAACCCAAGAAGAGCTCTTGACCGCGTTACGCCGCTCGGTATGGGGCGCTTCGGTGCTTGTCTTGGGCCTTTCCCTGATCGCGATTTTGTTGGCGGGCCTGAGCATCAACTACTGGTTTGTGATCGTGGTCGGCTTGGTCGCTGGTAATGGCATTGCCTATGCCACTGAATACTATACTTCCTATACCGAAAAGCCGACCCAAGGCATTGCCGAAGCTTCGCAAACCGGTGCTGCGACGACGATTATCCAAGGCTTGGCGGTTGGGATGATGAGTACCGTGGCACCGGTGTTAATCGTAGCCGTTGCTACGCTGCTGAGCATTTGGCTCGGTTTCCGTGCCGACGGCACTACTGCGGCTGGTCTCTATGCCGTGGCGCTGGCTGGCGTTGGTATGTTGAGCACGCTGGGCGTTACCCTGGCGACAGACGCGTATGGTCCGGTGGCGGATAATGCAGGTGGTATTGCGGAGATGAGCCATTTGCCAAAAGAGATCCGCCAACGCACCGACGCGCTGGACAGCTTGGGCAACACGACCGCGGCGACGGGCAAAGGCTTTGCCATTGGCTCGGCTGTTTTGACGGCCTTGGCCCTCTTGGCGGCGTATGTCTCTGCTGCCAAGGTGGAAAGCCTGAATATGCTGGATCCCACGATGTTGCCGGGCATTCTGATCGGTGCCATGTTGCCCTATCTTTTCTCGGCGCTGACCATGACCGCGGTGGGGAAAGCGGCTTATCAAATTGTGTTGGAGGTGCGGCGGCAATTCCGCGAGATTCCGGGCTTGATGGAGGGTACGGGCCAACCGGACTACCGCGCTTGTGTCGGCATTAGCACCGAAAGCGCGCTCCGTGAGATGATGTTGCCTGGGGCACTCGCGGTAGCTGTGCCGATCGTCACTGGTTTTGTATTGGGGAAAGAAGCGCTGGCCGGTCTGTTAATTGGCGCAACCTCTTCTGGCTTCCTGCTGGCTGTGATGATGGCCAACGCGGGTGGGGCTTGGGACAATGCCAAGAAATGGATTGAAACGGGCGAATATGGCGGCAAGGGCTCGGAGCCGCACAAGGCCGCTGTGGTTGGGGATACGGTTGGTGATCCCTTTAAAGATACCAGTGGTCCGTCACTCAATATTTTGATCAAGCTCATGAGTATTGTCTCATTGGTCTTTGCAAGCGCCTTCGGCAACGGTTGGTTTACCTTCTAGCAAAGTCGGTTGCTCTACCTTCGGTTGCTTGGCAGCTGATTGGCCAGCAACTGAAGCCTTAATTGCAGATTGATCGCAGGGATAGAGACGTGGCAATCCCGTTGCTGCGTCTCTATCCTTTTTATGTCCGAATGCATTCATCTACCGTATGAGCCAAGCCTTTGGGTTGATCGCGCGGCCATTGAGAACCAAAACCCAGAGAGCTTTGACAGAATAAGCGTGCCATCATATACTACAACTACGCGAAGCAATCTGACTTGTTTTTGATCTACCTGGGCGTTAGATCGACTGATTCTGTATTTGCAGGAGTGAGCAATGACAATGACCGATAAGCAACAGGTCGATGATACGAACCAAGCCGCTGCGCATGGCTCCCCAGCACTGCCGCCGCCTCTCCGCGCGGATAGTACCTTGGCGGCGGCGGTGGTCGCCTTTGATGAATATATGGTGCGCAAAGGCTTTAGTGAAAATACCATCAAGGCTTTTCGCAACGATCTCAAGATTGTGCAAGATTTTCTGGGCCAAGAAACCTACTTGCACCAAGTGAATACCCAGCACCTCCATGATTTTCTAGAGTGGCTGCAATATGATCGCGGAAAGCCCTGTAGTGCCAAAAGTTTGGCACGCCGCATTACGACCATCAAAGTGTTTTTTGGCTGGCTACATGGTATTGGTGTGCTCGGTACAGATCCCGCCGAGCCGGTGATGCAACAGCCCGCGCGTACGCCTCTGCCAACGATTTTGCAGGAAGACGAGATCGACAATCTGATCTTCACCGCCCACAGCTATTTGGAAGATGGGAATAAGCCAGATGCCCGCCCCGCGCTCTTGGTGAATTTGCTATTGCAGACAGGGATGAAAAAGGCGGAGTGTGCGCGCCTGCTCATGAGCGATCTAGCCCCCGCGCGCGATGCTGCGACGCTCGAGGTCATTGTCCGCTATCCGGAAGAGCGCCACGCGCACAAAAATCGCTCGATGACATTAGATGGAACCCTGGTACCCGTCTTACAACAATATGTAGAACAATATAAGCCGACCAATTTTCTCTTTGAATGTACGCCCCGCAATCTGGAATATGTCTTAGACGAAGTTGGGCGGAAGGCCGAGATCAATCATACACAAGTTGGCTTTGAAACATTGCGGTGGACTTGCGCCGTGCGTGATTTTCGCCAAGGTGTACCCGAAGATCGGCTGCGGCAGAAGATGGGCTTAAGCAAGATCTCTTGGCGCGAAACACGCGAAAAAATTCTACGACTTACCGGACAGGAGCCACCCAAGCCATGACCACGGGATTCAACACGGCTCTGAATATCCAAACCCCAGCTTGGGTCAAGCAGGCGGTTTTCTACCAAATTTTCCCAGATCGTTTTGCGCGCAGTCCGAAGACGAAACACCCGCGCGGTATCACCTTCAAGCCGTGGGGTAGCCCGCCAGAAGAACAGGGTTACCAAGGGGGCGATCTCTATGGCATCGTCGAGAAGCTGGATTATTTGCAAGAGCTAGGCATCACCGCCCTCTATTTAATGCCAATCTTTGCTTCAGCCTCTAACCATCGCTATCATACCTATGACTATTTCATGGTCGATCCGCTCTTAGGTGGGAATGAGGCCATGCGTCTCTTGGTGGATGAAGCCCATGCACGCGATATGCGCATTGTGCTGGATGGCGTTTTTAATCATGCCAGCCGTGGCTTCTGGGCCTTTCATCACATCTTAGAGAACGGCGACCATTCGCCTTACCGCGATTGGTTTATCGTCGAAGATTGGCCCTTAAACCCCTATCCCAAAGACGGCACAGAGAAGATTAACTATGCGGCGTGGTGGGGCATGCCGGCTTTACCCAAATTTAACATTGCGAACCCGGGCGTGCGTGATTATCTGCTCGGGGTGGCCCACTATTGGATCGACTTTGGTGTCGATGGGTGGCGTTTGGATGTCCCCGAGGAGATTAAGGATGAAGCCTTTTGGCAGGATTTCCGGAAGGTGGTGAAGGCTGCCAACCCTGATGCCTATCTGGTGGGCGAGATCTGGCATGCGGCCCAAGATTGGCTGCGCGGCGATCGGTTCGATGCCGTGATGAACTACATCTTTAGCCGGGCCGCTCTGGGCTTTTTTGCCGCCGAAACCTTGCGCATGGATTATCACCCTGGTGGTTTTCACTTGACGCCGCTGACGGCACCTGCTTTTGCGAAGACGGTGGAGCAGATGCTTTCACTCTACCCGTGGCCGATTATTCAGAGTCAGCTCAATCTGATGGACAGCCATGATACGGCGCGTACCCTGTGGATGGTCAATGGCGACAAAAGCGCCCTCCGCCTCTGCACCCTCTTCCAAATGACAATGCCTGGCGCACCGTGTATCTACTACGGGGATGAAATTGGCATGACGGGGGCGACTGATCCCTATTGTCGGGCTGCTTTCCCTTGGCAGGATCGACCCCAATGGGACGAGGAGTTGCTGGCCTTCCATCGGCGCGCCATTGCCATGCGCCATGCCTATCCCGTCTTGAGCCAAGGCGATTTTGAGACGATCTATGCGGATCATACAATTTACGCATTTCGGCGGACGACAGCTAGTACTTCTGCGCTTATCATTTTGAATGCGGGTGTGCAGGATACCACCATTGCTCTGACTATCAATGCCCTCCAGACGGTTACGGCTACCTATACGGATGTTTGGCATACGGGTGAATATCAGCTGCAGGCGGGCCAGCTCGATGCCGTGACCGTTCCGCCACGGGATGCCCTCGTATTGATCCATGAGGCGAGCTAGTAATCCACTTGGCCCAGCTCGGTTGCCAAGTGGTATCGATACCGTAGGCGTAGAAAGTTGTGGCACCGTATGGCGAATGGCGTACTCTGCCACGGCGTCGCCAGCGAGCGTTGTCCGGTTTGCAAAAGCTGACAACGCTGGTACTGCGTAAGCCCTATAGTCGTTAGATGCGTTATGACAAAATTATTGCAGGAACCCCTTGCACCCGCACGCCACACGGTTAGCCCACAGGAGCTTACCTTCAGCAGTAGTGCAACCCTCAACGCTCAGTTTTGGATTGAGCACTTCCCTTGGCGGCCAACCGCGGCATGGGCTGCCCTGGCTGGGTGGTTGGCGATGGGGTTGGATGTGCCTTTCTGGCTAGATGAGTGGCGGGCCATCGTATTGGTCCTCCTTTTGGTCGATCCACTTTGGGGAAGTATTTGGCGGCTCGCGGCTGGCCGCGAAGAATTACTACCCCTCCCAGCCAAGGTGACCACTCCCCCGGTCTGGCTACCCTACTTACAGCCTGGTTCACCGGCCGCACGCCTCTTTGATTGGAACTATGTACGGGCCGTAACCCTCCTCTTTCGGGTGGGGATGCCAACGCTGCTCCTCACCATGGTGATTGCCGCCGTCATCGATCCACTGGCCGTGGTACTGACGGGTACCGTCATTCTGGTCAGTGTGCTAGCCTGGCTGGTTCGGCGCACCCTTCAGAGTTCCGCCCATTTTTTGCATAGTGTCGTAACGATTGCGCTACCGGCCTTGTTGGCAATTGACCTCTTTGCGCCGGTTCAGCGTGATGCGACTTGGACCTTACGTCTGCTCTTCTTTGTCTTTTGGACCATCCATAACTGGGGCGAAGGGCGTAATCTGCGTTCCATCGCTGATTCCTGGAGTTTGCTATTATTAGGCATCGCCCAGCTAGGGATCATGAGTATCTTGATCTTCTTGCAAGCGCCGTTGTGGTTGGCGCTGCTCGTTCTGTTGTGGCTGCCGATTTGGCTAGCAATTTATCAGGGCCAAACTTTGCAGCGCTTCCATTTTCTTTCGCTGATGGCACTCTTACTCAGCGCCTGGGCGATTGGTCACAGCAGCTAGTGATTCAGGGCTCGATGGATGGGGCGGTACCTTGCTGCTAGGCGCAGCAAAGCCCTGGCGTACCGCCGGAAAAGGATAGATGAAATGAGTAGTTTTATTGAAAATACAACACCGGAATTACCCGCACAAGTGCATGGCCTGCCCAGCCAAACGGCCCTTGTGCCGCCCGTTAATGGGAGTTCCTCAACACGCCCCCTTGTAACGATTGAACAAGTCCGTCGCGATCCAGAGGTGGTTGCCTTTATCCGTAGTGCGAATGAGGCCCTACGGGCACTCGGCTATACCGAGCATGGACAGCGCCATGCGGGGTTGGTTGGTCATATTGCAGCGAATATCCTCGAACGCTTGCACTATGAAGAACGGACGAGCCAATTAGCCAACATCGCTGGCTATCTACATGACATTGGGAATACGATTCACCGCGAAAACCACGCGTTGAGTGGTAGCCTCATGGCTTGGCACATTCTGTCGCGCCTGGGGATGGGCCCCGACGAATGTGCCTTGGTGATGAATGCGATTGGCAACCATGAAGAAGAGCGGGGCTTGGCGACCAATGCGGTCTCGGCTGCGCTCATTATTGCCGATAAATCAGATGTGCACCGGAGCCGTGTCCAAAACCCCGATATGGCAACCTTTGACATTCACGATCGGGTGAACTATGCATCGACCCGCAGCTTTGTCCGCGTGCGGGCCGAAGAGAAAATTATCGCGCTTGAATTGCAGATTGATAATGAGTATGCCCAAGTGATTGAATACTTTGAAATTTTTCTCAGCCGGATGACCATGGTCCGCCAAGCGGTACAATTCCTGGGATGCGAATTTCAGCTGATTATTAACGAAACACGATTTTCCTAAGCGATAAAACCCTGGGCTGCCGCCTAACGACTATTCCCAGCCAGCTAATGCGGTGTGCCATGCGAAACGTGTGCGGTCAGACTACACCTATTGGGCTCTCCGCGGCCTGGTCCGGTGTGGTGGATGATGGGTAGGTCGCCGTCAAACCATCTTTACGGAGCCACACCGTAGGCAGTGACTGTCACCTTATAGCTAAACCCTATCAAAGTTGTCCCAATGGGCAACTTTGATGGGCTCTATCTATGAGCTTGCCTCTGCTTACACGTTGGGTTTGTCACAGTCAACCGAACGTTCATTCAACCAAAGCATAAATAGAAAGCAGTCATCTAGTGGCAACGCAGACCAACACGATTCCCCCGCTCTCGCATTTTTTGGATCTTCAGAGTCTTTCCGATGCACAATTTTGGGGGTTGCTCCGCCTCGCCAAATTTCTGAAGGAAGAACGGGCACGCTTGGGGCGTAATACACCAACACTGGCGGGGAAATCGTTGGCAATGATCTTTCAAAAGCCAAGCCTGCGCACACGGGTGAGCTTTGAAATGGGCATGCAACACTTAGGGGGACACGCCTTATATCTAAGCCCCCAAGAGGTTGGCCTAGGCGTACGTGAGAGCGCCGCGGATGTGGCGCGTGTCCTCAGTGGCTATGTCGATGGGATCATGGCACGCGTCTTTGATCATACCGAGGTGACGGCGTTGGCCGAGTGGGGCACGGTTCCGGTAATCAATGGACTGAGTGACTTTAGCCATCCCTGTCAGGCCCTGGCCGATATCTTCACCTTGTGGGAAGAAGTGGGTGATCTGACGGGGCGCACCCTTGTTTATATTGGGGATGGTGCCAATAATGTGGCGACCAGTCTGGTACAGGCGGCTGGCAAAGTGGGGATGGAAATCCGCATTGTTGCGCCCCAAGGCTATCAGCCCGAGCCCGCCATTACGCAGTCTACGGATGCTGATGTCACCGTTACCGATGATCTGGATGGGGTCATCGGGGCGGATGTACTTTACACCGATGTATGGACAAGCATGGGCCAAGAAGCCGAGCGGGATGCTCGCCTGCGGGTCTTCCCGCCGTACCAAATCAATGAGGCGCTCCTGAACCGTACTCGCAACGCCGCGGTGAAAGTGTTACACTGTTTACCGGCCCATCGTGGCGAAGAGATCACAGATGCGGTGGCGGATGGGCAACAAAGCCTGCTTTTTCCGCAAGCCCATAATCGTTTGCATGCGCAAAAAGCCGTGTTGGCTCACCTCATCGGGGGTGTGCCACTGATCGCAGCCTAGCGCCGTCCGTTCTGTAACGCAAGAGCACCGCCCTGAAGAGACGGTGCTCTTGTGGGTACCCGTTGGGTGTGGGCGGCTAGGCCGAAAGACTGAATCAACAGTGTACTAAGTATCTATCCTGAAATTTCTGTGACCGCCTCGCGCTATGGCAGGCTTGACGGGAACCACAACCAATTTCAGGATAAGTTCTAAGTCCTCCTATAATTTTCTGGGGTGTATGGCGCATCTCCGATTTCTATCGAGCAATCTGTCGCAGCCGAGCGAGGCAAACGCAACTTTTGGCTGCATTGAGGCGTATACGCAAAGATGACTGAAATTTTGGCCTCGCTGAGCCGCTTACAAGATATACAGAATCTATTAGACATTGCCCTGGTCTCCTTGGTCTTTTATATTCTGCTACGCTTTTTTCATGGGACTCAGGCTGTGCAGCTATTGCGTGGGATTCTACTCATCGCGCTCGCCACGGCCATTGTAAGCCAGCTCAGTAATCTCACTGCCTTCAATTGGTTGCTTAGCCAAAGCATGAATGTGATTTTGGTGGCAATCCCTGTGATCTTTCAGCCCGAACTGCGCCGCGCGTTAGAAAGAGTCGGACGTTCTGCGCCCCTCTTTGGCCGCCGCTCGGATAATACCGGCACCCAAAGTGTGATCAATGAAGTGGTCAAGGCCGTGGAGCAATTGGTGCAACGGCGCCATGGTGCCTTGATTGTCTTTGAAGGGGACACCGGGCTTAATGACATTGCCGTCCACGGTGTTGCGCTCAATTCGGAGATCACAGCCGAGCTATTAACGACCATTTTCTTTCCCAATACCGCCTTACACGATGGCGCGGTTGTCATTCGGCGGGACCGCATCGTCGCCGCAAGTTGTGTGTTGCCTTTATCAGAACATGAACTAACCGATAAACAGATGGGTACGCGTCATCGCGCTGCCTTGGGGATTGCCGAACAGACCGACGCTTTGACCCTTGTTGTTTCGGAAGAAAGAGGGTCTGTGTCAGTGGCCCAAAACGCACGTATCTTGCGTGTGGAGACTGGAGTGCTACGCACAATTTTGAGTAATTTCTATCGAGTTTAACATGCAGATTCAAAGAAAACTGCGCCTCTTTTGGAGTAGCGCCGTCGGCCATATTAGTACGTTGCTGCTCTCGTTGATTATGGGAACGATTGTTTGGTTAATTGCTATCAATGAAACCAATCCACTCATTACCCAAGATTTTCCCGAAACCATCCCCATTGAGGTGCGCGGCTTAACCACAACGCAGCTACAAGCAGTACAAGATCTGAGCAAGGAATATGTGCGATTGGTGTTACGCGCCCCCCAAAGTACGTGGGCGACTTTGCGCGCGCGCGATCTACCCGCCTATATCGATTTGAGTGGCCTTGGCGCAGGTGCCCACGATGTCCCGATCCATGTTGAGCCGCGCGACGCTAATGTGGATGTGATCGAGGTCCAACGTGGTCAATTACGGGTCCAGCTTGATCCGGTGATTACCAAAACCTTGACGATCGAAGCTGCTGTGATGGACAATGCCGAATATGGCTATTCTTGGCAACAGCCGACCATCAATCCGCCAACCGTGACAGTCATCGGCCCAGAGACCCAAGTGAACCGGGTAACAGCGGCTGTCACCGATGTCTATTTGCGGGGGGCGCGCGTTCAGGTAGAACGGGTGGAACGTGTCCAACTGCTCGATCGCCAGACGCAGCCGGTCGTCAATGTTGCGGCAACGCCAGCCGCGGTGGAAGTGGTCATTCCGGTCGCGCGTTGGCCCAGCCAGCGGGTTGCCGCTGTGCGGGTCAAGTTGACGGGGGAATTAGCCTATGGCTACCGATTGGGCCGCGTTACTGCAACGCCTTCGACCGTGGTCTTATATGGCCCGGTGAATGCCCTCGAGCAGACCTCTGGCGTAGTGGAAACCGTGCCGCTGGCGTTGGATAATGTCAAAGAAAATGTGCGGACGACCCTGGATCTGGTCCTTCCGGAAGGCGTGAATGCCTCCGAAGGCAACAGCGTCTCGGTGGTCGCCGAAATCTTACCCGTTGAAGGCGGCAAAACCATTCAGTTGAAGCCGCTCGTCATGTATGTGGGCCCAGGGCTCAAGACCGCGGCGATCGTGCCTGACACGGTCGATGTCATTCTGAGTGGGCCGCTAAATCTGCTGAGTTCGCTTGGCTCGGATGATGTCTATGTGATGTTGGATGTCAATGGGCTGCCCGAAGGCAGTTATGCCATTCAGGCCCAAGTGGCCAACCCTACGGGTATTCGCTTGGAGGGCGTATTGCCCGAGACCGTCGAGGTGGTGCTGAGCGCAACCGAGCCAACCACCACAACGTTGGAGGGTGCGCTACCACTCTCGATAACCCAAACAACTACCGTCAGTACAACGCTCACCGTCACACCAACGACGGCAATGACGACAACCCCTGCTGTCACCGAATGAATAGGCCGACCTAGCTGAATCGAGAAAATGTTATGAAACAAAAGAAACCCGTTGTTGCTCTTGTTGGGCGACCAAATGTGGGAAAATCGACCCTCTTTAACCGTATCTTAGGCCGGCGGGTCGCCATTGTTGAAGATCTGCCCGGTACGACCCGCGATCGAATTTATGGCGATGCCGATTGGAATGGGGTTGGCTTTCTGATTATTGATACTGGGGGATTGGAGGCGCCTTCGGAAGTGGGAGCCGCGCGCTTGCGGCAGCCAGACGCTGTCCCGCTGGCGAGTGACTCGGTAGACTTTGTGCGGCCGATTCAGAACCAAGCCCAAGTCGCCATTGAGGAAGCCGACGCGATTGTCTTTGTCGTCGATGGCCGCGAAGGACTCACCGCCGCCGATCAAGATGTGGCCGAAGTATTGCGCATGTCCAGTAAGCCCATCTTTGTGGCGGTGAATAAGACGGAAAATGTCGATCGCAAGCTCGAAGCGGTCGAGTTCTGGAGTTTGGGCCTTGGTGAGCCCGCCGCGATCAGCGCCTACCATGGCGATGGGGTTGGCGATTTGTTAGATGAGATTGTCAAAGCGCTCCCGGCCTACCCCGCTAATTATGAAGAAGAAAAGCTCATGGGGATTGCCATTGTGGGGCGGCCCAATGTTGGTAAAAGCAGCCTCCTCAATGCCTTGCTCGGTTCAGAACGGGCTATCGTCAGTGATGTACCGGGCACCACGCGCGATCCGATTGATACAGAAGTTGTCTATAATGGCGAGCGGATTGTGTTGATCGACACCGCCGGTATTCGGCGGCGCGGGAGTATTGAGCAGGGGATTGAGCAATATAGTGTGCTGCGTGGCATGCGCAGCATTGATCGCGCCGATGTGGCACTGTTGCTGATCGATGCCAACGAGGGGGTAACGGCACAAGATGCCCATGTGGCAGGCTACGTCCTCGAGCGCAATAAAGGGGTGGTGGTCATTGTCAACAAGTGGGACATGATCGAAAAAGATGAGCACACCATGGTGCAATTTGCCAAGCAAGTACGCGAGGAGCTGAAATTTCTGAGCTATGTACCGGTGATCTTTATTAGTGCCAAAACCCACCAGCGGGTGCACCAAGTATTGCCCACCGCGCTCGATGTGATCGCTGCGCGCCGTCATCGCCTATCCACCAGCGAACTCAATCAGCTCTTGCGCGATGCCTATGATCACTCAATGCCGCCGACCAAGAATGGTCGGCATCTGCGCATCTATTACGGCACCCAAGTAGAAATAGAGCCACCGAGCTTTGTGATCTTTATCAATGATCCAGAGCTTGTCCACTTTTCCTATGAGCGTTATCTGGAGAATCGGATTCGCGCCCACTATCCGTTTACGGGGACGCCGATTCGGATCTTCTTCCGGGCCCGGCGCAACGAGCAACAGTAGAATCGATTATGCAAGGATTACGCCTCTATAGTATCGAACTCGTATTGGTGGCTGCTTTGCTGGGGGCCATTGGCTTTTTTGGATATCTCGGCTACGGTTTGGTCTACACCACCCCTACCTTCTCGGGCGGACAAGCCTATCATTATGTTGTCCGCCAAGTTGAAAAGGGGGAACGTAACACGGGTAGCGCCAACAATTTGGCTGTTGGTGACTGGCTGGCCCAAGAGGTTGCCGGTGCTGATTGGCAAGTTTATATTCAACCCTTTAGCTTGGCGAATGGTTTCGAGGCGCGCAATATTATTGCCATTTCGTCCACTGCGGCCCCCAGCACGCCGGTTGTGTTATTGGCCGCTCACTATGATACGCGCTTCTTCGCCGATGCCGACCCTACGCCAGAACTACGCGTCAATGCCCCGCTTGGGGCCAACAGCAATGCTTCGGGCGTAGCGCTGCTGCTCGAGCTGGTGCGTACCTTGAATGTTGAAGATAGTGGCTACACTTTTTGCTTGGCTCTCTTCGATGCCGATGATAACGGCAATCTGCAAGACTGGGAACCTTTCTGGGGCAGCCGTTTCTTTGTCCAGAATGCGGCTGAAAGTATTGACCGCTGTCGCCAGCCGCAGTTGGTGATTGTGGTGGATACGGTAGGCTACCCTGGGCAAAGCTTATCCATCGTTGCCGAAAATGATGTAGCCGCTGTGCGCGATTCGCTTCAGCAAGTGGCGAATGAACTAGGCTACGCCAGTAAATTTCGTAATGATAACGCCGGGACAATCACCACGCCCTTACTTCAACTTGGCGCGCCAACGCTCATGATCACCAGCTTCACCTATCCCTACCGCTACACGACCCAAGATACCGTGGATAAAGTCAGTGCTGAAACGTTGCTAAGCGTTGGCCGCACCCTGGAGACTTGGCTGGAACGCGGCAACGCGCCGTAGCCATGGGCATTATCCGCAAACGTAATGCCATGGCACCTAGCACGGTTCCCGTTTCACGCATGGTGCGATACACTTGGCAGCTTCTCAAAAACCTGTCAGGTGTATCGGGTACTTTTCAAACCGTTTCTAAGCAATTTGTGAGATTTTTCGGCCAAAATTAGGTACTAGCGTACCAGTTACCTTTGCTCCGATCTATAGTACAATGGACCGTATACGATGTGCTCCCGTGGGAGCCACGCGTGCGTTGTGAGTTTTGCTGGGTTGGCGGTTCGGCAAAAAAGCACCTCACCAATTGGCTGCTGAGCGATGGAAAAAGGTATGAAGGCATTGCTGCGCGAGGTCCAGTATCCGACTTATGCGCTTGTCGTCGAGGATGAAGAGAAGTTAGGCCGTTTTGTCTGTATGCTGCTTAAACAGGCCGGTTACCATGCCGTGACTTGTCAGAGTATTGGAGAAGCGCGCCGTCTTCTCACCGATGGCCAATGGCACTTTGTGCTGACTGATATTGTCATGCCGCGTGAAAATGGCTTTGATCTCATGCGGTGGGTCAAGAGCAACTGTCCCACGCTGCCAGTGATTGCCATGACCGCGCACTCGACGGAAGCCGTTACGCATCAGATGAATCAATTTGGCTTTGCTGCGGTCTTACATAAACCCTTTACCATTGAACACTTTTACCAAGTTGTCCAGCAAATTACGCCCACCTACAGCGCAAGACCTTCCTCTGTTTGACTCCTGCTTAACCCGTTCTTGATCACGCCCCCATCCCCAGGATTACAGCCTTCCGGCCCAAGCGTTACCTAGGCCATCGCACACCTTAAAAAGCAGGGTTAAAACCCTTGCCTAACAGCGAAAAGTGCCCGCAGGCGCTACCTAGCTCTTTCGCGTACTGTGGATGGGGCGCGCCTATTTAGGGTTCTCTGCCCTGTTGATACCGCAGTGATTGTAGCCACCAGCGCTGCTCCAGCTTCACCAAGGCCCATTCATCATCCCCCTGTTGTACTAGCGCCATTTGGGCTGTGAGCGTCAAGGTTGTCGTTGCGTCAAGGGCGGATAGGGGAGGCAAAGCAAAAGGAAAGACCGCCACTTGATAGCGATCGAGAATCGCCGCGCGCCCTTGCCACGTATAGTTATCGCTAGGCGTCGCGCTTTGGCGGTCATCAACAATTTGGGCGTCAACTGCCCACAGCGTCGCGAGTAAGGCCAGATCATGGTCGATGGCTGCTTGGCGCTCGGCTAGAATCAGGGCTGTCACCGCGGCTTCATCATTCGTATAGGCGGCTGTCCCTAGGTGCCAAGGCTGGGTAAGCGGTATTGTGGCTGATGTTGGGGGCGGCAAGAGCTGGTACGTCTCCATCCGACAGCCAGCCAGCCAGATGGTTAGCAGCCACAGCATCCAATCGGCGTGCTTGCTTGCTGAAACGAGTAGACGCCGGTTCATTTTCTGAAACTTCATCGTATCAATGCCTCCCAGCGCATCAATTCCCTGCCTGATAACTTTGCGAAGCTGCCGAAAAATTATAGGGCAGCCAGCCTACCCACAGAAAATAGAGTGACTGGCCGCTGACAGATTTGGGTTTCAGATAGATCGGTCTATACTACTAATATCATGAGGTGTTCGCGTTCTAGGATCAGCCTGTTCTGCGCTGCGCTCAACAAGGTGCGGCATGGCATCTATAGAGATGTTGCTGACATGGAGGAAATTATCGATGAATCCCATCATTTTTGAATACGGCCCCTTCTCGCTCCATTGGTATGGTTTGTTGATCGTAGGGGGTGCGGTGGTTGCGGCATGGATTGCCAGTAACTATGCCAAACGCGCGGGCGAGAACCCTGAGCATGTATGGAATCTGCTGGCTTGGTCACTCGTTGCGGGCATCATCGGGGCGCGTCTCTACCATGTCTTTAGCAATCCAGCCGATGGTTATGGCTGGCCCTACTATCGCGAACACCCACTGGATATCATCAATTTCTGGAATGGCGGCTTTCGTGGGCTGGGCATCTATGGGGGCTTGGTCGGCGGTGTCATTGCCGTGGTCATCTACTGTTGGCGAAACCAATTACACCCACTGCGCTATCTCGATTTTATCGCGCCGAATGTGCTGATTGCCCAAGCGATTGGCCGTTTGGGCAATTTCGCCAACCAAGAACTCTATGGGCCACCCACCACCCTGCCCTGGGCTTTTCATATAAATCCGCACTATCCTTGTCAACTCCCCCCAGAGCTACCCCAAGCGATCCAATTATGTGGTACTCCCAATCTCACCGATGAGACCCTGGCCTGGTATGCCACCCACGGCTATCACCCCACCTTTTTCTACGAAGCGGGCTGGAATCTACTCATGTTTATCGGCGTCGCTTGGCTGATCTGGCGCTTTGGCCACCGTCTACGCACCGGCGATGGCGTCTTGCTCTATTTGCTCGCCTATCCGCTAGGCCGCTTCTGGGTCGAGATGTTCCGGCCCGACGCTTGGGTGATGGGCTCCTTGCCCACCGCCCAATGGATTGCGCTAGGGGCCATTCTCTTTAGTGTGGTTGTTTTTACCGCGCGCCATTGGGGTTGGTCTTGGCAAGATCATCCCGAAGATTCGCTGATTCTGCTCAGTCGTCATCGACCAACTGCCGCGCCAACTCAAGCGACCATTTCAATATAATAGTCGATCAACTGGGCATCTAAGCGCCACTCTTCTACCCGATTGGCAATATTCTGGAGTTGACGGTGAGCCAATGCACTATGTTGGCTCACGCAGACCACCTCCAACGTGGCGCGTGTCAGCACATCTTGGGCATCTGCTTCACAGATCGACACATTGTAATCTCGGCGCAACCGGGCAATGAGTGGCTTGATGATACCACGCTTGCCTTTTAGGCTCTCATTGAGGGGTAGATATAATTCAAGGGTAAGTCTTCCAATCGCAGCCATGATGGAGTAGAGAAAGGGTGTTCTCTGGCACAATTTATATAGATAGGCGTGACGCACTTGGACAAGCGCTGACAGATTTGGAAACCTTGTCAGGCGTTCTTATGCACAAATGTTTTTCAACGACTTTCCGTCCACGTCGGGTTGGCGTATTGCTCACGGATCAGCTTGGCCGCGCTTTGGATCTCAGCGGGGGTCGGCACGCCGCGCTGGAAGGAAAGCTGGAGCGTGGTGGCAAAGCCTTGGACCATCGCTTCCGCCACCCGTTCAAAGCGCACCGCAGGGTCATCATCGGCGACGCCAAGGGCCGTAGCCAATGTACATGCGTGATCAGTCAGTTGCTGCCGGAGCAACACGCGATCTTCAGCGGTCAGGTGCAATACATCGATCAAGCGCGTAATATCGCCCCGTAGGGGTAGGCTGCCGTGTTGTAACACATATTTGGCACGTCGGCTCTGGGCACTTCCCATCAGCTTGCGCCCCTGGACGGTTAGTTCATAGGCACTAGGTACTTCAAAACAGGCTGCCGACACATCCGGCCCCGCCCGTACATCGCCACCGGCCTTATCGGCGGTTACGCCCACCCCTTGGAGGCCCACTACCAGGGCATTGCTCAAACGAAGATAGGCATCCATGACACCACCTGCCACGCGTGGTTCGGTGGTCGGTGCCGCGACGGCATAGGTCAGTTCGTCTACATGCAAAATGGCGCGGCCACCGGTCGTGCGGCGCACCAGATCATAGCCATGCTCGGCCACGGCAGCTAAGTCAATGTCGGCCACGGCTTGGTGACGGCCCAAACTCACGGCAGGCGGTTGCCATTGATAGAAGCGCAACGTTGGGGGACTTTCGCCCGCCGCACAAGCCAAGGCAATGGCTTGATCCAAGGCCATATTCGCGGCGCCCGAGCGGGGCTCAGGGTCAATCAGGAGCCGCCACTTGGCGGCTGGTAACACAGTAACATCGCTCATTGAATTTGCTTGCAATCTATTACAACAGGCTGAAGCCCTGTGGCTGGTAGCAAAAGCCCCGCTCAAGCGGACTACAACCAGCGTTAAATTTTTAACCGCAGTTACGCAGTTGATCCGCATTACCAGGGAGCTGGCAGGTCTTCCAAACCTGTTAGCTATCTTTACATCCCCAATAGCTTAGCGCGTTGATGCAAAGGGCAGCGCCACAACAGCCACCGGCTGTTCATTGACCTGCAACGCAGTACCGGCTTCGTGATAGGGGCGCTTAATAACGGCCAGCGCTATCGGTGTTTGGCCCCCAGGGCTCAAGGCGGCACTCGTGACCGTTCCAACAGCACGGCCATCGGCGATCAGCTCCGCACCGACTGGCAGCAAGCCTGCGCTCTGCAAGCCGACCAAGTGCTTGGTAATTTTATCATAGGTGATCTGGCGGGCGATGATCTCTTGGCCGGTGTAACACCCCTTATTGTCGGCACACGTCCAAGCCAAGCCTACTTCTAGGGGATTAAACTCTTCCGTCAATTCATGCCCCGCGATAGGACGCCCCAACTCGATCCGATAGCTTTCATACGCGGCGGGGTCTGTCAACAACGTCGCGCCGCTCGCCTGCAATTGGATCAGTAACGCTGGGTAGCGCTCTGTTGACGTAATGAGTTCAAAGCCAGGCACCTCAAAACGGTCCTGTCGCAGAATTACTACGTCATCCTGTTCCAGCCACTGTTCATCGGCCAAGGTAGAGACGGCAAAGCCAGCCGCGGTGAGCATGGTTGCGGCTTGCGGGCCAACCAACCGACAACGGCGGCGTGCAGGGGTGGCATTGGCAACTTTGACCTTGTCCATAAAGAAGATTTGGCCCCGCAGATGACGGCCCACTGTCTCGGTCTGCTCCGCCGCTGGTAGCACCCACAGCTCATCTTGACGCACCAGCACGGTGAAGACAAAGAGAATGCGTGCGGTCGAGCTTGTCAACACCGTGACCGCGGCAGTCCCTGGCGCTAATTTGTTGATCTGGTTGGTGGTCATGCGATGTAAAAAGTCGTGGCGGTCGGCATCGGTGAGCACCAACACGCCCGCCGCGGGTCGCTCGACAATCGCCGCTCCTTCGGTTAACGCCGTATAAGCGTCGATGGCGATGGTTTGCAGCACTAGAGTATCCTCCCCCTGTAATTGGCTATTTCAGTCACGATATTGCTTGGCAAAGGTAATCACACGATAGAACATTTCGCGCCCGGCATCTGTCATCTGGTCATCAATTTGAAGGTAATGGCTGCTATCTTCGTAATAGAAGACGGTGACTGGCACTCCCGCTTGGCGGAGTGCCGCTTCCAACTCATAGGCTTGGCTGATGGGAATAATGCGATCTGCCGCGGTATGGATGATCAAGGTGGGCGGCAACTGGGCCGCCGTGTAGATCGGTGAGTAGCGCAGAAAAGCCAGGGGATAGAGATTGGGCGGGCCTAGGGCTGGAATCAAATAGGTATAGTCGGGCGGAATTTCGATCCGCCCGGCATAAAATGCCGCGGTGCCCCGGAAAGCATCGGTAATGCCTCCCACCGTCACCCAGGCAGCCACAGCCTCGTTGGTGTCCCGCAAGAAGCGATGGAGAATTGCGCTGCTAAAGCTGCCCCCGAGCGCTACGGCAGGCTTGCCCTCTAACCGCGGGTCCAAGTCGCCGCGTTGGGCCAAGGCCAAGGCAATCCGTGCATCCAGCGCGTGCGCATCAATCGCGAGCGCCCGTTCTGCCACCGGCGAGATCGCCACGACGGCAAAGCCTTGCGCGGCCATCGCTGTACTCACCGATTGCCAGGCATCGACCAGGGTCGGATAGACCATAAACAACAGAGGTAGATCAGGCGCTAAGGGGATTGTTGTGGGCAGATAGAGCCGTAAGGTTGAGACTACGGCATCGGCATAGGTAAATTGAAAGGCTTGTACTTGGGCCTGCGAACCAATCGGAAAGGCTGCCGTGACAATGGCCGTTCCCGTGAGGGTCAATTGGGTGGACGCCGCTAGTGGTTCTGGCAAAGGCGTGGCCTGATGACGCGCCAGGGTGATGGGGGGCGCAGTCGTGACTTGCGCTGGCTGAATGGTGAGCAAGAGCGGCCAGCCCAGCTTATCCTGTAGCGTTGTCTCCTGAAAGTAGGGGGCAAGCGCCGCCACCACATATTGGCCCGGTGGGATCTGATCGATCTGATAGCGCCCTTGGCTATCGGTTTGGGCGCTATGGGGCAGACCATTGCGTTCGGCCAAGATGACGGTCGCGCCAACCAATGGCGTTGCTGCTGCCGTCATAACATAGCCTTGGAGACTACCGTGCGTCACTGGTGGCGGCGCGTCAAAGCGGCCCAGCCGTTGGGCCACCCAGTAGCCAAGCACATTGCCTTCTGGCGTTGGCGCACACGCACTGAGCAACAGCAAACACACAACCAGCCAGCGCCACTCTCTGCGCGCGCCCAGGCGCGGCCCCAAGCGCGGCTGGATCATCTCTGTATGCGCTTGGAAGCGTTGTTGGCTACAAAAAAAGATTACGAATCTTTGCATCCGTTCCAGTATACATGGCGCCTCCCTTTCTCATCAACTTCGCGAGAAGCCTGCAACGCCCCGCGGTTTTAACACTTTTCGTGATTTGTGACTATACTGGTAAGTAGAGAAAAGTCAATCAGTGCAAGGTAAGCAAGGCGCGCGCGCTGCTTTGCGTAAAGCAGCGTAGAGCCATCCCCAACTGGGGAGACGCACCTGAAGGTAAGGACAAGAAAAGGTTCATGGCAGAAGGTTATTACCGCTATCCCACCATTCATCGGGATGTTGTTATTTTTGTTTCAGAAGATGATCTTTGGCAAGTTTCGCGGCAAGGGGGGGCAGCCCGCCGCCTGACCAGCAACCTAGGCGAAGTGACCTATCCAGTGCTTTCCCCTGATGGCGCTTGGCTGGCCTTTGTGGGCCGGGAAGAAGGGAATACCGAAGTCTATGTCATGCAAGCCGAGGGCGGCCGCGCCCGCCGTCTGACCTACCTCAATAGCAACAGTCGTGTCGTTGGCTGGACGCCTGATGGGCAAAGTATTATCTTCGCGACCAATTATGGACAGATTGCCGCTAATGAATATGGCCTCTTTACGGTTGCCTATGACAACCCGAATGGCACGGTGACACCATTGCCCTATGGACCGGCGCGGACGATTGCTTTTGGCCCTCAAGGGCAGGTTGTGGTGGGGCGCAATACCCAAGACCCTGCCTATTGGAAACGCTACCGAGGTGGTACGACCGGGCATCTCTGGCTGGACGACAAGGGTGAGGGGCTCTTTCGTCGCTTTTTGGATCAGGTGCCTGGCAACATTGCATCGCCCATGTGGTTGACCACGCCCACGGCAGACGGCACGACCCAAGAGCGCATCTTTTTGATTAGCGACCATGAAGGCATTGGCAATTTATATAGTTGCTTGACCAATGGCAACGACTTGCGGCGGCATACCGACCACGAAGATTTCTACGTGCGGAACCCAACCACCGATGGCGCGACCATTGTCTACCATGCCGGTGGTCAACTCTATGGGTATGATCTCCACCGCGATACCGTTGCGCCTATCCCGATTGCCTACTACAGCCCACGGGTTCAACGCAATCGGCGCTTTGTCGATGCCACCCGCTATTGGGATAGTGTCCGCCTCCATCCGTCGGGCAAAGCCATGGCCTTGACGACGCGCGGGAAAGCGTTTGCCTTCTTTAACCATGAAGGGCCGGTTTTGCAATATGGCAAACGGACCGGCGTGCGCTATCGCCTGCCCGAGTGGAGCCAGGACAAAGAGCATCTGATCCTGATCAGTGACGAACTGGGGGAAGAAGCACTAGAAATTCACCCACTCGATCCACAAGGCGAGCGACGGCGTTTAGAGGCGGTGGATATTGGCCGCGCCGTCAGCCTGAAATTGTCACCAGTGCAGGAACTGCTAGCCGTTACCAATCACCGCCACGAGCTGCTCTTGGTCGATCTCCAGACGGAGACCGTAACGGTGGTGGATCGCAGCCCGCATCGCCCCATTGCTGGCTTTGATTGGTCGCCCGATGGTCGTTGGCTAGCCTATGGCTATGGTGTCACCGACAAGACAACCGCCATTCGGCTCTATCGCTTGGCCGATCCAATGGCCGCGGAGGAGAGTTTACGCCAGAGCGCGGTCTTTACCGTCACACAACCCATCTTGCACGATATCAATCCGGCCTTTGATCCCGCGGGGAACTATCTCTATTTTCTCAGTTACCGCGAATTTAACCCCGTCTATGATGGCCTCCACTTTGAGCTAGGTTTCCCCTGGGGCATGCGTCCCTACCTGATCACCTTGCGTGCCGACTTGCCCAATCCCTTTATTCCCCAACCCGAAGCAGATGATGAGGGTAGCGACGAGGAAGAGGAGGAAGGCGTGGATGAGGAAGGCGGCAGCGCCGAAGAGGAGGGGGCCGAGGATGAGCTAGGCGAAGAGGAAACCGAGGGGTTTGGCGACGAGGAAGAGGACGAAGGTGGCGACGAAGAGAGTGCCTATCTCTTTGGCTGGCGGCCACGCCACGCGCAACGGGGTGCACGGCGCGGCGTGATCCCCTCGCGGAGCGCGGAGAAAAAAGAGTCTGGCGACAAAGAAAAGGGTGAGAAAGAAAAAGAAGACAAGGGGAAGCGCAGTGCCAAACCAGAGCGGTCCGCGGCCAAGGTCAAACCCATCCACATCGATCTCGCCGGGATCGAACGGCGGATTCTGCCCTTTCCCGTGCCCGATGGTCGCTATGGTCAGATTGCTGGTATGCCCAATAAAGCGATCTTTACGGTCTTTCCCATCCACGGCACCTTAGATGATGGCAATGAATGGGAAGAAGAGATCGAAACCGGCACGCTACGCAGCTATAACTTCAAAGAATATAAGAGCGAAACCCTGGCTGATGATGTTTCTTCTTTTCAACTGGCCGACAATCGCAAGAAGCTGCTCTACGTCAGCCACCGACGGTTGCGGGTGCTCAATGCGGGGGAGAAACCCCTCAGCGAAACGGGCTCCTACCGGCGCACAGGGTGGATCGACTTATACCGGATCAAGGTTTCGGTCGATCCACAAAGTGAATGGGAACAGATGTTTCGGGAGGCTTGGCGGCTCCAACGGGATCACTTCTGGACCGCAGATATGTCGGAAGTGGATTGGCAGATGGTCTATCAGCGCTACTTCCCGATCATTGAACGCGTCAGCACGCGCAGCGAGTTTAGCGATCTCATGTGGGAAATGCAAGGCGAGTTGGGTACCAGCCATGCCTATGAATATGGCGGTGACTATCGCGGTCGCCCTTATTATAATCAGGGCTTTTTAGGCACAACCTTTACGTGGGATGCCGCGGCCGCGGGCTATCGCATTGGCGAATTGATCATTGGCGATCCCTGGGACATCAAGAGCACATCGCCTTTGGCCGCGCCCGGTGTAGACATCCAACCTGGGGATCTCTTGTTGGCGATCAATGGTCAGCGCCTCGACGCGGAAACGGGTCCGGCCCAATTGCTCGTCAATCAAGCGGGCCAAGAAGTGCTGCTTACGCTCGCGTCGCGGCCCGTGACGAATCCTGCTGACGCCCCCGCCGAAACGACTATGGCTGCCGACGAAGCCAACGACACCCCCGCGGCTGAGCGCCGCACCGAGATCGCCATCGGCGAGCCGACTAGCAAAGTCAACTTCCGCTCGGCTGTGGTAGGCACCATTGAGGACGAGATGCCCGCGCGCTATCGAACGTGGATCGAACATAATCGGCAGCGGGTGCATGAACTGACCAACGGACGGGTTGGCTATGTGCATATTCCGGATATGGGCGTTTCGGGCTATGCCGAATTTCATCGCGGCTATCTGGCCGAAGTGGATCGCGACGCCTTGATTGTCGATGTGCGCTACAATGCCGGAGGCAATGTCAGCCAGCTATTGCTCGAAAAACTGGCTCGGCGGCGGCTGGGCTATGATCTTTCGCGCTGGGGTGGGCTTTCAGCCTATCCCGCCGACTCGATTGCTGGCCCGCTGGTCGCGATCACCAACGAGCATGCCGGTAGCGATGGTGATATTTTCTGCCATAGTTTTAAGCTTATGAAGTTGGGGCCGCTCATTGGCAAGCGGACTTGGGGGGGCGTCGTCGGCATTTCGCCCCAACATACATTGGTCGATGGCACCGTCACCACGCAGCCGGAATACAGCTTCTGGTTTCAGGATGTGGGTTGGAATGTCGAAAACCATGGGGCCGAGCCGGACATTGAGGTAGATATTACGCCTCAAGACTATCGCAGTGGCCGCGATCCACAGCTGGAGCGGGCCATTGAAGAAATTATGCAGCGACTGGCCGAACAGCCGCTGCTCAAGCCGGATCTCGCCACCCGCCCCAGCCGCGCCCTGCCCAAATTGCCCCCGCGGCTTGAACGCGCATAACGAAAATCGGCCAGTAGGCGTTATGCATGTGAATAGACCAGACAGGTCTTGCACACCTGTCTGGTCTATGCTTTTGTGGGGAACGGTACTCTTGGGCGTGTCCCCCGGCGCTCTGCTAGGGGGCAACCTGTTGGAAGGTGACACTCCAACTAAAGTGACCATTACAGCTATTGGTTTCGGCAAAGTGCCGACAGGTCGCTTCGTCTTGGCAATATTGGCTACTGAGCAGAAATTCAAAAGGAATCGCGGCTGGGTTGGTGGATAGGCCAGTCGCCACCGCACTCGTGACTGCGCTTCCACGGCTGTCGCGAATGAGCTTGACATCTTGCCCACTGCCCAGGACAAACTCCGCCACGCCATCCCCGCGCCCTTGCGCGCCCGTTACTTCGATTTCTCGTGCGCCATACTGTACTTGAACCGCCACGCCATTGACCCGGTTTCCGTTGGTATCCAGCACCGTAACAACAAGTTGCCGCCCATAGCCACAGTGCACCGAAGGGCCATCCAGCGAGCCGCCATTTTCATAAGGGTCCCATAGCCGTTTTTCTACCACAACATATTGGGTGTCACTTGCCGGTGACGTCGTTGGTACAGCAGCGGGCGCAGGTGCTGGCAGCGGGGTTGCCGTGGTATTCGGCGCAATGTTCGCGACCAAAAAGGCCGCGATCCACTGGTCACTATCCAACTGATACCAACTTTGATCGGTCGTCGCCCCAACAACAGTCAGCGCTTGGCCGCTGCCGACTGTTCCCACAATGGCATAGGTCGTGCCTGGCCCGGCTCGTAGATTGGCCGCACGATTGGCCGTGACTTGAAGCGATTCTGCGAATAGGTTCGCCGCGGCGGCTACAGGCGTCGCTTTGGTTGGGGCTGCTGTCGCTGCTGGGATTGTCCCGGTGGTGTTGACCAAAAAGGCCGCAATCCATTGGTCATTGTCCAGTTGATACCAAGCACCCGCAGCGTCCATGCCACGAATGACCACCGCATCCCCCTGGCGCAGCGCCCCGACAATGGCATAGGTTGTCCCCGGCCCGGCGCGCAAGTTGGCAGGATAGAGAACAACACCGCGCGTCGGCGTTTGGGCCAACGCCGGTGGCGCACCCGTAAGGGCTATTCCCCACAAAAGGAGTAGACTGCCCAGAAGAAGCGCGATCCTCAATTGACTATCATGCAATTTCATACAAGCCATCCTATTTTCTAAGAAAGTGTTTAAGAAGGAGTGATCAGTCCACGCTGGACAGGTTTCCAAAATCTGTCCAGCGTACAGGGCCACCTTTCCTAACGGTTTCTTACCATACCCTACAGTTCAACGTACCCTGTGGTGAAGTATAACAGAGGAGTTGAGTAGGCTGAATATACCACGGTAGAGAGGCCAGATCTGACAGGTTTAACAAACCTGTTAGGTCTCTGATCACGCTGGACAAGTGCGTAGCTTCTAAAGCAAATTATTTTTGTCGATTTGTCTTAGCTTTTGCCTAGGTAAAGCGGCGGACGACTAGTCGCCTGCCTAGGTTTATACTCCGCACTTGTCTAGGTCTAGATCCACCCAACTGTCAGATGGAAAAGGGGTTGTTCTTCGGTATGATAGAACTTACGTAGCAAACCGTGGGTGCGGCAACCGTTGGTGGGTATAATCCGCGCGGCTTTGCATCACTCTTCTCTGATTATGGTTGATTCGACTGGATGTCCTTGGGATGCCGGTAAGAAAGGCTGTCATTCATGCAATCATCTACCCTGCCGCACCCTGGTGTACACCGCGGCAATGGTTGGTTTCGCAGCGGCTTTACCGTGCTGATCCTTGTTTTAGTCTATAGCTTGGTCATCCAACCTTGGCACATGCGTTGGGGCGCAACGGATGCCGAAGTCGCGATGCCATTGCCGGGGGATTCCTTGATTCCGCCCGATACGGTTGTTTCTACCCGCGCCATCACCATTCAGGCGTCGCCGACCGATGTGTGGGCATGGCTCGTACAGTTGGGGCAAGCGCGGGGCGGTTTCTATAGCTATACGTGGCTAGAAAACCTCTTTGCCGCCCAAATGCACAATGCTGATCAGATTGTCCCCGCCTGGCAGCATCCTCAGGTGGGCGACCCCGTCACCATGATGGCGAATCCACCGCCCGTCTCTATTTCTGAGATTGTACTTTTGGAGCCAGGGCGAGTGCTGGTGCTGAAAGGGGGGTGGATCTTCTTCTTGCAGCCGCTTGACACCCAGCAGACCCGCTTGATTGTGCGCTATGCCTCCTTTCCCGTCAAAGGCGATTGGCGCACGGCCCTCTATTACTATCCCCTCTTTGAACCGGCTCATTTTGTCATGGAAGTAGGCATGATGTTGGGGATTAAACAACGCGCCGAATCGACGGCGCAGGCGCAAGCCACTCTCACTCTGACTCTGAGCCCAACTAGGCAGGAGATGCGCCCATGAGCAGGCGGCTGCTGGATCGTTCTCGGCGTGGCTGGCAGGCGTTGCGGCTAGGGCTCGGTGTTGGGTTTAGGGTAGCCGTATGCTATGGTGCCGCGTTTCTGGTCTATGCCATTTTGCGCTCCTCGTTTCAGATCGGCGCGGTACTCACTGTGCATGAGGGGCTTGTGGGCACGCTGATCGCCAATGCGTTTGCTTTGGCGATCGCGGTATTGGGTGCTACGCTTCTCTTGGGGGGCATAGCCGCCTTGGTGGAAGGGCTCATTGTATGCCTTGTCTATGCGCTATCAGCTTGGTTTAATACCCAGCACTCGCCACGGCGCGCGGCTTGGATTGGCTTTTTCTGTGCTGCGCTGCCCGTTGTGATCCTGGTGCTCTTCTTGCGGTATCAACTCGGTATCTATTTTCGCGCCCTCTGGCCCACTGGCTTTTTCTTTTGGCTAGCGCTACCTGGGCTGCTCTTGATTAGCACCACCACTTGGTTGAGTAGCCGACAAGGGGGAGTTGCGGTGTCGCCCCAGGTCGCAACTCCGGGGTTGCACTAGCGGTCATGGTTTGGCATCTACTGTTTGCGGTCAAGAGTCGATTGAGAAAGGAATAACGCGGTGACTTTGCAACAACAGACGCTCCGCATGACAAACCGCCCGATCCAGGATAATGCTGACTTCTGGCGCGTGCGTGCCTTCTTAGCTGCCACCTATCCCGCTACGCCACCGGGCTTCCATTGGGAGATTCGCCGCTGGGATGGCTCGCGCTTCCATCACGCCGCGGACGACTGGGCAACCCGCTTTGCTGGGCGGGCTCAGCTATGGGAGACAGCCCAAGGGCAATTCATCGGGGCTGTTCACCCAGAAGGTGATGAGAACGGCGAAGCGCACCTACAAGTCCACCCCGATTTTCGCACAATCGAAGCGGCGATGATCACCTGGGCCGAAGCGCACCTCGCTGCCCCAACCCTCGCTGGAGGGCAGCAGTTGGACATCTTCGTCTATGATTACGATACCGCGCGCCAAGCACTGTTACAGACTCTGGGCTATACTCAGTTGGACGCAGGCGGGGTGGTGCGACGGCTTTCGTTGCCTGGCTATCGGCCCGCGGTGCCAGCGCTGGCAGCCGGTTATACCCTGCGCACCACCGAAGCGACGACCCTTGACAACTGTCAACGCGTGGCCGACCTGCTGAACGCTGCGTTTAACCGTGATTTTCATACGGCCCTGGAATTTCAAAACTTTGTCAGGCAAGCTCCTTGCTATCGGCCCGACCTGGATCTGGTGGCGGTTGCGCCGGATGGCTCCTTTGCCGCCTATGTGGGCATTGCCTACGATGTCACCACGCGCCACGCTGTCTTTGAACCAGTCTGCACCCACCCCGATCATCGTCAGCGCGGGTTGGCCCAGACGCTGATGTGCGAGGGGCTAGCTCGCCTCCACGCGATAGGGGCCCGCGATGTCAGCGTCGAGACCGGCGATATGATCCCCGCCAACCGGCTCTACGAGAGCATCGGCTTTACAGAAACTTGGCGCGGACATCAATGGCGCAGGCTATTTTGAGTGCTGATTGAAAAGGTAGAATTATCTTACGCACTTGGGCAAAACCTTGTCATCGGGTTGGCTCTGTGGTTCCCACAACCGCCAACGAAAGACGCTGTCAGGTCTCTGGCCGTACCAATCAACTGCGTAAGTCCTAAGGAGATAACCGCTATGAACAACCGTTGGGAGCGCTATCTATTATTGGGGTTGGATCTCTTTCTGGCCGTGACGGCCATTGCGGGCGGGCTTGGCTTGTGGACAGGTGCCATTGCGCCAGGTGTGGAGCTCCTCCAAGGCTCACCTTTTACGAGCTACCTGATTCCGGGCGTGGCACTGACTTTCCTTGTGGGCGGCAGCGCGACGCTGGCAACTTGGCTGCTGCGGCGGCGGCCTGCGTGGGGAATCCTGCTTTCGGGGCTAGCTGGGCTTTGTATTCTCCTCTTCGAGTTGGTCGAAATTCTGGTCATTGGCTCGGCACCAGGGATCGCGCGTAATCTACAACTGCTCTATATGGTGGTTGGGTTATTCATGGCTGGCTTAGCAACTGCCCTCTGGCTGGGGCAACGACACAGCCCTTTGCCTCACAGCGTGCAAAGCAAGGGCATTTAGCTGCTGCATAAGAATAAAGGAGGTCTATCAATGTCTACACAAGGCACAAAGCCCGCGCCGCTCCACACAACGCAATGGCGCGACGCAGCAATGATAGGTGCGGCAATGGCAGGGGCGGCAATGATCAGTGCGGCCCTGTTGGCCTTGGCGCGCTGGTATCGGCAACCAGCGGCCAAGCGCGCCACCGGTACCCTACTCGATCAATTTCTACCCAATGCCGAGTTCAACGGGCAAGTGTCCGTGGTCATCCATGCGCCACCGCCAGCGATTTTCCAGGCATTACACGAAGTGACCTTGGCTGATATGCCTTTGGCAAAATGGCTTGGTGAACTGCGCTACCTGCCTGGTCGGCTTATGGGCAAGGGCCAAGCTACACCA
>JAHBVH010000008.1 GCA_019637645.1 Caldilineaceae bacterium
TCCAGGGTGTCTAGCTGGCGCACGTCGTCAACTAGACACCCTGGAAGCGATGAGTACCCATTGGATAGAGCGTAAGTTTTCACAAAGTCGTTACGATGGGCGGGGTGCAGTGGGCGGTTCAACGGGCAGGGTTGGGGCCAGTGGGTGGGCTTGGGCCAACCGTTGGCGATTGGTCAGCCACAGAAAGCCGCCTGGCAGACTCACCACATACCCAATCAATTGCTGTAACAAACCGACGGCTGTCCCCAAAGCAAAGCCTGCGCCCATTAACTGAAACAGGCCCGCAAAGGAGAGCTGACGCACGCCTAGGCCCCCCGGTGCCAAGGGCACCACCAGAAGCGCAAAGACAATGATAGGGTTAATCGCCAAAACCTCGATCAAAGAGATGGCCTGGGGCGTAACCGCACGGGCAATCAGCCAAATATTGATGCTCGTCAGGACCACGATCAGCGCGCTGCCGATGGCTGTCCACACCAGCGCATCGAGATGGGTGCGATAGACATTAAAGGCCGTGGTTAACTGCTGCCAGATCGGTAGGGTATGGGCAGAGAACGGTAGCCGCGCCAGCAAGCGTTCCAATTGTTGCTTCAGCGTTCGGCTGAGGAGCGCCGCGATGATGATCAGTAAAAGCAAGGTGACAGCACTGCTGCCCAAGGCCGCGACTCGCAGAAAGAGCAGCCCCTCTGCTTCAACCGCGGCCCCGTTGGGTCTGCCCAAGAGTAACATGCCCACGGCGGCAACGGCAGCCGCGCCCATAAAGACCATTAAGCCGATAAAGCGATCAATCAGGACGCTGGCCGCGGCATCGGCGGCGCGGTGGGTATCGCTTGCCAATGCATAGCCACGCATAACATCACCGCCAACTTGGGCTGGCAAAAAGTTATTAAAAAATTCGGCCATCCACTGATATTGCAACAAGCGTGGCCGGGTAATGGGCAGCCCCGCGGCGTGTAACAAAAGCCCCCATTTCAACCCGCTAAGTGCAACTGCCGCGGCATAGCAAAGGGCACCCAAGAGAAGCAAGCTCTTATCCGCCGCTACCCATTTACGCCAATATTCAGCTGGATCGCCAAGCTTGGCAAAGAGATAGTAGAGCAAGCCAATGCTAACGGCGAGTTTGAGAACCGTTGTCAATCGATTACGCATGAAAATGAACGAGTCAACTACATACTTACTTGTTTTCGCGCCGCCATTTCACCATTTCGGCGAATGGTCTGTACATCTTGCTTTTGCGTCCACGCCATATTCCAAACAACGTGGCGATCGCGCCGGACCGCAAAATCATACCAGCCCAACAAACGGCTCCAACCTTCTAGGACCGCGAGTAAAAAGAGCACCCAAATTAACTTGAAGACGCCCCACAACTCTTTGTAGGCAATGCGCATGACCCGGCCATTTTGAATGCTGCTGACTTTATAGCCGTACTTGTGTTTGAGGTACAGATGGCCGGCATGGTTGCGTCGCCGCTGACGGACAAAATCGTTAATGGTCGTTGGCCCCACATTATAGACCACTGCATCCGGCGCATATTTGACCGTAAGCCCCAGCTTCACCACGAGCGCCTCGACAAAGGCTTCGTCCATGGCCACATCCGGCGGAATCCGCTCAAAGACCTTGCGAAAGGCGATCATCTCACCAAGCCGCGGGATTTCCAGACAGAGCTCATGCTCCATGCGCAGCCGTAGGTGGCTCAACAGCCCCACAATATGTTCGGGCGTGTTGACGGCCATCTTTTGCGCGCCGACCATGCCGACCTCGGGGTCCGCAAACATACGCACCAGATGCTCAACCGCATATTCATGGGGGATGGTGTCGCCACTTTCAAGGACACAGATATCGCTCTGGGCCGCAGCTAAAAAGAGATTCACCGCGCTGGTCTTGCCTTCGCGCCGCTCTTGTTCGATCAGCTTAATGCGCGAGTCGCGCTGGCTAAAGGCGCGGATGATCGGCACTGTTTGATCCGTGCAAGCACTGGCAACGACAATGATTTCGGCAATTTCGACCTTGTGTAGATGCTGGTCCAACAGGGCTTCGAGTAAGTGCGCGATGTTCTCTTCTTCGTTGTACGCTGTCACACCCACACTACAAACTAACGTTTCCCCCATAATATTTTCCCGATTTCGGCTGGTAGTTTCCTACTTAACTGTTGACTAAACGGGCGACGGTTACCCCGTCGCCGCCCTCCCCTTGCTCGCCGGAGCGCGCCTCTGTGATGAGTGGGTGGTGACGGAGAATATTTCGCACGGCATCACGCATGGCCCCGGTACCTTTGCCGTGGATAATGCGCACCCAAGGCAGGCGGGCCATGTACGCATGATTCAAGTAGCTCTCCATCCGATCCAGGCCCTCTTCTACACGCGCCCCGCGCAGATCTAACTCCAACCCTGGGCTTTCCTGCGCCGCCGTTGCCTGAATCCGCACCCCACTGCTCTCGATGCCCGCCGCCGCCGTTCCCTTTTGGCGTAGCTCCAGCCGCTTCAGGGGCAACTTGAGCCGGAAATTGCCTAGCTGAACATCGGCATCGCCCACCCGCTCATTAATGGTCAGGACTTCGCCGCTGGCCTGTAGACTAGCCACCCAGACGCGGTCGCCCACTTCAATGGGGCCGGTTAGACGTTCTTGGGCTTCGCCGGGAATGATCACCTCGCGGTTCAGCTCTTGGTCGGATTGACCACGCCGCGCCAGCTCTTTGGCAGCACGGGCCAGAAAGTCATCATGGGTGGTGCCGCTAACGGGGCCACCGCGCGCCAATTGGCGGCGCAGTTGTTCTATCTCGCCCCGCACCTGGTCCAACTCTGTCGCCATGATCTGGCGCGTCTCGGCGATGACGGCGCGGCGCGCCTCTTCGATCTTGGCTAGCTGATAGCGCAGGTCGCGCTCCAACAATTGGGCCTGGCGTTCCCGTTCCTTAGCGCGACTTTCAGCCTGCAAAGTCTCTTGTTTGGCGCGGCGAATCTCGTCCAGCAGCGCATCGGCTTCCAGGGTGTCGGGGCGCACAATGCTCTCGGCCTTCTCGACGATGACGGGGTTTAGCCCCAAGCGGTGGGCAATGGTCAGCGCATTTGAGCGCCCAGGCAACCCAATACTCAGTTCATAGGTGGGGCTCAACGTTTCTACGTCGAATTCCACCGAGGCATTGCGGACCCCGGGTGTGCTGTGGGCATAGAGCTTTAAGTCGCTATAATGCGTCGTGGCAAAGGTGGTGATGCTCCGGTCGCGTAGATTGTCCAAGAGGGCCATGGCTAGCGCCGAGCCTTCATCGGGGTCGGTGCCAGCGCCAAGCTCATCAAAAAGCACCAAACTGTTCGGATCGGCCTCTTCCAAAATGGCGATGATATTGGTCATGTGGCTGCTAAAAGTGCTGAGACTTTGCTCAATACTCTGCTCATCCCCAATATCGGCATAGACCCCTTCAAAGATCGACAGCTTGCTGCCCGGCTCAACCGGCAGCATCAAGCCCGATTGGGCCATGAGCACCAACAAGCCGACCGTCTTTAGGGTGACTGTCTTGCCGCCCGTATTGGGGCCAGTGATGACGATCATAAAGGTTTCGTCGTCCAGATAGACATCCACCGGCACCACGGTCTGTTGATTGAGCATGGGGTGGCGCGCCCGGCGTAGATCGATCACAGAGCCAGGATGGGTCAACGGTTCTGCTGACACGGTGTCACTGCCATTGCTTTTGGGGGGTAACGTGGGCTTGATCGATTGAAAGGGCACCATCTCTGGCAGCGACGCTTCTAGTGTATAGGCATACTTCGCCTTGGCAAAGGTAAAGTCCAGCTCTGCCAAGATTTGCCCATTGCGCTGAATATAGACCGCTTCGTCGGCCACCAGTTCCGTCAGCTCCGTCAGAATGCGGCGGACTTCTTTATCTTCTTGCAGCTCTAGCTCGCGTACCGCATTATTTTGCTGCACCACTTTGAGCGGCTCGATAAAGAGCGTCGCCCCACTGGCCGATTGGTCATGGACGATGCCATCAATGTTGCCCTTATACTCTGAGCGGACAGGGATGACATAGCGGCCCTGCCGTTGCGTTACCAGCGCGTCTTGGAGATAGGGCTTGACATCGCTGCTTTGGACCAAGCGATCCAAGATGGTGAGAAGGCGATCTTGGGCGATGCGTAGTTCACTGCGAATACGGGCCAACGTATCGCTGGCGCCATCCACCACTTCGCCCCGCTCGCTGATACAGCGGCTGATCTCTGCCACCACATTGTCACAGCTTTGAATATTTTGTGCCATCTCGGCCAACAGCGGAAAGCTATTTTCCAGCCGGGTCAGGGTATTGCGCAAAGCTCGTGCCCGTTGGAGGGTATGCTTGATCTCCAGAAACTCTGGGGCAAAGATCAAAGCCCCGCGCTCCGCTTTTTCCAGCTGGGTGCTCAGATCTTTGACCCCGCCAAAGCTGATGTCGCTCTTCTGTTCCAACAGTTTGTGGGCTTCGCCTGTCTGCGCCAGCCGCGTTCGCACCGTAACCAAATCATCGCTGGGGAGCAGGGCATAGGCCAAGTCCGTGCCACCACTAAACGCGCAATGTTCCGCGAGGCGCCGTAAAATCTTTTCGTATTCAAGAACTCTCAGGGCATGTGGATTCATAAAATGGGGTGAACCCTACTCCTACTTTCCGGTTAAGCAACTAGGCAACCAGCATGATTTCGATTTGCTCTCACCGGCAGCCAAGCGCCTCGATTCATGGAGCAAGAGACGCAAAATCAGAACAGTCCAAAGTGGCGAATGTCATCTGCCTTCTACCCAATGATAGAACGACCTCTGATCATATCATACAGACGAACGTTCTACCAAAGCATTGTACGATCCCGAGGGGTACATCGCAAGCATGGGGGGAACGGGAAGGTAGTGGTGCCTTCCCCGTGAAGGCAGCAGCTATGTTGGGTACTTAGGTGGTCAATGCCATGGCCTGGACGGTGGCTACTTCTGCATGGCGTAGCCGAGTTGACGCAACATTCCGCCCCGCTTCCGCCACTTTTCCCAAACCTTCACCCATAGCTCTAAATAGACGCGCGTCTCTACGAGTTCTTCGATCGCGGGTCGGGCGGCTTTCCCAATGGCTTTGATCATGCGACCATTTTCGCCTAGGACAATGGCCTTTTGGCTTTGGCGCTCTACGTAGATCACGGCTGAGATATAGGTCATTTCAGCCGTGCGTTCGGTAAATTCATCGACTTCCACCGCAATGCCGTGGGGCACCTCTTGATCAAGCAAGTTTAGCGCCTGTTCCCGAATCAGCTCGGCGACGATAAAGCGCGTCTGCATATCTGTGACCTGATCATCAGGATAGTAGCGCGGGCCGAGCGGTAGCTGTTGGCGTAGGGTTGTTAATAATTCCTCGATACCAGCACCGGCTTTGGCACTAAAGCGCAAAATGGTGACGGGGTGAGCGGCGCCATCCGCCGTCTGATACCAATCAAGCAGTTGACGATAATCGTTGATCCGGCTTTCGGTGGCCGCGGCATCGCCACTCCAGCGGTCCACTTGATTCAATCCGACCAACAAAGGGGGCAACGCGCGTTGGGTATACAACTGCTGGAAGAGCGCCGTAATGGCTTCTTCTTCTTCGGTCGGTGTGCTATTCAAGTCAACCAGCCACAGCACGAGATCCGCATTCCGGATCGTCTCTTCGGCCACCGCAACCATATATTCACCAAGTTTGTGCTTGGGTTTATGGATGCCCGGCGTATCCAAGAACATGATCTGCGCGTGATCCTCGGTGAGAATGCCCAACAATTGGTCGCGGGTGGTCTGCGGTTTGGGGCTTGTAATCGCCAACTTTTGCCCTAGCAGCCGGTTGAGCAAGGTCGATTTCCCCACATTGGGCCGGCCAATGACTGCAACAAAGCCACTATGATGGTCACTCGGCGTGGTCAGTGCTTCTGCGCGGATCACCTGCTCCCTGTCATGTTCCGTGCGGCGAGTGTTCTCCCCGTCTGTGGGCTGCGTGTCGTGCATTGCAGGTTGCCATTCCGTTTGTGGTTCAGATGAAGCGTTACTGGTATCCATAGGAATAATCATACACGGAAATGGACTTCTAACCAAGTGATTGGGGGCGCGATTGCGTCAGAGCCCAATCTGATCCAACGCGGCCTGAATCACCTTGCGTTCCATGCCGAAGTAGGTTGCCAGTCGCCGTGCAAGGAGCGTCTCTGGTAGGAGGACCTCAATCTTGTTGCGACGGTCAAAGGCTTCGAGCTGTAAGGGGCGGTCACTGCTGTTGAAGCGCCAAATTTTGCCGTCGATCACTTTGTTGATGATGACCTGATCCAGAAAATATCCCTGTCGTCCATAGTCGTGCATCGCTGCCAGGCGGTAGGCATCATCGGGGATCGGTTGATCTACTAGGGTGTAGATATTGCGTTTTGGATGATTGGTCCGCTCAATTTCATAAGAATCAACAAGGGTAGGGCGAATAATATACGTATGAAAATAGGCGGGCGTGCGTGTAGTTTGGTCGTTACGGAGCAGTAAGGATTTATGGAGAGGAATGCCAACATCCACCAAGCGTTTTTGACCATGCAACAAGAGAATCACGGCGGTGTGGCAGCCAAGGCGATCCCCCATATTGTTGATCGTCAAATAGCCTTCGTAGCCAAGCGAACGCAATAGTGCCAGAAAAGCGTAGTTGCTTTCAAAGCAAGTACCGCCGCCGCCCCGCTCAATGGCATCCAGCCAGAACTCTTCCGGCCAACGCGGGCACTCTTCCAGGAGGGGGGTGCGCCCACGCTTGGCAATCCGAAAGACAGACTCCCAAGGTACTTTTTGAATATAGGCACTAAGTAGTTCGTTAACTGCATGCGGTCCAGGTTTCGATGGCGGGCAGCCAAGATAGTGCATGACCCGATCACGCAGACTAGCCGGAAGTTTAGGATAGTCGAACATGAATATCAGCAGACTTCTTTAACCCACAAAATAAACTCATCGTTAGAATTTAATCAACAGAGTCGTTAGCCGAAATTCTTTGCATCGTCTTTGCCCGCGAGAGCGACTTGCGCGACACAAACCAATTGCTTATTGCGGTTATTTTGGGCAGGCTACGAATGTTTAGATACTTTTATCCAAATAAAGATATATCTCCATCATAACACATAGTATAGATCCCGCAAAAATAGGGGAATTAATCTAGGTGTATTGGAGGTCATAACCCCACCGCGTGGGTGAAAGCTTGGGTACTGCCTAGCTTCGCTTGAAAAATGTCAAATACTGTGTCAAATACTGTGTCAAATACTGTGTCAAATACTGTGTCAAATACTGTGCAAAAAAAATGTGGGTTTTATCCCCTAATATATGACGAAGTTCGCGATTACCCCGTTTACCCGCGTCTCCTTACATGGCAGATTCAAGCGCTATTTGCTATAATAGTTAGGACTTACGTAGTTGGTTGGTACAACCAGAGACCTGACAAGTTTGGAAAACTTATCAGGTTTGTCCAAGTGCGTAACTTCTAAATAGGGTAAACTGCCGACTAGAAATGCCCTATCCCCCGTACTGCTACGCTTAAGAAACGGTACACCTGACAGCTTTTCAAAAAGCTTGTACCCCGTTGGCTCTGTGGTCCCCACAACCGCCAACGCAAGATTTTGTCAGCAGGTGTGGACGAGTCGTATCCTCTTTTGCACAGTTTCTCAGGCACGGTCATCTATGTGATCAACGTTTGCATAAAGGAAGAGCTCCCATGAATCAAGAAGCCATACAGTCCCAAGCGACAGAACGCTCGAATGCGTATCAAGTGCGTGCCGTCCATTGTGATTATCGCGCGACCGAAGCGGGTATCTATGAAGCGCTCAAGCGCGCCACCGATCCCCTCACCGAGACGTGGACGCGGCTGCGCAAGGCCAAACGGATTGGGATCAAGTTTAACCATGACAAGGAGATCAAAAACCGGGTCTATTTTGAAGGAAATCTGCAACAGTTAGTCAGCCACAAAGTGGCTCGCGCCTTTTTGCGCCTATTGCGCGAACGGACTGACGCCCATCTGGTCGCGCCCGATGTCAGCTTTTACACGATGTATAATGGTGCGACTTTAGAGCAGACCTGCACCTTTGCGTCGATCTTCAAGGAGTTTGGCGTTGAATATATCAATGGCATTGAGCCGCCCTACAAAACCGTGAGTGTGCCAGGGGGTGGCCAGATGTTTCGCCAATATGTGTTGCCGGCTGGTGCAGTCGATGTCGATGAATTTATCTCGGTTGCAAAGCTAAAAAATCATGCGTTTATGGGCGTTACCTTGTCACTCAAAAATCTCTTTGGCCTGATGCCCGGCGAGCCCAATGGCCACACCCGCACCTATTTCCATCATCTGGTGCGTATGCCTTATATGCTGGCCGATCTAGGCCGTATCTTCAACCCAACGCTCTGTCTGATTGATGGCTTGGTTGGGCAAGCAGGGATGGAGTGGGGCAAAGGGCGGGGCGATGGCCCCGGGCGCATCTGCAACACCCTCATCGCCGGGAACCATACCATCGCCACCGATGCTTGTGCCGCCCACCTCATGGGCCATGATCCGCAAAGCGATTGGCTGACGCAACCATTCCTGCGCGATCGCAACTCGCTCCTGGTGGCCGCCGAAGCCGGTTTTGGCACAGTTAACCTCGACGAGATCGACTTCCAATCCGAAGTAACCGCGCCGGTTGGACAATTCTACTCAGTGCAGACCGACCCCACGGAAATTAATATTAGCTGGCGGCGCACCACCGCTGAGCAAGCGCTCTATTACACCGATCAGCAGCGCAAACTCGTCGACAAATATGCTGGCGAATATATCCTCCTCCAAGAAGGCGAAGTCCGCTGGCATGATCCCGTCAGCGATCTGCGGGTCAGTCGGCGTGTCTTAGCTGGCGACAGGCCCGAGCAAGCCATGTGGATGAAATATGTCGATCCCGACGAAGAAGAAGGCGAGCACTTCAGCGTCTACGACACCGCCTTCGCCCAAGCCAAGGCCGTCGCGACATAGGGTAGAGACGATAGATTTACCGTCTGTAGAGACGGTAGATTTACCGTCTGTAGAGACGATAGATTTACCGTAGAGACGGTAGATTTACCGTAGAGACGGTAGATTTACCGTCTGTAGAGACGATAGATTTACCGTCTGTAGAGACGATAGATTTACCGTAGAGACGATAGATTTACCGTAGAGACGGTAGATTTACCGTCTCTACTTTGACAAGGTTTGTGAAAACTGCTACTATGCCAAAATAGTTTTATCCATCAAAGTATTTGGGTTTCAAAGTATTATGGTCGATACCGTTGTTGACAAAACAGAACTAGCGCAGCAGGTCAGTGATCAGATCAATCAGCTGAAGGCCGAAATGGTGCAAGCAAGTGCCGCCGATGTATTGCAATTGCTACAACGGACAGAACTATCGCTCTCCCGCGCGCTAGCCTTGATCTTTCTGGATCGTCAAAAGAGTGCATCGATCTCAGACATTAGTGGGTATCTCAATCTCTCGTTGGGCAATACCAGCCATCTGATTGAACAATTGGTTTGTGGTGGCTATGTCACACGTGTCGAGGATTTGCATGATCGACGGTTGCGCCAAGTGATGTTGACGACCAATGGCCAAGCCTTTGTCGCGGAAGTGAAAGCCGTCCATATTCGTGATTTGGCGGCGCGGCTCCATGGCCTGCCGGAGCCCCTTTTGCAAAGAGCTACCGAGGTACTTTCGGCAATGCTTGTGCAGTTGCGCACATCGGAAGGCGCTGTAAAGCAATAATTTTGAAGGGCATAGCTAGTTGAGGAATGTATGAGTGCAACAACTTTGACAAGTTCTGAGGAACGGATTGATTACGCGGCGATTTTGCCGCACAACACCAAATTGGTGATTCTGACCGGCGTGCTGTTGAGCCTCTTTCTGGCCGCCATCGACCAGACCATTGTCGCCACTGCACTGCCCGCCATTGTCGCCGATTTTAATGCCATCGACATGGTCAGTTGGGTCTCCACCGGCTATCTCCTGGCGAGCACAGCCATGGTGCCCGTCTATGGCAAGCTTTCCGATTTATATGGGCGCAAGATTATTTTGCTCTGGGGTATTATTGTCTTTCTCCTCGGTTCAGCGCTTTGTGGCTTAGCGAGCAGCATGTTCCAGCTGATCTTCTACCGCGTGATTCAAGGGATCGGCGCCGCGGCTCTCACCTCGACCGCCTTTGCCATTCCCGCCGACCTTTTTGCCCCCGCCGATCGCCCGCGCTATATGGGGATCTTTGGGAGTGTCTTTGGTCTCGCCAGTGTCATTGGTCCCTTTATCGGCGGCTTTCTCACCGATCAGATCAGCTGGCATTGGGTCTTCTATGTGAATCTGCCGCTCGGTGCCATTGCGTTGGCCTTTGTTACCCTCAAGATGCCTCGCCTTGCCAGTGGCGTCCGTGGGAAAATCGACTGGCTGGGTACGCTCCTTTTGATCTTGGCGGTTGTACCGTTTATGTTGGGCCTAACCCTCGATAAGACGCTCTACCCCTGGAGTTCACCCCTGATTGTCGGCATGTTGGGGCTAGCCGCCGTGGCAACCGTGCTCTTCCTCCTGGTGGAAATGCGGGTTTCCTCGCCGATTATCTCGCTAGGGCTCTTTCGCAACCGTACCTTTGCCGTGGGGATTGTCGCCTCAGTCCTCAATGGGGCGGCCTTTTTTGGCGCGATTCTCTTTTTGTCACTCTTTATGGTCAATGTCCTTGGGCTTTCGGCCACGGAAGCTGGCACCGCGCAAATCCCCTTGATGTTGGCCTTTGTGGTGAGCAGCAATGTCTTTTCGCAGATTGTGCAACGGGTCGGGCGCTACAAATCCTATATGCTGGTGGGCTTCTTGGTCATGCTCATCGGCTTTCTCTTGCTTACCCAAATTGGCGTACATACGACCATGTGGGGGGTCACCTGGCGCATGTTTATTGTGGGGTTGGGCATGGGGCCAGCCTTGCCCCTGCTCAACCTAGCGATGCAGAACGCGGTCTCTTTTCATGAAATTGGCGCGGCGACAGCCAGCCGCCAATTCTTCCAACAACTGGGGCAGGCGATTGGCGCCGCGGTCTTTGGGGTCGTGTTGGCGACAACGCTAACCACCCAAATCGCGACCAACGTCGCGCCGATTCTCAGCGATGCGCCGCCCGCGCTTCAGGCCACTCTGGATCCTGCCCAATTTCGCAGCAGCATCTCTGGGGGCGAAGGGGCTGGCGAGTCTCAGATCAACTTGGAAGAACAGATCTTGGCCGCGGCGAGCACCGCCTTTACCACCGAGCGGGAATTGGTCACCGCGGCCCTCACCACCGGCGATGACCAAGCACGGACAGCCCTGTTAAGTAGCCCAAGCACAGAACCGGCGTTGAAAGAACTGCTTACCACCGTTGGGCAGACCCCCCAGTTGGAACAGGCACTCGCCATTGTCGATCAAGCGCAACAGGCGATGATCGTCCAAGCACAAACTCTGGCAACCGAGGTGACCGCGGCCCTGCGGCTCTCCTTTGCCAATAGCATTACCCGGATCTATTTCTATGCCACGGGGCTGGTTGTCATTGCCTTCTTGCTGATTATCTTCTGGCTCCCTGAGTTGCCCCTGCGACGTAGCAACCGCATGGAGAGCGCCGCACCGATCCTCGAGTAGTAGGTGGGATCAGAGACCTGCCAGGTTTTGTCTAAGAGCGCAATTCCTCTTTGTTTCCAGCCTTCAGCTGCTCGAACCATCGAACAGCTGAAGGCTGATTTATTCTACGGCGCTAATAATAATTATTCCACTATATTCTATTATGTTATAATGATCTTGTA
The DNA here is from genome assembly GCA_019637645.1 of Caldilineaceae bacterium. The sequence continues at coordinate 11,768 of JAHBVH010000008.1, forward strand.
TCTCCTTCTGAAGCTACGCTTCCTCCGCATTGGCCCATATCGATGACCAGCTACGTGTGGCATCAATGTCCTCTAGGCAGCCAGACAACCTTCTGTTGGCGATGGGCATAACGCCTCAGCCCTCACCGAAAACGATTTGTGCGTTAGCTAGCCGTTTTCGGCAAGGAAGCCTGTTTGCCCGTTTCGGTGCTGTCCAAAGTGACAACAAAATGAGAGGATCAGCCGTTTACTTTTGTGGTATCCTATACTGATGGATAACCAAGGTATGCGAATGCGCTTTGCCGATTAAGCAAAGGTTGCTTTTCTAGCCAATTCTCGCAAAAATTAGACTGTTTCCGTGGACGAGTATCGCCCAGGTGCCTGTCCACTTTACCTTGGATTTTGGCACTACGCTAATGACTTGCACACGCGCACCTTCAATTCGGCGTAGGTGTGAATAGGATAGTTGTTCGCTCTAGCGCGCCCACAGATCGATAAGCCGTTTGGTGGTTTCTACCCCCAAAGGACCATTTCAGAAAGAAGAGGCAGGTATGCAGCGCAGGCTCATCGTTCCGCTTTTCGCCCAACGTATTCATTGGCTCTCGCTGGTTCTATTCCTTAGCCTAGCCACGACCTTGGCTGCGCTGGGCAATTTGGTCGTTGGCCGTACTGCCTATGCCGCTGGCCCGTATGTTGTCAATTCTACGGGGGATGATGGGGACCTAAATCCTGGCGATGGTCTGTGTGAAAGTGATACAGGCGGTACCTGCACCCTACGCGCGGCACTACAGGAAGCAAACCACGCTCCCTACTATGAATATCCCGTCTCGATCCATTTTAACATTCCCGGCTCCGGCCCCCATACGATCCAACCAGCAACGCCCCTACCCGGGATCATTGTCCCTGTTGTGATCGACGGCACAACCCAACCCGGCAGCAGTTGTTGGACGGATGAACAGCCAGCTGTACTCCAGATTGAACTCGATGGAAGTGTCGCCGAGAACAATGGTCTTGAGATCTCATCGATTGGCAATAGCACGATCCGGGGCTTAGTCATTAACCGTTTCAGCGTTGGCATTCATCTCCCCTACAGTAGCGACAATGTCATCGAATGTAACTTTATCGGCACCAATGCTGCTGGTACCACTGCGTTGCCCAATACAGCGGCAGGGGTCTATATTCAGCAAGATTCCAATCACAATCGCATTGGCGGTTCGTCCCTCAGCCAGCGCAATCTAATTTCGGGCAACCCATCAGCCATTAGCGTTATTGGCTTTAGTGAAGGGGCCACACCTTCTAGCAATACGATTCAAAATAACTATATCGGGACAGATATTACTGGCGCAGCCGCCCTAGGCGGCAATGGCGACGGCATCTATTTATTTCAGACTGATAACAACAGCGTTCTGAACAATGTCATTGTTGACATGAACAACGGGCTCACGGTTGCTGGCGAGACAACCCGCCCCTCCAGTGGAACAACGATCAAGGGGAACTATATTGGCGTTAACGCCAGCGCCACCGCCACGCTCCCGAACCGTGGCTACGGCATTTGGCTCCTCGCGACGAATAACGAGCCGAGCGCCAACACCGGCACGAATATCGGCGGCTCAGAAATGGGCGAAGGTAATATGATCGCTGGCAACCAAGGCGGCGGTATTCTCGTGCAAGCAGATGGTACGACGATAACGGGGAATCAGATCGGGACGAACCCGACGAATGCCGATCTGGGGAATGGTAACTTTGGCATTCGCATTCTCGCTGGGCAAAATTCAACGGTCGGGGTTGGGAGCGGCCCCAACGTCATTGCCTATAATCAGGGCAATGGCATTCAGATCGACAGTGGCACCGGCCATTCTCTCCGCTTTAACCGCATCTTTGCCAACACGGGGCTTGGCATCGATCTGGGGAGCGATGGGGTAACGTTAAACCATCAGGGTACGATCAGCGGCCCCAATAACTATCAGAACTACCCGGTCTTGACCGCCGCTACCTCCATGGGCGAGAGCACACGCGTCCAGGGCTTCCTCGAAAGCACCCCAGATACGGACTTTGATATTGAACTCTATAGCAATGCCACCTGCGATGGGTCGGCTTTTGGTGAAGGGCAGACTGTCCTGGCTAGCTTCACCGTTCATACCGACCCAACCACGGGCAAAGCGACTTTTGATGAGACATTTCCCTATCCTGTGCCCGAACCGCAAGGGGTAGTCGCCCTTGCCATCAATACGACCACCAACAATACCTCCGAGTTCTCCTACTGTCGCCCGATTGCAACCCCCAATCTCAACTGGGAAGCTGCCTTCGGCCTCGGTGGTGGCACCGCCACGCAATATATTACGGCGAACTACCAGGAAAAATGGTTCAAATTTCCAGCGTCACCGGGGGCTCAGGTGCGCGTTACCCTGACCAGCCAACCGGGTAGCGTGGTCAGCCTCCATCGTGATCCCTTCTTTTTCTACAATGAACTGACTGTACCTACGAACGCCGCTGCGCTAGCCGCGCAGGCCGCGGATACGGGGTTCCTACCGTTCCAGTCGTTGCCCTTCCAATCGCTACCGTTCCAGTCGTTGCCCTTCCAATCGCTACCGTTCCAGTCCTTGCCGACCGGTTTCTTGCCGTTCCAGTCGTTGCCCTTTCAATCGCTGCCGTTCCAGTCGTTGCCCTTTCAATCGCTGCCGTTCCAGTCGTTGCCCTTCCAATCGTTGCCAACCGGCTCCCTGCCCTTCCAGTCGTTGCCCTTCCAATCGCTGCCGTTCCAGTCCTTGCCCTCAGATTCGCTAGGGGACAATATCGATAGTACCGCCTATTCTGGTGCGGCCCGCCGCAGCTTGATCAGGGTCGCCATGGACCCCAACGCCACCGTGCAGACGATTGATATGAACACCTACGATCTCTTGGAAGATCTCTATGTACGTGTCGCCGGCCCCAAGGATCTTACCGCACCCTTTACCCTGGATGTCGCTGTCCAAGGCGGTGTTTGTGAAGCTATCGAAGCCGTCCCGACGAATTTGGCTGTCATCAATGGGGCCAATCCCACAGGCACAGGGCGCAAAACGCTGATCTTAACTGATTCCAGTCGCTTGGTGGGCAGCACGACCGAAATTCAGGCCGCGCTCGCCAAGTTACAAGAATTGGCAGACCGCACCGCCGATGTCGCTGGCGTGGTGATCGACCTGGCCGACGCCCGTTACGAGCGGGTAGCCTGGGCCAACACGCAAGCCGATAACACCCCCACTTGTCCTACTGCCAAAAACATGGTTGCGACCGAAATTAAGCAAGTGATCGACCGCTATCGGACGGCCAACCAAAGCACATTGGACTATGTTGTGCTCGCGGGCAGCGCCGCGGTGATCCCTTTCTTCCAGATCCAAGATGTCGCCGGGCTCGCTAATGAAAAAGAGTATGTGCCACCCGTCAAGCCATCCACCCCTTCGGAGGCTGGCTTAAAGGTTGGCTTGGTCAAAGGCCAAGATGGCTATGGCAGCCAAACCGACCTAACCTTTGGCAGCCGTGCCATTGCCATGCCCGATCTGGCGGTGGGCCGCTTGGTGGAAACCGCCAACGATATTGTGACCGTGGTCAATGCCTATCTCGCTACCAATGGCGTGGTCACCCCAAACTCGGCGTTGGTCACGGGCTATGACTTTGTGGGTGATGCCGCGGTTGCCATTCAAAGCGAAGTCGAGGCCGGTACTGCCGCTCCCGCTGATCGGTTGATCCAAGCGCCAGGGCTGCCACCCAGCGATCCCACCGCGTGGTCGGCCCAAGATCTGCGCGACAAACTCTTGACCGGCGCGCACGATCTGGTCATTCTCTCGGGGCACTTCAGCGCGGGTGATCTGCTGGCCGCCGATTATAGCAGCAGCATGAGTGCCCGCGAACTGACCGCACCCGCGGTTGACTTCACCAATGTGGTGGTCTTTGCCCTCGGCTGTCATGGTGGCTTTACAATTCCCAGCGATGATCTCCTCGCTACTGCTTCGCCTGATCCGGATTGGGCCAAAGCCTTTCTGCGCAAAGAGGTGGCCGGTTATGTGGCGGCCACGGGCTATGCCTATGGTGACACCGAACTGACTGAATATGGCGAGCGGCTCTTTGTCGAACTGACCCGGCAACTGCGTACCGGCCCGGGGCCGATTGCCCTGGGGCAAGCCTTAGTGGCGGCCAAACAGCGCTATTTGGCGCAAACCGCCCAACTGACCGGCATTGATGAAAAGACCGTGATCGAGATGACCCTCTATGGTCTGCCCATGATGAAAGTAGACCTACCAGGCGAACGGCTCGATGTTCCCACGGATAGCTCGATCGTTGCCAGCGCGCCCGTCGTCACCGCTGGCCCGGGTGTGGACTTTGGCCTGCGCGTGGGCCAGCCCACCATTGCGCCCAACTTGACGGAGAAGACCGTCTCGCTGCTCAACCGAGAAGATCATTCAACCGTACAAACCACCTACCTGACCGGCAAAGATGGTGTTGTCACCAATCCCTACGAACCGCTCTTACCCAAAGAGCTCTATAACGTAAGTGTCAGTGGCGCGTTCTTGCGTGGTGTGGCGCTCCGCAGTGCCACCTATGTGGATGAAGCGGGTATCGTTCCCCTCACTGCTTCGCCCGCGACCGAAACCTCGCAAGCCCACCCAGCCTTCAAAACCGACAAGTTCTATCCCAACCAACCTTGGTCCACCAACTTCTTTGGCGCGATCCAGGGCGGCCCCGAGCGGTTGGTCGCGGTGCCAGCCCAATTCCAATCGACCTCGCCGGATGCCATCGATGGGACGCTACGCCGCTACACGACCCTGGATTTCAATCTCTACTACTTGCCCAGCAGTTGGTCAACCACCCCAGGCTCGCCCACCTATCAAGCGGCTGTCGCTGCCGCGCCGACGATCTTGAGCGCCGCGGGCGCGGCCAATGGCACGACGGTGACCTTCACCGTTCAGGTGCAGGGCGAAACCGCGGCGGGAATCCAAGCGGTTTGGGTACTCTATACCGCTTCTAGTGGCCCCCTCTACGGTCAATGGCAACCGCTCGATCTGACTCGCCCCGATCCAACCCTGGCACCGACGCATTGGGTTGGCGCCCTAGCCCTACCCGGGGGTGCCACTGCCGAGAGCCTCCAATTTATGGTCCAAGCCGTCAACGGCGCCGGGGCGACCACCTTGGCTACCAATCAAGGAAATTACTATACCATCGGTGGGAACACGCCACCGCCCACCGCCGAAACCACCACCATCACCTTGCTATCCCCGCCCAGCAGTGGCGTCTATCAACGGGATGTCAGCTTTGGCGTACGCTTTACCACCACAGGGGGACCAGTGGCGAATCAACTGGTTACCTTGCTGATCGGTGGGCAGGGCACCCAAAAGCTCACCAATAGCAACGGCGAGGCGACCTTTACCCTCCAGCCGATTCTGGCCCCTGGCAACTATGCGGTTCAAGCCAGCTTCCGCGGCGATCAAAATTATCGCAGCGCTACCACCAGCGCGAGCTTTACGGTGATCAAAGATGAACCTTCGCTCACCTTAACCGCAGCAGCCGGCAGCGTCACGGCCCTCCTCCGCGATTCGGCCAATCGTCCTTTGGGCCTACGCTCGCTTGTTTTTGTGGTAACGGGCAACGACCAGACCTTGGTACGCGCCGTCACCGCCGACTATTGGGGCACCGCCCGCTTGGGCGCGGTTGACTTGCCCGTCGGTACCTACACCGTCCAAGCCTATTTCAGTGGCGTCATCCCCCTGGGGAACAGCCAAACGGCCAACCTGACCGATGACTATTACACCGCGGCGCAGGCTACCACCAACCTTATCGTCAGCGCGGCAGATACGACGCCGCCCTTGGTGACGGTGAGCTTTCCCACGCCGCCTAGCGGCCAGAACGGTTGGTTCAACGCCCAAGACGCGCTCACCGGTGTCACCGGTAGCGTCACGGCGGATGAGACAACAACTGGTGGTAGCACGGTCACGACCCTGACCTGTAGCGGCGCGACGGTTGGCGCGCTCACGGGTCAGGGCACCGGCCAAGCGACTGCGCCTATTACGGTGAATGCCGAAGGGAGCAACACCGTTAGTTGTGGCGCGACCGATAGCACGGGCAATAGTGGGGCCGCGGCTGGTTCTCCCTATACCGCGACAATCTTGATCGACAAGAGCGCGCCCGACACCACCATCGGCAGTCAACCGACCAATTCCACCAACAGCACCACAGCCACCTTTACCTTTACGGGGAGTGATACGGGGGGGGCAGGGCTAGCTGGTTTTGCCTGTCAATTGGATGGTGGCGCCTTTGCCCCATGTAGCAGCCCCCAGAGTTATTCAGCGCTAGCCACCGGTAGCCACAGCTTCACCGTCCGCGCCGTGGATGGCGCGGGCAATGTCGATGGCACACCGGCCACCTACATGTGGGTCGTGCAAAGCGTTCCGAACACCTTGGTTGGCAGTTGTGGCGGCTATACTGTCTATCGTACCGCGCAAGGTCAATATGTGGCCGATGGTTGGTCTGGCACCATCAAAGTGGGAACGAATGGGAACAATACCCTCATGGGCACGGACGGGCCTGATCTGCTGTTGGGCTTGGGGGGTAATGATCTCCTCAATGGCAAGGGCGGCGATGATGTGCTTTGTGGCGGCGACGGTGTCGATCTGTTACAGGGCCATGACGGCAATGACTATCTCGATGGCGGTAGCGGCAATGATGTCCTCAATGGCGGTGATGGTGACTATGATCAACTCATCGGCGGCGACGGCAATGATGTGCTATTGGATGGGGATGGCGTGCTGATCGCGCGCGGCGGGGCTGGGAATGATACCATCACGATTGCGCTCCGAAATGGCTGGCGTGATCCCGATGGTCAGGCCCGCTTTACCGGCCTAGCGGCAGGTTATGGGAATGATACCGTTGGGCTTGTGATTCTCGACGCTGAGCGCTTCTTGGTGGATATCACGGGCGATGAGCGGGATACACCGGCCAGCCCGCTAGAGGGCAAAAACGATACGCTGGCCTTGGCGGGTGTGATCGACCCTGCCTCGACCATCGTGAAGTTTGAGCGCCAGGCCATACTCAGTGCTGAAGCCGCTCAGAATATTCCGAGCGACGACGCCGGTTCCGAATATCTAGAAGAGGCGGTCGGCGAGGAGGACGTTCCCCAAGAACTCCCCACCCAGATCTTCATGCCACTTGTGCTCCAATAACAGGCGCACCCCGTTGACCTGAACCGAGAGCTGACAGGTTTGCAAACCTGTCAGCTCTCGGGCGCGGCAAGATCGTCGGCTTGGCTCAGGGCATATTCAACGGCTGCGGGTAATGCTAGGCTCGCGCCGGTGGCCCAAGCCATGGCAATGGCGTCAGCCGCCAAGACGCGCCGGGCGGGGGCTAACATGCGATCCACCCGTTCTTGTTCCGTAGGTGGCAAAGGCGCGCCCACGGTCTGGCGTAGCGCCGCGGCAAAGCCCGCCAATCGCATGGCCCGCACGGGCTGATCTTGGGCCGCGGCCAAGCCAGCATAATCTTCCATCAAATAAGCAATGGCCGTTTGATCGCCCAATTCGCGATTGAGACGCAAACTTTCGGCCAGCAACGACGGTGCCGCCAAATAGTCGCCTTCATCTAAGACAACATCGGCCAGGGTATTGAGCGAAAAGGCCAAGCCCGCCTTGTCACCCAGTTGGCGACGGATCGACAAGCTTTCTTGCAGGAGCCGACGCGCCTCGGCATAATCTCCAAGCGCACTGGCAACGACCGCCTGATTGTTGAGCAACGTGCCGAGCGACCAAAGATCGCCTAATTCGCGAAAGACCGCGAGGCTCTCTTCATTGAGCTGGTAGGCACCTGGCATATCCTGTTGCAAACCGGCTACAATGGCTAGATTATTAAGCATGGTCGCCACCCCAGGTTTATCGCCAAGCTCTCGCCGAATCGTTAAACTTTCCTCATTTAACGTCTGGGCCGCGGCATAGTCGCCTTGCCAGGTGGCGACGGTGCCCGCGCCCTTTAAGGCATAGGCCCGCACTGCCATTTGTTCGCGCGGGGTTGCTACCGTGGCGGCTAATTGCAGGCTCTCTGCATAGTAGCTATGGGCCTCCTCAAACTTGGTCTGTAAGCGATAGACTTCGCCAATATCCGCGAGCAGATAGCTGACCCCGGCTGGATCACCAATCTGCATAAAATTGGTGCGCGCCTGTTCCATCCACTGGCGCGCCGCGGGATAGTCACCCTGTTTGCGCAGCAACCAGCCGAGGGCGCGCTGCGCTTGCGCTTGCACTGTCAGCACCGCTAACCGGCCTGCTATTTCCAAGGCTTGCTGGTAACGCTCGCTGGCTTCGTGCCATTGCCCCACTAACTCGAGCACCTGTCCCAATTTGAGAAGTAGCTCGGCCTGTTCCGCTTGGGGAACGAGCGGCAAGACCCGTTGATAATAGTCGATGGCCGCCGGGTTGGCATAGGCCGCTTGGGCGGCTTCGCCAGCTTTGCGCAAATAGAAACGTTGTTTCTCGACATTGGGACTGTGGGCATAATGGTAGGCCAATAGATCGAGTTGCTGATCTAAAGTGTCGGGATAATGCTGCTCAATAAATTGGGCGATCTGTTCGTGCAGCACCGCCTTCATGGCATAGGGCAAGCTTTCATAGGTAACCCCTTGGGTGATCACCTGGCGAAAGAGATAGAGCAGCTCGGGATCGCTCGGCTCGCGCACCATAATTTCTTGTTGTCGCAAGCGTTCTAGGTCGGTGTGGATCCGGGTGGGGTCCCCCAATTCGGGATACGCACCATAGAGCCACGCTTCGCGAAAGACACGGCCAATGACGCTTGCCACCTTTACGGTGATCTTCTGACTCTCGCTCAGTTGATCGACAAGGCTGAGCACTAGCCGTTGCAGGCTATCGGGCAGCTCTACTTGGTCGAGGGCGGCACTATTTTGAAAATCCACTCCCCGATAGTGGAGATAGGTGAGCAATTCTTCCAGATAGAAGGGATTGCCTTCCGCCTGCGCGGTAAGCCGTTGGACTAATGACAGGGGGACTTCTGTCGCGTGTCCCAATAATTGCGCCACTTTTAACTGGGCAAATTGGACGGCCTCGTCGGTCGTCAAGGGCGCACAAAGTATTTCCGTATAGTACGGCAAGGCGCGTATCGGCGAGGTATGCAGGCGCACTTCTTCCTGGGGACGATAGGCACAAACCACCAATACAGGCAGATCGGCAATGATCAGGCCAATGGTCTCCAAGAGATCCTGTGAAAGTGCATCAAGCCACTGGCAAGCCTCGAGCACAATGACCAACGGCGTCTGCCGGGCTTCGGCACGCAGACAATCGACCAAGAGCGCTTCCAAGGAGCTCTTCCGCAACTTGGCGTCTAGGGAGAGGGTTAAGTCGTTATCGGGAATCTCAATATTGAGCACTGCGCCGAGCAGTGGTAGCCGTGCGACGAGCGCCGGGTTGATGGCGCGCAACTTGCGCTGCAACGCATAAAGCTGGCGTGACAAGCGCCAATCGGTATTGATCCCCAAGATTCCTTGCCAGATGGGCTGCCAGACCAGATAGCTGCTATTGACGCCATAGGATTCGCATTCACCGCCGTAGAGCGCAAACCCTTGCGCCGCGGCCAATTCCACCAACGCCGCGACCAAGCGCGACTTCCCCAATCCCGCCTCGCCCACCACACCAATCCATTGGCCCTGGCCTTGGGTGGCCTTGGTCAGCTTTGCGGTCAACAAAGCCAATTCAGCCTCGCGTCCCACCATGGGCAGCGTATACTCGGGCTTGGTCAGCTGAAACCCTTGTGTCTGCTGGCTATCGGTCAGGGCAAAGATCACCGCGGGCTCACTTTTGCCCTTTACCCGAATCGGTGGTAGTTCGGCCAAGGCAAAGCCACGCCCAATCGATTGTTGTGCGGCGAGGCTCACGAGAATCTGACCCGGTTTGGCCGCCATCATCAGCCGTGCGGCCATATTGACTTCATCACCTAGCACCCCATAAGTGCGGTGATTGGTGCCGCCATAGGCCCCGGCGCGCATTCGCCCCTGACTAATGCCAATTTGCACTTGGCCGATGTCGCTCAACTGCTCGGGTTGGTTGCGCAAGGCCAAGGCCGTGGCCGCGGCGCGCTCGGCATTGTCCTCATGCGCGACGGGAGCCCCAAAATTGATGTAGAGATAGCTCCCCTTATCGCCGATGTTGAGGTCGATCAAGGTCCCTTCATAGCGGGCAACAACTTCGAGCACCCAACGGATATAGGCATCTAGTTTGGCCCCAGCAGCTTCGTCATGGTCATAGTCAATGCCACCAAAGCGCAGAAAGAGCGCAACTGTTGGGCGCAATTCGGCCAAAAAGCCCCCCAACCCTTGTCGGAGCCGTTCATAGACCTGGGGGAGCAGCCACGGGCGGATCTCTTCGGCGGGGATCGCATCTGCGGGCAGCGACGGCCACGGCGCGGCGAGCTGTGCTTGCGGCGCCGTGGCCGGGCTGTTCACTTCGGGTGACGCCGGTTGAAAGCCCGTAACCACTGCGACGGTTTGTTCTGTCTCTGGAACATGCCGTACTTCACCGACTTCGACCAAGCCAGCCAAGGCCGGGAGAGCCGTCTCATCCACCACGGTTTCGCCCCGCTGTGCTTGGTGTTCGGCATTGGCTAACCGGACCAGGGTTTCACCCGCCAGCGCATCGATCACCCGCACTGCCGGATCGCCAACGAGAAAGCGCCGCGCCGCGCCCACGGCAATCGCGGCTTTCATGGCGAGGGCGACGGTATTGCCCGCGGGCGTATGGATGGCCGAGAATTGTTGCATGGTTTGCTGCATCGCCAGCGCGCAAGCGGTGGCGCGCACCCCTGCATCCCCATCGAGCCAACAGGTGATGGCATCGCCCGCAAAGGCAATCACGCTGCCGCCATAGCGGTGCACTTCCTCAATGACGGCATCATAGACGAGATTCAGGTAGCGGGTTAACTCTTCGGCCCCCCGTTGCGGTCCTAGTTCACGCACAAGCGCTTCGGTCAGCGGGGTAAAACCGGAGATATCGGCAAAAAGGGCCGCGCCCTGCGCACGATCCGGCAAGGCTTGCCCGCGCACCAACGCGTGGCGGCGATCCATAGGAAGATAAGCAACAGGATTTTCCATGACACTCTCAATAAAAAAGTAAGACAACCAAGGCGAGGACAGCGATGTGAAAGACCTGATCGAGCCAGATTTCCACGGTCGCCCGTTGGGGGCCAGCCTTCATCTGTTTGATGACCGTAATCCACCAAAGTAAGGGGCGGCGCGTATCGATCAGCAGATGAGTCACCCCAACCAAGAGGGCAAGATACCACGGAAAGACAAGCCATAAAAAGAGGACGTGAACGCCAGCATGCGTCCAAGCTGCCGGATGGCGTAAATCCATTTTGTGGACTGCCATCCATTCCGTTTGAAACATCCAATCCGCGACGAGGTGGGCAATGACAGACCACACGAGGAGTTCAGTTGCCGTTTGCATAGTGATCCTATGAGAAAAGGTGGTGATAGGGTAACCAGAGCATCCCTATCCAATATTCACAACTGGAACTTTTGTGCCGGGGTATTGGGCTGTCGTCGATTTGGCACAGGCTTGGCGTGTGCAGCGTGATAGGCATCACCTTCCACACCGCATATTTCATATTCCCGTATATTGCTGCAATACTTGGCGCGCCACCACCCACTTATGAACTTCATCGGGGCCGTCGTAGATGCGCGCGGCGCGTTCGTGACGATACCAATGGGCCAAGGGCAGATCATCGGTCATTCCCAATGCGCCATGGGCTTGGATGGCACGGTCGAGCACTTGTTGTAACACGTTGGCGACAAAGAACTTAATCGTTGAGATTTCTACGCGGGCGGCATAGGCCCCTTCGCGGTCGATCTTCCACGCGGCCTGCAACACCAGCAAGCGCGCAGCGTTGATCTCAGCCCGGCTGTCGGCGATCCAATGTTGGACGGCCTGCTGATCGCTCAGCAGGGCGCGCGCCGAAAGTTTACGCCGGGTGGCGTGGCGACAGAGGAGATCCAAGGCGCGTTCACAGATGCCAATCCAGCGCATACAGTGGTGGATGCGGCCTGGCCCCAAGCGTTCTTGGGCGATCTGAAAGCCTGCGCCCTCCGCGCCCAGAAGATTCTGCTGGGGCACACGGACATTCTCAAAGCGCACCTCGGCGTGGCTGTTGTGGTCGCTGCCAGCTTCGCCCATGATCGAAATATTGCGTACCAAGTGGAAACCGGGCGTATCCAGCGGGACAATAATTTGGCTGGCGCGCTTGTGGCGGCTTTCGGCCTCCGGCGCGGTGATCGCCATCACAATGGCAAAGCTAGCACCATCCGCCGCGGTAGTAAACCACTTATGGCCGTTGATCACAAAGTCATTGCCTTCTTTGTGGGCGGTTGTGTCCATTAAGGTGGGGTTCGAGCCGGGGTTCTCTGGCTCAGTCATGGCAAAGCAGCTGCGTATGTCGCCCCGGGCCAAGGGCTCTAGATAGCTCTGTTTTTGCGCCGCGGTGCCAAAGTTCATGAGAATTTCCATGTTGCCAACATCGGGCGCTTGGCAATTAAAGACATAATGCCCCAACGGGCTACGGCCTAACGCTTCGCTCACATGGGCATACTCGGTCAAGGTCAGCCCCATTCCCCCGTACGCAACGGGCAGAAAAGGGGCCCACAGCCCCGCTGCCTGCACTTGGGCGCGCTTCGCCGCCAAGCTGGGCAACATCTCGCGAAATTCCCCTTGCAGAAACTGTGGCTCCAGCGGGATGAGTTCATGCGTGACAAAGTGCTCAACGCGTTCGAGAATGGGGGCGAGATGGCTCGGAATTGTAAAGTCCATGGTGGCTTCTTTCGGCTGGATGCGGTGAAGGGTTAGCTGCACAGAGACACAGCATCCCTTCACCGTGCTCGTCACCGCTACATCGCGAAGAGAGCGTTGGAAAAGGTATCCTTTAGACCTGTCAGGTGTAGACGAAGCCTAGCGCCTTTTCAAACCATGTCTACGCAACGTGCAGATGTTTGAATTGGGGCAGATAGTCGGCGTTTTTAGCGAACATAGTATTGACCATCTCTTTGATCTCGGCCAGGGTGAGGACCGCAGCCGTCAAGGGATCATGGGCGATGGCCTGGAAGACGGGGCGGGGATCGCCGGTCAGCGCGCCTTCGACTGTCATCTCCTCAATGCTGGCGCTTAAGTTGGTCAACAGGGCGCATTGGGCGGGCAGAGCACCCACGCCCACGGCTTCAAGCCCTTTGCGGCTCGCCCACACCGGCACTTCGACACAAGCATTGGCGGGTAGGTTGGTCACCAAATTTTTGTTCGCCACATTGCCATTAAACTGGAAGGGATCGCCCCCTTCGATGGCGTTCATAATATAGGCTGCATATTCATGGCCGCGCGCCAGATCAATCGAGGGGCGGCTCAACCATTCCTTGGCTTCATCCCGCCAGGTGTGGCTCCGCGCATCATAGTGCTTCACAATATAGGCATACTCGCCGGGGTTCCAGCCGGTGCCGTGCGTGCAATATTTCTCGATCAGATCGGGGCGTTTGCGGAACCACCAGTTGTATTCCGAGTTGTGGCCGCTCGATTCGGTCACATAGTGATCCAGGTGTAAGAACATTTCATTGCGGACAATTTCTTCGTTGTAGACTTCGGGGCGTTCGGTGATGGCTTGGCGGATCAAGGGATAGGCATCTTGCCCCTTCCACTGATAGTCCAGATACCAGGCCATGTGGTTGATCCCAGCACAGGTGTAGGTGATCTCTTCCATGGGCGCCCCGATCCAACGCGCCAACATCTCTGCTGTGCCTTGGACACTATGACAGAGGCCGGTCAGTTGGATCTTGGTTTCGCGCTGCATGGCGCGGCAGAGCATCACCATGGGATTGGTGTAGTTCAGCATCAGCGCGTTGGGGCAGTAGCGTTCCATGTCCTTGGCAATGCCCACCATGACTGGGATCGTGCGTAGGGCGCGGAAAATGCCCGATGGGCCGCGCGTGTCGCCGATGTTGGTATCAATGCCATATTCTTTGGGGATTTCAATATCATGCCGCCAGACATCCAGCCCACCGGCCAGGATGGTGACGATCACATAGTCGGCGCCTTGCAGGGCCGCGGCGCGATCTTGGGTCGCTTCGACTTTGGCCGGGTAGTTGCCTTGGCTCACAATTTTGCGCACGGCCTGATGGGCAAATTCCAATCGCTCGGCGTCAATGTCCATGAGGGTGATGGTTGAGTCGGCGAGGAGCGGAAAGGTTAGCAGATCGCGGACGAGGGTGCGGGTAAAGCCCCAGCTACCTGCCCCAATAAAAGTAATTTTTGGCATAGAACGGTTCCCGTTGATTGGGCTTGATTGACCATGGTTGGCGCGTCGCTTGCGGCCATGTCAACGTGGCCCTGGCTTATTTTGAAGGATGAAATGTTTATTATTGTACTATCAGGGGGGCGTGCCATCAAATTACCAGCAAGAACGCTCGTCGCCACGGCCTGGCTAGGCATACAGCGAGGTACAGCGCTGGCGCGCGTCCATCAGTCGATGCCCAACGCGGGGCGTAATTGTTGCCAACAGACGCCGTGGGGCAACCAAAGCACGCGATCGACAAATTCGAGTAGATAATCCACGGGCGGGGCGGTAGGCGCTTCCCAAACACATAGGAGTTGTTCACAAGTCGCCAATTGTATGGCGATCTCAATGAGCAGCGGGGAAAAGGGAGTTGACCAGAGCAGCACATAGCGGTCAGCTTGTTCCATATGGGCATGAACCGTGTGCGCATGGAGCGCGCTCATGGTATCAATAATCGTCACCCGATGGCGAACCGGGATCGACGCGGCGAGATGGATCGCGCCGCGTGGCGGCATTGTTCCTGTAGCGGTTGGGGCCTGAGGTACCAACGCAGGAGCAACAATGACAATTTGCATGATTTTCTCCCAAAACAAAGCGAAATTTGCAGACTTGCCGATCGAAACCGATCTACAAGTACCAGAGGCGGCCACCAATTGCAACGTCTTGAGTGCGCGCGTTTTTTTGTTCAGACTGCGGCTGGGGTATCTAACTTGTGCTACACTACCCAATGAAGACAAGCGGCAATGGCACGAAGGCCACCAAGTTTGTGCATGGGCTGGAGCGAGGAGAAATAGAGCGAACGATGGTCAAGCTTTTGATTGTGGAAGATAATCACAACCTGCGCGCGGCGCTCAAAAGTGGTTTGCAAGCGACCGGCAAAGTTCAGGTGGCCTATGACTGTGATCGCGGCGAGGCGGCCTTAGCTTTTTGTCTCGATGCCCAGCCGGAGAGCCCCTTGCCTAACGTCATCTTACCCAATGTCATCTTAATGGATGTCCAGCTGGCTGGCACGATGAATGGGATTCAGGCCGCCGTCGCTATTCGTCGTGAATTTCCGCGTCTGCCCGTGGTCTTCTATTCGATCCAAGACGACGATGCCTACTATCGCGACTTCCGCAATTCGGGCATCCTCAGTCATTATGCCTATGTGCGGAAATCTAACTACTTGTTGCCGCAAATGGTCTTTCCCCTCCTCTGCGACGCCATTGACGGACGCAGCTTCATTGATCCCGAGATCGAAGCGCGGGTGCAAGAAGTCCGCCACCGCGATGAGCATGCGCCCTTGGCTCTGCTCGAACCGAACGAACAAGTTGTGGCGCACCTGTTGGCGCGCGGCCTCACCAACGAACAGATTGCCGAGCGGTTGGGCTTTCGCGACAAGCGCACGATCAGCCGCACCAATGGTCAGATCTATGCCGCCTGGGGACTGGATGCCACCAATACCGATGAAAAGGTGGCGCGCACGCGGGCCGTCATCATTTTATTGACGGGCCGCCTACTCTATTGGGATCACAACGGGTTGGCCCATGTCCAAGATGAGCGCGGCGAGTGGATCGTCTGGCATGGGGAATAGAAAAGGATGCCTAGACCTGACAGGTTTGCAAAACCTGTCAGGTCTTTGGTGGTGGCGTATTGCCATCACTACCGTTTCATCTGCTCACGGAGATAGAGGGCGATCTTGCTCATGTTGACCCGCTCCTGGGTGGCGTCGTCACGGGTGCGCACGGTTACGCTCTGATCGTCAAGCGTTTGGTAATCGACCGTAATACAGAAGGGGGTGCCGATCTCATCTTGGGAGAGATAGCGCTTCCCAATGTTGCCTCGATCATCCCAGACCACCGCTATGTCGTCGAGTAGCTCATCATAGAGCGCCCGCGCCCGCTCGACTAGCTCGGGTTTGTTCTTCACCAATGGAAAGACCGCGGCTTGATAGGGCGCTAGGCTGGGCTTTAGCTTGAGCACCGTCCGGTTGCGCTCGCTGTCTTCCCAGTAGGCATCACAGAGTATCATCAAGAAGAGCCGATTGACGCCAACCGCGGGCTCGATCACATGGGGGATGAATTTACGCCCGGTATTGGGGTCCATATATTCGAGCGACTGCCCGGAATGTTCCATGTGCTGGCGTAGATCATAATCTGTGCGATAGGCTACGCCCCACAGCTCTTTCCAGCCAAAGGGGAATTGGTAGTCCAAGTCGTAGGTGTCCGTGCTATAGTGGCTGCGTTCCCGATCATTGTGCCGCCGCCAACGCAGATTCTCGGTGCGAATACCTAGCCCGGTAGTAATAAAGCGCCACATGCTCTGCTGCCAGGCTTCAAAGAGCGGCTGCCAAGGTGTCTCGGTCGGATCAAAGAAATATTCGATCTCGGCTTGTTCAAACTCTAGGGTACGGAAGACAAATTGGCCGGTGGTAATTTCATTGCGGAAGCTCTTGCCGATCTGGCCGACGCCAAAGGGCAGCTTGACGCGGGTGGAGTTCACAACCTGCTTAAAGTTAGTGAAAATCCCTTGGGCCGTTTCCCCGCGCAAATAGACCGTTGACTTTTCGCCCGCGACTACGCCGATGCCGGTTTCAAAGAGAATATTAAAATCCTTGGGCGGGGTAATCGGGTTACCTTCGGGGCTCAGCACCTTGTGGGTTGCCAGGAAGTCGGCCATATCTTGCGTCTTCATGGCCGTAATATCCACGGTAACATGCTGGTTTGCTGGCTTGGCTAGCCACTGTTCGATCAAGTGGTCAGCGCGGTAGCGTTTGTGGGAGATCTTGTCTTCGACCAAGGGATCGGTAAAGGAGCCAACGTGGCCCGAGGCTACCCAGGTTTGGGGATGTAACATGATGGCGCTGTCGAGCCCAACCATGTCTTCGCGCTTGGTGACAAATTCACGCCACCAAGCATTACGGATATTTCTGAGGAGTTCAGCGCCGAGCGGGCCGTAGTCATACGAATTGGCTAGGCCGCCATAGATTTCCGAAGTGGGGTAGACAAACCCCCGTCGCTTAGAAAGGGCAACAATCGTGTCAAGCGTGAGTTGTGGAGATGCCATTGCCATAAAAAGCTCCTTTCTGTGACCACAACCATCCTAAAACTTATGATTGTGGGGACCCCAGAAAGACCGAGGCGGTTCCACCCCACTTGACAATCCATACGGGGATATCTGTATGGGGATTGTCCACTTTTATGCAGTTGTCGCGGCTCCCGATGCGCCACTACCGTTCAACGCCGCGTAACCAATAAGTATACCAAGGTTCAGCGATTTGGCAATTTGAGTAAGCGGTTGGTTGAGGAAGTATGGACGCGGATAAATGAAAATCCGCGTCTATCCGCGTCCTACTGCTTCCTCCGTGGTTGCAACACCCGCGCGATCGGCGCGGCCAGACATGGATCAGGAATGGCAAAGGCATCCACCAGGGCTACCGCCGCTTGGCTGATTTCGCCACAGAGGTTGTCGATCTGGCGGCGGATGGCGCGGGTTTTGTTGCCCTCAAAAT
The DNA here is from genome assembly GCA_019637645.1 of Caldilineaceae bacterium. The sequence goes on from JAHBVH010000008.1 coordinate 29,565, forward strand.
AACCCGTTTCCAAATACCACCCCTTGTGCTGTTCGAGCTGCCAAAGGGCGTACAGATCACACAGCTGCTTGAGCACCTTGTGCAAGGCCGGCTCATCCACTTGCGTCACCCCGCAGACAAATTGTTCGAGAATCACTCGTTCCACATAGGCTTGGGCCAAGTTTACCAGATGATCCTGGCATGCGATGGTCGCGGCGTGCGCGTCTATACCGCGTTCCAACCGCGCCCGCAACCGCCGCGCCAGTGAGGTTACCAGTCGCTGTTCACGATAGCGGAAAGCCGTCAGGTGAAATTCGCTATCGTGGAGATGGGCCACATCCGTATTGCGGGTCAGCATGGGGTTATAGACCACCGCAGTTTGGGACGCTTGGTTTGTAATATAGCGTACCAGCCTTAGCAGGGTCATATCACTAAATTGTTGTTTGAAATTAGCCAAGGCATTCTTGGCGACCAACTGCATGAGCACTGTGTTATCGCCTTCAAAGGTGGTAAAAATATCCGTATCGGCCTTGAGCGCCGCAAAACGATTTTCGGCCAAATACCCTTGACCACCACAAGCTTCGCGGCTTATTTGGAGGGTGCGAGTCGTGTTCCAACTGCTTAATGCCTTGAGCCCAGCCGCCAAGGTCTCGACCTCGCGCAGATCATCATCCGTGTGTTGGGTAAAGCGTCGCACCAGATCTTTCAGCGCAAAATCCAGGGCATAGGCGTTCGCCAACAAAGGCATCAGCCGTCGTTGGTGAGTTTGATAGTCGAGCAAGCGTGTCTCTGCTTCTCCTGGCGCGCCCCCAAACTGACGCCGCTGATCCGCATAGCGGATGGCAATGGTCAACCCGGCTTTGGCCGCGCTCAACGCTGCCCCGGCTATCCCAATCCGTCCGGCCACCAACGTGCCGATCATGGTAAAGAAGCGCTTGGCCTCGCTAGCAATCGGACTTTGGTATTCGCCCTCGGGCGTCACCTCGGCAAAGCGGTTGAGCAGCGCCGTGCGCGGCACCCGCACTTGGGTAAACCAAATCCGGCCATTGTCAACCCCATTGAGCCCCATCTTTTCCCCATTGTCCTCGATCCGGATACCGGGCAGTGGTGTGCCATCGGCGGCACGCAAGGGGACGAGAAACGCGTGTACGCCATATCCTGCGCCATGAAGGTGTAGCTGGGCAAAGACAGTGGCGAGACGGCCATGGCGGGCTGCATTGCCGATATACTCTTTGCGCGCCGTTTCCGTGGGTGTGTGGATGATAAACTCTTCTGTCGTCGGGTCATAGTGGGCGGTTGTTTCGAGATCGCGCACATTCGAGCCGTGGCCGAGTTCGGTCATGGCAAAGGCACCGGGCAAGGTTAACTGACCAATGGCAGGCAGATATTGCTCATGATGGCGTGTTGTTCCCAATAGGTGAATGCTACCCCCGAAGAGCCCAAATTGCACACCAAACTTAATCACCAAACTCAGATCGTGATAGCTGAGCGTTTCCATGATCGCGAGATATTGGGCCATATCCGCTTGTCCCCCATAGGCTTGGGGGTAGGCCACCGCGCCCAACCCTTCCTCGGCAAGGATTTTGCACCAAGTTAACACTTGATCGCGATAGGCTTCTTTATCGGGATAGGTGCCATAGGTAAAGCGTGGCTCACTCAACAAAGCGCGTACCCGTTGACGCAGCGCGGCTTGGTCACCGTCCAAGAGGGCAGTCAGGTGGGTTTGGTCAAAGCCGGTGGGGGTCGATGGCGTCGCAACCGAGGCCACCCACGCTTCGCCCAGCAGCTTCGCATAGGCTTTCTGGCTAACCACGCCTAGCAGCCCTTCTAGATCGGCTAGCGCGGCACTGGCCGCCGCCGTCGTACAGCGGGATACGTCATCTGGCGCACTGGCCCGCGCCACGGCTTGGCCCAAGGTGGCAAGGCGGGGCGACAGCTGTTGGCGTTCCACCGCGGGCAGGAGCGCTATGGCCTGTTGAATGGTTGCTTGCCACTGCTTGAGCTGTGCCGCGGTGGGTGGTGTCGCCGGATTCAACCAGGCTTGCAACTGCCCCCGTTCGGCTTGGGTCAGCCACGGTTGCGCTTGGCAGCGATCCCGCAGATGCGTCAGCTGCACCGGCGTGAGTTCGGCCGCGGCCCATGCCCCATAGAGAATGGGCAAACAGGCGAACAGGCCAGCCGTGTGCGCTTGCGTTGGGGGTGAATCTGGCGAAAGCACAGCCGTGGGCAATAAAGTGGCTTCATGGGTCATGGGATCAATACTCCTTCATTCGAGCGTTTCCCTTCGGTTGGATCTGCGGTCCCCATAACTGTTAACGATAGCCGTTGACAGGGCTGAGGCGACCAATCAACCTGGGTACGTACGTTCTAGTATACAGAGCGTTGTTGTGAACCGGTTCTTGTGGAATCAGGATAGTGTTGTGAGGGGTGGACTGCTCCCCGCGCCAGCGCATTCGGATGGGGCCAAGCCTAGCGCGCACCTGTCCGTATAACCAACAGCGGGTAGTTCCGCTCCTAATTAGGCCGTTCCGCACCAAACCGTATATACTACGGGGATAATCATTCCTGAGTAGGCAAACGATGGGAAACGGATATGGCGTATACCTTGGGCGATCCCTTTCGCTCGTTACGGCTTATTTTGCGGATTAATGGCTTCTTGGTTGGCGTTGTTTTGGGGTTATTCCTGCTCCTCGCCCCGCGTACGCTGCTACTTGCTTGGGGGATCTATACCGGCGGACCAGGCTGGCCCCTACGGTTGGCTGGCGCGGGCCAGATTGGCCTGGGTATTTTCTTTTTTCTGACCGCCAACCAAGATTATCTAAGCAAACTCACCCTCTTTACCACCCTATTGACCAATGGCCTTTTGGCGCTCGTCTTGCTAACTGCCTATTTTCAGCAGGAGCTTGTTAATCTATCGTTGATCGGACAGGTGCTCTTTGTCCTGATCTTTTTGCTCTACCTGCTGGGTGCCGTTATTCCGTTGCGGTACGTCCGCGGGGCGTGATGCGGTTCACGTTCCACGCGACTTGACAAAGTTGCAAAATGCCGATAAACCAGTAGGATTAATAGAGATAGGTGTTACGCCCTTGGACAAGACCTGACCGCTTTTTCGAGCCTGTTCGGTCTCTGATCATACCAACCAAGTGGATAACACCTAAGAGAAAAACGGACGGGGATAAGGCAAGCGTTATGAGTTTTTTGCGTAATTTATGGAAACGGTCCACGCTGGATGGGGCAGCCATGGCCCAGTCGGCGGAGAAAGCCGAGTATGCCCAGATTGAACTGTTAGCGGCCTTTCGGGCGCCACGGTCACTCCACGACACGCTGACCCAGCAGCAATGGAATCGGGTCTTGCCGCGGCCCTATGTCGAAAGTATCGCGCTCCTGCAAAAGCAGGGCTGGCTGGCCGAAAGTAACGGTCAATGGCAGGCAACTGCCACCGCTATGCCCTTTCTGGACCAATACGAAGCGCGGTTGGCCGCGGAAAAAGCCGCCGTGTTGCCCAAAGTGCGCAAAGCCCTGGCCGCCAAAGATACGAGTGAAGCGCTCGCGTTGCGCCGAGCCTACGAGGCACAACAGCCCTTGGGCAAAGCCGCGTGGACAGGCCCCGAACCCCAGCTTAGCCACAGTGCCCTCACGCGGCGGATTCTCTTTCTCAAACATTGGCTGTTAGATGACCTTAACCCAACCACGGCCGATTGGCTCAAAAGCTACGCTGCCGAACAACACCTGTGGGGCGCGTACTGGAGCTTGCCCCTCGCCGAGATCCCTGCCAACGTTCAGCAAGCATTGACCAAGCCCGGCTTAACCATCCCCGAAGTGGCCTACTGGCGCGCCTACCAATTGGCGCTTTACGTGGACAACCAAGAGACCTGGCAGCGCTGCAAAGGCGGCGATCATGTGCGCCGCCTGGAAATTGTCGGCCCGAATGATGAATATACCTGTGACCACTGCCGGCAGACCCTCGGTAAACAATTTCTTGTGGCGCGGGCCCCCGAATTGCCCCACCCAGCGTGCCAATCGGTACGTGGCTGTCGCTGTCGCTATGAGCCCGTCCTTGAATCGTATGAAGATATGGCCGGATAGCGGTGTAGTCGAAGAGGCGTTGGGTGAGAAGGCCGTTGGCTCCACACCCCACAAGATCAATGAACAAGTAGAGAGGAATTCAGATCATGAAACAATGGAACAGTGCCCCAGCAATGCAGATCGACCCGAAGAAGAGCTATACCGCGACTTTCGAGACCCCGCGCGGGACTATCGTGGTGGAGCTTTACCCCGAGCATGCACCCAAAACCGTCAATAACTTCGTCTTTTTGGCGAAAGAGGGCTACTATGACGGCGTCCTCTTTCATCGGGTCATCAGCAATTTTATGATTCAGGGCGGCGATCCAACCGGCACGGGCCGCGGTGGCCCTGGCTATAAATTTGAAGATGAGACCAGGGGCAATCCGCTCAAGCATGGCACGGGCTTTCTCTCAATGGCTAATGCTGGCCCCAACACCAATGGCAGCCAGTTTTTCATCACTCACTCGCCCCAGCCCCACCTTGATGGCAAGCACACCGTCTTTGGCAAGGTAACCCAAGGCCAAGATGTGGTCAATGCCATTCGCCAAGGGGATGCGATGACCAAGGTCACGATTACCGAAGCCTAAGCCTGGTCGATGAACCGCGATCCAGCGCAAGAAAGTCGGCTGTCGTTGGCCGCGCATCTTCGCGCGGATCGCGGTGTTTTTTTGTTAGGAGAAGTGACGTTGTTGGTCGGCGCGCCCAAAACCTGACCGGTTTCAAAAAACTTGTTATCCCGTTGGCTCTGTGGTCCCCACAACCGCCAACACAAGAGGCTTGTTATCCCGTTGGCTCTGTGGTCCCCACAACCGCCAACACAAGAGGCTGTCAGGATAGCGTTGCGGAAGTCTCATTGAATCATCAGATGCCCGCTTGATCGGCTGGATCGCCTGGAAAAGAGAGTATATGCAACTAAAACGTGTGGTCGTGACAGGGTTAGGTGCGCTCACCCCGCTTGGAAATACGGTAGCAACCACTTGGCAGAATCTGCTGCAAGGAGTGAGTGGCGCTGCCCCGATTACGCGCTTTGACACCACCCATTTCAAAACGCGTTTTGCGTGTGAGGTCAAAGGTTTTGACCCGGCTGATTATCTGGATAAAAAAGAGGCCCGCCGCGCCGACCGTTTCACCCAATACGCGCTAGTCACGGTGGGCGAAGCACTGCGCGATGCCGCGCTGGAACCAAGCCAGCTGGATACAACCCGGATCGGGGTCATTTGGGCATCAGCGTTGGGGGGGCTGGAGACGACAGAAGAGCAGCTCTTTAAGTACAAGGAAGAAGGGGGCAATCCGCGCTTTAGCCCCTTGTTCATTCCCAAGATGTTGCTAGACGCCAGCTCTGGGGCAATTTCGCTTCACTATGGGCTGCGCGGTGTAAACTACAACACCGTATCGGCCTGTGCTTCGGCCAACAACGCGCTGATTGATGCCTTCTACCAGTTGCGCCTGGGCAAAGCCGATATTATTGTTTCCGGCGGTTCCGAAGCCGCGATCACTCCCTCCGCGGTCGGTGGGTTTAATGCTGCCCAGGCTCTTTCGACGCGCAACGACGATCCAACCCATGCCTCGCGCCCCTTTGATGAAGGCCGCGATGGCTTTGTCCTGGGGGAAGGCAGTTGCGCGTTGGTGCTCGAAGAGTATGAACATGCATGGCGGCGCGGCGCCCGTATTTATGCCGAGATTGTCGGTGGTGGCAGCTCTGCCGATGCCTACCATGCCACCGCGGCCCACCCCGAAGGGGATGGCGCTTATCTAAGTATGTGCAGCGCCTTGGCCGATGCTAACCTCACCCCCGCCGATATTGATTACATCAATCCCCACGCGACTTCCACCCCTGTGGGCGATTTGAGTGAGTTAAAGGCCATGCAGCGTTTATTGGGGGACCAACTGGCAAAGGTACAGGTTAGCGCCACCAAGTCCATGACCGGCCATTTATTAGGGGCTGCCGGGGCTGTCGAAGCGCTCATTGCCGTCTTGGCGATCTGCCAAAACCGTATTCCCCCGACCGTCAACACCACCCAACTCGATCCCGCTGTACCCGCCACGCTTAACTTGACCCTCGGCCAAGCCATTGAGCGCCCCGTGCGGGTAGCCATGAGCAACTCCTTTGGCTTTGGCGGTCACAACTCAACCGTGATCTTCCAGCAGCTCTCTGCATAACAGCCGCGCGGACGCGGATTTATTATCCGCGTCCATCCACCTCCATCCGCGTCCATCCACCTCCTATCCCCTAATCAGTTCATCCACGATTTTCGCCGAAGAGAGCACCCCGGGCAGGCCCGCGCCGGGATGGGTGCCCGCGCCAACAAAGTAGAGATTATCTAGATCCTCGGAACGATTGTGCGGGCGGAACCACGCCGACTGCGTTAGGATCGGCTGCACCGAGAAGGCTGAGCCCAAGTAGCTGTTGAGCGTATTCTGAAAATGGCGCGGGTCAATCGTATGCTCGGCGACGATGTTAGCTTGGAGATCAGGCAGATACTGCTCCTCCAACAGCTGCATAATGGCATCCCGGTAGGGCTTGGCTTGGCGCTGCCAATCAATGGGCGCGCCCAAGTGTGGCACGGGGGATAGCACATAGAACGCCTCGTGGCCGGGCGGGGCCATGGTCGGGTCGGTGATGGTTGGCATATGCAGATAGAGGGAAAAATCGTCGGGCAAGGTGCGCGCCGCAAAGATATCGCGCAATAGCTCTGTATAGCGATTGCTCAGAATAATATTGTGGTGGGCCAATGCCGTGTCCGTATAGCGCCGTTTGGTGCCAAAATAGATGACAAAGAGCGACATACTATATTTCAAGTTCTTGATCCGCCGGTCGCTATTCTTGCGGCGCACCTGAGCGGGCAAGAGATTGAGATAGGTCCAGGCCACATCTGCATTGGACACCACCGCATCGGCTTTGTGGATCGTCCCGTCGGCCAGGCGAACGCCGGTTGTCTTGCGCCCCTCGACCAGAATCTCCGCCACTGCGGTGTTCAGATGCACCGTCACGCCCAGTTCTTGGAGCAGCCGCCCAAAGGCTTGTACGATCGCCCCAGTGCCACCAAGCGCATAGTGGATGCCCCATTCGCGCTCTAAATAGTGGATCAAAACATAGAGCGAGGCGGCATCTAGAGGGTTGCCGCCAATGAGCAAGGGATGAAACGAAAAACAGCGGCGCAAAAAATCGTCTTGAATAAACTGACTGACATAGTCATAGACGCTACGATAGGATTGGAGGCGGATCAGATCGGGCACGACCTTGATCATATCTGTCACATGAAGAAAGGGCTTGTCGATTAACGCCATGCCGGTGGTGAAAATGTCTTTGGTGGTATGCATAAAGCGTTCGTAGCCCGCTTTGTCGGCGGGCGACCATTGGTCGATTTGGCTGAGAATAAATTGATGGTCGCCATTATAGTTAAATTGCCGACCAGTGTGGTCAAAGATGCGATAGAAGGGATCACAGGGCACCAGTTGAAAATAAGCTTCGCGTTTGCGCCCGGCTAGTGTCCAGACTTCATCCAACAGCCATGGCGCGGTAATGACGGTCGGCCCGCCATCAAAGTGAAAGCCGTTGATGGCATAGACATAGGCCCGTCCCCCTAGTTTATCCCGTTTTTCAAACAATTCTACCGTGTATCCACGCGCGGCTAACCGGGCGGCCACACTGAGGCCGCCAAAACCACTCCCAATGACGATGATTTTTTTAGGCATACTTTGGGCTCACAGAATTTACGCAAATTTTGTCTATATATTGCACAGGTTTTATGAGATTCTAGTGAACTTGCTGCGTTGTTTCTGTGAGTTTTCTTGCGTTTGCCCAAGCGAGATCGGTTATTTGCTGCAGACCGAACGACAAATGAACAAGCATTATAAAAAGTTATCCCTATTTTTCGACTTATCCACAATTAACTGGGGATAAGTCGAAAAATAGGGATAACTTTGAACGCAGTTCGGCGTACCTTGCCACATGGCGTGTACTCTGGGATTGTGTAACGCGTGACAAATCACGTGCTATGTGGCCGCTTATGCTATTTTGCCACACCACCGTAGGCTATTCTGGAGCAGGGTTTGATAGGCAGGGTGCAGCCAGACTTCCACATGATGACCGGGCGTTAAGACACAGACGCGCCCATCGCCTTCGGTGCGGGTCCACCCGGCGGGTTGGGTGCCATGTTCAGAGTGGCTATGGAGGAAACAATCAACCGGCACGTCGGTCATTTCCATAAAGTAGTGCTCATCGACCAGCGTAAAGGGCGTGCTGCCCATGGTCAACGGGTGATTCGCCTGCGGTTCCACGGTCACCGGACATTGCTTGGGATGACGCTCGAAAACGCCCCCCAATAATTCGCGCAAGACGGTCGTTTCGCGATAACCAGCGGTTCCCGAATGGATGACCAAAAGGCCATTGCCCGCCCGCACATGGTCGCGCAGCGCAGCTTCCACCGCGGGCGTCATCCACTTGGTTTCGTCCGTGGCCGAGACATTGTTCGCCTTGACTAACACCACCAGTGGGTAGGTTGCCATCCGCGCCGCGGACCAGTCATTCGCATTTTCAAGCCAATCAAAGGTAAACGCCTGATCGCCCAACGCACCAAGGCCAGCACGCGCAATGTGAGCTGGGTGATACCGATCATCCGCAAGGACTAAGGTTTGCATGAAGAGAACTCCTTTGGTCGAAAACTAGGGAAGCTGGAGGGTATTTCTTCGTAAATCATATCACCGGACCCAGCTTTGCGAAAATATGGGTGAGAAATTAGGATGCGGCTGGACGCGAATTTTTTATCCGCGTCCAGCCGCATCCCTACTTGAGCGCATGGATCTTGCCGACGCTACCGCATTGTGATCAGCCGCTGTTTCTCCACGGGAACATACTCACAAAAGCAATGAAAGAGTCCCACCCATTGAGTTACATTTAGCTTGGTGGGAGTGACATCAAGCGGAAAATTCAAGTCGCGCGCGAGCTTTTGCCATTGGCGATGGGTAAAGATGGGCCGATAACTGGCGCGCAAACTCATTTTCCACTGCCGAAAGCCATATTGCACAAAGCACCGATAGGCCCTTGCCGCCCGGATCGTCACTAGGGGCGTTGACCGTTGCTGGATCGCCAATAGCACCGAATCGACCTGCGGCATGGGCACAAAATCGGTACGCGCAAAGGTGCGCGTGATCTCTAGCGCAAACCACGGCTTGATCAGTACTGAAAATTGCGTTTCCCCTGGCACACCCGCGAACTTTTGGGCGGCTTCCTTTTGCATCACCAGATAGGCCGCTTGTGGGGGATTCGCGCCATAGAAGAGCTTCCGCATGACCGCCGCGGTGATATTATAGGGCAGGTTGGCAAAGACCTTGTAGTTCTGGGCGCGCACATGGTGCAGCAAGAAATCCTGTTCGACAATCGTCACATTGGGCGTCTGTTGGAACTTTTTCTGTAGTTGCGCCACCAACGCCGGATCTTTTTCAATGGCCACCACCTGCGCGGCAACGCGGGCAAGCGCTTGGGTAATGATGCCACCACCGGGGCCAATTTCATAGACCAGATCCTGCGCGCCAACGGAGCTAGCCGCCACCAGGGCCGAGACCAAACGGCGGCTTTTGAAGAAATTCTGGGCAAGCGCAAGACGCTTGCGGGGCATATTTGTCATCTGTCACCTCCTGGGACAAAAGGAGGTAACGCGAAAACAACGAGGCCGTGGGTGATCGCTCACACATGGCCTCGTTCATGGTTATGGGCGTTGGCAACCAGAGGGAGTCGGCAACGGCGCAACCGGATCAAAAAAGCCATGCCGGCGCGAACTCATCGCGCACACATGGCTTAGCGGAAATTCATCTACCCTGGGACAGGCTTCTCACTCTATCAATGAGCAAAAAAATGAGTGAGAAAGAGAAGGCACTTATTACCGATGCTGTAGCGTGCGAACAAGAACGCCGGGATTCGTGGAGATCCCCACGAACTGTTCGCGAAATCGCATTACCATTGCCATACGATTGGGCCGTATCCTCTGCAAATACAAGAAATCCAAGAAAAACGAACAACAACGCCAGTATAGCCAAAGCCATAGCCATTGTCAAACCAATGAGGACGCGGATAAACGCGGCGGAACGTAGATTGGGATAGATTGTAAGCTGGTTTATTCGCGCGCGCCGATCAGCGTGACTGTCCCTTTTGTCCCATCCAGCGTCACCGTTGCGCCGTCGGGGATACTATCCCAAGTGTGTGCGGACAGGTTGGTATCGCGAAATGGTTGTTGTGTGTTTGCACTCATCCGATCCTCCCATCTTTGGGGAAATTAAAAATTGTGTAGAACAGGTGGTACAATGAATGGGTAAATGGATCGGGGAGGGCGCGCCGCAAAACGAGCGCGCAAAAAGCCTCCCCGATGCGGGCAGGCGGCCTACGGCTCCCTATGCTTGAACAACGCGTGAGGTGACTGCCTATCCCGTGGCGCGTGGTGTTTGCGTAGACGCAGGCGCGGCCGCGGCAGATTGGCGCGAAGAACCAAGCTGCTGGTAAAGACCAGCGCCAGCAGCGATCAGATAATGAAGATATTGCCAGCGATTCCGGTGAAGCATGGTGGTGATCATAGACGATTCCATCGCCTCCCGTCAAATTTTACGCAATGCTAGACCTGACAAGTTTGGAAAACCTGTCAGGTCTGCCGCACCATCAACCCAACCCATCGAACGGAGCGTACATGATCCGTGAATTAGCTATACATGAGCTACCAACCTATCTAGCCCATTTTCCCGGCCCGCACCTGGCAATGGTCACCGCTTCGATCCTGGCTGGCCATACCGTGGCCCAGCTTTGGTCGATTGCCCAAGACGAAGGTGAACCGCTCCTTGTGCTCTTTGATCAGGGCAACAAAGTTTTCTATCTGGCCGGGGCATCGGTGACCGCGCCTGCCCAAGCGGCCTTGGCTACTTTGTTGAGCACCACCATCCGGCCCGCGGCGATGGCCGCCGGGATAGCCTATTTTAAGGCCCATCCTTTATCGCCTGCCCTCCAGCAAGCGTTGCCCGCGCTCTTCGCGTGGTGTACTCTGCATGAGGTGGAAAGCTTATTCTATGGCCTGCAACAGCCCACTGCGGTGTTGATCCCACCAGCGATCGAGGGGCTCCGTTTCGTGCCGATAGATCATGCGCTCTTGCACGATGCAACGCTGATCAACCATGAGTTGGTGCGGGATGAAGTGCGTTGGATGTGGCCCACCCTGGAGCGCTTTGCCCACTATGGCTTTGGCATCGCGGCGGTGATGCCTGGTCGTATCATCAGTTGGTGTACGGCTGAATATGTCAGCCCCATGAGCTGTGGCATTGGGATCACCACCGATGAAGCCTACCAAGGGCGCGGCGTAGCGACTGCGACGGCCATCCACTTTACCCAACGCTGCCAACAACAAGGTATCGCGCCCTATTGGGAATGTGCGCGCTGGAATCCCGCGTCGATGCGGGTGGCCGAAAAAGCGGGCTTCACCCTGCTCACCGCAGAGAAATTCTGGGCAGGCACGATGCAAGGCTAAGTGAGATGTGCTTCGTGCAACGGTCCACGAATCATGTTAGATAGGAGCAGAACCCATGCCAGAATCAGCTTGGATGGCGATCCAGATCAATACGTTGTTTCAGCGTGACGACCAAGGGCGGCTGCACTTGGTCAATGAGCCGGGGCCGCCCGGCACCCAACCACCTGCGCCGCGCTTTTTTCTGGGGCGCACGCCAACGGGTCATTATTGGCGTTTTCGGGCGGATCTCCCGGCTGCGCTGGTGGCGGAATTGGAAGAATACTGTCGGGCCGAGCCGCTAACCAATGACCTTCAGCCACCGCCGCGTGCCTACGCGGCGATCAAAGCCCTGCTGCAGGCTCACGCTCCGCTTGAAAGCGAATACCGGGGACCAGCCTATTGGGTGCCTGCGGGGATCGCACCGGCGTTGCCCGTGGTCCTAATCAACGAAGAAACGCTCCCTCTAACGCAACGCCATTTTCCTTGGGTGACACCGACCGATCCGTACTATACTTGTGGCCCCATGGTAGCCGTGCTGGCCGACGGCCATGCCGTGACCCTCTGTTTCTGTTCACGCACACCCGGGCAGGCTACCGAGGCCGGGCTAGAAACCGCGGCAGCCTATCGCGGCCGTGGCTATGCCGCGGCGGCGGTGGCTGGCTGGGCCGCGGCGGTCCGCCAACAGGGCTGCCTGCCGCTCTATAGCACCGCGTGGGACAACGTAGCCTCTCAGCGGGTCGCCGCCAAACTGGGCTTGGTCTGTTATGGGGAAGATTGGTCGCTAAGCTGAACAAACAGACAATGATAACCATGAACCGATTTGATCAGGCAGAAATGAGGAAAACGATGCAGATTGTAACACCCGAACCGTGGGCTTTTCGAGCCAACGGCTGGCACGACTCAGCCACAAAATGCAGGCTTATGTGGCTGAGCATAAAATAGCCGGTATTAGTGCGCTGATCGCACGGCAGGGCAAGGTTGCTCACGTTGCGCAAGTCGGCATGGCCGCCATTGACGCCGTCAACCAACCTAGGAAAACCCCATGCATTCTTTTGAAGAACTCAACACCTATTTGGAAGAGCGCACCGCGCAGGAGCAATTTGCTGGTGTTGTCTTGATCACCCAGGGCGACCACCAACGTTTTGCGGGTGCCTATGGCTATGCCAGCCGCGCCTGGAAAATACCGAACACGCTAACGACGCGCTTTGATACTGCCTCGATCACCAAGCTCTTTACTGCGGTGGCTACGCTACAACTGATTGACCAGGGGCGGCTGCGCTTTGATACCAGCGCCATTGACTTGCTAGGGCTAGAAGGAACGGCCATTTCCAGGGCGGTGACAGTCTATCATCTGCTGACCCATAGCTCTGGCATTGCCGATGATGCCGACGAAGAGGCTGGGGAAAGTTATGAAGCCGTTTGGCAGACCAGACCCAACTACACCGTCACCGCGACCAAGGACTTCCTGCCCCAGTTCGCGTATAAACCGGCCAACTTCCCGCCTGGGCAAGGTTGCCGCTACTGCAACTGTGGCTATGTCTTGCTTGGCTTGCTGATTGAGCAAGCGAGTGGCTTGCGCTACCGCGACTATGTCCAGCAGCACATTTTTGCGCCGGTTGGCATGAACCACTCGGCGTTTCTCCGCAAGGATGAAGTCCATGAACAGGTGGCAGAAGGCGCTGATCCCATCACTGATGCGGCAGGGCAGATCAGCGGCTGGCGGAAAAATATCTATTCCTTCCCGCCGATTGGGTCGCCCGATGGTGGCGCGTATGTGACAGCCAGCGATTTAGATCGCTTCTTGCGCGCCGTGCAGGCCGGGCAACTCCTCTCGCCAACGCTTACCACGGCCTGGCTAACGCCCCAGCTCTTCTATCGGACGGGTAAGCAGTGGGCAGTCCACTATGGCTATGGCTTGGTCTTTTATTTGGATGACGCGGGGCGCGTGGTCAGCTATCACAAAGAGGGGATCAACACTGGGGTCAGTGGCATCATTCGCCATTTTCCCGCCCACGAGCTCAATGTAGTGCTGCTTTCAACGCTATCGGAGGGCGTGTGGGAGCCGATCAACAAAATTCACGCGTGGATCGCTAGCTGGTAAGGTCAACGCGCTACGCTGGCCCGTTCGATCCGGGGGCAGGCCAGCGGCGCTTCAGGAGGAGAATGGAGAAGATTTGATGTTAACCATGCCAACGGGCCGTTACCGCCACTATAAAGGCAAGGAGTACGAAGTGTTGGGGGTTGCCCGGCATAGTGAAACCGAGGAAGCGTATGTGGTCTATCGCACGCTCTATGGCAATTTTGACCTCTGGATTCGTCCCCAAACCATGTTTATGGAAGAAGTGGTGGTCGATGGGGTTGCCGTGCCTCGGTTTCAGTATGTGGGGCCTTAACGCTCCTACTGCGCCAGCCGCCCCTGATCAACTGGCGTGGGCCGCCGCGCCTAGCTGCGACTGCGTGGCCGCCGCCGCCGTCCTCCCCGCCGATTGGAACTACTCCGCTGCTCCTCTTGGCGTGGGTTGCGGTTGGCACGGTCGCCCCGTTGCGGCCCTTTCTCCGCGGCGGGCGGTAACAAGGGCGCGTGGAGTGACTGCTGATAAAAATCATCGACCAACATCGCCAGCAGACTTTGGCCTTCTTCACTACTCGCCCACTCGGCAATAAAGGGGACAAAGCGCTGCATCCGTTCTGTCTTGAGCTTATCGCGGGTGCGCAGTTGTGCTTCGAGCAACACTGTCACTCGTTCGGCCACACACGCCGTTACATCTTGCTCGTTGGGCAGGGGGCGTTCGGTCAGTTCGATACCAAAGCGTTTGGCAATCCCTTCCAACTGGAGCCGTTCGGCAAAGTTCTCGATCAAGGTGATCACCACGCCCGTTGCGCCCGCGCGGGCCGTCCGGCCAGCCCGATGGATATAGGATTCTGGATCTTCGGGCGGTTCGTATTGAAAGACGTGGGAAAGCTCGGGGATATCAATACCGCGCGCGGCGACATCGGTGGCGACGAGAAAGCGCAGCTCACCATTGCGCACGCGATTGAGCACGCGGTCACGCTCCTGCTGATTGAGATCCGAGCTGATCTCATCGGCATCATAGCCAAAGCGGCGCAACACCGTTGCCACATAGTGAACCATATTTTTGGTGTTACAAAAGATAAAGGCCGACGCGGGATTTTCGATCTCGATCAAACGCACTAAACTGCGGTCACGCTTCAGCACTGGGGTGGTGTAGTAGAGATGTTCCGCCGCGGTGACATGCACCCGATCGCGGCTGAGGCTCAGATATTCGGGGTTCGCCAGAAATTCATAAGCCAGCCGCCGGACGCTGCTCGGGAAGGTCGCCGAGAACATGTAGGCGTTGATGGCGTGTTGGGGCAGGTAACGCTGCAACTCGCGCATGTCTGGATAGAAACCCATGGAGAGCATCCGGTCTGCTTCGTCAAAGACCATCACAGCAAGATCATCGAGGCGTAGGTTGCGTTGCAAAAGATGGTCGAGAATCCGGCCTGGGGTGCCGATCACCAACTGGGCCCCTTTTTTCAAAGCATCGAGCTGTGGGCCATATTTCACGCCACCATAGATGGCAATGCTGCGCACGCCCGTCGTCCCGCCGAGGAGATCCGCTTCTTTGGCGACCTGTTGCGCCAATTCGCGCGTGGGCACCAAGATCAATGCTTGACAGGCCGCCTTCTGCGGGTCGATCCGCGTGAGAATTGGCAACAAAAAGGCCCCCGTCTTACCACTGCCCGTGCGCGACTGTACCAGCAGGTCGCGGCCAGCCAACATATAGGGAATGGCCTTGGCCTGCACGGGCATCAACTTCTTCCAACCGGCTTTGGCCGCCGCCGTTTGTAGCGCTTCTGGCAACTCGGCGAGGGTTATTTCGGGCAAGGCATCTTCCGGCTCGACGAGATCGTCGCTTGCCTCATCGTCCAGGTCATCGTTTTGCGCATCATCAGCGAACGCGTCGTCCGTTGCTAAGGGGTCGTGATTGAATGGTTCGGCAGTGTTTTCGGTGATAGTGGGCAACATGTTTGTTTCAGAAGTCGGGGTAGAGGAAAGAGGCTGGGTTTCAACTTCATTTACATCCCGATCCGTGTTTGGTTGTGTCATGTACAGACTATTGTTCCTTCGTACGATAAATGGCTCAGCCGACACATAAGGGGAGAACCTAGGGCTACGGCCCCAAGCGCTTCACCCCGCACGCGCCGTTGAGCAGCTCAAACAGAGATTCCTTCCTTCATTGTACACCTTACTCTCTGATAAAGCATAATTAACTATGCGCAGCCATTCAATCGGCATAGGAATGGGGATGGGCCCAAAAATGGGGGACGCGGATGAACGTGGATGAACGCGGATAGACGATCAATCCGCGTCCATCCGCGTCCCATTTTCATCGGGTTAGTTGGCTTGCCCAACCAACTGTGGCTGTTGGGTAGGGCCAAAGCTGACATTCAGCCGGGCATTATAGAAGAGCTGATCTGCCGCGAATTGGCAGGTGATCGTCGTGCAGAAAGGCGTCTGGTAGAAATAGATCCGCAGGGTATATGTATCAGTGGCGGTCCACGCGCCACTCACCGCGACGGGCTGTGGTCCCCGATAGGGCACCGTCATCTCCCCTTTGATCCATTCCCCATTGCCCACCCGCAGGCGATGCGTTCCCGCCGTATCGCGCAGGGTCACGATGGGGGTAGGAGCGGCAAAGTCAAAGGTGATGGCTTCGGTCTTGGGTGTGCGTGGATCGGCGGATTGTTCTGCCAACGGAAATTGGTACGTCTTCCCTTGCACCTGGCTAGTCAACGGTGAGATAAAGGCATCTTGGATAGGCGTCAATGCGAGGCTTCCCAGCTTTTCTGTTAATGCCGTTTGCGCACGGCGATCTTCCGGTAACGGTGCCGCGCTCATGGCTGGCAGCAGGTGTTGCCAGACCAAGTTCAGAACCGCTTGCATATCAGGAAGTCCACTCGTGATCGCCAAGACCGCGTCTTGCGCTGGCATGACAATACAGTATTGTCCAAACGCGCCATCGCCGCGATAGGCGCCGTGGCGGCAGCGCCAGAATTGATAGCCATAGCCCTGGGCCCAGTCGCTTGCGGGGTTGTCACCGTTGCTGATCTGCGTGGTGGTCGCTTGCTCGATCCAGGCCGCGGGCACCAGTTGTTGCCCTTGCCACTGCCCTTGCTGTAAATAAAGCTGCCCAAAGCGCGCAATATCTTCGGTCGTCACCATCAGGCCGTAGCCGCCCGTGTTGATCCCGCGTGGGCAGCTCTCCCAGGTGGCAGGCCCAATGCCCAGCGGGTCGAGCAGGCGGGGCCGCAAGTAATCCAGCAGCGTGATGCCGGTCAGCTTCTGCAAGATGGCCGATAACATATAGGTGGCACCCGTATTGTAGAGAAAGTGGGTCCCCGGTTCGCGCTCCACGGGGCGGGCGAGGAAGGCTTTCACCCAATTGCCTTCGGGATCTTCGTGCAGATAGCGGGTCGTATCCTCGGTGTGGCCGGTGCCCATGGACAGGAGATGGTGGACTTGCATGGCCGCCAGATATTCACTGACCACCGCTGGCGTTTCTGTGGGAAAGAAATCGATCACGCGATCTTGCACGCTCAACCGGCCTTCGGCCACAGCCAGCCCAATCGCGGTTGCAGTAAAGCTTTTGCTCAAGGAAAACAACATGTGGGGTTCGGTCGGGCCATAGGGTGACCACCACCCTTCGGCCACCACTTGGCCGTGGCGTAACAAGAGAAAGCTGTGTAGCGCGTCCAGCTGTTGTTCCGCCGCCTTGACAAAATTCGTGATAGCTTCCGCGGGAATTCCCTGCGCTGCGGGGGTACTGCGGGGTAGGATCTTACGAGTTGACATACATTCCTCATTCTTCGCTCAAGCGATTGTATAAAAGGGATAAAACGCTATAATGGTGATTTTTCCTATGCCAAGCCCATCCACAAATGTAACAAATCAGTGAGGCACTGTCAAAATTGATAGCAGCCTGGGGGTACGGCTCTGGTTGCGCTGGCGGCAAACATTCAAAAGTTGACAAATGAGGGCGCTTTGCATAGGCTTGTTGAAATAGAATGATCACCATGGCAGGCGCTGTGCCTGTCTTTTTGAAGTAAAAAGGGGACGACCGCCGACGCGGTTCAAGCAATGATGATCGAACAATCTTTTCTCTATCGCGAAATTCATGAGCAACCGGCGGTCTTGGCACGCTTGCTGACCACCGAACAAGCCGTCGTCCAACAACTGGCCGCGGCCATTCAGCAGCGCCAGATTACCCATATCGTGATTGCCGCGCGCGGCACCAGTGACAATGCCGGGCGCTATGCCCAATATCTGCTGGGCGCGGTCAATGGCTTTGTGGTGGCGTTGGCGACCCCTAGTCTATTTTCGCTCTACCAACAGCCGCCCCGTTTTGGCAATGCCTTGGTGCTGGGGATTAGTCAGAGCGGCAAAAGCCCCGATATTGTGGCGGTATTGGCCGAGGCGCGCCGCCAAGGCGCGCTCACCGCCGCGATTACCAATTTCTCTAACTCTGATCTCAGCCAGCAGGCCGACTTTGTGATCAACCTGCAAGCGGGTGTGGAGCGTTCCATTGCGGCCACCAAAACCTATACCAGTGAACTAGCCGCGATTGCCCTGCTCAGTGCAACGCTGGCCCAAGACCAACGTATGCACGACGCCCTGGCCGCCATGCCAGACATCGTCGGTGCAACGCTCACACTAGATCGCGAAATCGCGCGCTTGGCCGAACGTTACCGCTACATGCGCGACTGCGTCGTCATTGGGCGCGGCTATAACTATGCCACGGCCTTTGAACTAGCCCTCAAGCTCAAAGAATTGACTTATACGATTGCCGAGCCCTATAGCAGCGCAGACTTTCTCCATGGCCCGTTGGCCTTGATCGAACATGGCTTTCCGGCCATTGTCATTGCGCCTGCTGGCATTGTGCTCCCCGAACTCCAAAGCTTTATGCAGACGCTGCAACAGCGCGAAGCCGAAATCATTGCCATTAGTGATGATGCCGCGACCTTGGCGCTGGCGCGCACCCGCCTGCCCCTGCCCCAACCCGTTGCCGAATGGCTCTCCCCGCTGACGGCTATCATTCCCGGCCAACTCCTGGCCATGCACCTAGCCCACGTCCGCGACTATGATCCGGACCACCCACGCGGGCTGCGCAAGGTCACCGAGACCCGGTAACGGGCTATCATGCAAGACACCCCATCATCGTCGTGATCCATCATCGCGCCAATCGTGTAGAGTCCTACTGTCTCTTCGTCAACTACGGCGGTACACTCCACGGCATAGGCCATCGTCGCCTATATCGTGGAGTGTACCGTAAATTTTCAAGAGGCAATGTCAATGGACGCAACGACCACAAACGATATTTCGAGCCAACGCGCGGCAGCCCTGGCCAAGCATGCCGAACAGTTACGCCAAGTGGAACTGGCGCAAGATCAATTGGCCGCAGCGCACCAACAGCTGTCAGCCATTGAGGTTGAACTAGCTGCCTTGGCAAGCCAACAAAAAGCAGCTATGGGCACCACTGCCACGCCAACCCAAGCAAACCCCACCACGGCGGGGGTCTCGCTGATCCTCAACCCAGCGGCCAAACATTTTTTGGATGGGATCCATAGCCCAGAGCAGATTGTCGAAGCGTTACGCGCCGTCGGGATCGAGCCACAGCTAGAGTTAACCACCCCTGAAATCAACGCCTATCAGTTGGCAAACAAGGCCGTTGCGCGGGGTGATACGTTGGTTATTGCCGCGGGGGGTGATGGCACCATTGAAGAAGTGGCAACCGCCTTGATCCACAGCCCGGCCACCTTGGGGATTCTGCCCTTAGGCACCATGAACAACCTGGCGCGTTCGCTGGGCATTCCACTGGATCTGGCCCAAGCGGCCCTCTTGCTGGCCCTCGGCGCAACACGCCGCCTGGATGTGGGCCGCGTGATCACGCCGGATGATTCGCCCGCAGGCTATTTTCTCGAAACCGCGGGCATTGGGTTGAGCGCCCTGGCCGCGCCCATGGGCGAAGATGCCGAGAAAGGCCGCTGGACCGATGTCTTTAACAAGTTGGGTGAATTTTTCTCCTTCACCTCCGTCGGCGTCACGATCCAATACGACGACGAAGAAGCGCCCCGCCAAGCCCGCACCCACATGGTGACGATCTCCAATGCGCCCCTCTTTGGCAACAATATGCTCATTGCCCCCGATGCCAAATGCGATGACGGCCTGCTCGATGTCGCCGTCTATGAAGCCATGGAGTTGGTGGATCTCACCCGTTATTTCTTTGGCATCTCGAATGGTGGCCGTGTCAGCGACCCGCGGGTTCACTTTCGGCGGGCGCGGCGCGTGCGCGTCACCGCGGACGCGCCGTTGGCGGTGAATGCAGATTTGGATGTGTTGACCGAACAGCATACCTGGGAGATCGAAATCGTTCCCCGTGCCCTATCCGTGGTGGTTGGGCACGGGCTCGCCTTGAGCTTTCCTGTCACGACGGGGCCTGCCGCGCCGCCCCTCACCGGGCCGCAGCCACTCCCCGCGGCGGGAGGCCGCTAGGCGCTGTCAACGCGCTTGCGCCGCGCTTGTCGTGCTGATCTGAGGCAGGTAGACGACGGCGGCGGCAGGGGTGACGCGCAACGTCGTTGTGACAGGTTGTGACCAGACACCCTCATCATCTTGAACACGGAGACTGAGGGTATGGTTGCCAAGCGTCAGTAGGTTGGCGGGCATGGCGCACTGATTGGCTGTGGTGCAGAAGGGTTCATCGTTGATCCGCCAATCCCACGCCAAGATCTGTTCCCCGCTTTCGTTGGGATCATTGTCCTGATCAGTGGCACTCGCGGTCAGGGTGATGGTTTCGGCCTGGGTCACGGTGGCGGGGTTGGTTGGTGCTAATTGCACGGTGGGCGGATTGCCTGGCGTGATGCTCTGATCGAGGCGCAGTAAAGGCGCATTGGTCCGCGCGGCAATCACCTGTGTGTCATGCACCGCCACGGCGCGGATCGCTGTTCCGGTTGCCATTTCACTGACCCAAGTCTCCGGCGCGGCTAGCAGATAAAGACCGGTCGGTGTTCCGGCCCAGGCAAGGCCACTCTCCGCGACCGCCAGGGCATTGATCGGGGCGGCGGCGCCGAGGATGTCGGTTGGCAGACCATGGGCTGCGGTGTAGGTTGTCCAGCTGTTATCTGCCCAGCGATACCGACTGATCCCACCGCGCTTCCCTTGGCCGTCGGCATAGGGGCGGGTGCCAAACCAAACGGAGCGGGCATCGGTGGCCGTGGTCAAGATATAGTCAGATGCCAAGCCCGCGTTGATCTTATATTGCCGCCAGTCGCTGTTGAGATTGGCGGCTTGGTCATCATGGCGATAGACGCCACCGCCCCAAGTCCCTACCCAGAGATCGCCCGCGCCATCGACGGCCAAGGCGCGCACCTCTTCAGTCACAGCCGTCACCATGTGCCAAGCGCCATCATACATCGCCAAGGCCCCCTGATTGTCACCGCCCCCCAGCCAGAGCGCGCCGGTAGTGGGGTGGATCGCCAGGGCGCGGATCGTCGCGCCAAAGGGGGGCGTGCGGTTTTGCCAGTTACTGCCGTCAAACTCGGCCAGGGTATGCGCACCGGCTGCCCACACATGGCCGTTCGGCGCAACGGCCATGCTCAAGACGGTGGGATCGCTCCAGGGTAAAGTATGGGTGACTGGGCTTTGTGTCGTTAGGTCGATCGCGCGCAAACCGGCTGTCCCACCGGCCCACAGGGTGTGATCGGCCAAGCTGAGGGTGGTGTAGCCACTGGTAAGCCAACTCTCCCACCGTCCCCGCTCTGGCAGCACAAGCGCCACCTCTTGTTCCTGATTCTCATCGGGCCAAGCGCGGAAGGTGCGTGCGGCAGTTTGACCAGCAAAGGCGACTTGGACGGTGAGGAAATCACCCTTTTTCGCCCCCAACCCAGCACCGGTCATTGTGTAGTAGGGCTCTGGCTGCACATCGGCATAGACCTTGCTGGCCGCGCTGGTGGATTGATTGCCAAATTCCAATACCACGGGTGCATTGAGCACTGGCTTGCCGCGGTAGTAGACGGCACCCCAGGTACAGCCACAGAAATCCGGATCGAGCGGCAAGGGGCCCGAGCCCACGCAATGGGGCGTCAGCGGCATGGTGGGGCTTTGGCCCTCGGCATTCACCACTGGTGTGTATGAAAAAAAGAGGAGAGCGGCCAATAAAACCGCAAAAACGCCTATCGTTGGGGTGAGTTGATAGGGATCATAGCCATTTATCAGCGCTGTACGTAAATTCATCGATCCTCCTCGCTGGGCTGTTGCTGATGGCGATTGCGCGCCGGAAGCTAAAGCCGCCCGACGATAAACAACGCCCGCCGCGGCGGGCTTTTCAACGAGCGGTGCGAATGCGAAATTAACGGCGTCGTTCTCTGCCTATAATCCAATGCAGCAAAGCCCGCGATTTTCCTATACTAGGGCACTTTGCCAGTGGCCCACCAAGGTAAAAGGGGCCCAATAGGCGGGGTGGGTGAACAGTTGCGCATGATCTTGGGCCGCGCGACCGTGGCGCAGCAGGGCGACTTGGGCTGTGCGCAGGGCTTGTGCCCGATCTTGGCCGGCAAAGAGCGCTTGGTAAAAGTGCACCATGAGCTGGGCCGTTGCTTGATCTTCGACCCGCCAGAGGCTAACCAGCAGCGAGCGCGCCCCGGCCCCCAAGAAGCCCGTGGCGAGGCTGACGAGATCGGCACCGCGCAGTTGCCCATGGCCGGTTTCACAACCACTGAGAACCACCAAATCGGCGTGAAGCGGCTGACGGGTAATTTCGGCCAAGGTGAGGCGTCGATCGGCGAGCACAATCGAAGAGAGCATGGGCTGATCGGTCCGAAAGGTGGCATGGGCGGCCAAGTGAAGCAACCGGCACTGTTGGGCATAGGTGAGGAAGGCACTAGTCGTCGCCGCTTCTTGCACTAACCAGTGCGCTTGGGGAAAGAATTGGGCAATGGCTTGTAACTCGGCAGAGATAGCCGTTAGCTGCTCGTCCGCATAGCCACAGAGCAACGCGCCCTGCCCACTGGGCTGGGCGCGGGTACAGGCATCCAACAAGGTTGCGCTGGGGGCATAGCTTACGGCGCGCTGCTCGATCACATACTGTTGCCCATCATAGAGCGCATGAAAGGGAATGTAATAGAGGGTATGCTCGGGCGAGATGACCAACGGTGCGCCAGCAGGCAAGAACGCCTGCAATGGTTCCAGCAACAGTTGATAGAGGCGGTTGAGTTGGCGGTTTGCATCGTCGCGCAGTTGTGGCAAGAATTTGCCCACCCGCGTTGGTCCCCATTGGAGGGTCAGGCTGAGCATCCGTTCAATGGCGGTGGTTAAGGCTTGGCGTGCTTCTTCAACGGCAGCCACCGGGGCTAAGCGCAGGTGGCGTTTGATCTGGTCTCTGTCCACCACAAAGACTGCAAAGTGATCGTCTAGCAGGTGATATTGTAACAAGAGCGCATGCTGTAGATTGGCCTGAATTTGGGGCAGCGGGGCCGTGTACCCTGTTGTCAAGAGTGAAAAAAGCTGTTGACGATGCTGAAGTTGGTTGAGCAGTTCTTGCACTGCTTGCTCGATCTGCGGCACCGTGGCACTGGTGTCAAAATTCAATGCGCCAAGCGGCGAGCTGTTCTGCTGCTTGTGCTCATTCTCCCTTTGCTGATAGATCTGATCAAGCTGAGTGAGGAGGGCGTTAAGCTGCTGCGCCAATGTCTGCACTTGGGGATCGGCGGAGTGTGCCGCCCGATCGACTTCGGCGGTTAAGCGCGCGGCTAACTTTTCGGTCACTAAGCGTGATTTGGCGCGCTCGACCACAGCAAAGGCTAAATCCAAGTGGGCTTGTTGGAGATGTAACGCAGCCAAATCCTGATACACTTGCAATTTATCGGTTAAAAAGGCGGCTCGATAGCTCTCGATCTGTAGCTCATGGCGAATCGACTCGAGTTGTTGAATCGCATCTGTATATTGGGCAATGGCTGTGGGAAAGTTTTGCTCGGCATGGGCGACCCGCGCCAACCCATGCAAGACGCGATAGGCCAAGGCGCGGTCCTCCTGTTGCTGGACCAGCGTATGGGCTTCTTCAAAATTTTGTCGAGCGGCGACCAGATCGCCGCGTTGCAAATGACAGCGGCCCAAGAGAATGAGTGCCAGCCCTTCTTCGACCAGTGGTCCATGTTGCGCAAAAGCGCGCCGCGCCTGTTCCAATGGCTGGATCAAGGCATCGTCCACTGGGGTATGCCCCTGGAGATGAAAGAGTGTGCGTAGGAGCGACAGGCGGTGCTGGAGTTGCGCCATCTCGGCACCATCCACCAAGAGCTGCTCGGCTTTTTCTTGGACGGCTCTGGCCTCTAGGTAGCGATTGAGCAGGGCCAGCACGCTGCCCAAGTTAATATATAAGCGCAGTAGATCGGCGGTGGCTTGATGGCGGATAAAAAGCGCTTCGGCTTGGGTATATTGGGCCAGTGCTTCGGTCAACGCCCCGACTTGCATTAGCGCATAGCCCTGGTTGTGGCAGCTTTGGGCAATCATGATCTCATCTTGCAGGCGGGTGGCAATCGCCATCTGCTGGGCATAGATGACCAACGACTCCTCATATTGCCCTTGCACATCGTAGAGAATGCCCATATTCATTAAGAGGTTGCCCAATCGGCGCTCGTCCGCGAGATTGGTTGTCGCGGCCGCCTCTAGAATTGGCTTGATCTCGTTCGCCAATGCCAGCCCAGCTTGTAATTGACCGGTGTAGGCCAAAATCGCGACATGGCCGATCCCCATGCGCGCCGCGGCGAGGCGATCGCCCAGGGCCAGATATGCTTGGCGAGCCTGCTCAAAGAGCGTTTTGGCTGCGGTGAGTTGGCTGTTGTGGAGCAGGGCATTGGCCAAAGTCCACTGTCCCAATGCCGTAGCGGGTGGGGGCATTTGTACGCTCAACTGATGGGCAAGCTGGGCAATGCGCAGCGCCTCAGCCGGTTCGGAAAAATAGAAGGCCGCCGAGCGATCTTTGAGTGCTTGGAGGGTGTCGAGGTTGATCGCATATTCTCGGATCAAGGCCGGGAGCGTATGCATGTCGTGTGGTTGTGCAAGCAGATACTGAAGTTGTGGGTCCATGATCAATTGCTAGGCGTTGTCCCCCTGGGCGCCGTGACGCACCTGACGCCCGTAGACTCCTTTCTATCATAAACGATAGTATATCATATTTTTAGGCGAAGTGAACTATGTTAGGGAACGGGGTTCTACCCCTCTTTTGCCAATCGAAAGGAGCGGTGTAAGGAATGGCGGCGCGGCGTGTGCAACGCGCCGCACGGTCAGGCTTTCAACACCTGACCGTGCTGCGTATGGGGTAAACAAACGAGATAAATAAAGGGGCTATCACTACTCCACACCTGACCGGTTTTCAAAGCTGGTCAGGTGTTAAGGTGTTCTGGGGAGCGGCTGATGGGATTAAGCTAATTGGAGATTGGGAACGACAATGGCTTGCGCTGGGAGGATGAGCGCTAGCTGATAAGTCCCTGGGGCCAGCGTTTCGACGACAAAGTTCCCCATGGCATCAATGGCGGTTTGGATCACTGCGTCGGCTGGGGGCGCGGCACTGAGCGTTGCGATCCCCTGGTTGGTGGGCGCGAGGGTGAGCAATTGACCGGCCAAGCGTAGGGTCTGCGTACTCTCCGGTTGTATCATGAGACTGATTGCCGTGTCGCCAGCCTCAAAGAGTAGAGTTGTAGGTGTGTTTTGCGGTAAGGTCGGCATTGCAGCGCTGCGCAGGGCCGCCCCAGCCAAGGCCGGTGCGGTGGGCGGCATTAACCTCGCCACCACCAATTCCATCCGTTCCGCTAGCGCTTGGAGCGGCTGCCCAAGGAGCTGCCGCCAATCAGGCTGGACTGTTGTGGCTGGCGCGGCGGCTTCGGGGAGAAAGCGTTGCAGTTGGGCTAGCTCTTGGGTGCAAAGCGGGCAAAGGCGGAGGTGATCGACCAGCGGTTGTTGCTCGGTGGCGGCTAAGGCGTGCTGATGATAGGCCAGTAAGGTCGCTGGGGTTGGACAATCAAAGCGATATAAGGTGCTTCTGAGGGTACTTGTCCACCGTTGCTCTTGCAACCATTGCCGCCACGCCGTCGGTTGTTGGGCAAAAAAGGCCGCAACATGGGGTAGGGATTCGCCGTCTGCATAGGCTTCCAGTTCCCATGCCGCGAAATCGGCCAAACTGTGATACTCTTTGTTCATGGACGCGTTTCCCCTCCCAATATCCGTAGCTGCTCATTGCGCCACAAGCGATTCTTTAGATTGCGCCGGATCGTATAGATTTCCGCGACATCAACAAACAGGTCGCGGTTATGTTCCAAAATCAGATTCGGCTTTAGATCAGAGACAAAGCTCAACCGCGCAATAATCCGCTCTTTTTCATCATGGCAGCAACTATCGACAATCGCCCACAACTGTTCGGCGCTCACTTGGTTAACAATCAACTGCTCGACGCCGGGCCCTGGGTTCGCCATCGGCCCTGTATTGGCAAGCGGTTGGGCATCGACGGCTAAGTCATTCCAACTGGTTTCGATACTTTCTTTCCGGACTTTGCGGCGCGCCTGCAAGACAGCCGTTGCCGCGCAGGATTTTAAATAGCTGAGAATACTGCCTATCCCATTGGCTTGGCTCAATTTCTCTGCCGTATAGGCCCGCCAAAAAGAGGTAAAGGCTTCCACCACCAGCTCTTCCACCACCAAGTCGTCAATGACATGATTGGTCTGGGCAAAGTCAAGCGTCCAATGGTAGACCAAATTTTGGTACTGTTGATAGATCGTCGCCCAACATTGCTCACTTTTTTCGACAATCGCGCGCCGAAACAATTCAAAACAAAAGCGTTCGTGCGAATTATCCGGACGGCTGTCACGACAACGGGCCAGCAGTTGGATCGGTGTCCATTCAAGTAAGGTGCGGTCTCTTTGTTCGGATGCCATAACCTTATAGTTTATCAAATACGTTCGCGCTGCATTTTCGTCTATGAATGCTAGCAACTTAAGAGAATGGTTGAAAAGGGGCTCTGACCACCCTATAGAGCTGCCAGATTTTTAAAAATCTGGTAGCTCTATAGGGTACCTTTTCAATGCGTTTCTAAAGAAGCCAGCCAATCAATGAAGGCCCGCGAGCAACTTTTATCACACCTACCGAGTAAAGTGTGGAATCCAGTATAGTAGATAGCCTACAGCTGTTCCAACAATACAACCGCGCGATTGATGCTTGGCTACAGCTTTCCTTGATGCCCCGCAACAATGGCCTCACACAGTTCCATCGTTTTTACGGCATCGACGATGGTACTCCAGGGGGTCTTATCATTCAAAATACAATCGACAAAGTGGCTTGTTTCGTTAAAGGTTGGGCCACCGACCGCTTCTAGATCGAGTGGCTCGGTGACCAATTGGCCGTCCAAGTAGAGGGTGACTTTGGGGCTACTGGTCAAATCTAGGTAAGCGGACATATCGTCGGCATGGACTTCGGCGCTTTGAATGCGGTAGCCGACGCCAAAGTGGCTCATCATGACGCCGTGGGTATGTGCATCAAATTTGATCACCGCGTTATGGTGGGGCGCGGGCACGCCATTGCCGCGCCATGTATGGGCATAGACTTCGACGGCTGCCCGCGCCTCGGCTTGGGTACGGCCGGTCATCCAGCGGATTAGATCGACATGGTGAATGGCATCCGATGTGAGTTCGGGCGGGATCACAGCCTCGAGATCAGGTGGCACCACGCCCGAGGGTGGTTTGTGATAGTTGGCGGCCACTTGCACGGCCCCACCGCGTGCTTGAGCCAATTGGCGCACCGCTAAGACGGCGGGAATATAGCGTCGGTTAAAGGAGACAATGGCTTTGCCTTTGCTTTGCTGGGCGGCGGCCACCATCTGGTGGGTTTCGGCGGTGGTATAGCCGGGGGCTTTTTCGATGGAAGTATGCAAGTTGCGGCCCAAACATTCTTGGACAATCGGCAGTAAGTGGCCGGCCAAGGTCACGACATAGACCACATCTAGTTGCGTTTTGTCTAACATCTCACGATAGTCGCCAAAGGCCACTTCGGGCTGGTGTTTGGCAACGGCTTCGGCGCGGCGCGTTTCATTGACCTCGGCAATCGCGACGAGCTTTAGGCGCGGTTCGGCTTTGATCATGGCGAAATGGCTTTGGGCATGGCCTCCACAGCCGATCACGCCAACTTTGAGTTCTGCGGTCATGATGGGTTCACTCCTTTGGTAGAGCAAGCGGGCTCGAACAGGTCTAGCGAGCCCGCGGTCATTTAGTCGGTTGGAAAAGCGAGAGGGAAGGTCGGTGCTTGGGCCTGATGGGGGGTACGTGGTTCAATCTTTCGGTCATAATATTCGGCCACAAAGTTTGCCAGGTTACGGCTGGCTTCTTCAAAGGCCAGTTTCCCCTTGGCCGCGGTGGCCTTTTCGGCCTCACCCATCACACCACTGTCACTGTATTGGCTCGTCCACTCGACCAAGCCCATGGGTCCGCTGCCAAAAAGATCAGTATAGATATACTTGGAGCCCATCTGGTTGGTCTTGGCGATTTCACTCTTGATCTTATCGGTGCGGACGCTTTCGGGTGCGAGGTACATCAACATGGAGGTCTCCAACTCACCCGCGTGGGCACAACCACCAGGATAGACACTTTCGCGCCAGTTGGGGAGGAAATCGGGGTTGACTGTCAGCATCTGCCACCAGCTACAAAAGGCGCAGCTGGCATCGGTTTCCACAATCAAACGCCGGGCCACCAACTCACAGAGGGGATGATTGGAGCCATGACCATTGACGATGATCATCTTTTTGAAGCCATGATAGGCCAAGCTTTTACAAATGTCGAGCACATATTGAATAAAGTGCTCAAAGTGGATATTGAGCGACCCTGGAAAGTCCATCACATGGTGGACATAGCCATAGCTGACTGGTGGCAAAACCAAGCTGAGTTCGGGGTGTAGTCGGGCGGCTTCGGTGGCCACCGCAGTGGCACAGAGATGATCAACCTTGAGGGGCAGGTGATGCCCATGTTGCTCTACCGAGCCAGTGGGAATGATGGGGATTTTGCCCATAGCCACCGCTTCGTTCACTTCCGGCCAGGTGAGTTCATCAAACTTGTACATGTCGCGAACAGAGGGCATTGCGAATTTCTCCTTGTGCTATTGAGTTGGACAACGGGTTGGGCGTGTACGGAGATTGTAGCGGAAAACCGCTTAGCCAGCAACCAGATCCGCGCGGGGCGTGCTCATTCCCTTACAAAAATATCCGATATTCCTTGGATACCTAACTATAAAATTTATGATACAATATTTGATAACTTACGCCCAACGCGAGCTGTCAGATCTTCAAGACCTGACAGCTCTACCTTTGTGGCCTAAGCATCCTTCTTTTCTTGCGCGTCTTATTTGTTGCTTCTTTTACCAATGGGAAAGGAATTTTCGCTATGCTACGCCGTCTTCTCCTGGGCAGCAGTGGTCTTTTTTTGGTGCTTGTCACGGCTTGCCAACCGATTCAGCTGCCCGAAGCAGCCGCGACACCAGCGCATGCCTCTGCCCCAGCCAGTCCAGCGCATACGATTCATTGGAGTTATGCGGGTGAGGAAGGGCCTGACCATTGGGGTGAATTGAGCGCCGATTATACGGCGTGTGCGGATGGGTCGGCCCAATCGCCGATTGATCTAACCGCGGCGACGAAAGCCGATCTCCCTGATATTATCTTTGACTACGGTGAGAGTCACCTCAATATTCTCAATAACGGCCACACTGTTCAAGTAAACTACGATGCAGGCAGCGCTATTCTCTTGGATGGGGTGCGTTATGATCTGCTTCAGTTCCATTTCCATGCCGCGAGCGAACATACCATTGCTGGCGAGCGCTATCCTTTAGAATTTCATCTGGTTCATCGCAATGCCGAAGGCGGGCTAGCCGTCGTCGGGGTTATGGCGGTCGCAGGGGCAGAAAACCCGGCCTTTGCCGACATTTTGGCGCATGCGCCAGCCAGCGAAGCGGCCGCGACGGTGGTAGAAGGTGTGATGGTCGCCGCTGAGCAGCTATTGCCCGCCGGGCGTCTCTATTACACCTATGCTGGCTCATTGACGACGCCACCCTGCTCCGAAGGTGTCAAGTGGCATGTTCTGACCACGCCCATCGAACTATCGGCAACCCAACTTGAGGCCCTGACTAGCATTCTTCACGACAACTTCCGCCCCATCCAGCCGTTGCACGACCGCGCCCTCCAACTAGATACTACCGGCGGCTAAAGGGCTGGCAGGCATTTTTTATTGTCAATGGTGAATGGTTGGCAAAAACCTTGTGATCGGCGGGCTTGCTCGCCATTTACCATTGACGATCAGACATGCAAAACGACTAACTCATCCTCGACCGTTACCGGAAAAGTTTCGACGGACGGATCTTCCTCATCGGCACCGATCTGCTGTTTGATGGCTTCGCCACCCCGTTCGACGGTTACTTCGTAGGTTTTGACGCGTAGCTTGTGTGGGTTGAAGACCGAGCGCCCCGTTGTTAAATCAAACTCCCAGCCATGCCAGGGGCAGCGTACAATTTCGCCATCGCGATCCCAAAGATATTCGCCCGGCTGGCTGGGCAAGGTGGTGCCGGTGACCGGTCCTCGGCAGAGCGGGGCGAGTTGGTGTGGACAGCTGTTGCGCACCGCATAGTATTTGCCATGAATATTAAAGACGCCGATTGAGCGACCATTGATCTCCACAATCTTACGGGCCCCAACCGGCAGCTCACTAACGGGGGCAATGATATGCTTTGTCATTTCAATTCCTTCCTGCTCTCCCCACAGTTGCTGCCTTCAACCAATATTGCTGATCGGCGTTCAGGTAATACTTCAAATGACCGTGGAGACGTAACTCGTTATATGTTAGGATAAAATGGCTTACAGGCCAAAGTTTACTTCTTATCTTATCACCTCACAGAATGAGTTTGAGGATTCACATGGATAGTACCTCTCTGATCGACATGTTCGCCATTAGTTTCCAGATGTTGCGACTCACTTGGCCGGTGTGGCTCCTTCTTGGCGTGATTACCCTGGGGCGCCTACTCCGTAAATCTTATCTAAATCGTCAGTTTAAACAAGCAGGCATGATCAATATAGATCGCTATACCGGAATTCAGTTTGAGCAATATTTGCAATTCCTTTTTCAACAATTAGGTTATACAACGCAGGGCACACCTGTTAGAGGAGATTTTGGCGCGGATCTGATCGTTGAAAAGGATGGCATCCGCACGGCTGTCCAAGCAAAATGTTTCAACGGAACAGTTGGCCTCAATGCTGTTCAGCAAGTTGTGGCTGCTATGCCTTTTTATGAATGTAATCGTGCCATTGTTGTCACCAATAGCTACTTTAGTCAAGCTGCTCAGGAATTAGCAAACGCTAATCATGTTGAACTCTGGGATCGCAAACGGTTAACTAAGATGATCTTGGCCTCCCATGCGCTTGAATCAATCCCGCCCCAACTACGCATTATTGAACCATCCCGCATCTCTGATCTTAACGCGACGACACCCTCTTTACTGAAAAAGCCAATCGCGCAGCCAGAGGCACAGCCAACAGAGAGTTCTTGCAAAATTTGTGGTCAGCCAGTGACGCCTGGTGTACGCCGCTACTGTTTAGAGCAACCAAACCGCTTTGGTGGCAATGTCTATTGCATTCAGCACCAGAGACAGTTTAAAGACCGTTCCAAACTACCAATCCCTACCTCGGGTTAGCCAGTTACGCAAGTCCAAAAAACACCCATACATGCTTCGCAAACTCCGCTCATGCAACGCTGCTGGCAACTTCGGAAAGGCCAGGGTTGGTAAGCCCCAATCCCTCTGCTACGGGTTCCAAGTCACAACCCAAATCCTGCCTAGCCGCACACCATAACTTTACTCAATTTTGCCAATTTCGCAAGCCAGCAGACCTTACCAGGGACATTCGTGTAACTGGCCGCTTGCTTGCGGTGCTGGTGCTCATGCAAAGCGCCTGTACGTGTTTCCGATTTAGTTGGGGTAGACCTACCATGGATGCCGACGATGCTGGCACAGTAGTGCCAATCAGGCTGGCTCCGTCACCACTTGGATGCGCTCAAACCCTGTATATACATTAAAGCGCGTACCGCGGAGGAAACCAACGAGGGTGATGCCAAAGCCTTCGGCGAGGTCAACGGCCAAGCTACTGGGTGCCGAGACCGCACAAAAGATGGCGGCACCGGCGACCCGGCATTTTTGTAACAGTTCATAGCTGGCGCGGCCACTGACTAAGATGATCTTATCGGAAAAAGGCAATGCCTGGTTGAGGAGCCCCCAGCCGATCAACTTATCGAGCGCGTTATGGCGGCCCACATCTTCGCGCACCGTTAGAAGTTTGCCTGTCGCGGTAAAGAGCGCGGCGGCGTGGAGGCCACCAGTGTTGTCAAAAAGTTTCTGGGCCTGACGTAGCGTATCGGGCAGGGTGGCAAGCGTCTGCGGCGTCACTTGGAGGTTGGTGGCAAGGGGCGGGAGTGGGCGTTGCCAGAGATCATCCAACATGGTTTTGCCACAGACACCACAAGCACTGCTCGTAAAAAAGTGGCGATCCAGTTGATGGAGATCCGGTAGCTGCGTTGTCGCGAGATTGACCCGCAGCACATTGTACTCTTGTCGGGCTTGCTGTCCATCTACACAGTAGATCATATGGGTGATGGCCGCTTTGCTAGCAATCACCCCTTCATTATAGAGAAACCCAGCAGCCAACTCATAGTCATGGCCAGGCGTACGCATGGTAATGGCGACGGTCTGCTGTTGCGCACCGGCTCGCAGCTGAATTTCCAGCGGCTCTTCGGTGATCACATCATCACTTCGGCGGCGCACCTGACCGTTCTCAACGGTCCAAATGCGCCGCTTGCTTTTGGTAAGGCGCGTCATGTTGGTTGTTCGTGGCCGTGCTGATCCGCTGCGGCTGGGCCAACGTCAAATAACGCGTTGCCGACGATGTGCGGATCGAATAATCAATAAGTTAATGGCTAATTGTTAATAGTCAAGGTGTTGTCGTCATGCGGGATATTAGCCAAGATCACTTGATAGGCCGCTTGAAATTCAGCAAGAGAAGGCACTTTGAAAAGCAGGTTCAACAGCCGCTGTAACTGGGTAGTCTCTTGAATCTTGCCGATCTCCTGTAACAACGGTGCAGGATCGATAGCAAAACGCGCCTCTAGGCCACTGCGGATGCCGGCCAACAGCGCATCACGCGCCCCTTGTTGTAAGCCGCGTTGTAGACCCTGTTGTAGACCTTCTTCAAGCCACTGTTGTGCGATCGTTGTCATCACTTGCTCTCCTTCTTGCGGAAAAGTGATCGCTAAGGAATGGTTTAACTCCTCGGGCGTTACTTTCGCATTGGCACTACTTACATAACTGAGCATCACTAGTAAAAAGCCCCGTTCATCTGGTCCCCAGGCCAAATTGCGAAATTCTTCCCAGATTGCTGGTAATTGATGCGCCAAGTCTGGCGCAAAAATATGGCGCATGAGCCGGATCGCGGCGCGTAAGAGGACGGCACTAAAGAGTTCTGTTTCGCGCAGTGATACCACAGAAACGAGTTCATAGCGAAATGCTGGCAGGTACGGCCCCCACACGGCGTTGGCCTCGATCAGATCATGGAACTGTTGCGGTGCATGCCATGGCCTTTTGCGCTGATAAATGACGAGTGGGAAAATAGGTGGTAGCTTGGTGCGCGTCTTCGTCTTCTTACTTTTTACCGGTTGCGCTTCGTTTGCCTTTGTCTCTTTCCGCACCTGTTCCCAGATCTCAACTTGGTAGCGCAGTAACTGTAGACCCGTGAACCACTCTGGATAGCTTTTGTGTTCCAAAAGTATATAAACATAGGCAGGCTCTCCCGTCTGTAGGTTTGCTCGGAAAAGTAGGTCCGAAAAATACTGCTGTAGCTCTTCATCCAGAAAAGAGCCAGGCCGTAATGACAAACTTGCCCAGTCAATCGTTACCGCAATTGCAGTCGGTAACTGTTTGCTGAGAAACTCTCTGGCGAGTTCCAAACGAGAAAAAACTTCACGGAAAAAGCGATCATGGGGGTTGCTGATCTCGGGCATGCTTTAGGTAACCTTCATGTTTGCTTGGGAATAGGACAAATAAAGTCCTTGATGAACGACCTGCTTGATCCGCATCACTGCTTCATAAAGCTCAACAAAAGAAGTATAGAGCGGCGTGATCCCCAGCCGAATGTTGTCTGGCTCACGAAAGTCGGGCAGCACCTGCCGCGCGTGGATCAAAGCTTGGTCGATCCGCCATGCTTCAGGGTGGCCCAGGGAAAGATGCGATCCCCGCCACTGGCTTGCACGCGGTGAATTGAGGACAAAGCCCAGCGGCGCTAATTCCGCTTCCCAGAGTGCCAACAAATAGTCGCTCTGCTGTACCGACTTGGCGCGCACCCGTTCAATCCCAGCGGCCAGCAGCAGATCGACCCCCGGTTCAATTGCCAACGTGGAAAGAATGGGCGGGGTGCCGGTCAAAAAATGGGACAGCCCCGGGGCGCGCTCGTAGGCCAGCCCAAAGTTGAACAGGTTGGCCTGCCCCATCCACCCTTGGATCGGGTTGGTGAGCAGATCTTGCAGATCATGGCGCACATAGAGAAAGGCCGGAGCACCAGGGCCACCGTTGAGATATTTATAGGTGCAGCCAACCGCCAGATCGGTGTGCGCCCGGCCCAAGTCCACCACCACCGAACCCGCCGCGTGGCTGAGATCCCAAAGCACCAGGGCCCCTTTACAATGGGCCAACTCGGTCATGGCGGCCATGTCATAGGTATAGGCACTCTTAAAGACGGTATGACTCAAGGTGAGCAAGGCGGTATCGTCGTCAATGGCTTGGGCCAACGCCTCAACCGGGCCATGAATGCCATCGGGCGAGGGGACAACTTCGACAGAATAGTCTGGCCCCAAGAGCTGACAAATCCCTTGAAGCGCATAGAGATCCGACGGAAAGTTCAGATCATCGGTCACAATTTTGTGGCGACCGGATTGGGCGCGTAGCGCGGCCAGGGCGAGCTTAAACAGATTGACGGTGGTCGAATCGGCAATGGTCACCTCTCCCGGCTGTGCGCCCAATAGCTGCGCCAGCTTATTCCCAACGCGGAGCGGGGCATCGATCCAACCTTCATTCCAACTGCGGATCAGCCGGTCGCCCCATTGCCGTTCGATCACATCTTGCAGAAGTGCCGCCGTCGCTTTGGGCAAACGGCCCAAGGAGTTGCCATCCAAATAGATGAGATCCGGATCGGTTGCGACAAAGTGCTCGCGAAAGACGCGGAGTTCGTCGGCTTGGTCCAGCCGTTGGGCTAGCGCACGTAAGGGATTTTCAACTGACATAACGTTCTTTCTACTACTCGATGATCCCCCTGCATCAGTCCCACTGACTCACTATCCCACTGACTCACTGTTCCAAGCAAGGTGGTGATAATAAGGTGACTGGGCTATCGCGATGGGCCAAGGGATGGGTGATGGGAATTATCAGTCAGGGGAGCCGATTTGTCAATTTCCCCAAAATTTAGGGCTTATTCACTCGAATTGACAACCCAGGGCAACCTGGGCAAAGGCGAACTAGCTGGCCGTCCACTGGGGGCTGAAGCCACCCAGCAACCGAACAACGCCGGAACAATCCGGCTTACATGGGGGCTTTACATGGGGGCTTTACATGGGGGCTTTACATGGGGGCTTTACATGGGGGCTTTACATGGGCATACCTGCCCTGCCAGGGCAACATGGGTTATTTGAGCGCAGTTGCCCTTTATGGTATACTCCCAGCCACCAGTAATCTAGAAAATCCCTAATCAATTCATGGCAACGGCTGATGAACAACTTTACAATCCGGCCTACTACGCTAGCTGATAGCCCTTGGCTAAGGGAATTTATGGCCGAAACTTGGGGCGCGGCAGCCCAAGTGGTGCGGGGCGCGCTCTTCTATCCCCATGAACTGCCCGGCCTGCTGGCTCAACGGGTCGATGGAACGATCCTTGGCGTCGCTACCTATCGCCTGCTTGATCCGTTGACTTGTGAACTGGCAACCTTGAATAGTTTGCAATCCGGCCTAGGGGTTGGGGCAGCCCTGATCACTGCCGTGGCTGCCACCGCACAGACATTGGGCAGTCTCAGGCTAGTGGTCGTCACCACCAATGACAATCTTCACGCTTTGCGCTTCTACCAACGGCGCGGCTTTGTGATCAGCGCAGTCCGGATTGGTGCCGTGAATGAGGCACGGCGTACGCTGAAGCCGGAAATCCCGCTCCTGGGCGATGATGAGATCCCGCTGCGAGATGAGATTGAACTTGCGCTTGATCTGCGCCGTGAGGCAAGCGCATGAACGCGTCGATCATTGACATCAGCCGCCACTTTTTTGAAGAAGTTGTCCAGCCGATCCTGCAAGAACATTTTCCCGTCGAGACCGCGCAAATGGCCTTTGGCATCTTTGGCTATGGCTCCGAGGCACTGCGGCTGGATGATGAATATTCACGCGATCATCATTGGGGGCTGCGTATAGATGCCCTCATGCCGCCCGCACTCTTTGCGACCAAACGCCAGGCCATTATGGCGACCCTGCAAGCGCACTTGCCCGAGTCTTTTCAGGGCCACTCCTTGCGCGAGGGGCATCTCGCCGGGGCGGGCCTAGCCCCCGACAACCTGCAAGCCTTTCTCCAACGCACTATTGGCATCGACCATGCCCCCCAAAGCAATGTTGAATGGCTCAAAATTCCTGAAGAAGATATTATCCATGTGGTCAATGGCGAAGTCTGGCATGATCCGCTCGGTGAATTTACCGCGCTGCGGCAGGTCTTCCAAGGCTACTACCCAGAGCCGGTGCGCTTGCGCCGGATTGCCCATTGGTGCCGCTTCTTCTCTGGCATGGGCAGCTACGCCCTCAAGCGGGCGTTGCTGCGTGACAATGAATTCTACGCCACAACGCGCTTTAGCAATGCCCTGCGGCTGGGGATTCAACTGGCCTTTTTGCTAGACAAGCAATACTTCCCCTATGATAAATGGCTGATCGCCTACTTAGAACGCTTGCCCCGCCTTGCTACGCCAATGGTGCCGCTGGTCCACGAAGCGGTAAAGCTCACCACGCCATGGACGCGTAAGCTCGATCTCCTCCACCAAATGACCGACATCTTAGACGAAACCATGGTCGCCGACGGTATTATCCAGCCCCACCCCAAGTTTGCCGTTTCCCCCACCTCGGGTTATCGCCTGCTGGAACACGCCTATGCCGAAATTATTCAAGGGTTGCCTGCTGAGGTCAAGACGGTCGTCCCCGTGTGGGATCAGCTCTACATGGAGGAATTCCACAGCGCTTTTGTCGCTGGGCTACCACTCGCCACCTGGGATGAGATGCTACAACTCAAGCTGGCTACAACCTTGTGAGGGTTGCCTTTTATCCGCACAAACCAGCGCCTATCCGCCCAGCGACGCCAAGGCCTGCCGCGTTTTTTTTGCATGATAGCTTCGCGATTCTTTACCCTGGCTGCTGATGAAGCGGCTATTTTGGCGTGTCAGGCCACCCAGCCTGACACGCCAAAATAGCCGCCGCCGCGGTCCCCGTTGACGGGACCAAAGGCGGGACAAAGGCCGGGAAAAATGTCCCGTTACGATCTTTGACCATGGCTCACGCGAGGAGTACAATGGCAAGGACCTGCTGTGGACACAGCTCTTCGCTACAGATTCCCGCTTTCCGGCTTTCGACAAGCCCGCTAGACCAGAAACGTCTAGAGAAGAATAAGGAGAAAACCACATGGACTACATTAACCTGGGGCACACCGGCATGAAGGTGTCCCGTATTTGTTTGGGCGCGATGACCTATGGCGATCCGCAGTGGCGCGATTGGGTTTTGCATGAAGAGGCCAGCCGCCCTTTTATCAAGCGCGCGCTAGAATTGGGGATCAACTTTTTTGATACCGCCGATGTCTACTCCATTGGCAAAAGCGAAGAAGTGTTGGGGCGAGCCCTGCGCGACTTTGCCAAGCGCGACGATGTGGTCATCGCCACCAAAGTCTATAACCCGATGGGGCCTGGCCCGAATGATCGGGGCCTTTCGCGCAAACATATTATGGCCTCGATTGACGCCTCCTTGCGCCGTTTAGAGACCGATTATGTGGATCTCTATCAGATTCACCGGTGGGATCAAGCAACCCCCATTGAGGAGACTCTTGAAGCGCTCCATGATGTGGTGAAGGCGGGCAAGGCGCGCTATATTGGCGCGTCTAGCATGTATGCTTGGCAATTTGCCCAAGCTCTCTACCTGGCCGACCGCCACGGCTGGACCCGTTTTGTCACCATGCAAAATCATTATAATCTGGTCTACCGTGAAGAAGAGCGCGAGATGATTCCCCTCTGTCGCGCCGAACGTATTGGCTTGATCCCCTGGAGCCCACTGGCGCGGGGCTTTCTGGCTGGCAACCGCCAAAAGGCGGGGTGGGGA
The DNA here is from genome assembly GCA_019637645.1 of Caldilineaceae bacterium. Next base: position 67,587 of record JAHBVH010000008.1, read on the forward strand.
GAAACGGCCCGCGCCAAGAGTGACGACTTTGCCCATCGGCTTTATTACCAAGCGGCCGATTTTGCCATTGTCGATCGCGTAGTTGAAACGGCAGCCAACCATGGGGTCTCGGCTGCGCAAATTGCCACGGCGTGGATCCTGCACCAGCCGGGGGTCACTGCTCCCATTATCGGGGCCAGCAAAATGCCTCAACTCGAAGAAGCCGTCGCCGCGCTGTCGATCCAATTGAGCGCCGAAGAGTGCCAATATTTAGAAGAGCTGTACCAACCACATCCCGTGTTGGGACATTAAACCATATCTTGCGTTCGACTGAACAAAGGAGAGCATGATGAGTAACAGTGACTGGTTTACCCATGACCGTTTTGGTCTCTTTATTCACTGGGGCATCTATTCGTTGCCAGCCCGGCATGAATGGATCAAGAACCGTGAATTGATTTCCGACGAGGATTATCAGAAGTATTTCGACTATTTTGACCCCGATCTCTACAGCCCTTCTGCCTGGGCGCAGGCCGCCAAGCAGGCCGGCATGAAATATTTCGTGGTGACGACCAAGCACCATGATGGCTTTTGTCTGTGGGATTCGGCGCTGACTGACTATAAGGCGACCAATACGCCCGCGCAGCGGGATCTGCTGCAGCCGATGGTGCAAGCCTTTCGCAGCGAAGGGTTGAAGGTAGGCTTCTATCATTCCGTCATCGATTGGCACCACCCCGAATTTCCCGTGGATGGGCTCCACCCCATGCGCGAAAATTTGGCCTACCGCGAAGAGGCCAAGGATCGTGACATTGCCAAATATCGCGACTATTTGCACGGCCAAACGCGTGAACTGCTCACCCAATTTGGCAAGATTGATGTCATGTGGTTTGACTTCTCCTACTCTCATTGGGATTGGGGTTGGGCTAAGGGCAAGGGCAAAGCCGATTGGGATGCCGAACGCCTCATGGCGATGGTGCGGGAACTGCAGCCTGGGATCTTGGTCAATGATCGGCTGGAGATCGGCGGCGACTTAAAGACGCCCGAACAATATCAGCCCGCGGGCAAGATGATGATCGACGGCAAGCCGGTGCTCTGGGAAGCCTGTCAAACGCTCAACGGGAGTTGGGGCTATCATCGCGATAATTTGGATTGGAAATCGAGCGATATGTTGATCCGTATGTTGATCGACGGCGTCGCCAAAGATGGCAATCTGCTGCTCAATGTAGGCCCCAACGCACGCGGCGAATTTGAACCCAGAGCCCTCGTGCGACTTCAAGAGATTGGGGCGTGGATGCGTCTCCATGGTCGGTCGATCTATGGCTGTGGTGCCAGTGAATTTATCCCGCCGCCGGATTGTCGCTACACCCAGCAGGGGAATCGCCTCTATCTCCACATCTTTGACTGGCCCTTCCGCCATGTGCATCTGACGGGCTTGGGCGATCGGGTGGCCTATGCCCAGTTGCTCAACGACGCCAGCGAGGTCAAGATGAGTGTGATCGACCCGCACCAGGGCGCGCAAAATACCACCATGGGCGGGCTCGCTACCAACACGCTGACGCTCGAACTCCCCGTGCAAAAGCCGCCGGTTAGCGTACCAGTGATTGAGTTGTTCTTGAAGGAATAACGCGAAAGAAGGTACGCAGAAGAGCTGACCAGTTTTCCTAACCGGTCAGCTCTTGTCGAAGGGGGTAAGTCGCGTTAGTTGGCGGTCCCTTTTTCTTGGAAGATCTCACGAATGCCGCCCAAGGCACCGAGGACACCGCTGGCTTCATAGGGGATGAAAACTTTGTTGGCGGTGCCATTGGCCATGACTTTGAGTGCTTCCATATATTGGATGGCGATCAGCTTATCATCGGGGTTGGCCGTGGTAATGGCGCTAAAGACGGTGGTGATCGCATTGGATTGGCCGGTTGCTTCGGCTTCAATCTTATAGCGTTCGGCGTCGGCCACCCGGCGCACCGCTTCGGCTTCCCCTTCGGCGGCCAGAATGCGGGCTTGGCGTAGGCCGTCGGCTTCCAAGATCGCGGCGCGGCGTTCCCGCTCGGCCTTCATCTGGCGGTGCATGGATTCGGTGACATCGGTCGGTGGGTCAATCCGCTTGATCTCGACACGGACCACACGGACACCCCACTTGTCGGTGGCATCATCCAACACTTCGCGCAATTTGGTGTTAATAATATCGCGTGAAGTCAACGCCTGATCCAGTTCCGTCTCACCGATCACATTACGCAGATTGGTCTGGGCCAGTTTGGTGGCAGCGTTGTAAAAGTCGGCTACATTATAGGTCAGCTTGACTGGGTCGGTCGCCTCGTAGTAGACAATCGCATCGACGGTGACAACGACATTGTCTTTGGTGATCACTTCTTGGGGTAATACATCCACCACTTGCTCGCGCATATCGACTTTGCGGAGCGTATCGATAAAGGGGATGATCAAGGTGAGGCCGGGTTGGGCCGTACGCAAGTAGCGTCCCAGCCGTTCGACTACGCCTTTTTCATAGGGCGAGACGATCCGCATCCCGTTGATCGCTAGGATAAAGACGAAGATCACCACGATCGCGAGAAAGATCAACAACGCATTATTCGCATCCATTCCGAAACTCCTTTATTTTATCAGTGAGTCAATTGATTGCTCTTCGGTCGGTTGGGCTAAGCACCTCCTCTGAGCCGTGCCTAGCTGGGCCGACGCCCCTGGCGCTCCTTATGGCATGTTTGTTTCGTGTGGGGCGAGCGCACGGACGCGCAGGCGCGTCCCTTCTACCCCGACAACCATCACCGTAGCCCCTACCGGCACTAAACGGCCATCGACGGTTTCGGCCAACCACTCTTCTCGCTCGACACGAACGCGCCCCTGGGCTTTGGCTGGATCAATGGCGACAACGACAATGGCCTCTTTCTGCACAACCCGGTCAATGCCAACATGATTGGCTTGATCGCCACTGATGCGGCTGATCAGCGGGCGGGCGAGGAAAACGGAGACACTAGACGCTACGATAAAAGCGACTAGCTGCCAGACGGGGAGAAACCCCATAAAAGCCAACGCTGCCGCTGCCGCCGCGCCAATGCCAAAACACATCAAGAAAAAACCAGCCGTGAAGATTTCAGCAATGAGGAAAATCAAGGCCATGATGGCCCAAATCCATGGAATCCATTGTTCCATCTTGCCTCCTCTCAGTTGTAGCTATGGTACACCCATGGAATAGGTGTACCTTTTGTTTGGATTGGTTTATCTGAACTGAATCGGCAGGGCGACCCTCGGGGCGATCCAGTTTGATGGGATCAGATGGTTCATGGTTCGTTGGGAGAGATCGATGTGCCAACCATGCTTGCGGCTACTATACCCGTCTTACCAAGCAATAGCCTGACCTTTAACTGACAATGAACTGACCTCACAACGACAGCGGCCAGGCAACCTTTCGTTGCCCGGCCGCTGTCGTTGTTGGGTGTTATGCGGTTGGACCAGACCTGACAGGTTTGGAAAGCCTTGGCATCTGGTTGGCTCTGTGGTCCCCACAACCGCCAACGAAGACGCTGTCTGGTCTTTCGTCACCCCGCCCAGCGCGTTTCAACGCGCTGGCTATTCGGTCAATCCGTTCCCCGAATCCGCTGCCAGGGGACTACTCCGCTTGCGGATTGCCAAGCGCCGCCAAGAGCTTATCGGCCTGCTCAACCGAGATTTTGCCTTCGCTGACCATGCGCAGAATCATGCGGCGCTCTTCGTCATTGACGGGGGTCGGTGGCTTGGGCGGACGGGGCGGCTGTGGTAGGTGGGGCACCAGCGCGCTCCGGGGGAGACCATGCCGCGCCTGCCGCTCTTCTTGGCGGGCTTGGCGTTCTTCTTGGCGCGCCTGTCGTTCGGCGGCGCGGCGTTCCGCTTCGTGCATGCGCTGCTCGGTGTGCCGCATGGTTTCGGCGATCTTCTCCTCGGCTTTGCGCATGGCATTCTGGACCCGCTCTTGGACACGCACCGCGATCTCGTCGCTGGTGCCCATTTGCGCGAGTCGTTCGTCCAAGTGGCGGGAGAGATGCGCCATTTGGCGCTCTACCTGGCCTACGACTTGTTGGGCAATCTCGGCGGCACGCTCACCAAACTCGGCGCCAAAGTCAGCTTCAAAGGTTGCGCCAAAGTTGCGCCCACCGCCCAGATCCCATTCACTTTCCGCCCCTTGGCCGATCAAGGTAATATCCCCACCCGCTGAAAATGCCAAGCTAGCTTCACCATCACCAAGCGTCACATTCAGTTCACTGGTGGCACGCCGTACCGGTGCGGCGAGGCGCTTGACACGGATCTCACCGCCACAAGAGAGCTGCATGTTGACATTGGGGTTTTCGGGGAGCCGACAGAGAATATCGCCGCCCGCCGACCCCCGATATTCTTCTTGGGGCAGCGGCTGCAAACGCAGCTTGATATCACCCCCAGCCGCTACGTGCACGCTTGCCATCACTTGGCCCAACTGGATGTCGCCACTTGCGGTCACCCGGCAGTGGCCCTGGATATCGTTCACTTTGGCATCGCCGCCCACGCTTTGTGCGCGCAGATCCCCATGAATCGCCTGGGCGTTTAAATCGCCACCTACATAATCAATGCTTAAGGCCCCGCTGCCGCTTATCCGCAAATCGCCGCCTATGTGGTGCAGTTGGACCGCACCCTGCAACTGCTGGATCGTTGCATCGCCGCCGATATGGTTAAATGTCAAGGTGGCACCGCTGGGGACTTGTAAGGTGCAATCATCATCACAGTCGATATAGACGATATCGTCTTCGACCCGTACGGTAGCGTCTTCCCCGCGCAAGACCCGTACGGCGGCCTGTTCCCAGCTATTCAAAACGAGATCACCGCCAATGTTTTCTACGATAAGTTGGGGGGTTGGGCTGGTTTCCACTACATTTTGTGATCGCATTAGTCGCCTCCTTGTAATAATTGCATGGCTTCTTCAAAACCGAGTGTACCGCTGTCCAATTCCTGTAGAATGCGTTTGCGTTCGGCTGGTGAGATACTTTCCGTTTCCTCGCGGCGGGGTTCATGCCCAAGGGCCCGGATCACTTCGTGCAGCCGTGCCCGAATGGTGGGATAGGAAAGCTTCAGCTCTTCTTCCATGCGGTTTAGCTTGCCTTCACAACGGACAAAAGTTTCAACAAAGCGTAATTGCTCTGGCGAGAGTTGGGCAAAGGGCAGCGTAATGACAAACTCCCCTTCCATGGTGATCCCACTCTCGGGAGAGTAAATCCGTGTCACAATCACTGGTCCACCGGTTAGTGGACATTGGGTTGGTAAAGGAATCACTATTCATCTCCTCATTGTGTGTTCCTGATTGACTGTTCCTGATGGACTGTGCTTTTCGGCACAGAACTTTTGTTGGCGCGGTCGCTGGCGGTTCGGACGAGGAGGAGCGAGCTAGCGGCTGCCTGCCTGGGAGAGGCGCCCGACGGTGGGGTGGTGCTCGGCACAGCTTGCTTCTAGCGCGGCCCACTGATGAAGCTGGGCGCCAAACCGCATCAAAAGTTTGCCAAAGGCCGATGTGCCTTGGCGTAGCAGCAGAAAGCGGCGTTGTTGTGGTCGAATCTGCTGGTAGAGGCGATATCGGTTGGCTACTTGATGTAACATCTCCTGACGATCACGAACATGCGCTTCTAGCTGCGTATGAAATAAGGTATTCAAGCGTTTGCTCCTGGTTCTAGCTCATTACACAGTCGATTTGAAAATACTATATCATGAAAACTGAAAATGTCAATAGGTAATTTTAATAAAAATGAAAAATTAATCAATAATATTTATTTTTTGAGAGTTTTTATTGATTTTCTTGAATTGGTGACTGAAACTGGGCAATTCTGGAATAGAAAACCATGCCTGGTTAAAAGGAGCGTTGTCATCGGCCAATAAAAAACACCTATGCAGCAGCGCTACATAGATGTTTTGCCCGTAAAAAACAAATGACTGCGTTTACTTGCCAGTCGTTAAAGTCGATTAGTGGTATGGCAGCAACGGCTCAATCGCCTGGCGGATCCGTTGTGCCACCTCGGTTGGGACCGGTGGATTGAAGGGACCGCTACCGTCACCGGCCACAATGTCGGTAAAGCCACTGAGCTTCATCGCTTCTACCACCGCAGCGTAGTTGTAGATCCGCCCTTGCATAAAGCGGATTTCTTCCAATTCATTGACCGCGGCCTCCAATGCCAAGGCCGCGGCGTAATCACCCCGGCGTTGGGCGTTGCTGATCCCATCGCAAATACCAGTGCAAAGCACCGCCGTGCCCGAGGTATGGCCCTTGCTCCCCAATTGGGCCGCTTTGGTGCTGCGATCGCCGATGCCCCAGATGACCAGCGCGTTGTCGCCCACGCCTTGGAGCATGGGCTGGACATCTTCTTCACCTGTGCCGATTTTCACACCGACAAAATGGGGCGAATCGTTGAGCAGGTGAATGATAGCTGGCCGATCGCGCAGTAAACGGTAGTAATAAAGGAAGCGCGCCCCATACTCTTCCCCATAATGCTGACCAAAGGCCATCAACCCCTCGTACAAGCCTTCGGTGCTATAGGTGCCGCCCAAGGGCATCACTAGATAAACATCTGGTGGGCGTTGTAGCTTGGCTTGCTCGGCAATTAATTGGCCCGCAGTCCGATACGGATTGGGCACAATCGCCGACATGAGGATGCCTTCCTTACCCATGACTTGACCGGTAATGTCAAAAAGGCGTGTCTGTTCTTCCGGCTCGACATGGTGGATCAAGCTGGTACCTGCTACCGAGATCACCCGTTGCCGCCCAGGGGCCAGCCGATTGTGGCGCATGAGGTACTCAACATTTTTGGCGTGGCCATCATAGTCGATCTGGCCGTCCTTAAAGGGAATAATCGGGATGGTAATGGCAGAATCGAGGGCATCGAGTAGGGCTGGTGTTGCCAGGGACATGCGTATCTCTCCTTTTGCTAGTATTGATAGAACGCGAATTTTCCAGAGCGGGCGGATCTGCGCGGTTGTTATCTGGTTTATCTGCTGCACCCGCGCCGTCCGTGTTTTAATTTCAGAACAGCGACTACCAGGGGGTCCCAGTATATCAGGGTGTGCGCACACGCCAAAGTTCGATCAGGGGCGTGCCGTCGCGCTGCGTGAAGGTGGCCTCGTGTTGTGCTTGCCGCCCCGCCTGTTGGACAGCCGCCATGAATTGCTCACGCCGCCCCTGAAAAGTGGTGGCTGCCGCGGTATGCAATAGGTAGACATTATCCGGGTTGCCCAGAAAGAGTTGTAACCGCTGCGCAAAGGCCGGGTCTGGTGCTGCTGGCGAAGCATAGCCGAAGATCTCAATCGGCGTGACGCTTCCTTCGCTCAGGTAGCGCACCGTGGCATCAAAGCCCCAATCCAAGGCAATCGGCGCACCGAGCCCATTATACCGCAGATGGTAGGCCAAGTGATAACTGGCGTCTGAATGGTCGCCCAGGCCGCCACTTTGGCCTAAGGCCCGATGATAGCGCACGGTCGCGTTCAGATCACACAGTAGCCAGAGTACCGTTACCCCAACCAGCAGCCAGCGTCCGTAGTGCCAGCCAGGCGCAGGATTTCCCCTGGCTGGCGTAAGGGCTGCCGTCAGCGCCAACGCCAGCACCGCGCCGAGCAGCGGTTGGAGCAAGGCGTAGTGGGTAATAAAGAGCGCGCTGATCGTAAACAAGCTGCACAGAAAAGCCATCAGCAACAAAAGGAGCGGTGCCCACAGGAGCGCTGAACGTCGCCAAAGCCCGCTTGCGAGGAAGAGTAGCGCTGCCCATGGCGCGAGCAGATTGGCCTGAAGCGCGCCCAGATACCAAAGATGACTCCCTTGGAGCACCTGAAGAAGTTGCTGACTGCGCACGACGAAGTTGGCTGCCAACGCCCCATTTTCCACCCCATAGTAGCTGGTTCCAAAGTTGCCAGCCAGTGCCTGCCATGTGCCACCACTTTGCCAATTGAAAACGAAAAAGGGCAGCAACGGTACGAGAAAGGCTCCAACCGCGCCAAGGAGTAGCGGCAATGTGAGCGGCGCGGTGGGCCGTCCGCGCCAGCGGCACCAGAGCCACCACCCCCCTGCCAGCAGCGCAAATGGGAGCACTAGCCAGAACGCCAACAGCTTCGCATAGAGGGCACAGCCACCAGCCCAAGCGCTCCACAAAAGCGCCGATCGCCGACCACTGTGCAACCAACGGAGGCCCTGCCAGATCGACCAGAACACCAGCGGTTGGGTTAGATTGGTGACAAAGATGCCCTGGCGGCTCCAAAAGACAAAGCTTGGCGAAGCCGCCAAGAGGGTGATGGTCAATAGACCGGGCAAGGAAAGCGGTAATGGTCGCGTGGATACTGGTTTATTCTGAACCAATGCTACCCAAGCCGTCACGGCCCGCTCGGCGAGCAATAGGGTAGCCAACCCGGTCAGGAGCGCAACGATGCGCAGATTGGGAACCCCGATGCCCGTGGCCCACAAAAAGGGCAAGGCCAGGTAGACATTGAGCGCGCCAATATAATCCTGCACCATGAGGGGCAGTTGTAGCCCACCCAGTGGCAGCGTACTATGGCGAAAGGCTGTGACAGGCGCGCCCGTGAGCAGCTCCAAGGCATTGAGCCCAGCTTCGCGCGCTTCATCATAGTGGAGCCCTGGTAGGCCCAACTGGTAGCTAGCTAGAACGAGATAGAGGAGAAACACGAGTCCAGCCCATAGCCAGAGCCCATGTTGACGCAGCCATTGTTGCCCGATCTTCACGCGCCTCACCCTTCACGCCAGCTTGTTTCTGGATCAAAGCCGTGGGCTAAGCGCCAAGCCAAGGAAGGCCCCAGCCAACGGTATTGGCGGAGGTTGATACGCCCTTGGGCATCAAAGCGAATCCCTTCATCAAGTAAGACTTGCCGTTGGCGTTCTGTGCTAAGGCTGTTGGCGCGTGGGCTAATTTTGCCCTGGGCGTTGATCACTCGCTGCCAAGGGACGTTGCTCTCCTCCAGCGACGCCATGGCATAGCCCACCATGCGCGCCGTACAGTTGCCTACCAAGGCGGCAACCTGACCATAGGTCGCCACTTTCCCTGGTGGGATTTGTTGCACCAGGAGATAAATTCGTTGATAAATGGGTTGTTCAGTTCGCATTGGATGAAGTTGCATCACGCTATTATACGCCTCTTTGGGCCTAACCAGAAGCGCCGCCCTTTTAATGCGAGAGAAGTTACGCGCTTGGACAAAACCTGTCAGCGTCTTTTGTGGGCGGAACCAGATGACCAGGTCGCTGGTCGTACCAACTGCATAAGTCCTATGCTATCTATCAGCATCTTGTCATCCTATTTTAGGCTGGTTAGGCGTATCCTTACACTGCACTCCCTAACACAGTTCGCCTAACAACTAGCTTTGGGTTTTCTGGAAGCAAGGTCGGTGGGTACAATGGGTAATATAATACTTTTGACGATGTGGTGATAAGATAACCGCTGACAAAAGTCCCTAGTTTTCTGAAGGATTTGCGCTAATCTAACGATTAATTAGTAAGACAAAAGTAATGCGTGTTGATGGTCAGTCCCAATGACGAAGCTCAATAGGTATCTTTTGTTTTCATTTATTTTATTGAAGTTATCCCTCTTCAGGCTTTCAAGGAGTAAACCCGCATGTCGAATATCCTAGTCATTGGTGCTGGTGTTGTTGGTCAGGCGACAGGCAAAGGTTTTGCAAAAAAAGGGCATGCTATTTCATTTGCGGATATTAATCTGCTCAAAGTACAAGAGCTCAATGAGCAAGGCTTTCACGCAACGACAATGGATGCCATCGACTGGCCGAACATTGACTTAGTCATGCTCACGGTTTCGACACCCACGCGCCAAAAACGGATTATGCTCGACGCGATCAAGCAGGCCGCTCGCATTGTGGGCCAGGGATTGGCCACGACTGACAAGTATGTTGGTGTTGTTGTGCGCAGTACCGTCCCGCCAAGCACCACCGACCTTGTCCTAAAACCCATTCTCGAACAAGCATCGGGCAAAGAGGTCGGGGTTGGCTTTGGTCTCGCCATGAATCCAGAATTTCTCCGCCAACGTACCGCCGAAATGGATTTTGATCGCCCCTGGATCACCGTCTTGGGCGTGGCCGACCTTATTTCTGGTCAGCTCCTTACCCAACTCTATACGCCCTTTGGGGGGCTCGTCGTGCAATGTACGCCCACCGAGGCGGAGACGATCAAATATGTCAACAACGTCTATAATGCGGTCAAGATTAGCTACTTCAACGAAGTCCATGCCATCTGTGAACAGTTGGGCATCGATAGCAAGTTGGTGGGTGCTGTGGTCGCTCGCAGCGCCGAAAGTATGTGGAATCCCCTCTATGGCACGCGTGGTGGTGTTCCTTATGGCGGTGCTTGTCTGCCCAAGGATACAGAGGCGTTTATGAGCTTCTGCGAAGATTTAGGGGTGGAACACAAAATGCTGGCGGCGACCATTGCTGTCAACAACGATCTACTCGCCCATCGGCCCGCCGCGGGCGCGCCGGACGAAATCGAACAGGTGCTCAAGCAGATCCAAGCGGTCCTTGCACCCCAGCCAGAGACCACTTGGGCCGAGCAAGCCAAGCATGGAAGCACCAATGGCTATGTGACAACGCCCTAATTGTGATGGGGCGGCCTGCCAATCAAAAGAGCTGACCGGTTTGCAAAACCGGTCAGCTCTTTAATCGACGGTCTACGGCTTACTTCACTTCAAAGATCACTTCGACCTCAACCGCAAAATCCGAAGGGATTTGCATCCCGACCGCACTGCGGGCATGACGGCCAGCTTCCCCAAAGACTTCGATAAAGAGATCGCTAGCCCCATGGATCACCGCGGGGGTATTGCTAAAGTCGGGCGCGACATTGACCATGCCCAATACCTTGATGACCCGCACCACATTATCCAGGCTGCCGGTGAGGCTCTTCACGGCTTGTAAACAGCAGAGCGCGGATAGCTTGGCCCCTTCATAGCCCTCTTCCACACTCACTTCGCGGCCCACTTTGCCGATGATCTCTTTCCCGCCAAAGCGCGAGACCTGACCAGAGGTGTAGACCAAATTGCCCGTCCGTACCGCGTGCATCAAACGGCCTGCGTTCAGATCGACACTTTCGAGCGTATAGCCCAGTTCTTTGAGTTTTGCTTCGTATGACATGACTTTCTCCTTGGCGTAAATTCTGGATCAAAGGGTGTATGATTGATAAACCGCACAAGCACCTCGACCACGCTCATGATGGGCGGCAGACCACGAAGGGGACGGCGCATTGCAGTCAATTCATTTTGGTACGCATGTAGACAAGCACTTCCGCGCTTGGTCAACCTATTTGCATTTGGGAAATGCCAGTCAACTGCGTAAGTCCTATCATTATAGTATCGGATGCTTGTGCTGTCCACCTACGCATACGGTTGACGACTTAGCCTATTCGCTCGGCCGTAACCGCCAGACCAACGCGGAAATTTGTGTAATCCCAATTGCCTTGCTGATCAAAGTGTAATGTATCGTAATAACATCGTTTGGCTTACGCGCAACTTCTCAATACCAAGGCAAAAGATGTACAATGTTCCGCGGCCACCATCAATCTATGCTATCAGATAGCTACAACACCTAGTTTATTCAATGTAAGTTCTAGCGGTATCAACCACTGTGACCCAATTCATCACATGCCTAGGGTTGCAGCGTCTGGCCACGCACGCACCAATGTCTATACACGTACTTGTCACCTCTGCCAGTAGACAGCTTGGCGCGCAGCGTTGTCTGGTTCTCGTTACGATATCATCCTTTCCGTTTTTCCATTTGAGGAGATTCTATGGTCCAACCACATCTTGCTTGTTGGGGTAAGTCATCCTGCCTACGTGCTTGGTTTATCCCACATGCGGTTATCTTGCTCCTGCTCTGCTTGCTGGTGGGTACCGCCTTGCCTGCCCAAGCCGCTCCGGGCGTCTCGACGCCGCCTGTGCCCGCCGTGAACCTTCTTCTGCCAGCGCAACGCCAAGATCCACGCCTTAATACCGCTGTGTCACGCCTCTCTACACCGCAATTAATCGAACAGGCTTTCCGTGCCGGGGCAATCACAGCAGCCGAACGGATCCTCTACTTGGCTTATGCCCTGTACGAACCAGAATCCTTGCCCGCGCAATTTCATAGCCAAGTTGGCTGGTATGGTACGCAATATGTAGTAGAAGTGGAAAACTTCTACCGCAATGTCATTGCTTCTACCACCGATGCCACTCAGCAAGAATTAAGTCGGCTCAGCACGCTTGCTGCCACGGTTTGTGACATGGAAGATGGGGCCTCCTCTTTCAATTCAACCAATTTCCATTTTAACTATGACGCGATCAGTGGCGGTCTCGGCTTAACTGACTATGTCACTTCGATGGAGACAACCTTTGGGATCGAAGTCACACAATATGGCTGGGCCGAGCCGCCCTTATGCACAGGTGGAGATACTTGCGACGGAAATGACAATCCTTTTGATAAATATCCTGTCCAAATTCTTCCCCTAGGCAACAGCCTCTATGGCTATGTCAGCGGCGGTGGTGGTGGCAGCTATACGGGCTTTATCGGTGACAACCCCAATACGACGGCCATTGAAACCAGCGCCTTGGCGAGCTGTATGGTACTGAATGACGATTTCTCGGCCTTCCCAGAGGGGGCGCAAGCCGCATTGGACGCAACCACAAGCCATGAGTTCGTTCATGCAATCCAGAATGGCTATGGTGATCCAGATGGCCGTGAAGATTCAATGTGGTATGAGTCTAGCGCTGCTTATATGGAAGATGAGATCTTTGATGACTCCAATAGCAATTACTATTACCTTTGGCCCAATATCGACAACTGCTTGGGGGAATGGCCCAATAATGGAGACCCAGGGGGCATTTCCCAATATTCTAATTTCTTATTTTTCCGCCATGTAGCCGAGCATAACGGTGGCACAAATACAGCGGGCGGAGGAGAGAATATTATGCAGGGCTTTTGGGAGAATGTCGCTAGTGGTCAGGCCGGATTGGTCGCCTATAACAATGCGTTAGGGACGGCTGGCACCAATCTACCCGATGCCTTCCATACCTATGCCGTTGCCGCCAAGTTTAGCAAAAGCTGTAGCGCGGGCAATTTTGCCCCCTACTGTTTTGAGGAAGGGGCGGCCCATATCAATCTAGCCGGTAGCCCACCAGGAACGCATGGCAGCATTACAACCAACCCAGGCACCTATAGCGGCAGCATTCGCGACCATTATGCGGCCAAGTGGGTTAGCCTGCCCACCACGGGGAGTCCCTATCAAGTGACCCTCAACAACACCGCGGCCAGCGGCCAACTGCGTGGCACCTTAGTCTGTGACAGGGGTACCTCTATGATGCTGGCCCCGTTTGCCAATGTGGTCGGCGCAGGCAGTTCCACCACCATCGGCGCTTTTGATCCAACGGGCTGTAACAGTGTGGTCGCCGTCATCACCAATCAGCAGCAGACCTCTGGTAATCCCACTAGTTGCTCGTTACACAACTACAGTCTAACCGTGCGTGAGGTCGTACAGGTCAACAGTAGCGTCAGCCAGACGAATATGAATGCGAGCTATAACGCCGCTGTACAGAGTTGTGCCGCCAACGACACTTCTTCCCCCATTCACACCATCGCCCCAACCTTGCGCAACAACGCGGCCACGACCTTCGCCGATCTTTACTTCCGGGTAAAACAGCTTGAATATGTCGATGATCAAGATGACAAGCAACCCAGCCTCTGTAATGCGACGACTGTTGTGGATGGCGGTCGCGTCCATTCGATCCTCAGTGTCCCCAATGCGAGTTTACCCGGCAGTGACAACCAATACAACCCGAACGATGAGCTTGTCACGACCTTCCAAGTTGGTCTACCCGTCCGCGCCCGGTATCGCATCTTCGTTGATCTCTACCACACGGTCGCGACGACTGCCCAAAATGGTTCGGCAACCGACGTTGAAACCTACCTGGGCAGCTTTACCTATGAATTCGACGAGAACGGCCAACTCGTAACACCACAGACAAAGATCTTCTTGCCTTTGGTCAAATAAAAATTGAAGTTACGCAGTTGATCCGCGTGACCAGAGACCTGACAGGTTGCCAAACCTGTCAGGTCTAGCCCAAGTGCGTAACTCCTAAAAAAATAAGCCGTGCTGCGGAATCCCGCAGCACGGCTTAGCCAAATCGGTCTTGGCAAGGCGCAAGCCTTTAGACCGCGGTAAAACCACCATCCACACAAAGGACCTGGCCGGTGACCATCCGCGCTGCCGGTGAGGCAAGATAGATGACCGCGCCCGCGATCTCTTCTGGCTCGGCCAAGCGACCCATGGGCACCTTTTCTAAATTCTTGGCAAAGGCCGGGTTTTTGACCGCGGCCTCCAACATGGGCGTTCGGGTAAAGGTGGGGGCGACGGCGTTGATCGTAATCTTGTATTGCGCCCATTCGCCCGCGAGCGAGCGCGTAAATTGCCCAACCGCCCCCTTCGACGCGGCATAGGGCGTGCGCAGCGGCCCACCAACCACACCGACCTGCGAACTAATCGTAATGATGCTGCCCTCGGTTTGGGTTTCGATCATCTTGCGCACGACCGCCGTGGACATAAAGAACGCACCCTTGAAGTTAACATCGGAAATATAGTCAAACTCTTCTTCGCTATAATCCAAGGCTGGCTTGGGAGTATTATAGCCCGCATTGTTGACCAGCACATCAATATGCCCAAACGCGGCCATGGTGTTATCGACAAAGGCATTGATGCTCTCCACTTTGGCGACATCCAAGGCCCACGTCTCGACCCGCCGCCCCATGGCCCGACAGGCCGCCGCCACCTCTTCACAATCGGCGACGTTGCGGTTGCCCAGCGCTAGATCCGCGCCCCATTCCGCGGCAGCCAGGGCAATTGCCTTGCCAATCCCCTTGCTGGCACCGGTGACGATCATCACTTTGCCCGTTAAATCAAAATTTACAAATTTGCCCATCATTGCCTCCCTCTCTGCTCAGCCTTGCGTTTTTTCGACTTGGACAACGGTCTTGCTCTCCGCTGCCTGGTAGATGGCGTCGATGACGGCCATCGTCCCTAAATTATCGCGCCCCGAAGTAATCGGCTCCGTCCCGTCCTGAATACAATCGAGGAAGTGGCGCACCTCGGCGACCACCGAATCGACATAAGGATAGGCCGGAATTTCTAATTTGGTCAGGCCACCGCTGTATTCGGGGATCTCTGTGCTATAAATGTGCCAGCCTAGCACATTGTGGATGATCCCATGTTCACCGTAGAAGATCGTTAGTTCGCCGGTGGTGGTTGGAATGGGGGTTTTGTGCGCGGCAAAGAGATAAAAAGCTTCGCCGATAATCCCGCTTTCAAAGGTCATCAGTAGGGCGGCAATATCTTCATTGCCCCCTGGTTTATAATTCAGGTTCAAACCTGTGTAGCCATTAAAGGCCGAGACTTCTTGGATCTCGCCAAAGAAATGGCGCATAAGATCGATCTTATGGACCGCGGTTTGCGCCACCATGCCGCCCCCCGATTTGCCCTTATCAAAGATCCAGCTATCAGGTGGATACATATATTTCACAAACTGATTACAATCAAAGCGCAGCGCGACAATGCGGCCAATGGCATTACGGTCGAGAAGCTCTTTTATCTTGACATGTTCTGGCTGAAAGCGTTGATTTTGGCCGACCATCAGCACGGTACCCGCCTCTTGGGCCGCTGCAACCATCTGCTTGCACTCGGCCAAATTCATGGCCATTGGCTTTTCAACCAATACATGCTTGCCAGCCTTGGCCGCGGCCAAGGCGATCTCGGCGTGTTGATAAGGCGGCAGACAAATGGAAATCGCATCCACATCGGCGCGCTCAACCACCGCTTGCCACCGATTGGTGGCCGTTGCGCCAAAGTCCTGCGCCATGCTCTGGGCCAGCTCTAGACTATATTCGTCACAAAAGGCGACGACCTGGGCAATGTCGGCGGCGGCTTTATAGCCCTGTACATGCAGGCGCGCAATCTTGCCACAGCCCAAAATCCCAACCCGAATCCCCATAAAAGCTCCTTCAGCTTACGATGGATAACTTCATTGCTTGTCGGACTGATGCACAGCGGCTGCTCTGTCACCAAAGCACTGCCAAGTTCTGCAAACCTGACAGCGCTAGCTCTGCGTAAGTCCTAACTTTGTGTAGATGAGTGGCAGTAATAGTAGTAGGGTATCATGTTTTCTGGCTGCTGTCCAAGCTTGCTTTTCACCAGGGTGTATTTCACCAAGGGTATATTTCACCTTTGGGTGGACCAGGGCTGTTGCGCGCCAAAGAAAAACCGCTTGCTTCACGGTTGCACTAAGCGCAGCCGTGAAGCAAGCGGTTTTGAGCGGAGCCATGCCTAGCAACCTAGGCGTGGGGTAGCGGTTACTAGCGCGCCATAAAGGGGAACCACCAGTGGTAGGGCGGGGTTGTGCCAAACCAGCTGAACTGAGTCAAATGGGCGACCAAGTAGGTCACCGTATTGGCCTCGAGGTCGCGGCCTACTTCCGTCAAGCCACTTTGCTCCCAACTTTGGGTATCCGTATCCCAGTAATAAAGCACGAGGCTCGCTTCCTCAATCTCTTCCAACAGCGCTTCGTCATATTGGAGCGTCAACCGGATCGGCTCACCGAAGACAAAGTTCTCCAGATTGAGATCGTTTAAGAACGCTTCCAAAGTAAAGATGTTGCCCGCAAACTGGAGACTATTGGGAGGCGTCATCACCTCTGCTGTTGGCGTGAGAATTTCGGTATAGAGCAGATAGAAAATGTCGCGTTCATTCAACACACCCGTGTAGGTGTTCGGTGGCAATTGGAGTTCCATGGTGAAGAGCGGTGTTGTCCCCTTGAGGGCATTCGTCAGTGTATGGGTAGAGCCAGCTTGGTTATCCTGCAACAACACATCGCCTGCTTGTTCGGATTTCGCCAACGCAATGACCGGAATACTGACGAGAATTTCTGTAGTGGCACCGTTCGCATCGACCACAGTCACCGTAAAGGTGTCTAGCCCCACAAAGTCGCTCACCGGTGTATAGGTAAAGCTACCATCTGGGTTCAACACCACGGTTCCCTGCGCGGGAGCGACGGCAAGCGCTGCTGTCCAGCTATCGCCATCCGCATCCGCCACTTTACTGGCAATCGTACCGGCAATGGGCTGATTTTGTAGGGTAGATAGCGCCGTATTCACGACACTAGGTGGCCGATTGACCACCACTTGATAGCTCTGGGTTGCGCCACTTTCGGCAGTCACTACCACATCGACCACCAAATGGCTACCCGTTGGCAGCGCAAAGGCCGCCGATGGGCTCCCCGAAGCGACCGCCACCCCATTGACTGTAACGGTTGCCGTTGGATCCGCCGTGGTTGGCGTGATCGTCACTTCTGTGAGATTGGCCGCAACCTGCCCAACATAGGCCGTCGTGTTCGGCGCAAAGCTGGGGGCGAGGCTACCATTGCTGACCGCCAAAGCACTCAAGAGCGCATTGCTAGAAGGCGCACGGGTCACCGTGGTCGTATAGGTTTGCGTACTCCCATCTTGGGCCGTCACAATGACTTCAATCACATTGTTGCCCACCGCCAACGGACAGGCCGCCGGCGTGCCTGGACAGGCCAACGGTGTGCCACCGGGCGGCGTGACCCGAATGGCCGTCGTTGCATGGCTTTCATTAACCGTCGGAATCACATTGACACTGCTCATCCCATTGTCAACGTTCGTGGCGTAGTTCGTGATTTGGCTGTCAAAGGGCGGCGCAAGCGTCGCCCCATCCAGGCGCAGCTCAACCAGCGTTGCATCATCCGACAGCCGGGTGACGACCGCGGTGTAGGTGCGCGTGCTTCCATCTTGAGCCGTCACGGTGACGGCAATCACATTCTCACCGATGACCAAAGGACAGATCAACGGCGCACCGGTACAGGTCATCGGCGTCCCACCAGGTGGCGTTACGGTGACCAGCGTCGTGGCATTCGCCTCGCTCACCGTCGGTGTTACGCCTAGATTATTCACTATGCTACTAACCGTTGCCAAGTATTCCCTGATGGCACTGTCAAACTCAGGGCTCAACGTCCCATGGCTGATCGCTAGATCGATTAGCGATGCATCCGACGAACGTTCGCGGGTCACCGTGACCGTGTACTGAGTGACCGTCCCATCTTCGGCGGTTACAGTTACGGCAATCACATTCTCACCCACTTCTAGCGGACAATCGAGTGGGTCCCCTGTACAAGTGACTACGTTACCACCGGCCAACGTCACCGTGACCACGGTGGTCGCATTCGGTTCGTTGACGGTTGGGGTAATGGCTACACTGGTCACCACATTGGTCACCGTCGCCGTATAACTGATCGTACCGCTCGCAAAGGCTGGGCTTAACGTACCTGGATAAATCGCCAAATCGCGTAAGGTCGCGTCGTCCGATGGCTCGCGGGTGATGGTGATGGTGTAGGTTTCGCTGGTAGTACCATCTTCCGCCGTCACCGTGACCACGATGACATTCTCGCCGACTTCTAACGGACAATCGAGCGGGTTGCCGGTACAAGCGACCACGCTACCACCGGCCAACGTCACCGTGACCACCGCGCTCGCATTCGGCTCGTTGACGGTTGGCGTGATCGCCACGCTGGTCACTACATTGGTCACCGTCGCCGTATAGCCCAGGGTGCCGCTATCAAAGACGGGGCTCAACTCGGCAGGATAGACCGCCAAAGCGCTCAGTGTTGCATCAGCGGACGGCTCACGGGTTAGGGTGATAGTGTAGGTCGCAATGGTGGTACCATCTTCCGCCGTCACCGTGACCACGATGACATTCTCGCCGACCTCCAACGGGCAGTCGAGCGGGTTACCGGTACAGGCGACGGAACTACCGCCGGCCAACGTCACCGTGACGACTGCGGTCGCATTCGGTTCATTGACGGTTGGCGTGATCGCAATGCTGGTCACCACATTGGTCACCGTCGCCGTATAGCCCAGGGTGCCGCTATCAAAGACAGGACTCAACGTGCCTGGGTAGATCGCCAAAGTGCTCAACGTCGCATCATCGGACGGCTCGCGGGTGACCGTGACGGTATAGGTGGCGATGGTGGTGCCATCTTCGGCGGTGACGGTGACCACGATGACATTCTCGCCGACTTCCAACGGACAGTCGAGCGGGTTGCCGGTACAGGTGACGGAACTGCCACCCGCCAGCGTCACGGTGACCACCGCGGTCGCATTCGGTTCATTGACGGTTGGCGTGATCGCCATGCTGGTCACCACATTGGTCACCGTCGCGGTGTAGCTGATCGTGCCACTGTCAAAGACGGGGCTTAACTCGGCAGGATAGACTGCCAAAGCGCTCAGTGTTGCATCATCGGACGGCTCACGCGTGACTGTGACGGTATAGCTCTGGACTGTGCCATCTTCCGCCGTCACCGTGACCACGATAATGTTCGCACCGACCTCCAGCGGGCAGTCGAGCGGGTCCCCGGTACAAGCGACCTCGCCACCACCGGCTAACGTCACCGTGACGACCGCGGTCGCATTCGGTTCGTTGACGGTTGGCGTAATCGCCACGCTGGTTACTACATTGGTCACCACTGCGGTGTAGCTGCTGGTGCCGCTATCAAAGGCGGGACTCAACGTGCCTGGGTAAATCGCCAGATCACTCAGGGTCGCATCATCAGACGGCGCGCGGGTGACCGTGACGGTATAGGTTTCAATGGTGCTACCATCTTGTGCGGTGACGGTGACCACGATGACATTCGCACCGACCTCCAGCGGGCAGTCGAGCGGGTCCCCGGTACAAGTCACGACATCGCCTCCTGCCTTTGTCACCGTGACGACGAAGGTGGCATAGGGTTCGCTGACGGTCGGCGTAATGGCTACGCTGCTTATTACATTGGTCACGCTCGCGGTGTAGCTCACCGTGCCGCTCGCAAAGGTTGGGCTTAGTGTCCCTTCACTTAGCTCCAAATCGCTCAAGGTGGCATCGGTCGCGGCTGGCTGCCGTGTTACCACCACCGTATACGTCTGCACCGTTGATCCATCTTCGGCTGTCACCGTAACTTCGATGGTATTCTCACCGACTTCCAGCGGACAGTCGAGCGGATCGCCCGTACAGACAACAGGGCTGCCACCGGACGGTGTTACCGTGACGACATACGTTGCCGCAACACCACTAAGGGTCGGCGTGACAGCAACGCTAGGATAGGCATAATTTACGGTTGCGGTGTAGCTGGTCGTGCCACTGTCGAAGGTGGGGCTCAGTTCCCCTTCACTCAGTTCGAGATCGATCAACGTGGCATCATTAGAAATGTAGCGCGTGACGGTGGTTGTGTAGCTCTTGGTCGCAATGCCATCTTCAGCCAAGACGGTGACCACAATCACATTCGCACCGACGGCCAACGGACAATCGGGGGGATTTCCCGTACAAGTCACCGGCGGCCCACTCGGGGGGGTGACGGTCACCACGGCAGTCGCATAGGGGTGACTGAGCGTGGGTGTGATGTTGACACTTGCCACATTGGTGACATCGGCGGTATAGGTGAGCGTACTGCTGATAAAGGCGGGGGCTAGCGTGCCTGTACTCAGGGCGAGATCGATGAGATTGGCATCATCCGCGGGGGCGAGCCGCGTCGCGGCGATGGTATAGGCCAGGGTGCCGCCATCTTGGGCCGTCACTGTGACCGAAATCAGGTTGCTCCCTTCGACCAAGGGACAGTTAAAGGGATCACCAGTACAGATCAGGGGGACTCCCCCAGACGGCGTAACCGTAACACTGATCGTGGCCCCTGTCGTAGCGGTCACCGCCGCGGTAATGGTGAGGGTATCTACACCGTGCGGGACAGTTGTGCTGTAGGTGGTCGTCGTGGTGTTGACGGTTGTCGTCAAAGTGAAGGTCGGCGTCAGCTCACCGCCCTCTACGGTGAGTTCGGTTAGGACAGGCACGCGCGCCTTCACGGGGCAAGGAAAATTGTTCGGGAGCCCCGTGCGCGAACCGCGTCCACCCGTAAATTCAAAGGCTTTTTGGCGGTAGGTTGCGCCTGTACCTAAGATATTGGGGTATTCAATTACATCGAGCCAGTTAACCTGACCGTGATAGGTTTGGGCTTGTGCCACATAGAGACGCCCATCAGGCCCCGTCTCAATCTGCCCTAAATTCGTCGAACCATCAGGGGAGGATTTGATAAATAGCGTTGCTGAGCTTTGTATTGCACTAATCGTCGGCTGGGTCAGATCATACTGCGTGACACCCGAGCCGAGGCTCGAAATATACAGAACTTTTGAATTAGGCGAGGTTTCTGCGCTATAGGGGCTCCATGCCGGTAGTTCGCGTTTGTTGCTGAGAACGCCTGTTGCTTTATCAAAATCGATAATAAAGACAACATTACTGAAATAGGCGTTCACAAATAACTGATTGCCATCGGTTGAAAAATCCATACCCCCACCACCTGAATTGCTGGTGCCGCCTAAGTTATAGACGGTTGGCGTGAGAATACCAGCAGCCGTAACCTGATAGACAAACAGGTCTGCCGTATCGTGCTTGGCGGTCACCACCCAATAGTCGGTGCCATTGGCATGGCGCGCCGCGGTTACTTTTTCGGATTGGCCTTGATCGCCCCCCGGCAATTCTTGATTTTTCAGGACAATATTGCCCAACCCGCTATCCAGAGTCATATCCAATGTGCTATAGCGATTGGGGTAGCTAGGGCCGTAGGCCGTAAAAATATAGTATAAATTCCCATCTGCCGGGTCGGGCACAACAATACCTGACTGCGCCGAAGAGGTATCCCCGCCCAAGGCCCCCGAATTGGGCATCAAGCTGTTGTTGCGATTCCAAATGTTGACACCATTGGAATAAAAGAGCAGATTCCCATCGACATCAGCCATGGAGAAGACGCCTTCGTCATTATTCATGGCCGAGGTCGTAATTTCAATTGGATCACCAGAGGGGGTATCGAAATCCAACGCGGCATTACCAAAATACCACTTGGTAAAAAACTTCCCGCCTTCCGTACAAATATCAATCGGTGCTGCGCTCGGCGCGAAAAGGGCACTTTGCATTGCGTCAGGCTTGAGGCGATAGTCTGGCTCGGTCGCTGCTTGTGGTTGCAAGAGCGTTGGCGATGACGCTGCTGCAACTGGCCGGGCCTGGGTGGTCAAAGCGACACTTGCCAAGCTGACGCCAAGCAGCAAAGCCAATAGCAAAACGACGCGCAACCCGAGAAAAGCGCGGCTGCGTTGGCGCTGCCATGAGCGAGGCGACAAAGCTGGTCTCTTCGCTCTACGATCATCACTAGTTTTCATTTTTGTAAGAACGGGAAAATGCATATGGTGTCCTTTACCAATAGCAAAACGCGTATAGACCCAACATCACATCCTTGCTGTTGAGCAAAATTAGGTTATAACGGCATCCACCTCTTGGTAGCGCAATGTAACGCAGTGTTTAGATGATGCAGTTTTCAACGGGGGACAACTTTCACGTTGGCAGAGCGGATCAAGGCATGGCCAGTCGTAAAGGTAAGGGGCATTAAAACCGTTTCCCAATCACTGATCTGCGCTAGCTTACTCTTTTGAGGATTAAGGGTTAATTAGATTAAGCTAACCGTAAGTCTAAAGCATGCACGATATTCTATCAATACGCATATTCAAGTAGAAATTGTATTAATTAGAATCTCGGTGAGTAGAGCGCAAAGGGCTAAAACAAAAGCGGTCAGGTTTAGCAAACCTGACCGCTTTTGTGCAAGAGTGTAACTGATTGCTTTGTTTACAAAGTTTTTTGATAGGCTACCCGCGCCCAACAGGCCCCCCGAAAGGCCACCGGGCTAGGGAACGACCCCGGCTCAAGCCCGCTGATGAAGGGTAGCCATTAACTTCGGTAAAGCAGCGCTGATTTCAATCAGCGCCTGCTCGGTCAAGCTGTGCGAAAGCGCACGCGTAAGGTCTACCGGTTTAATTGCTTACCCTTCATCAGTGGGCGGTGCATACTAAACCTGACAGGTTTGCCAAACCTGTCAGGTCTGGCCCAAGTGCGTAACTTTATGGCAAAAAGCTACTCGGGCTTTGTTTGCCCCTTCGCACCACCTTTGGCGCGCCCCGTTGTCCGTTGGGGCTGCCGCATAAAAGCCGTGACTTCGGCGCGGAATTGACGCAATTCTGCGACTTCGGCACGCAAAGCCGCCATTTCATCACTGGTGGGCGCTGCGCTGGGCGTGGCAACGGGGGTAACCGGCGCTGGTGAGAGCGTTGCCACCTGTGAACGGAGTAATTGTAATTCGCTCTCTCGTTCTTTTACCGTATGGGCGAGTTGTTGCACTTGCTGCTGCAAGGCAACCGGCGTGGTCGTTGGCGCGGCGACGGCATAGTAGCGCACGAGGCCGTCCTCTTCAAAGAGGGTCACCTCGCTGCCCGCGGTTGGGGTGCGGAAGATGCTCGTCACATTGGTCACCTGGCGTGGATCATAGGGCAGACGGCGCACGGTAATCCCTTGGTCAGTCAATTCGTGGGTAACGCGATCAACCGGTTGATCAACCAAGGAACCTGGCGTGGCCCGTGTCCCCACCGACGGCGTAGGGGCTGGCGTGGCTGTGGTCGTCCGTAGGCGATCCAGTGTTACATTGCTGGCACTGCCCAAATTCGACAAGAAACGGCCCACTTGATCGCCCAGGTTCAACGTGCGCAGGAGGCCCGCACCTTGGAAGATCCCCACGGTGCTCAAGGTAGGCCGATATTCGGCATTATATTGTTTCTCGCTCGGCTGCGTGACGACGCGGTTAAAGAGATTCGGCAAAGCTAAGCAGCAAAGCTGTTCGACCGCATAGTCGATCAAGGGCACAATCGGCACCAACGAAAGCCAGTAGCCCACCGTGGGAAACGACTTAACATATTTCCGTTCGGAAAAGTTACAGACTCGTTCCACTTGGCCGCCCCGAATGCTAACACAGGCTAAGGCGAGTTTTTCATCGCCAGTACATTCTGGGCACTCGACCAGGAGCAGCTGGCAGAGCGCATCTTT
This sequence comes from Caldilineaceae bacterium, assembly GCA_019637645.1. The sequence continues at coordinate 91,528 of JAHBVH010000008.1, forward strand.
CAGATATTGGAGCAGGCCCGCCAGCAGGTCGGTAAAGGCATTGAGGATCGCCGCACGATAGGCCGCCAATGCCTTGAGTTCAAAGCGAAATTCAGGATGGAGGGCGTGGGCACGCTCAATCGTTGTGATCGTGTTACTCCCCGCGTTGAGGACATAGGCGCTGCCCCGTTCTAGATCCGTCGCCACCGCGGCTGGTCCCACTTGCATGGGCAGCAGATAATTTTCGACAAAGGTGTTCGTGTTCAGATCGACCAATTGGACATTGTAGCCATCCGCCGCGGCCACTAGCAACATACTTGTGGGCCGGAAAGCTTCCAGCCGCAGCGCCGTATTCGCCAACGGGAGGTTGACCTCCATTGGCGCACCGTCGCGGAGCCGATAGGCCCGCAGGAATTTGGTGCTGCGCGTTGGCCCCACAACTGTATAGAGCGTTTCCTGGCGATTGGTAGGGCCAGAAAAAAGTGCAATATCGTCGCTACCTGCTGCCTCCAACAGGATCGGCCCTTGAAAGAGGAGCTGCCCTTGTGGCACGCGGATCGGCATAATGCGATCATATTCGGTGGGGGCCACGTTCTCCGCCGCTGCCGTCGCAAAGGCGCGGCCATCATCGGTAATCCGTAAATGACCACAGGCATTGAACGCGACCAGGGGCGTCATTTCGGTCTGCACGCTATCGGGCGCAAGGCGGTAGAGCCCGGTGCCCCGGAATTCCACTCGCTCACGGCCACTCGCATCTTTGATGGTAATTTTCTTCATGCCAACCGCGTAGACATTGCGCGGATCCGCGGCGGTGGTCGCCAGCGTCACCAGCTTGACGCCACAGATCATCACAATGGGCTGCCAAGTAATCGTATCCCCGCGGATCTGTCCTACCCGGAAAAAGGTGTTTTCCTCGCCGCGCGTGGCAATGATGACATAGATCAGCCGTCCATCCGCCGAGAATGCTACATCTTGCACCGCGCCTACGCCGCTGTCGCTTTGGCTCTTATCGATCTCCGCACCCGCTACCGGGTCGATTTGGGCAATCAGCCGCTTCTCTTCACCGGTTAATTGATAACGATGAATGGTCGTTGCTGGCTTGAGGGGATGCAGCCCTGCGCCAACCGTATACCCTTCGCCCGTGCGCGGATGGAGCCGCAACCGCGTGTGAAAGCCACGGCCAAAGACGGTGTCCATGCCCGCTTCGCGCAATTCGCGGGGATAGTCGGGAAAGGGGCGGGCATGGTCAAACATGGCACAATAGGTTTCGCTTTGTAACAGAGCGCGCAACCGCGTGTAGAAATCGAGCATGATCTGATGCTCACGTGGTGAAACATAAATATATTGCCCTGTTACCGGATTCACCGGTTGCGCCATTAAATTGGTAAAGGCCGCCACCCGCTCTGCCGTCGGCCCAGCCCCGCGGCGCTCTTCCGCGGCGGGCACGGTAAATTCATCGCGAACAAAATCAACGAGTCGTTTGACCGCGCGCTCATAGAAATCCATGAGGAGGGTGCCTTTGAGCAGCACCTGCCACAGATCGCGCTTGGCCGCGGGCTGGTAGCGCTCCAGGCGGAAAGGTTGCGCCGGGTCGTTCTGGAGGATGAGACAAACATCGCCGTTGCCGGTGTTATCCAGCAGTGCTTCCTGGGTTGTTTCGCGGTGTCGCTCTATCAGCGAGAGGAAATCCAGTCGTTGGCGGTCGCGCAGAATGATATCGTTCCCCGCGCAATCCAGGGCGTAGCCGTCATGGACGGTAATATGGCCGCGTGCTCCTTGCGGCTCATGCGGGCCACAAGTGACTTGAAGGCCACAGACAATCCCCCAGCCATGAAGATGCTTATTGTGGTGGGGCAGATCGTTGCGCTGGCAAAGCTGATCAATGGCCGCTTGCACAGTCTTTGCATCAGGTAGATCGCAGCTATCGCTTTCAAAACAAATGTCTTCGGCACAGAGGTTCGTCAGCGTGGGGAAGAGGGGGCGACAATCAGCCAACACGGTCAGCGGTGCGGCTTGCTCCGGCCGCCACTCCACTATGGCGAGCGGACAATAGCCATGGTGGAGCCCATGACGCGGCTGAAATTGGGGGCTATTCGGGGTGGCGTCTTGCGGCCAAAGAACATTCCCTAGCGCCGTCCGTGCGGGGATCAGCCAATAGTCACCGGTACGATAATCACCGGTAGCAAAGTGGATTTCCACGCCATCTTCGAGCGCTAGCCAACCACCATGCTCGCCCGGAATGGTCACCGCCAGGGCCCCAGCCGAATCCCAGCGTCGAATCTTCGGATTCCGCGGAAACGCGCTGTGCTCTACCGTGGTCGCGCCTTGCACCGTCGTCGGGTCAATGGTCAACATATCGCCATCCACTTGGGTCAAGCGTACCAACACCCCAGGCTGCCCGTACAACTCATAGGTGTCGTCGGTCAGTTCCACCCAATCACCGGCGGCAAAGCCCAACACGCGATCGCGGCCTGCACTGCTCACTGTTAGGTTGTTGCCATCCTGCGCTTCCCAACGGGTGACGATCGCGCCATTCTCGCGGCTCCAGAGAAAGGTCGCGCTATCGACTGCTCCGCCTTGGTGGATTTCCACGCGATAGAGCTGATTCTCTAAGCGCCGATAGCCCGCGTCTGGGGGAACAAGACAGGGCCCGGTGTCCGCTGCGGTCGGCTCGGCGCGTGCCGCTAAGGTGCCCGTGCTGGTGGTGTTGGGCGGCGTCCAATTGGGGCCAAAATCCGCACAGGTGAGGGCATCTCCCAGTGCGCCGACCAGTTCGAGCTTCACCTGCCAGAGCGTTTTGAGGCGGGTCGTTGTGTCTGGCCCACCCAAAGCCACCTCGCGCAGATCGGGATCATCCAGCGCGGTGAGGTGACGTGCCCAGATATCCAGATAGGCCAAGTAGCGCCCAGCCGCCGCACCGCTGCCGCTCGTTATCCCAAAGGGATCATAGGCGGGGAGATCGGGCTGGGCCGTCAATGGCGTCGCCTGTTCATTCTCACAGAGAATGCCATCGACATAGTAACGCCCTGGGCTGATCATGAGTTCAGCGCCTGCCGCGGTAATGGCAAAGCCCGCCAGTGGTTGCCCATCCGCCGCCTGCCCTTTGGGACCACCGTGGCGGCCAATCACATCGGTGTGTGTGGTCTGGCTGGCGTAGGCGTCCAGATCGCGCTGCTCATTCCACTCGGCATCAAGTGGCCCCACCCGCCCTTGTTGCAGCCGGACACTCTGGTAATGTTTCGCGCGAACAAAGGTATCGCGCGTGAAATCGCCTTTCATGACAGCCTCCTTGCATCAAACCGAAAAACCAACGCCAGACCTGACAGGTTTACTAGACCTGACAGGTTTGAAAACCTGTCAGGTCTCCATGCCTAGGGACAACGCTGATTAAGTTACGTAAAGAATGCCTGCCGCTAACCCAAAGGGCAGATATTCGTCGAGCGCGGCGCGCAGATTGGCTGCACGCTGGGGTTGTTGGAGATGGTGGAAGACCCCCATTTCCGCGCCATCTTCGGCTCCGGTTCGCAGCGCCACCGCGCATTGGTCACTCAGTTGCAGATAGGCGGGGTGACCATAGCGTCGCGCTGTAAAGATGGGCGTCAGTGCTGCGCTCAATTGGGCCTGCGCCGTTGGGGCAGCCATCCCAGCCAAGGCCAAATCGGGTTGGCAACGATAGCGCTGGGGCGTGCGTGATGTCATGGGCAGATAGCTAAAGCGGACACAGCCAATCTGGCGCCGTTCCGCCACCATACGCCCAGTGACAATGCTCTCGGTGATCAGATCAAACTGGCGGGCCAGCAACTGCCCAATGACCGTCACTTGGGCGAGCGTCACCGGTGGGCCACTCTGTATGCCATCTTCAGCGGCCACCGCCGGGCGCTCATCCGCCATGGCGTCGATCACGCTTGCCCGTGCCACCAGCCCATCGCTATTGGCTGGCAGAGCGAGCGGACCGGTGATGGTCCGTTCTAGTTCCAGTTGGAAGTCAAGCGCAGGCCCATTGACGAGCACACTGGGCTGGTCGGGCTGAGCGGCTGCGCCGGACCCTGTCCGCTGCCGACCAGGTGTCAGGGTACAGTGCCAGAGCCGCAGCCGTTCCAGGCTCTCCGGCTGGACGTGCAGCGCACCTTCGAGCCACAGCCCGTTAAGCATCAAGGCTGTGTCGTTGCCATCCCCCCCCATGATGAGCCATTCATCGGCCACGGGCATGCCACCTGTAATACGTACCAGCGGACAATGGCCGTTGGCGGCTTGAATAACCAGCGAACGCCCCGTTGCCATGGTCAATGAAAGAGTTTCGGCATAGGTGTCGCTGTCCAGCAGTGTGATCACGCCCTCCAGCTGGGCGGACGCTGCCCAGCCAGCCAGGGCCGCCGCTAGCGTGGTATGGTCAGCGGCTTGTTGTTTACTCACCGTCGCCTGGAATTGCGCAGCCGTTGCGACGGGTGCCAGGGTGGCCTGCCGATCATAGGGACCACCACCGACATCGCTGCTAAAGCCGTAACGGTAGCTCACCTGAACGGTCGTCGGCGTGGCCGCGGCGGGCAAGGTAAGCCGACCGCGCGTGGGGTCCACGGCTACCGCACTGCTCGCTGTTGGCTGTTGCCAATCGCGCAGGTCACTGATCACCAAGTCAGTCGGCGCGACGGGGTTGCCATCCACAAAGATCTGAAAGACCGGCTGCGACCCGAAATAATGGCTCTGGGGCGGCTGTCCCTCTGCGATGGCTTGGCGCATGGCCGCGAGGTCGTCATAGAGCGCACGCCGCCGTAACTGCCCCGGTGTGTTGATCTCCTCGGCCAAGTGCGCGATCGCTGGCTCGGTTTGTGGCCGGTTAAAGAGCGGCTGATCCATGCCGAGGGGGTGAAAGGTATAGCGACCATCAGCCGGATCGGCGACCGCACGCGCCGCACCCTGGGTTACGGCATAGGGCTGGAGCCGCCAGACAAAGAGCCCAAGCTGGGGCAGGTTATACCGACCCCGTTGGCTGGCAATATGGCGTACCTCCACCGTGTGCGCCACCCTTTCAAAGGGGGTGCCAACCAGCTCGAGCGCGTTGGTCTGGCGCAGATTGGGGGTACGCTGATTGTCCAAGCGTACATGATTCAAATGGGGGCTTGTCCCCAACCGCTGAAAGAATTCCACCACCCGCGCGGGCCAGCCCGTGGTATCACGCGCCAACTGTTCCAGGACGGCGGGCGTCCCTTTGCGCCGCCGGTAGCGCAAAGTGTTGGCGACATAGGCGCGCTGCGGGGAGACGCTTTTCGCGTGGATGGCGTGGGGCAAGCGCACGCCCAACAGATCGGCGATATAGGGAATGACCCAGGCGTCACAGGTTTCAATAAACCAATTTTCATACAAGCCCTCAATATCCGCCTCAAGTCGCTCAAACTCGGTCTCCATGACGGAAAGCAGCGCCCGCAGCGGCTCGCCTTGCGCCTGATCGCGCACGCGGTGAATGGCGGGCAACAGCTGATAGAGCCGCTCATTATGGGACCAACTCATAAGCTACCTCCTGCATTTTATCTCCTACAAACGGGCCTAGCCGATGGGCCCCCAGCTGATGTGCCCCCAGCTGATGTGCCCCCAGCTGATGTGCCCCCAGCTGATGTGCCGGGGACGGGCCAACTGATACCAGAATTTGGCGACACCCTGTGGCCCGTCCCCGGCACATCAGCTAGGAACTGACAGGAGCTGACAGGTTTTCAAAACCTGTCAGCTCTTCGGTGATGGGCTCACGGCCATGGGTTCCAATATAATCCCTGCCGCGTTAATCAATAGCAGCTCTGCCGGGAGAAAGCGCGCCGGATTGGCTGGGGTCGGTGTTGGGTTGGGCCGCGCCAATTGGGCTGGTAACACGGCCCGTAACCGCGGCTCAAGCGGCTCTCCTCGCTCATCCACGCGATAGAGCATTTCCAGATCGACCGCCACGACGCCCGCCACCGTGTGGAGCGCGGTGATGATTTCGGCGCTAGTGACGGGCTGCCCAAAGGCGCGTGCCGCAAAGGAGAAACGCTCAATCAACCGTGCCTCCATGGCGGCTTTGACCGCTCCCCACTGATAGGCTGGGTCGATCTGCACCTTGGCCGCCATTTCAAAATAGCGGGGCTGATAGCTGCCCAGCAGCACCGTCCGCCGTGGATCGCGCGCCTGGGCAATCGCCGCGCGCAGATGTTGAAAGAGGGTACTGCTCTGATCTATTGGATGGCCACTGGCGTCGGCTATGGTCAGGTGGATCAACTCGGCTTCCCCCTGCCAGAGGGCTACCGCGCGCGCTTTGCCAATGCCGGGAAAGGCGCGCGCAAAGTCTTCAAAATCTTGTAACGAGACGATGCGCGCCAGGGTCAGCACCGTCAACGGGGCATTGGTCCGTGCCTCTGCTAACGCTTCGGGTTCGGCCGCGCCTGTCGCGGCCAGGGGATTGGTCACACTGCGGATGCCAAAGGGCCGTTTTTTTAGCAGTGTCAAGGTGTCTGCGCCTACTTCACCGGCACGCCCGATCCCATTGCGATAGGTAGCTGTAATATTTTCGTTGCCGGTTGGTGGTCGCGCCCCGCTTTGGCCGTCGCCAAAGCGGATCGCAACCGTGCCATCCGCGTCCTGTTGCACCACATAGCCGCGCACCTGACCGTCCAGCCCATAGAACGAGGGCACTTCGGTCCAAGCCACACCCTGAACACGCACGGTCAGGCTACTAGCCACCCCCGTCGTGGTCGCCGCCGAGACATAGGTCAATGGTGGCTTTTTGAGCTTGAAGCGCTGATGGGTTTTCGTCCCATCCCCACTACCGAGCACTTCCAGCGCGACGGTTTCACCATGGGTGGCCTGGACCACATTGGCATTGATCGAAACCGTCTGGCGCAGGTAGCTATGCTGGAGCCCTGTGGTGAAGGTCAAGGTAGTGGCAAAGTCATCATGCTCGATCGCGGCCAGCACCTTGATCTCGCTGCGCGGCACACCGGTTGCGTCCGCCTGTTCGCCGGCGAGTGCCACGGGTTGCCCCACCTGGAGGCCAACCGCGAGCCCGGCTAGGCGTAAGTGGATATCCCCTTGCGCCAAAGGGGCCGTCACAGGGATGGCTGCGGGAACGAGGCGTTCGCTTTTGACATAGGCCGTGGTCTTGCGCACCTTGAAAGCAAAGGGCTTATCAGTGCGATTATCGGCTAAGGCTTCTCCGGTTGCTTTGGTCAATGTCAGTCCCATCAGCTTGGCGCTAATACCAAAACCGGCGCGGGAACTTTCTTGGGCATTATGCACACGGTAAATCGCCTGTGCATCGGTCTGCTCCAGCAGCAGCCAACTCTCTGCCTGAATTCCCGCAATAGGCCGCTCTAGGTAGAGATCGGCGTCGGCATAGTAGACCGGTCCTAGGATCGAATCTTCCCAGATTTGCCAGTCGGGATCATCCCAATGATTAAATACGGCACGTGCTTCGGCTGGCAGGGTCAGATAGTGGGGCGCATTATGCCCGAAGATGCCGACTCGCTCACGCAGAATATGGATTTCCACTGTGCTTACGGATGGCACAGCTGGTTTGGCTGCAACATAGGAGAGGAGATCCAGCACAGACCAGCCACTGGTTTGCAAGACAGCCTGTAACTGCCGCTCGGGCAAAGGCGTGCTCAACAAGGCGTTGAGATTGGTCGCCGTAAACGCCGTCAGCGTCCCGCTCTTGGGCGCGCTGGCAACCCTGCTGGAATTTCCGATGGCGGCGGCGGGCGCGGCAGCTTTGCTCGGTGTCTCTTGGAAGGGCGTAGGGTTGCTTTCTTCTTCAAATGTAACCACGGTGTGCTGCAAGGTCGGGTTCGGTTGGATAGTGCGTAGCCGTTTCCGGCGCACCTCAATCACTTGATCTTGGCTATCCTTGCCCACCAATAACAGGCGATCCCCCACCGCCAAGTTGAGATTGCTCCCCTGTAAATAGAGTGATTGGGTGTCCAGATGCAGGGTTGGCGGCTTGTGCTGTTGGGGGCGCAGGCGATTCCACCAGACCTTCGCACCGAAGTCGCTCGTCGTCTCAAACGTCTGCGGTAATTCGCCTTCTTTGGTCGGAATACTCTGTACTTGGGTCCCGGCGGCAATTGTCGTTTCGGCGGGGGTGGCATTACTTTCGTCCATGGTAAAGGCGAGATAGGTGCTGGCAGCGACACCCGGCGCAAGTTCATAGCCAATGGCGCGCGCCAAGGCCAAGAGCGAGCGTCGTTCGGTTGCCGTGCGAAGATAGCCCTCATGGGCAATGCGCTCCTGGTAGAAGGTCAACACGTCGCCCACGGTGGCCCAAGCATCGAGTAAGGCTAGGGTCGGATCATCTGGTGTGGCCGCGGTCAGCTTCGCGAGCGGCTGCGCTCCGGCGTGGGGGCCGTCGGGGATCGTCTGGCGCGCCAGTTGTGCCACCATCCGTTGCAAGAAAGTGCTGTGTAGACCAATGCGATAGTGCAGTGTCGGCTGCCCCGGTGGGTTATCGACACCCGGCGCGGCAGGCTCCTCTTCACAGCAGCCACATAACGTCAAGGGTCTATTGGTTTCCATCGTCATTGTTTGTTGCCTTCCTCAAGCACTTTGTACCCCGAAGTAAGCAGAAGCGAGCAAGTAAGTTTTTGATATGTGGTGTGCGCACCGCCCTAATGCAGGGTAAGAAATTAAACCGGTAGACCTTATTAGTGCGCTTTAGCACAGCTTGACCGAGCAGCTGCTGATTTCAATCAGCACTGGTTCACCGAGTTTAATCATAAATGTTTATAAGGGACGGGGCTAGGGAGCAATGCAGGCTAAAGCCCGCTTCAGCGCCGGGCGGTCTCGCTTCACGCCTCTCACCGTCCACCCTGCATAAGGAAATCGATCTTGCCTTGTTCGGGGCGGTTGGGATCGTTCTCGAGGCGGGCGATTTCAAGCCGGGCTAGGTTGATGACCCCCGCCGCGATCTCGCCATGGGCCGATTGACCCCAGCGCTGAAAACGAGTTTGCGCGCGCATCGTTGGCGTAAGTGGATTGGGCTGATCCGCAATCGCCACCCATTGGACGCCGGGCACAGCCATGGCCGTCGCAAGGATTGGGCTCAGATAGACGGGCTGCCCAAAGGTGAAATTGTCGGGGTGAAAGAAGCCCAACTGCCCCGTGGCAAGCTGGCGATTGCTAAAGGCGGTGAGCAGCGCCGCTTTCACATCACTGCGGAAATAGCCCGGCCTGACACAGACCGCCATGACAATCTCCAGCGGCACAAAGCGCGGCGCATCGATTTCAACATCATGACCCGCCAGCCGAAAGCGCTCGATCCAGCGGCGTAGCTCCCCTGCAAAGGCCGCGTCAACCGGAAGCCCGCCTTTGCGGTCAACGGTCACAAAGAGGGTGTACCAACTACCTGTCCAGCGCCGGGTCGCCATGGCCTTTTGCACGGCGGGGTGGCGCTCCACCACCGCGGCATAATCCGCTTCGGTGACGGCGCGCTCCTGGGTGCGAAAGGCTTGGGGCGCGTAAAGAAGGATATCCTCATTGGTTTCGGGCGCGGTGCCACCTGTTGCGGGCAAGGGATTCCGAATCCAGGCAAAGGCATCCGCTAACCCACCGTGGGGTGGCACGATATGCGCAATCGCGTCTGCGCCAATATTGCCAGTGGGGCCATTGCCAACGCGATAGTCTACCTGGAAGGTGCGCCCCGCCGGGTCACGGCCCAAAGTGCCATCACCAAAGCGGAGATAGCCGTGGCCGTCGTTTTCCATCTCTACGACAAACTCGGTAGCAAAGCGGTCGCTGGCCAACAGATCGCGCTGTGGCGTCCACTGTTCATGCCCAGCCTGCAAGGTAACTGCTGGGAGGGCCGCGCGGGGGTCTTGTTTTAATAGGGCGGTGGCCGGTTGGGTACGCGCCTGGGCATGCGCATAGGTCACGGCATAGGTAATCAGGGTTGCCTGGAGCCGTGGCCGATAGCGACGATGGTTGCTGGCTGGCGCAATTACTTCGCCTGTGATGCTCAGACCATGGTCGGCCAGGGTCACATTCCCCAGCGCGACACTGAGGTCGGTGACTAGCCGCCCTTCCTGCACGTTGGAAAGACAGAGGGCAAAGGGCAAGGCATCCGCGTCGGCCCACTCGATCGCAACAATCGGTTGGCCCAATAACTCGTCCATCACCGGCGCGGCGGGTGTGCGTTCGCCCTGTTCATCGGCCACTGCTGCGGGGTAGACCTGTGTGAGACGCACAGCGTGGCATATGCCATGTCCTTCTCCTGCAGATTGGGGCTTCTCCATCAAGATCAAGACATCCCCGGGGCATAGGCGCAGGCGCGCGGTGAGGTCATCAGCCAGGGTGGCACGAGTGGCACCCTGGGGCAGGCAACACGCTTCGTCGCCCCAAGTATAGAAGTGGATTTCGTTATGAGCGGCGTAGAGCCGAATATCGTGCATCAATTCAAAGACTGCCGTCTCCTGGTTGCCCAGCACTTCTGGCAGACGTGCCGCGGCGATGACTGGCCCCAGCGGCAGTTGGGTAAGCAGGCGGGTTGGCAGCTTACTGATCGGATCATACTGAGGCAGGTGCAGGCCATCCCCCGCGGCTGTGACGCCAAAGGCCACCCACGTGCGTGCATTCACCCCGTCATGCAGGGGGTAATCCAACAGGCGGGCATGCCGCCGCAGCGAAACCCGCCGCCGCGCCGTGTCCAAATAGGCTTCGGTCGCCGCGGCGTCTTGAAAATAGCTGAGGTAGTCGCCAGCGTAGGCCAACAGCTCCACCAAGGTGATACCCACATCGACCGGGGTGCGTGCTTGCCACTCGGGCATGATGACCGCCAGCCGGTCAAGCATGACCTTGCGCAAGCTGGCATAGTCTTTTGCTAGATAGTCGATGGTGGGTGACGCCACCGCTACTGGTGGACAAGCGGGTATCACCTGGCAATCAAACTCACTGGGACATTCCACTTTGAACGAAAATTCGATTTCCGCCAAGATAGGATCCAGCCCCGTTGGCGGCTGCAATTGGGTTGGGGAGTGGACCAAACGCAGCCGATAGGGGGAAAAGTCGCCTACCACCGCAGTCCGGACCACGAGGATCTGGGCGGCATCCGGTAGGGCCGCCAGGAAAGCATGCTCTGTCGGAATGATCTGCCCACCAGCCAACAGGGTATCGGCATTCGTTGCCCAATCCGCCCAACGGACAGCCAGCGCCGTGATGCGCTCGCTCCCTTCAATGCGGAGATTGTCGCCGGTAAGGGGGGTAGTCAACGGATTGACAAAATGGACCAAAAGTGTGCGCTGGGGTGGTGAGCCAAGGGGGGCGTCACTGTGCAGCACTTCGAGATAGTCGATCCCATTGAGGGTCGCATGGCCTTGCAGGGCTTGGCGACGGCGTTCATTGTGACAGAAGTAGGATGTGCTCATAGTCTATTTGTGCTACATGCGATGTAAGGCGGGCCGCGTTAAAACGTACGCTCAAATTGGGCGATGGTGCGCTGTTGATTGCGACGCACCCGATATTGCACGGTAATATGCAAGGTGGCATCGCGGCTAGTGACGGTCACGGCCTCGACCTGGATCAGATCGCCCAGCCACTGTTGGAGCGCGCCCTGGATCATAAACTCTGTGGCCGTGGCGAGTTCTGGGCTGTTCGGTGCAAAGACCAGTTGCATGACGCCCGTGCCCAAGGTCGGGCGGTTGACCCGTTCCCCCGGAGATGTGAAGAGCAGCTGTTCAATACAGTGGCGCAGGTGGATTTCCTCATCGGCCAGGGCGGTACGGCCCCGCCCATCAATGCGCCAGGGATAGGCAATTTGCATACTAGATCCCCTTTACGCGTACTTGGGTCGCGACCACGGTCAGCGGTACGCCATTGGGCGCGGTGATCGCTTGGCTATCTTGGAGAAGCAGTGGCTGGCCGCTGCTGCGGACCCGCAGCGCCGCGGTTACCCAACTGGCCGTCACACAGGGCAGGGGGGATACGCCCGCAACAAAGGGACACCCTGCCACAACATAGGGGGCGGGCTGGGTCACGACGGGCTGGCCGCCGACGCGCACACGTGGATTCGGCACAGTCGGCTGCGCCTGTCCACCATGACTGCACAGTACTATCGCGCCCACATGGAGCAGAAAGCCTGGCATAGTTCTTCCTCCGGATAAGAGCGGCTAGCTAAGCCACCCTTTTCAACCGTCGCCTAGACAATTTCCAGCGCACCGTTGTTGATCGATACTTGTGGCCCCTGGAGTTGGATCGCCGCGCCCAACCCATTGCTGATCGCAATGCCCGTCGTCGTGATTGCAATTTTTGCGCCGGTGGCCGTTTCTATGGTCACGCCACCTACCCCAGGCAGGTCGTTGAGCGTAATGGTGGCGCGGTCGGTTTTGAGCACCTTCATCTGTTCAACGGCTGGCGTGGCTGGTGCTTCGCCAAGGCCCCAGAAACAGCCACTCCAGATGGGATAATCGGGGTCGCCCCCTTCAAATTCAACCCAGATGTTCGCACCGGTTGGCGGTAGCATGAACAGGCCAATGCCCGGCCCGGCCAAAGGGACACAGGGCAGCGCCCAACTCAGGCTGCCTTGGCCCAACACGGCGGGAACGCGTACTTGTAGCCGCCCCATTTGTTGGGGGTCCAGATTATTGACAACAGTACCACGGTATTTTCCGTAAAATGAGGGCATGGTCATCCTGGTTACGCAGAGAACAAACTCGGTTGCTCGATGAATACTTCTGTAGAGATAAACGAAGAACGGCACGATTTTTTGGTATTTTATCGATGGGTTTGGGAGAAGTAGAGGAGGACGCGGATAGACGCGTCCTATCTCCCTCTTGTTATCATCCATGGTGTCGTTAGGGCACGACGAGCGGAGAAAGTGCGCCTTTGCCGTCGCGGGTGAGGGTAAAGTGCTGGGTGTAGCTCCCCTTGCGCAGTTGGTGGGTGACACTTTTGACGTAGTAGAAGCCATCGTAGCTATAGCCCACGCCGCGCAGACCGACCAAGCCCCGTGGCTGGAGGAGCGCACCATAGCGACTGGCATCTAGTTCGCCCGCCGCCAGGAGCACCTGGTCGGTAGAACGGTCGGTCTCGCCTTGGGCGCGGGCCAAGGCTTGCACCATGGTAAGCCCGCTCTGGCGAAATTGGCGACGGCGGATCTGGGGTTGGGTGAGGGTCGCGGGCTGGCTAGCCAAAGGCGGTCGCGTGCTGACCACCGTTTGCACGGGCAGCGTCTGGCCGGTCTGCCGATCTTGCACCTGGCCTTCGACTAGGGTCGGCTCCAGCCCGCGATATTGAAAATTGATCGCGGTGACGTTGGTCTGGGGGCCTAGATTGACCGACAGCGCACGCTGTGGTGCGCCCACGCGCGGTGGCGGCCCCCAATAAGCGCGATTGGTCAGCGGCACATTCCCTAGCGGCCCGCCTGGGGTGACATAAAAGACATAGCCAAAGCGTCCGGCCATCTCCTGCAAGTACTGGAGATCGGTGCTCTGTTGGACGGGGACACGCTCGGTGACTAACGGGATATCCAGGGTGGGCGGCGGAATGACGGTTGGGATCAAGCCATATTGAGCATAGCTAGCAAGGATCTTGAGCGCAATCACCGCTTCTGGCTGGGCGGGGTGTTCGGCAGAGCGCTCTGCTAGATCCATCATCACGCTCACATCTTCCCCAGTAAGGGTCAAGGTGGCCTCACCGGGCTCCGTGCCTGGATTTAGCTGTTGATGGGTAATGATGCCATCCATCAACACTTGGGGCATGGCTTGGAACGTAACCAGCAGCAACACGCGGGTAAAAGGCTGCAACAAAGGGCTCAGCAGCAGCCCATAATCGAGCCGATCGGTGCGGGTGCGCCCCACGCGAAAGCTCATCTGAAAGCCAGAGCGATTGGTGTCGTCGTGGGTCACCGCGACGCTTTCCAGACTTTCAAGCAGGGAAAGCGGCGCGACCGTGGGTGTTCCCTGGCCGATCAGCACCGTTAACAAGGTGCCAAGATTGGTCATGGTAGCACCTGGGGCGTCGTCACCCGCAACACCGCGCCTGGTTCGGCCACCAGATCAAAGGGCTGCATGGCGTTGTTGGCATCGGCAATGCGCCAGAACTGTTCGGGATCGCCAATCGTGTGCGCGGCGATCAAATCCAGCCGATCACCATCGGTCACCGTCACTTCGGCGAGCAACGCTTGCATTTCCCCGCGCGGCAAAAAGCGACGGCGCACATAGGTAATGGGCACGCCGTCAGGCCCCGTATAGGTGGCGGTTGCCAGGCCATAATAACGACTCGTTGGTTCAAACATCGTAGCCTCCAGTGCTAAAACGCGATGCATCCCATGTCATAACACCATGTCATAACACCATGTCATAACACCATGTCATAACACCATGTCATAACAAACGAATATTCCCACCGCCAACCGCGCTGACATGGTTGACGCTGCCAATGACCGCCAGCGTTTCTTTGACGACTTGGTGAGCCAAAAAGAGGGCATAGCCAGGGTGGGTCACCGCAAAATCGTGATAGCTCAACACGCGCAGACTAAGATCCGCTCGGGCGCGAAGTGGATTCAGGCTTGGGTCATACTCCTCTTCGGTGATGGTAAAGCTGGTGAGACTCACGGGCAGAACCCGCTTCACGCCCCAGACAAAGAGGGTAAAGGGCGCTTCCGGCGGAATGATCTCTAGCGTACCCACCGCCAAGAGGGCGGTATTGAGGATCACTTGGCTGCTCTTGGGATAGAGCAGCATTTCCAACGCGGAAAGCTGGGGATAGAGCCCCACCGCGCCGGCAAGCGGGTCCCCTTTTTCCAGCTGATCGGTGGCATCTAATTCGATGGCAAGGTCAATGGTTTCATTGGGCGGGCCAGCGAGCCGCGTCACTTCGGTGCGCGCGCCCTCTGGCTGTTGCAAGCGCCCTTCCAGCCGACGGGTCATGGTCTTGGGATTATATTGAAAGAGAATAACATTCGCCAACGGATTGGCTAGGTCAAAGCCAATGATCGCGCCTTTGGTCAATTGGGGTGCGCCCGGAAAAGTCGTCATTTGGCCCTCCTGATGGCTTCGAGCGCGGCCAGCGCCTCTTGTCGGATAGATCCCCACTGGGGGAGTACGGTTGTATCACGTGCCGCCAGCGCTTCCAAAGGGGGGATCGCACGCTCATCGCCCAATTCGCCCAGCGCGAAAGCGGCCCAATAGCGGACTTCGGCGGCGGCATCTTGCAAGGCGGCGATCAGCGGTGCGACTGCCGTCGGTTGGTAGAGTCCGCCTAGGGTTTCTGCTGCCATACCTCGCACCTTGGCCGTTTCCTCTTGCTTTTCGAGGGTGGCGATCAGCGGGGCAACGGCATTGGGATCACCCAGCAGCCCAAGACCATAGGCGGCCATCAGACGCACGTCGGCCTCTGGATCCTGGTGCAGCCGCTCGATCAGCGCGGGCAGGGCGCGCGGATCGGCCAACATGCCAAGGGCGTGGGCGGCTTCGCTACGGAGGCTGGGCGCGGGATCTGCCAGGGCGCTCAACAAAGCGGCATAGGCCCGCCGATTGCCGATCCGGCCTAACATCCAGCAAATCTTGCGGCGCAACGGGAGCGCAGCCGCTGGATCGCGCAGGACAGCCAACCATTGGGCCAAGGTGGTAGCACCACTTTGGTAGATGGCCGCCACATCCTGCTGCCCTTGTTGGCGGGCATCGGGATGGAGCCGTTGGATCACCTCTTCTACCTGGGTACGAAAGGGTTTCGTCATGATCGCACTTACATCTTTCGGCATTTGGAGTTGCAGTTACAGTGACGTTTGACGCAGCCACGCGGCACTTGGGCGTTGGCGTGCCGTTGGGCCGCCAAACAAGCTTCGGCAAAGCTGCTATGGCCGCGGCTCATGCCAATCACCCGCTCTGGGCAAGCCGGGTTAGGCGGATCAGCCTGCGGGTCGGGGTAGACATTACAACGGACATCGTCACACCCCCAGCGTCCGCCGCGGCCTTTTTTCTCCCCTTCTTCTTTTTTGCGTTTCTCCTCTTGCTGCCCTTTTTGTTCCTTCTTCTGCTCACCCTTTTGCTGGCCTTTACCCTGGCCTTTGCCTTTGGATTTTTTAACCTTAGGCCCTTGCCCCTTGATTTGCCCGCGCATCTGGAAGAATTGTTCAACAGCATCGATGGCCTGTCGTAGCCCTTCTCGCCGCGCCGTCACCAAGAAGCCATTGACCGCGGCAATCGCATTCTGCAATTCGGCTTGGGCTTGGATGGTATCCGCAGTCTTCTCGAGAAAGTAGCTGCGATTTTTGGCTTGATAGGCATTGGTCGCAGTGATGATTAGATCGCCCAGCCCAGGCCGACGCACGGTAATGCTCTCGGCAGTGCTGACATTTTTCAAGCGCTCTTGGGCACGCGCCGAGAATTGCGTAATGAGCTTTGCCAGCAGGCGCACCAGTTCTTCGGCATCGGCCCGCCCCGTAAAGGCGCGATCATCGGCGGCAAAGGCCCCGACCAAGCTCGCCATGTCCGGCTGGAGAGCCAACAAATTGGCAAAGTAGACCACCTGCCAAGCAATAAAGTCATACATGATCTTGTCGGACTCGACCACCTGGAGGTAGAAGGTGAAGAGCGCTGTGTCCCCTGCCTGGGAGGCTGCCAGTGCCGCTTTGGTGTGGCTTTGGAGCAGGGCGAGTACTGTGTCCCCCTGTTTCACCCACGCGGCTAACTCACTGGCCGTTGCCTCGGTCCGAATCTCTTGCCAATTGGCTTCGATGGCGGCCAGGGCTGTGTTGACCGCTTGGATCGCAAGCTGGGTGGGGTCTTGCTTGGTGGTGGATGGGTCTTGCTTTGGCTCCTCATCGCGCTGGACGGTTACGGGGGATGCACTGCCAGCCTGTTGCAGGACATGGGTCAGCTCGTGGGCGAGCAGCCGCTGGCCCGCTTGGTGCGCGGGGGCAAATTGGCCCGCGCCAAAGACAATGTGATTGCCTACTGTGTATGCGCGGGCGTTGACCGCCGCTGCCGAGTGTGCGGCCTGTTGATCGGTGTGGATCTGGACCTGCCCAAAATCATGGCCGAAACGGGCTTCCATGGCTTGGCGAGTTGGCGAGTCGAGCGTTTGACCCGTTGACCGCACCACCTGTTCGACCAATGGTGGTGCGACAGCCGCGGTGGCTGCCTTCTCCTCGCGCTGGTGCGCGGTCGCGCTGAGGCGTGGTTGCACCGCGCTTCCTTGAACGACCGCATCGGCCACGCGGTCGGCCTCCCGCTCGAAGGGATCGTCGGGTTGATTGACACGCAGTTTTGGTTGCAAGAGCTTGCCCGCGCCAGGCGCAGGCGCCTGATGGAGTTGCCGTTTCCGCCGACATTCGGCACATTCTCCGGTTGGGCCAGGTGTGCCCCCACAAGCGCATTTACGTTGGAGGTGCGTACCTTGATTGGCGGTAACAGCTGTTTGGTTGGTGACGTTTGGCTGTGCAACTTTCATCGGTCAAGCCCTCCGTAAATGGCCTGGGCAATCTGGTGGGCGAGTGTCTCCACCGGGGTATCTGGGCGAACGGCAATCACGCCACCATCGATCCGCGCGTCTGGCGCATGGCGCTGGCAGGCTGAGGTAAGCTCCCCGGCTGTCAGTAAGCGGGTTAATGCCTCTTCGATCAGCACGCCCAGCCGTGCGCCATCCAGCTTTGGAAAGCCAGCAAGCACCAACTCGTCAATGTGGACCGCCAGCGTCGCCGGTGGGTCTGCCGCTGGCTGCCGGTTTGGGTGCGGGATCAGACCCGTTGATCGCTGGGGCGTAGAGCCTAGTCCGGTGGACGGCTCGGTTGGCAACGCTTGCCCTGGTTTATCTGTCTGCATAATCTTCCCTTCTACCCACACTTGCCTACCTTGCTCGGCAGCCAGGAAAGCCCCTGTACACACCGTGTGTGGAGCGGTTACAGCCAGCCCCGGATCTCGGCCTCGGTCAGCGGTTTCTCTAATTTGGCATATTCGACGCGCGTCGCCGCTAGCAGATGAGCCATCTGTACTGGCTCTGCTGCCTCTGCCGCCAGAAAAGCGGCATGCAGCGCAATATTGCGAATATTGCCTCCTGTAACGGTCAATTTCGCCAGCTTTTCGGCAGCCAACCCAGTGGTAGGCGTTTGCGCGGGAAAGATCCGCCGCCAAATTTCGGTACGTTGCCCCCCATCGGGGAAGGGAAAGTGCACCACAAAGCGCAAGCGGCGCAGAAAAGCTTCGTCCAACGCACTTTTCAAGTTGGTGGTGAGAATGGCTAACCCCTGGTAGGACTCCATGCGTTGCAGCAAGTAGCTCACTTCGAGATTGGCATAGCGATCATGGCTATCCTTCACCTCGCTACGCTTGCCAAAGAGCGCATCGGCTTCGTCAAAAAGCAAAAGGGCACCACCGGCTTCCGCCGCATCGAAGACCCGGCCCAAATTCTTTTCCGTCTCGCCAATATACTTGCTAACCACTTGGCTCAGATCGATCCGGTAGAGATCAAGCTTTAGCTCATTGGCTAACACTTCGGCGGCCATAGTCTTGCCGGTGCCACTGGGGCCAGCAAAGAGCGCGCTAATGCCCAGCCCCCGTGCCGACTTGGCGGCAAAGCCCCAGGTGCGATAGACCTGTTCTCGTTGGCGTACGTGAATGGCGATGGCACGCAGGGTTTGGCGTTGGCGCTCGGGTAGCACCAATTCATCCCAAGTTGCCACTGGCTCAATCCTGTGAGCCAATGTGTGGAGGCGCGGCTGCGTTTCTACGCGACAGGCGGCCCATAGGCGTTCGCCCAGCGTGGTGACCGTTTCGGCAGGGGTGGTACGCAACGCACGCTGACAAGCCGACCAGATCGCGGGGGGCTCGAGATCGAATTGGGCGACCACTGCTTGCACCTGGCCGTTGAGGGTTGGGGGCAAGGCTGGGGCCAGGGTCGTCAGCGCGGTGGTCCAGAGCTGTTGCTGTTCCTGGCGGGTTGGCTTGGTTATGGTAAAAGGCAGGAGCGGGCGCTGGGGCGAAGCGCGCCGCACCGGCGTGGCGACTAGCAAAACGCCATTTACCTGTTCGATAAAGCGATGAATGAGCTGTTCACGGCCAACATCGGTCGCGCTGCTGTCGTCACATTCGAGCAAAAGCGCACGCTGACCGAGCATGGCTTCGCGTTCCCAGAGGCGGATCAGGCTCGCCAACTCGTAGGGGGCGGTGGGCAACTCTTGCGCGGAAATACGATATAAGGTCAGCCCCAGTCGCGCCGCCACGGCCAGGGCCAGGGCGCGCTGGCTGCTCAGTTCGTCGCCACATAGTTGTACAGCTGGGCATTGTACCGCTGACGGGCTTTGCAACCAAAGGGCCGCAATCTCTTCTACCACTGGCGGTTGGGGTGCTATGGCCGCGCTGGCTGTTGCGCACGCAACTGGCTGCACAAAGCCAACCAGTTGTTCATCGAGATAGTCCAGCCCCGTGAGATAGTGTAGCACGCGCTCGTCAATACGTAGGCGGCTGGTGACCAGCGTGTTGCCTGCCTCGATTTCGAGCAAGCGCCAATGGCGTAGGGGGGCGGCTGGCGTGAGCGCACTCCAATGGGCTGCGGGCAGGGCCGCCAAGGCCAAGCTAAAGGTGGGATAGGGCCGCTGCGTATCGCCCTGGGCGCGGCGACAAAGCTCGGCAAAGGTGGCGTCTAGCTCCATGCCCGCGCAGAGCAACAGGAGATCGCAGGCAAAGGGCGAAAGGCCAAAGTGCTGACACAAGCTTTCCAGCGCTGGGGGTGCCGCCATGGTCGCCGCCAGCGTGGCTGCCGCGGGATGGGGGTCTGGTGCTGGCGCTTGGTCTATATAAGCCAGCAAATGGGCGCGCACAGCCGCGACCCTTGTCACCAGATATTGCTGATTGGCCGTTGACCATGCTGCGTAAGCGGTTGCGTAACCGGTTGTATCCATTGGGTTCTCGTGCCTCACACCATTGTCACCAATGGTGCCACATAGGCACCATTCACATCACTGGTCAGTAGACTCTCTGCGCCTGCTACCTGGACCCGGACCAAGTACGTTCCCGGTTCAACATTCGCCACCGGGAAGCGGATGGTTGTGGTGCTCGTGGCTGCTTCATCGGTCAGGCCATGTTGGGCCGGTGACGGAAAGCTATAGGCCCGGGGGGCGCGCTGGCTAGGGGCCTGGTGCTCGTTAAGCGAGAGCAACACCTGTTGCGCGCGGCCCACCGCTGGCGTAAAGGTCACCGGTATCATCGTGGCGCTGACCTCGGCAGGGTTGATTGTAATTCTGGGTCGCAGCACTAGGGGGACGACATTGGATGTTGCCCCGTCGGTATAGGCAATTTGGATGGCCTGTACCCCCGCGCGAAGCTCCGCGCCGCTAAGGGTCAGGCGAATTTCGGTATCGGTGGCTGTGGTGGGCAGCACTGCCGCCTCGCCCACCAGCACAGCCCGTACCGCCCCAGCCAAGCCGCGGCCTTGAATAAGAAGGGTATCCATTACCGTGATCGGGGCTTGCGCGCTGGCTGCCCCAATCACGCGCTCAATCACCGCTGGGTGGAAGGGCCGCGCGGTCAGGTTCCGCACGCGTACCGGCAGCGCACGTTGCGGTGTCGTGGTCGCCTCGATCAAGACTGTCGTTGCCAAGTAGGCCATGCTCAGGGTGTAGGGCGTTTGAAAGAAGACCGACCATAGTTTGGAAAGTTCTTCCAAGGAGAGGGAAAGGGGCATAAATTTGACCAATTCCACCTCGTCGGCCAGATCGCTCTCGCGCAGAAAGTGATCGGGATCATCGGCTAAGGCGTGCTGGCGGGTTGTGCGGATCTCCTCACGCGTCAGCATGGGCTGGGCGTGCAGAGTGCGTGCCACGCCGCCTAATACCCGCTGTGGCTCTAGGGTCAGTTCACTCCCATAAAAGGTAAACAAATAGTGTAAATCCAAGGCAACGCGGGGCCGCTGCACCAATCGACTATCCCCCGTCCGCGTCGGCAGGTCGGCGTTGCGCCAGGCACTGTTGGGCGTCACTTGGTAGAGATAGAGGTTGACCCCGCGCGGGGGCAAGCCGCTGCTATTGCTATCGGGCCGCACGGTCGTCACCGTGGCACCGGGTACGTCCGTACCCACCGTTCCCTGCAACACCGCTTGTAGAGTTGCCGTAACGGCAGCTATCGCCAAAAAGTTACTCATCGGGTTCCTCCGCGCTGCTTCAAATAATCCTCTAGCGAGAGGGCTGGTTGTGGTCGTTTGGATGCCGCCGCTGGTGGGGCCTGTGCCCGTGGTGGCGGCACCGTGGCGCGGATGTCGATGCGCCCAATCGTCACGCGGATTACGGGCGCGGCACGCGCTTGTAGCGGGGATGGTGCCGCTGGCTTGGGCCGAATCTCCGCGGCCGCGTCCACAACAGGTACGCCCAGCAAGGCCGAGGCGGACGCGGCACCCAGTGCCATGGGAACTACGCCGGATGCCGCTAGGCCAGATGGCTTGGTCGGGGTATGGGGTGTAGAAGGTGGCTCTGGCACAGGGCTTACGACAGGGCTAGGCAATGGTGCAACTGCTGCCGGTGCACGGTGTGGCGATAGTGGCGGTTGGCCTATGCTGCGCTGGAGCCAGGTCGGCGGCGCGCGATCCGTAACCGGCGGATTAGTCAGTGCGGTAGCTTGCGGCACGGCTGGTGCCGGTGCCGCCCAAGCTGTTGGTGAGAGTGGTGCAGCGGGCTGTGCTACTACGGTCGATTGTGGCGCGGGGCGTAGCGACTGCGCCGGACGAGTGACTAGTGTCACGAGCTGTTGTTCCGCTCGCCCTGATGTTGACAAAGGCTTTGGTTGGGATGGTCGTGGTAGCAGGGAACTTGGTGTAGCCGCCGAGAGCAGCGCAGGGGCGACAGGTATCACCGCGGCGGGTTGTGCTGCCAGCGTGCTGGGGGTCTTGTCCCCTGTCTCATGTGCCAACAATTGTGGCCCAAGCTGAGGCGGCGCGGTGGGCGCGATCGGTCGGCTTTCCGGCGCGGCAGGCATACCAAGCCCCAGTGGCTCGAAGCGTGCGGCTAAGCGGGGGCGGATGCCGCCGGGAGAAGGATGGATACGGTTGATCAGATTGCGCAGGTAGTCGCTCATAGAACACCCACCAGACAAGTCAGCTACGAAATTAACGAATGCATAAAGCATGGGGACGCGGATGGACGCTGGTTGACGCGGCTTTGATGGTTGAGCCGTGATGCGCCTGAGAGCTGTCAGGTTTTCAAAACCTGACAGCTCTTTCCCGTTTTCGCGGGCTATGCGCTGATCAGGGCTAGGTAGGTGCGCCGCCGCCAAGGTGTGAGGGCCAAAATTTCGCGTTCGCGCCAACCATAGGCCAGGGCCAGCCGATGCACGTCAGCCAAGGTGCGCTGCACCCAGTCGTCTAGCTCACGCCAGAAAAAGATACCGATGTCGAAAGCGGCGCGCCATGGCTGACCACAGGCCGGACAAGTTAGCTCAAATTGCAGATCGGCCAGTGGATCGGCGGCGGTCATGGCGGATAGGAGTGCTGTGAACACCTTGGGTGGCACTTGCGCTGGGGGGATGGGTGGCGAGCTGCCAGCCGTATCACTCTGCCGTTGTACCGCCAGCAGACACCGATGGAGGATCTGTTGTTGGGCGGTTTCCTGATCTTCTACCATCGCCACCGCCGCCAGATCCGACGTATTGGGCAGCCGAAAGGTGACCGTATATTCGTCGGTGGTAAGGGAATGGGCGGGCATGGTCGCGGACGTTGGTTCACCGAGCAAGTGACTGCTCTCGATGGTAAATTCCAGTGGCTCGGCACAATGTGGGCAATTGACCACACTGGCAAGCTGCGGCCCAAAGGTCCAGGCACGCAGTTGGATCAGCAAGGCATCGCGGTGACCAATGGGCCATTGTGCCACCTGCTCCATGCTGGCTTCAGGAGAAGCCGCCGTTACCAATAGCAGTGCCTTTTGCCAAACGGGTAGTTGTTGGCCTTGCTCCCAAAGATCAAGCAGTTCACTTGCCGTGAGTGGACGCATATACGCCCTCCTTAGCGCAAACTGATGGTGTCTGATGACAGGACCCTAGGCTGCCGGTTCGGTGAAGCTGGGCTCTGCCGGCTCGGTGACATCGTAGTCCCGTTCCCAGCCTTCGTTTTCCAGCTTGAGGGTCTGGATCGCCACGGCATTGCCACTTGCGTCGAGCTCTGGCAGCGCTTGGTATTCGGAAACCCAGCAGCGATAGATCTTATAGGCCAAGGCTAGTTGGCCTGCTTCGTTATAGAACTCTAGGATCACATCTTTGCGGAAATCGCGCAGCGACACTTCGCTACCAAGGCCAGCGCCAAAGTTCCAGACTTTGTTGGCCCACTTTTCAAACTCCGGGTCGTGGGTAACGCCGCGCTCAAGGGTGATCGCCTCATATTTGGTCTGGCCTGGCGATTTGCGCACTGTGCTCGGGTCGCCTCCTTCCCGGTGTTCTATCGGGTCGGTGGTACGCCGCAGCGCGCTCACCTTGCTGACCCCCGCCACATAACGGCCATCCCACTTGATACGAAATTTGAAATTCTTGTATGGATCAAAGCGTTGTGGATTGACGCTGAATTTTGCCATCTAACCCCTCCTTTATCCTATTTTTGCTTTACCGTATGCTGCTGGCTGTACCGAAGAAGCGGCTAGCTAGCTATCCTGACGGGTCATCTGCTGTAATTTAAGCACCACAAATTCGGCTGGCTTGAGCGGGGCAAAGCCAACCATGATGTTGACAATGCCACGATCGATATCGCTCTGCGTGGTCGTCTCTTTGTCGCATTTGACAAAGAAAGCCTCACGCGGGCTTGTGCCTTGGAAGGCCCCTTGGCGGAAGAGATCTTGGAGAAAAGTGCCGATATTGAGGCGAATCTGCGCCCATAGCGGTTCATCGTTCGGCTCAAAGACCACCCATTGGGTACCCCGGTAGAGGCTTTCTTCGATGAAGAGGGCCAAGCGGCGCACGGAGACATATTTCCACTCCGAACCAAGTCGATCCGCACCGGCCAAGGTGCGGGCACCCCAGAGGACATGCCCATAGACCGGAAAGGTGCGCAAGCAATTGAGCGCTAGGGGGTTGAGTCGGCCATTTTCACCATCGGTCATCTTGTAGGCGAGTTCACGCACACCAACCAAGGCTGCTTCGATGCCAGCCGGTGCTTTCCAGACGCCCCGCTGCGCATCGGTGCGGGCAAAGACCCCGGCCACGGCTCCACCGGGGACAAAGGTATCGGTGCGATTTTCTTTGAGCGGATCGGCCAGTTGTAGGCGGGGGAAATAGGCCGCCACATTGGTCGCCAGGTCGGTGCCAAGCGCAGCACGCAGCGCATTGATCCCTGCTTCGGCTTGGGCAATCGTATTCCAGCCCACAAGCGGATCGACGATCAGGAGGGCGCGGCGGGCTTTGCAATAGCGCGCCGCCGCCGCGAGCGTGGTGTCCCCAACATCTTGGGTACGCGTCAGCGGGGGGATGCAGAGTAAGTTGAAGAGGTCGGTTTTGTCCAGCGCCCAGAGCCCTTGGCGTACATCGGCCAGCGCATTGGCGGCAATATCGTTGTCGGTTAGCGCATTCCCATTCCCACCACCAATGGCTTCTACCGGGATGGGACGGCCATTCCCCGCGTTCAAGGGCGTTGCATCGGGCCGTGCCGCAGGAGCCACACCCTGGACATCCATGAAGAGCGATGCTTGTTCTAGCACCTTGCTGACAAAGCGGGGCGAAGCGGGATCAGACGAAAGATTGAGGAATTCCTCACTGGCAATCACGACATTGCCATCCGGGTCCACTTCTTCTAGGCGCAGGTTAAAGAGGGTGTCATCCCGTTCCGCAGCCGGTCGATCGCGATCTTTGGTGTTGTGATCAACAATCGCCTGGAGGTTGCCACCCCATTCGCCAGGACTGGCCGCCACCAAGGTGAGCGATTCTGCTCCGGCTGGCAAGGTCAAGGTCGCCGCCGTCGCGCCATTGGCCACCCGCACAATCACGGCATCACTGCCGCCGTGGAGAAAATAGTGTTGCACTGCATAACTCAGGGTACTCTCTGACCAAAGACCGCCAAAGAGCCGGTCGTAGTCGGCAAAGCTTTGAATACGAATGGGATCGTTCACCGGCCCCCGCAAGGCGCGGCCCAGAAAAGCCGTGATCGAAGTGGCAACGCCGGTGATCGTACGGACGCCACTCGGTATTTCTTCAAGATAGACCCCTGGATAGGTAAGCGTGACGGGCATGAAACTTCTCCCTTCTGGTAGGCAGACGACCAAGCAAATAAGCCACATGAGCTGATGCGTAACATGGCGACCAACCTCAAAGTCAATAGGGATGATCAGGGCAGTGCCGTTGCTCACAAAGAGCACTGTCGGGAATTGCTTCTAGGAAGATCAACGGGAAGTTGGCAGAAATTCCAGCATGGCGAATAGCTGATTTTGTCTGCTTATTTTTTTGGGGGGGGGCGACACCTGCCTGGTCATCTACCCAGAATGAGGACTTATGCAATCAGGAATAACCGGAGCGGATCATAACCGGAGCGGATAGAAAGACGTAGGGGACATTAGCGGGCGTACAAGCACGCGCGCGGTGTTGCCAGCCCAACCGAGGTTATTCATAGCGGAAGCGCACACGCGCCGCCACCAATGTCAATAATTTGGAACTAGACCGCCGCGGGCCATAGACACCGGTTTCCCATTCGCTAACGGTGGGCTGGCGCACGCCCAACTCGCGGGCAAACTCGGCTTGGGTAAGCCTCATGTGGTAGCGCAGCGCCTTAACCAGATTCGCGTCCCACACCACAAGATCGCCCTGCCGTTGAACATGGTAGACCTTCCCTGGTTTGTAAAAGGTGATCTGCCCCTGGTCTAAATCAATTTGTGCGGTACGATAACCGGCCTGGATCCAAGCTGTGGCCTGGACTGCGCCCTTGCGCCGATTGCTCCACCACGCGCGCTGGGTACGTGCCGTCATCGGCAGCCGTGAACCGATTAGTTGTTCGATCTCCTCAAGCGTAAGCGTGATTTGATCGGCCTCATGCAGATGAAGATGCTCATAGAGTCGTTGATATTTGTGGCTTGGCATCATACAATTGCTCGTTGTTAACTATGGCTTTTAATGTAATGGTAGTCGGCAAAACGTTGTGTCCAGACATTGGCGATAACGTCCCAAATACCCTTTTCCCTGCAGCAAATTGTACAGCATTCCCAATAACTCTACAATTCAGCTAGGGGAAGGGTGGCAGGCGCAATAAGCGAAACCCCTCGAGTTTGTGCTTAGTCGACGATGCTGTACAATAAAATGCATTGGCCTTTAGATCTGCGTAAAGCCTAAGCCGAAAGCACAAGCCGATGAGTCTTCAACCTAATGCCGATGAACTACGCTTTCATGTGCGCCGTTTATGTGCCGCTTTCCCTGGCACCTACTGGCAAGAGATGGACGCGGCCCACGCGTATCCGGCGGCATTCGTCCAAGCCATGACCACAGCAGGCTATCTAGCCGCGCTCATCCCCGAAGAATATGGCGGCGGCGGGAGCACCTTGACGGAGGCTTCGGTGATCTTGGAAGAGATCAACCGCAGTGGGGGTAACGCCGCGGCTTGTCATGCCCAGATGTATATCATGGGAACGCTGCTGCGCTATGGCTCGGCGGCCCAGAAAGAAGCGTATCTGCCCCAGATTGCCACCGGTGCCGTGCGGCTGCAAGCCTTTGGGGTGACCGAACCCGACGCCGGCAGCGACACCACGCGGATTCGGACCAACGCCGTGCGGCAAGGCGATCACTATGTAATCAACGGCCAAAAGATCTGGACCTCGCGCGTGGCCTACTCGGATCTTCTTTTATTGCTCGCGCGCACAACCCCGCTCGCGCAGGTGGCAAAACGTACCGAAGGACTTTCGATTTTTCTGGTTGATTTGCGCGAAGCCATTGGCCATGGCGTGACGATTCAACCCATCCCCACCATGATCAACCACCATACAGCGCAACTCTTCTTGGATAATCTCGTGGTGCCGGTAGAGAATCGGATTGGGGAGGAGGGCAAGGGGTTCCGCTATTTGTTGGATGGTCTCAATGCCGAGCGTATTCTCATTGCGGCTGAATCGGTGGGCGATGGCTATTGGTTCATGGAACGGGCGACGGCCTATGCCAAAGAACGCGTCGTCTTTGATCGCCCCATTGGACAAAATCAGGGAATTCAATTCCCATTGGCCCGCGCCTATGTCAATCTGCGGGCCGCGGATCTCATGCGTTTTGACGCGGCGGCTCGCTTTGATGCCAACCAGCCTTGCGGGGCCGAAGCCAATATGGCTAAGCTGCTTGCTGCCGACGCGGCTTGGGAAGCCGCCAATGCAACCATGCAGACCTATGGCGGCTTTGCCTTTGCCAGCGAATATGACATTGAACGCAAATTCCGTGAAACGCGTCTGTACCAAGTCGCGCCGGTTTCCACCAACCTGATCCTCTCCTATATCGCCCAGCAGGTGTTGGGGTTGCCAAGAGCCTATTAGAGCCAACCCCGGCGGCGAAAGAAGTAGACCATGCTGCCGCCCACCAACAGAAACGAGAGCCAGACCAGCGGATAGGCCCACGGCTGATCGATTTCCGGCATGAAGGTAAAGTTCATCCCATAGACGCCAGCGATAAAGCTCAGGGGAATGAAGATGGTCGAGATCATGGTCAAGACCTTCATCGTTTCGTTGATGCGGTTGTTAACCAAGGCAAAATGGGTCTCGATGGTGCTGCTCGAGAGTTCACGCATGCTATTCGCTAGATCGCTCAGGCGTACCAAATGATCATGGGCGTCCTGGAAGTAGAGCCGTGCCTCGGCAGGCACCACACTATAGTTGTTATGGGACAACTTGTAGAGTAATTCGCGTTGGGGTGTCAGGATGCGATTCAAGCGGAGTGAACTGCTCTTGGCGGTGAGAATATCATTCAGCAGCCGCTCTTCTTCCTGCCGCCGCTGTGGGCTGCGGAAGATCTGATCGCCCAATAATTCCAGCCGCTCCTCAAAGTGATCGATCATGGGCGTGTATGTATCGATCTGGCGATCGATCAGTTCATAAAGCAAAAAGGCTGGTCCTTTAGACAACCCCTTCTGCTGTTCACAGACGGCTTCCCAAAGGCGATCAATCGAAGGGCGCGGCTCGTCGTGGAGGGTGATCAGGTAATTGGCCCCTAAAAAGACATCGACTTCGTCGGTATGAATATCCATCGGCTCGTCACCGAGGTTGACGGTATGAAAGACAACATAGAGATAATTGCCGTAGTCATCCACTTTGGGGACGTGGCTATCGTTGATCGCGTCTTCCACCGCCAAAGGATGAAAATGATACAATTGGCGTAGGACCAAGCTGCTCTCTTCTTCGGTTGGGGATTGGAGATCGATCCAGAGGCGCGCTTGGTTGTCGCGAATGGCATTCGCCAGTTGATCCTGGGCCAGGTCGGCCAAAATGGTGCCACTCCGGTGGCGATAAACAGTACGAATCATACGATTAGCTTACCCCAGATACGAGAGATGATAGAAATGCTCGACAGCCCGATCCAAGCGAAAAAGGGGTACGAAACTCCGTTCCTGCTTGACACAATTGCCGAGAAACAGTACCATTTAGCCTAAATCCAGTTTTGTCGCTCAGTAGGAAGGCCGCTGAAAAGCCTATGGTAAAAAAGCAGTATCCACGACCAACACCCTTGGGCGCGCCGGTGATGGTGAACACACCGGCAACCTTTGCCCAAATGATCGCACAGTTACGGGAGCAGCCGATCGTGGGGGTGGATACCGAAAGCAACAGTCTCTTTCGTTACTATCCCAAAGTCTGTCTGATTCAATTAACGGCTTACGTCGAGCCACGGCAGACAGATCCACGCAACACGATTGATTATCTCCTCGATCCCCTTGCGCTCAAAAATCTTAGTGCGCTGGCACCAATCTTACAGGATCCAGCCACCGAGGTGATCATGCATGCCGCCGAAAATGATATCATCCTGTTGCAGCGCGACTTTGGCTTTCAATTTGGCAATGTCTTTGACACCCAACTCGCGGCTCGGATTCTCGGCTGGAAACAAGTGGGGCTAGCCGCCATTTTGCAGGATCATTTTGGCGTGGCTAGCGACAAAAGTATGCAACGCACGGATTGGGGGCAGCGGCCCCTCAATGCCAAGCAGATCACCTATGCACAGCTTGATACCCATTTTCTGCCTGCCCTGCGTCTGCAACTCATCGAACAGCTCCAACAAGCCGAACGCTGGGAGGAGGCGCAAGAAGCGTTTGCCCTCCTTCGGCAAGTCAACTACCATGAGCCAGCAACGCGTACCTTTTGGCAAATGAAGAATGTCCGCGAGGTCCCCTTGGCCGCCACCAACGTTTTGGCTGCGCTGTGGCAATGGCGCGAAAACGAAGCCCAACGTTTAGATTGGCCGCCCTTTAAGGTGATGACGGATGCCCAATTGGCCCAATTAGCCATCGCCCAGCCGCTCACTACAGAGGGGCTTGCCAGTCTGCCAGGGTTTAGTAGCAAGATCGCCAAGCAATATGGCCGGAGCCTGCTCCAAACGATTGGGCAGGGTCAGCAGCAGCCCCTGCCCGAGCTGCCCGAAGCCACCCTGCGCCCTGAGCAATTAGTGGCAAAACCGATCCAGAATCGCTATGAAGCCTTACGCCATTGGCGCACCGAGGAGGCCGAAAAACGGGGCGTCCAACCCGACATTGTCTTTACCAACAGCACCCTGTTGACCATTGCCCAGGCTGTGCCTCAATCCGAAGCGGAAATGCTGACCATCCCAACGGTTGGTCCCTGGAAAGCCCGCACCTACGGCCCCGCCATCCTCGCGACCTTGCGCAAAGTCAAATAGATCAGAGACTGCGTCCGCCTGCGTCCCAACGCGCTGACAGGTTTATCAAACCTGTCAGCGCTGACTCCTTTACGCCAGTGCTGCGGCCAGCGCTTCGGCCATGTGCAGTGGCTGGCGTTCGGCAAAATCATGGATCTGATGACGGCAACTGGTGCCACTGGCCACGATGATCGTATCCGGCGCCGCCGCGCGTACGGCTGGCATGAGGCGATCCTCGCCAATGCGTTGGCTCACTTCGTAGTGATCGCGCTCGTAGCCAAAGTCCCCAGCCATGCCACAGCAGCCACTGGCAATGACCTCCACCGTATAGCCCGCTGCTTTGAGCGCCACCACACTGGCATCGTTCCCCACCAGGGCTTTTTGGTGGCAATGGCCGTGCAAGAGCACCTTGCCCGGCTGATTGCGCCACACGGCTTGGAAGCGACTCGCCGCGATCGCACGCACCACAAATTCCTCAAAGGTAAAAGCATTGCCCGCCAGCAACTTGGCCCGCGCTTGATCGCTGGCCAAGTTCAGATATTCATCGCGTAGGGTCAGGATACAGCTAGGCTCAATGCCCACAATCGGTATCCCTTGGGCGGCATAGGGCGCCAAGAGTGCCACGTTGTGATCCACCCACGGTTTGGCCTTATCGGCCTGCCCGCCAGTGATCAATGGTCGGCCACAGCATTTACGCCCTGTAGCGAGATGGACATCATAGCCAGCCGCGGCCAAAACCAGCGCCGCGGCCTCGCCGATCTGGGTTTCATTGTAATTGGTCCAGGTATCGTGGAAGAGGACGACGGGACCATTGGGCGCTTCGCCGGTGGGTTTGGGGCCAGCCGTGGCAAACCATTGGGCAAAGCTTTGGTTGGCGTAGCGGGGCAGATCGCGCGCCGGGTGCACACCGATCTTGCTCAACACCCGTTTGGCTGCCGAACTCCCCATGCCCCAGTTGACCAGATCAATGACCGGTGCGGGGAGCTTAAAGAGCAGTTCATTCAACGTGGGCAGCCACCCCATCATGCGGTTAAAGAGGGGCAACCCATTATGTTGGTAGTAGTGGACCAAATATTCGGCCTTGATCTTCGCCATATCGACAGCCGAGGGGCACTCACTCTTGCAAGCCTTACAGCCCAAGCAGAGATCCATCACCCCGTATAGGTCAGGCGAGAAGAGTTCATCGGGCGGAATGCGACCGGCCATGGCATTGCGCAGGGCATTGGCGCGCGCACGCGTCGTGTCGTGCTCATCGCGCGTGGCCATATAGCTGGGACACATCGTGCCAGCCCCCAGTTTGCGACAGACCCCCGCGCCATTACACATCTCAATGGCCGGTGCATAGCCGCCGTCGGAACCCCAGTCAAAGACCGTCTTTAACTCAATGGTTTGATAGGTTGGCCCCATGCGCAGGTTTTCGACCGGCGAGGGCGTATCGACGATCTTGCCGGGATTGAGCAGATTCTGCGGATCAAAGATCCGTTTGGTCTCTTGCATGGCGCCAAAGAGGGTGGGCCCAAAGAGCCGTGGGTTGTAGATACTGCGTGCCAACCCATCGCCGTGTTCCCCACTCATGACACCGCTGTATTCCACTGCAAGATCGGCGGCAAATTCACCCACGGCGCGCAGGCGACCGATATCGTGGCCGCTCTTCATGTTGAGGAGTGGGCGTACATGCAAACAACCCGCCGAGGCATGGGCATAGACGGCTACTTCGCCAATGTCATTCTCGACCATACAATAGTCCAAGATGCGCCGCAGATAGTCGGCTAGCTGTTCTTGGGGCACGCTAACATCTTCAATGCCCGTCACCGGCTTGTGATCACCGCGGCGGCTCATCAGAATATTGAGCCCTGCCTTGCGGACGGTCCAGACATCATTGACTCGCGCCGAGTCGAGCACGCGCACGACCTTGCCCTTCCAGCCGCGTTTGCGCAGGTGTTGTTCCAAATGTTCGATCTTACCGATCAGCTCTTTTTCGCTCTCGCCATAAAATTCGGTGAGGAGGACCGCAGCCGGGTCGCCATCGACAAAGTGAATCTTTTTGGCCCATTCGGGCTGGGCGCGGGCTAACCCTAGCAGCTGCCGATCCAGCAGCTCAGAGGCACTGGGGTCGGTTTCCAGAATATCGGGAATCGAGGCACAGGCATCGACCACATTGTCATAATGTACCACAGCGAGCGCCGTCTTGGTCGGCTTGTCCACCAAGCTGAGCTTGACATCGGTCATAATGCCGAGCGTCCCCTCGCTGCCGGTGAGCAGTTGCACCACATTAAAGCGGTCAATGCGTTTGGGGTCCGCCAAGGGGGGCCGGAAGCGGGTATCAAAGCTCAGCTTGCTCCGCTCTTCGGGGGGGAGCAACGACGCCGCCAGCCGATCCAGGTTATAGCCCGAAGCCCGCCGCCAATGTTTCGGCCAGCGCGACAAGATATCGGGCATGATGCGTTCCAGCAATTGCGGCACCTCGCGATAGATGCGGCCTTCGAGCGTCTCGCTGCGCCCTTTGGCCGCCAAGGCTGTTGCCTCGACCGGACTAAAATAGGCAGTAGAGCCATCGGCCAAGATCGTGTGCGCCGCGATCACGTTGTCGGCCATCATGCCATAGAGAATGCTGTGGCTGCCCGTGGCATTATTGCCCACACTACCGCCAACCGTGGCGCGGTCGGCGCTGGCTGGGTCCGGCCCTAACATCAACTTGTGGGCCCCCAACTGGCGGTTGAGCACAGCCACGCTCACCCCTGGTTGGGCTGTCACCGTCTTCGCCGCTGGATCGACTTCGACAACGGTATTCATGTATTTGCTAAAGTCGATGATAATCGCCGCGCCAATCGCTTGCCCCGCCAAGGAACTCCCACTCCCGCGCGGCAACACCGGCACTTGATGACGGGCCGCGATCTCCACCGTGGCCTGGACATCCTCGGCATCCTTCGGGATCACTACCCCAACCGGTTGGATCTGGTAGAGGCTGGCATCGGTGCTATACAACATGCGCGTATTCTGATCAAAGCGCACTTCCCCCTTGACTTGGGCCTGCAAGGCTGCCACTAAGTCTTGGGTATCGCGCTGGGCTTGGCGGGTTTGGCTCGTTGTGTGGGCCGGTATCACACTCTCCGTTACAGTCATAGGTGTTATCTCAATCTGACGTTATGGATTCCAGAAAAACTTGCACGCTGAACGAGGGCAGGGTGCCTTGCGATTTTCCAGATAAAGACATGAGAAGCGATGTATGCCCGTCATTATAGCATCGGATAAATCCGGCTGCTAACCGCGAAAAGCGCCCGCAGGCGCTATCGGCGCCGTCGCTGCGGTGGGGCTGGGGCGGTGCGAGCTTGCTTAGCAAAGAAGAACTACCGTGCTATAATTTTAGGCCGTATGCAAAGCCCGAGTTGTCAGGTTTTCAAAATCTGACAACTCGGGGGCGACAACCCAAATCAAAGAGTAGAAAAATAGAGAGAAGAAGCTATGTACAACCTGCAAGGCAAAGTTGCTTTGGTCACCGGGGCTGGGGGCGAACGGGGCATTGGCCGTGCCATTGCCATGCGCCTAGCGCAAGAGGGTGCCGATGTGGTGGTCAATGATGTAGTTGCCCAAACGCCGGGACCCCAAACGGCGGGCTACTGGGGTGGCATGGCGCAGGTCGTGCGGGAGATTGAAGCGTTGGGGCGGCGTGCCATTGGGTTGGTGGCAGATGTTAGCGATGCCAACCAGGTGCAGGCCATGGTTGATCAGGCGGTGGCCCACTTTGGGGCGGTCGATATTCTGGTCAACAACGCAGGGGCGCGCGCGGGCCGCGATCGCGTGCCGGTGATCGAACTTGAAGAGGCCGATTGGGATCGCGTCCAGCGTATTAACAGCAAGGGGACCTTTCTCTGTTGTCGCGCCGTGGCACGGGTGATGGTGGCGGCCAACCGCGGGGGCCGCATCGTTAACATTGCCTCGACCGCGGGCAAAATCGGCTCGGCCCGCTATGCTGCCTATTGCGCTTCCAAGTTTGCCGTCATTGGCTTCACCCAAAGCCTGGCCCAAGAACTCGCTCCCCATGCCATTACGGTCAACGCCATTTGCCCCAGCTTGGTAGCGACCGAGCGTATTGATGATCTCGCCGCGGCGCTAGCCCCGGTCCAGGCCACGCAGGACGAACATCGTGCGACCATGGTGGCGCGTGCCAGCAGCCTTTCCCCGCTGGGGCGGATGGCCGAAGTCAACGATGTGGCGGCGACAGCCGCCTTTCTTGGCTCGGGCGAAGCAGCCTATCTGACGGGGCTGTCGATCAGCGTCGCCGGTGGCTCACAAATGCATTAAACCGTGAGCCGTGTCACGTTCAGAGAGAGCTGACAGGTTTGGAAAACCTGTCAGCTCTTATCATCCGCCTTGGTCGTAGAGATCCTTGCCGCCCACGGTTTTGGTAAGGGTGGCACCGCAGTATTCGAGCATGGGCCGCGCATGGAAGGTGTTGACAATGCAAAACCGGGAGGCAACAAGGGTGTTAGTGGTGCCAGGTGGGTGAGAAAATTGACGGCGATGGGGGCCAAGTGGGCCGTGCCAGCGCGCCCGGGTCTATTTTACGGGGGATGGTGGCTTTGGGTATCATCCGATTGCGATGGCTGCCCCGCCATCCCGCGTCCCTTATTTCAGCGTAAAAAGAGGAAATGATATGCGACCGAAAGACGCACACCGGCTGCGCATTGGGGTGTTGGGCGCGGGCCCGATTGCCCAAGCGGCGCACCTCGAGGCCACGCGCAAGGCGCGCAATGCCGAGCTAGTGGCGATCTGTGATGCCGCCCCGGATCTATTGGAACGGGCCGCCGCGATCCATCAGCCGCAAGTGATCTATACCGATTTTGATGCCATGTTGGCTGACCCGACAATCGAGGCCGTGATCATCGGCGTGGCGGATCAGTTTCATGTGGCGTTGGCCCAACAGGCGATCGCGGCGGGCAAACATGTATTGGTAGAAAAGCCATTGGGGGTAGGGATCGCGGAATGTGAAGCGTTGCGCCAACCATTACAGGCGAGCGGATTGGTTTTCCAGATCGGGAACAACAAACGTTTTGATCCCGGTTTCGCCTTTGCCCAGCAATTTATTGAAGAACAGTTGGGGCAGCGGATGGCGCTCAAGGCGTGGTACTACGATTCCGTCTATCGTTATACCATGACTGATAACCTCCAGCCGATCCCGTTGGTGAGTGCCAACGCTCGCAAACCGGCGGGCAATCCCAAAGCAGAGAAGAGCCGCTATTTTCTCCTGACCCACGGCAGCCATTTGGTCGATACGGCGCGTTTCTTTGGCGGTGAGCTTGTCCAAGTCCATGCGCGGACAGCCCACCGGTTTGATGCCTACTGCTGGTTTGTGGCGGTCGATTTTGCCGACGGCAGTGTGGGGCATCTGGACTTGATCGTGCCGATCCGGGGCGATTTTGAAGAGGGCTTCCAGATCTTTGGCGAAGCGGGGAGCATCCAAGGCCGCGCCTACTTACCTTGGTATCACAAAGCCAGCTCTGTCGAATGTTTTTCCACCGCAGATCGGCAGTATCATCGCGTCTTGGGCGAAGATGCGCATACCTACAAATTACAGATCGAAGGTTTTGCCGATACGATTCTACATGACGCGCCCCAGCAGGGCGCGACCCTCGACGATGGCCTTGCTGCGGTCCGTGCCTTGGTCGCCATTGCCCGCTCTGCCGAGTCCGGCCAGCCCGTGCGCTTGGCAACGGTGACGGGGAGCGTGTGAGCAGCAGGGTGAAAAGCCGCGGCTAACAACGAAAAGCGCCAGCCACACGGTTCGCCAGCGTGACCTTGTCATTGGGGTGGCTCTGTGATCCCCACAACCGCCAACGTAAGACGCGGTCAGGTTTGGAACACTTGACCGCGCTGGGCGCAGTTGCTACCCCTCGATCTCCAATATTTCTTCGCGAACTTGTTTGGCCCGCGCCTCTCTAAAGGTCTGTAGGGCTGTGCGGAGGGCGGGGCGGGTGGCACCGAGGATCGCCACGGCCAGGAGTGCGGCATTGGTCGCGCCCGCTTTGCCAATCGCCATGGTGGCAACGGGGACCCCGGCTGGCATTTGGACAATGGAGAGCAGGGAGTCGAGACCATTGAGCGCGCGACTTTGAATCGGCACCCCGATCACGGGGAGCAGCGTATGGCCCGCGACCATGCCGGGCAGGTGGGCCGCGCCCCCTGCGCCAGCGATGATCAATGCCAGCCCCCGCGCGGCTGCCGTATGGGCATACTCGACCATCCAATCCGGCGTGCGGTGGGCC
Source organism: Caldilineaceae bacterium (assembly GCA_019637645.1). Next base: position 127,493 of record JAHBVH010000008.1, read on the forward strand.
GAGACAATGCGGTACTCATGGGGCACGCCAAAATCGCGCAAGGTGATGGCGGCCTGTTGCATGGTTTCCCAATCCGACTTACTCCCCATGATGATACCAACCAGTGGTGTTGTTTGCTCACTCATCGTTGAAAGCCTTTTCTCCCTTTTGTTACTAGACAGATTGATCGGAGCTGATTATACTGTACAGGGTTCGTTTTCTAAACTTAGCCGATCACAGCGTGCTGCGAACCTTTAATTTCTACAGCGCATAAGACTTACGTACATAGGCCGGTTTACCACCGAAGAGCGGTCAGGTTTCAAAGCCTGACAGCTCTAGATTTGTCGCTGTGGCAGGTGCTGATCGACTGGCACCGTTGGTTCGTATACCCCGTTTTGGCAATAGGAACAGTTATGGATTACCAAGCAGAGCGCGCACAGATCACCGCGGAACTCCTGGCCATGCAAGCCCAGCTGATCGAATTTTTTACCAGTGTGGCTGGCCGACAAGAATGGCGCCCCGCGCCTACGCAATGGTCCTTCCGTCAGGTTGCTTGGCATTTAGCCACAACCGAACGGGCCTGTTTGTTGCCCCGCGTCCAACAGATTGCCGCTGGTACTACGCCCACTTTTGGCATCTATCTCGACACCGAGACGGAATTTGCCACGCGTGATCTGCAGTTGGCGCTGGAGCAATGGACCGACGCGCGGCAGGTGGTGATCGAGTTTGTCCAGGCCCTGCCCGCGGCCGCGCTAGCCTATACGGGGTATCATCCCTCCTTTGGTCGCCTCACGGTGCTTGGCTATCTGCAAATCTTTCTTGCTCATGATCGGCGTCACCTTGCCGAACTCCAGCAGATGGCCGCCACTGGATGAAACAACCCCATGGGCCCTGATGCGCACATGACACAAGTTATCTGAACAGTGATTGAGTGCAAGGCATGAATACAATCAGACAAAACTCTTTATTCCGGCCAGTCGTCATGGGTGCTAGTCTAGTCGTCATTGTGGCCGGAATGCGTGCCGCCTCTTCGATCCTCAGTCCGATGCTCTTGGCGCTCTTTCTTGCGGTCCTACTCTACCCCGCCTACCGCTGGCTCCTCCGGCGGGGGATTCCGACTTGGCTGACAGTCTCGATTATGGTTTGTGGTGTTACCTTGCTAGGGGTCGGTCTGATCGGGCTGCTCTGGATCTCCATTGAACAGTTGCGCAGTAATTTATTCTTTTATACCAATCAGTTGATGAGCCAACGGAGCTACTTTGAAGAATGGCTTCGCATCTTTGACATCGACGCGCCGACGTTGATCAGCCAGGAAATTCTTAACCGCCAATTTCTCTTTAGTAACGCGACTATCCTTTTCACCAATTTGGTCTCCCTCCTTTTTACAAGCTTTTTTGTGTTGGTTGTCACCGTTTTTCTCTTGCTTCAAACAACGCATCTCTCTGAACGATTAGAACGTGAATGGGGGCCGGCCAACTTTCTTTCTGCCCAAGTGATCCAAGTTACCCAACGGGTCGCCCATTTCTTTACCATTCGCGTGCGTGTCAACCTGATTGTCGCCATCGGTATCACCATTTGGCTGTTGATTCTGGGCGTCGATCTAGCCTTGCTCTGGGGACTCATGGCTTTCTTCTTTGGCTTTGTCATGTATGTCGGCCTAGCCATTGCGGCCCTGCCCCCCACGCTCTTAGCGCTCGCTGAATCGGGCCTTCTCTGGGGCGCACTCGTTGTTCTCGGTGTTACGATCATCAATGTTGCCATTGAAAATGTCTTGGCCCCGTCACTCATGGCTCAAGGACTTAATTTAGCCCCCGCGGTTGCGTTGGCCTCCTTGATCTTCTGGTCTTGGGTTTTAGGGCCACTTGGCTTTATCCTTGCCATTCCCCTGACCGTCATTGTCGTCGTGATCCTAGCAAGCAACCCCGAAACGCAGTGGCTGTTGACCTTATTGACCATGGATGCCTCGGCGTCGGTACAATTGACTGCACCGCTCCCCGAGACGCCTGAGCCGGAGGAGTCGTTGCTGCGCTAGAACGGCTGCCCACATGCCCGCGCCAACGTTGCCACCACAACGCTTCTACGCTTACGACCCAATGATACAATTTTTCTACTACGCTCGCTGTCTCACCAATCAAGAAGGAACCGTGCTATGGCTGACCCTGTGTTGACTGCAAAATCTATCCTAGATCGCTTCCGCCTTGAGGGCCGCGTGGCCTTGGTAACCGGGGGTGGTCAGGGCATTGGTCGCGGCTATGCCCATGCTTTGGGTGAAGCTGGCGCGGCGGTTGCCGTGGTTGATCTCGTTCAAGCGCGTGCCGATGCCGTTGCCCACGAATTGGCACAAAAAGGGATTGATGCCATTGCGCTGGCCGCGGATGTGACCGATGAAGCACAAGTGCAGACCATGGTAAGCACTGTGCTGAAAAAGTGGGGCAAAGTGACGATTGGCGTCAACAACGCGGGCATTGGGCTCTGGCAAGCTGCCGAAACCATGATCCTCGACCAGTGGCGTAAGGTGATCGACCTCGATCTCACGGCGGTTTGGCTTTGTGCCAAATACGAAGCCCAGGTGATGTTGCCCGCGGGTTACGGCAAGATCATCAACACGGCGTCTATGTCCGGCAGCATTGTCAACATGCCGCAAAACCAAGCCGCGTACAACACCGCCAAAGCTGGGGTGATCCACTTGACACGCAGCTTGGCCGCCGAATGGGCGCGCCGCGGGGTTCGCGTCAACTGTATTAGTCCTGGTTACACCCGCACGAGCTTGGTCGATGATCTGCTTCAAACGCCCCAGGGCCAAGCGATGATGCCCGTCTGGATGGGCATGACCCCCATGGGGCGTATGGCCGAAGTGACCGAATTGCAAGGGGCCGTTGTCTACTTGGCTGCGGAAGCCTCGGATTTTATGACTGGCCACGATCTGGTCGTGGATGGTGGCTATTGCACCTGGTAAGCAGGGCCTAATGTCAGGGAATTTAGTGAGGAAAATTCAATGCCCGCGCCGATGACTGCTGTTCGTTTACATGGCCCGCGCGATCTACGCGTGGAACAGGTGCCCTACCCTGCGCCGCCCGGCCCTGGCGAGGCGCTTCTGCGCGTTACTGCGGTGGGGCTCTGTGGCAGTGATTTACACAACTATATCGATGGGCGGATTGGTGAAGTTGTGCCAACGCATCCGATTATTCTCGGCCATGAATTTGCGGCTGTGGTTGCCGCGGTTGGTTCCGATGCCTATGATGGTAACTTCCAGCCGTTGCAGCCAGGGACACGGGTGGCGGTTGATCCGGCCCAGCCCTGTGGCCGTTGTGAAATGTGTGAACAGGGCCATCCTAACCTCTGTCACCGACTCCATTTTTGCGGCTCCTATCCTGATGATGGTAGCCTTTGTGAAGCGATGATCATGCCCGCACACACCTGCTTCCCCATTCCTGCTACGATTGACGATGCGGGCGCCGCCTTGCTGGAGCCATTGGGGATTGCCATTCATGCCATTGATCTGGCAAAGCTTCAGGTCGCCAACCGTGTGGTCATCTTTGGCGCGGGTTGCATTGGTCTCTACCTACTCCAATTAGCCAAGCTCTCGGGGGCCGATCCCGTCTTTGTCGTCGATCAATTTGCTTGGCGTTTGGACCTAGCCGCGCGCTATGGGGCCATACCGATCAATTTTACCGAACAAGACCCCGTGCAAGCTGTGCTGGCCGCCACCCAACGGCGGGGGGTCGATGTGGCGATAGAGGCGGCTTGGGCCGATCACTCGGTGCAATGGGCCGCGGATGTGGCGCGGTTGGGCGGTCGCCTGGTCCTGGTGGGCATCCCCGGTGATGACAGGATGACTGTTAAACATTCGACGATTCGGCGCAAAGGGTTGACCATGCGCGTGGCCCGCCGGATGAAACACACCTATCCGCGTGCCATTCACCTGGCGACCGCAGGCAAGATCGATCTCACGGGCATGGTGAGCCATCGCTTCCCCTTGGCCCAAACCCCGGCTGCCTATGCCATGAATGCCGCCTATCAGGATCAAGTGATCAAAGTGATCATTGATCTCCCCTGAGCATCGCCAGGCTGGGGGTGCCTTCTCGCTAGTTTGCGCGAACAGCATGCGGACGCGGATAAAAATCCGCGTTCTTCCGCGTTTATCCGCGTCCGCTACTCATTATGTTGGTAGTTGCATCTCGGGGTGGTCGTGATAGAACCGCGCCAGACGGATACTGAGATTTTCTTGAAGCTGGATCGTGAGGCCACCATCAACGACAAGGGTATGGCCCGTAATAAAACCGGCTTCTGCCGAGCAAAGAAAGTTCACCGCATTCGCAATATCTTCGGGCGTGCCGACCTTGCGCAGGGGATATTGTTGCTCGAAGAAGGGGAAAAATGAAGGGTTTTTCTCCCAATGGCGCTTCAGCCCTTCGGTCATAATATGCCCAGGGCAGATGGCGTTGACCCGGATCCCCAACGGCCCAAAGTCACAGGCCATTTGCCGGGTGATGCCAATGACCGCGGACTTGGCCCCTTCATAGGCCAATGATTGTTCGGCCATCATCAGCCCGTGCACCGAAGAGATATTGACAATACTACAACTGCTGCCATATTGCTCGGCGGCTTTGGCTAAATGTGGCACGGCATATTTCGCACCCAGATAGTGGGACTTGACCATCACATTCATCGCGTATTCCCACGCACTTTCGGTCAAGGTGACTGCGTTCCCATCGCGCTCTTTGCCGCGCCACGCATTGTTCACGAGGATATCCAAGCGTCCCCATAAGTCCACCGCGTGCGCGACCATCGCTTCAATCTCAGTCGCTTGGGAAACGTCCGTCTTGAGCTGTGCGGCTATCCCGCCACTTTGTTCAATCCGCGCCACATTTGCTTGGGCGGCCTCTTCATCAAAATCGGCAAGTAAGACTCGCACCCCCGCTTGGGCCAACCGGCGCGCTGTCGCCCCGCCAATGCCCTGCCCGCCGCCGGTCACAATCGCCACCCGATCCGTTGTTCCCTGCATCGCTTTCCTGCTTTCTTGGAGACTGGAGATTAGTTTCTTAGGACTTATGCAGTTGGTTGGTACGACCAGAGACCTGACAGGTTTTGTCCAAGTGCGTAACTTCTATTTCTGTTGACATTGCAATTTTGCCGGGTTGAAACCCGTTGCTAACCGCGCAACGCCGCCTCAGTGGCTAACCTGCCAACAGAACCTAGAGACTTGAGACATGTACTGTCCTCTGTCCCACTGTCCTCTGTCCCACTGTCCTCTGTCTAATGCGCGACCGACCCATCGGCATGAAAATGGCCCGTAATACGCGCCGGACGGTAGGGGTATTGGGCTAGCTTGTCCTCGAGAATTTCCGCCCCGATCCCAGGCCGGTCGGGCACGACGATATAGCCGCCTTCCCGTTGGGGTGGATGATCGAGGATATCATTGAACATATCGACGCCAGTCAGGTTTTCATGGAGCACAAAGTTGGGCGTTGCGGCGTCCCATTGGACAAAGGCCGCAATATTAAAGGGGCTTCCCATCAAGTGGGGGAAGATGCCCACAAAGGCCGCTTCGGCCATGCCTGCAATCTTGCGACATTGGCTGTAGCCGCCCGCTAATGACAGATCGGGCCGAATCAAGCTGGCGACTTTGCGATCTACCAAATCTTTGAATTGATAGATGCTATAGAAGCGTTCACCCGTTGCAATGGGCAAGTTGACGTGGCGCGCCACATATTCAAGCGCTTCATTGCTTTCGGGAGCGAGCGGATCTTCGTAATAGAGAATCCGCTGCGTATATAGCTCATTGGCTAGGGCAATCGCCTCTTCGGGGCGCAAGTTGCGATGGATTTCAACCCCCAGATCGATTTCATAGCCGACCGCGCTGCGAATAGCCTCAACGATCTTCACGGCATTGCCAATGACCTGGGTGGGGCGCTGTTTCTCAAAATCGGGTAGGAAAGGCATAGCCCGCAAGGAAACATAGCCAGCCTCGACGGCCTTGACCGCATTTTCGGCAAATTCATCCACGGTCTTGCCACTGAGATTGGCAAAGACTTTGACCTTGTCGCGACATTTCCCGCCCAGCAGTTGATAGACCGGCAGGCCGACCGATTTGCCCAAAATATCCCAGAGGGCCACATCAATCGCGCTCAGGGCTGCGCTGAGCACTGCGCCCATAAAGTGGGTATTGCGCGAGACCACTTGGTAGTGATGCTCAATTTGCCGGGGATCTTTGCCGACATAGTAATCGCTTAACTCTTCAATGGCGGTGTAGACCGTTTTATGATGGGCCCAGAGGCCGGCTTCGCCGTTGCCAACGATCCCTTCATCGGTATAGACGCGCACGAGCAGGAAGCGATCAACAAGAAAGGGCTTGATACGCTCAATTTTCACAGGGAGCTCCTTTGGTTTTGAGTGATAGCGGGCAGCTTAGGGAGAGGGGAAAGGGGAATGGCGCTCAGAAGTGCGTATTTCCTGATCTCGTTCCCCTAACGACTGTGTTGATTCAGGGTTTTGTATGGCCGGGTGATCAACATATACCGTAACATTTTCTTACCCTTCATCAGGGCGGTACGCACACCGCATGCCAAAAACTTTTAGGGGTTACGCACTTGGACAAGACCTGTCAGGTCTCTGGTCACGCCAGTCAACTGCGTAACTTCTAACTTTATAAACACGGTACTAACTTGGCACTAACTTATGTTTAATCGCGTAGCCAATGGCTTCCATACGACTAGAAACCTGTAATTTTGACAGCACATTGCTCACATGAAATTTGACAGTGGAGCGGCTAATGATGAGCCGGTCCGCAATTTCGCTGTTGTTAAGCCCATCGACCATGAGGACGAGCACTTCGCGCTCCCGTTCGGTTAGGTCGAAGCCGGGCTGGGTAAAGGCGGATTGGCGCGCTTGGCGGATGAGCACTTGCGTTGCTTCGGGCGCTAGGGTTGGCCGTCCGGCATAGGCGGCGCGAATCGCATCGGCCAATTCATCTGCCGAAACATTCTTGAGCAAGTAACCAATCGCGCCAGCTTCCAAAACCCGTTTGACCAAATCATCTTCTTTGAAGCTAGTCAGCGCGATGACTTGAATCTGTGGATAATGCTTCCGAATGGCTAGCGTTGCCTCCGCGCCATCCATGTTGGGCATCACCAGATCCATCAAGACGACATCGGGGCGGAGTTGACCACAGAGGTTGACGGCCTTGGCCCCATCGTTGGCCTCCCCTACCAGCGTCAGATCGTCAAAAATAGAGAGAAAGGCAGATAGACCGCTGCGCACGACAGCTTGGTCATCGACGACTAAGACGCGAATGGGGATTTCATTGGTCGCGGATTTTCCTAAGATGCTCATGATTGCTCCGGCCTGTGCCAAATGGCATGAACAAGCGCGCCCTGGTCTGGTTGGCTTTGAATGGCCAACTGGGCCCTGATCTCTTCCGCCCGTTCACGCATGATGTTAAGTCCTAAACAGTTGCCAGTGATGATACCGGGCAGGAAGCCGCGGCCATTATCTTGGATCAAAAGTTCTGCTTTGTCAGCCGTCATGTTCAAAAAGAGCGTTGCTTGCGTTGCTTCGGCATGCTTGGCAACATTATTCAATGCTTCTTGTGTGATCCGATAAAAAGCAATCCGCACTTCGACCGGTAGATCTTCTTCGCCCTGAATCGTGACCGTAATGGGTACGCGGGAACGCCCCCCGACAGCCTCGGCCAGTTGATGGAGCAGATCCGTAAGCGCCACGTTGATCAACGCCTGCGGACGCAATTCGAGCAGCAAGGTGCGCATTTCGGCCAGCGCCCCGCGCGTCAATTCGCGTAATTCATGCAACCGCCGTTCGGCCTCCCGTTGGTTACGCTGCCAAAGTCTGGGCAATACATCGGCAATAATGCTGGCCGAAAATAAGGTCTGTGTTACGGAGTCGTGGAGATCATGGGCAATGCGATTGCGCTCGGCGGCCACCGCATTACGCTCGATCTGATCATGGAGCCGTGCATTTTCAATGGCCAAGGCGGCCTGGACGCAGAAGGTGCTCAAAAGATCGACTTTCTCTTGCGTCACCGTAGTATGGGCTGTGGTATGGGCTGCATAGAAGAGTACCAAGGTGCCATAGATCTCATCCCGTACCAACAACGGCGCGGCCAACAAGGCATGGTATTGATTGGCCGTTAGCCAAGCTTGTACTGTGTTGGGGCCATCAGGCTCTGTTGCATCGCCAACCGCGGCCATGTTGATCACCGGCTGGCGTGTCTCTAGAACTTGGTAGATTGGCGTATCAATCGCACCGGCCATCAACTGTAAGGCCGCCACGGTGATATCCAAATTATAACACTGTTTGATATGTAATACACCATCTCGGTGGTGCAACTGGCAAATGGCACCAGCTTGTGCGCCTAATACCTCGACGGCCTGCACCACAATCCGGCGCAATATCGTCTCCGAGGATGCATGGGAATTGATCAAGGTCAGAATATCGCGTAAGCCATCGGCCACTTGGCGGCGACGTTCCAACTCGGCAGTACGCTCCTGTACGCGTGCTTCTAAAATGGCTTCAGTCTGTTTCCGCAAGGAGATATCAATGACCGACGCGAGGGTCACAATTTCATTGCGGAGCCGCCCATAGCCCAAGCCCACCTCAATGGGGATCAGGGTACCATTTTTATGGCGGCCTACCAGATCAAAGCCAACACCCATGGCGCGCACATGGGGTGACTGGTTGAACTGCTCGCGATGCTGGACATGCACCTGCCGTAGACTCTCGGGCAGTAGCACCTCGATCATCTCCTGGCGCAATTCTTCTAGCGTATAGCCAAATAAGCGAGCAAACTTGGCATTGGCCAGCAGGATCAGCCCCGCGCGATTGACCACAACCATGGCTACCGGAGCGGCATGCAGAAGCGTATAGAGCGATTCACCAAATTCGGGAATTGTCGCAGGATCAGGTATATGACTATTTTTTGCTACCATATCCGTAATCATACCAAGAGTTGCTAGGGTGAGCAAAAGCGTAATAACGGTTCGGACTTACACAAAGCGAGCCGACCGGTTTTCCCAATCGGTCGGCTCGTTGGTCGCACCAGGATCGATTATGGGCCGGTATAGACAATCCGATAGATATTGCCATTTTGGTCGTCGCTGACAAATAATTCGCCGTTGACGCCAACTGCTACCCCGGCTGGTCTTCCCCAGGCCCGACCACAATTTTCCGTTTCACTGTCGCGAAAGCCCGTCAAGAAGGGCTGACTTTCCACGGGCGCGCCCTCGCGCACGACGATCATCTGCACTTTGCAATCACGTGGCGCGGTGCTGTTCCAGGAGCCATGGTAGGCCACAAAGAGATTGCCCTGGTAGGCCGCGGGAAAGGCCGTGGCGTTATACTGCGCCATCCCCAACGGGGCCTGATGGGCGAGATCGGTAAAGCGGGCTGGAACCGCTTGGCTACAGTCGGGGAGGAGCGCCGGATTTAACGCCACGCGCTCATCGCGTACCTCCACCGTATTGGGCGGTGTCGCGCCTAGCGTTGGCGTGTAGCAATAGGGCCAACCATAGTGCTGCCCACGCGTCACTTCAATGACAATCTCCTCCGGCGGCAGATCATCGCCAAGCATGTCGCTACCATTGTGGTTGGCCCATAAGCGACCATCGGGCAAGAATAAGAAATCGACACTGTTGCGCAAGCCTTCCGCCCACAGGGGATGCCGCTGGGCATTGCGATCGGCGACAAAGGGATTATCGTCGGGGATAGATCCATCAGGGTTCAGGCGCATGATGGCCGCGCGGCGGGGGTCGCTTTCTGGCTCATTGTTGCCGCTTGAACCTGCTGTGACATAGAGTTTCCCATCGGGGCCAAAGTGCAAGGTACGCGTGCGGTGACCGACCGGGGCGGGGAGATCGGCAATCGCCTCGCGGCTTTCAAAAATGCCATCGCCATCGGCGTCTTGCATGCGCTCAATCTGGTTGCTGCCAGCCACATAGAGCCAATCTTCAAACCATTCAACGCTATGCGCACCCGCGAGATCTTCGACCACGATCGCCAGCGCATCAGCCACGCCATCACCATCGGTATCGGGTAAGCGCACCACCCGATTGCCGTCAATATCAGCTACATAGAGCAGCCCGTCAGGGCCAACCGTCATGAGCCGTGGGGTGCCGATCCCTTGGGCAAAGATGCGCACGGCAAAGCCTTCCGGCACTTGTAAACGAGCACTAGCGGCATCCGCGGGCGGAACGGCAAGAGCAACCGTGGCCGCCGGGGCGGGCGTGGCGGTCGGCACCAAGATGCGCACGGCGCTGTCGGTGGCTGGGGTCGTTGGGGTGAGCGCGGCGGTGGTTGTCGCAGGTGTAATGGTCGTCAGCGGCACAGTTGCCGTAATCGGCGACGCGCCTAAACTTGTGGGTGTCGCTGGGGTCAATAAAGTAGCGGTGGCTGCGACGATTTGTTCTGGCGTGGCCGTGGCCGCGCGTGGCAACGTTACTGAGGGTAGCCCGGAAAACGAACAAGCTGCCAAGCCGCCGAACAAGCTAGCCAAGCCAAGGAGCAAGCGCAAGCTTTTCATGAAGCTTTCCTTTCTTCTCGGTATTACGCAGTTGGCTGGGCGACGAGCGAGCTTGTATCCCGTTGGCTCTGTGGTCCCCACAACCGCCAACGCCAAATTCTGTCCGCTCTGCTCCAAGTGCGTAACTTCTATTCTACAGAATCCAATTCAATCAAACGCCGCTACAGTATGGCTGGGTTAGCGGGGTAATTCAGTAGGAGGCTTCTCAAAGCGGGGGTTTCGGTGGCTTCGCTATCGCACAGGCACGGGCTGTTGGTGGGCAACGACAAAGACACGGGCCTCAGTTTCGGGATCGGCCAGTGGGGTTGTCAAATCTTGGAACCGCGCAAAGTAGACCGTTTGCCAGCCTGTTTCCAACAAAGCTGCTCTGACCTCATGCATGGCAAAGAGGGTGTTATAGGCGGTTTGTTCAAAGCGTTCATAGAGGCCGGCGGCATTGCGAATAAAGCCCGTGACCTTCATCCAAGCCCGTTCGCTGCTAACATCATAGATGCCATGGTTGACAATGGTCATATCTTCGTCGCGATCATCGACTTCAATATTATTCCACCGGCGCAGGCCAATGCGGGTATTTAGATCGAAGATAAAGTAGCCGGCACAGACCGCAGCAACGCAAGCAAAACATTGGCGGAGCGCCGGTAAATCAGGCAGATGGTTCAGCGCATCAAAGGTGGCGAGGACGAGGCCAAATTGTTCATCTAGGCTAAAGTCGGTAGCATCGGCCTGGACAAAGCGCACCTGCCCGCTGTCCAGATAGGGCTGGGTATTTTCTTGCGCAAGGGCTAACATGGGCGCAGAAAGATCCAATCCCACAACCTGATAGCCGCGTTCTAAAAAGTAGCGGGCAATTTGGCCGGTGCCACAGCAAAGATCGAGGACGGTTTGATGGGTGTGTGCTACCGGCGTTCTCGTGTAGAAATCAAATAAAAAAGGAGCGATGCGCTGTGCAAAGCCTGTCCAACGTCGATTATAGACTTGGGCGAAACCGGGGCCATACGCTTGCGAATTCTCCATTGTTCCTCGTTCTTTGTCTTGCCAGACTTAGGCTTGTCGGACCCGCGCTACTCTCGATTGTAGCGAGAGTTTATCCTTCCGTCAAATCGAAACCCAAAATGCGCTTCACCGAATATCTCAAAAAAACAGATGATATCCCGAAAAAAGCACATGCGCTTTGGCGAGGGGCATGGTATAATCGCGCATGAACCCTATTTAGGCAGTGACTCAACGCAAATGAATGGCGAGGAAAACGATGATTATTGATCAACTCAAGAATGTGCAAGCGGGCTTTTACCCAAATCTGCTCTCCACGATTGCCGGGGATGCCGGTTTAGCGGCGCGTCTACAAGCTGCGTTTGATTATTTGCAGAATACCGATCTAGAAAATACGGAACCGGGCAAGGTCGAGATCGATGGCAACCGGGTTTTTGCGCTGGTGCAGGAATATAATACGAAGCCCCGTGCCCAAGGCTTTTGGGAGGCTCATCGCCAATATTTGGATGTCCAATATGTGGCCAAGGGGGTGGAGCACATGGGTTTTGCGAACTTGGAACAACTGACAGCCGGGGCCTATGATGCTGCCAAAGATTATGTGCCCGCCGAAGGAGCAGGGAGCTTTGTGCTCTTGCCCGCTGGGATGTTTACCATTTTCATGCCACAAGATGCTCACATGCCTGGGATTGCCGTTAACGAGCCGCAACCGGTTAAAAAGGTCGTCGTTAAAGTGGTCATCGCCGACAGCTAGAAAGGGCCACCTGTGAACGGAAAAGAACGGGTCCTCGCCACGATCAACCGGCTGCCAGTGGATCGGACACCGCTGGATTGCATGCTCTACCAAAAGCAGTTTATCGAGATGTTGGCCGCCGACTATGGCTCGCGCGAGCAATTTCTCGATGAATTCAATATCGATCTCTTTGCGGGCTTTGTCCCCTATCCCAACCAATTTGGCCGCAAATTCGACGTAACGGCGTTGGCCGCCATCCCGTTGGAAGATCCGCGCGATCCAAAGTGGGTCACCCATACGGCCTGGAACTATGACTTTGCCGGTGTCAATGTGGCCGAAGCCGTGGAATGGTATGGCAGCAAGCGGCTGATCCGCGCCCATCTCTGGGGCATTGTCGAAGGGACAAGCAGCTTTCTCGGCATTGAAAATTGTTGGCTCAATCTGGGCCAATCACCCGCTTTGATGATGGCTTGGTTCGACCGGTATGCCGATTGGCTCTGTGGGTTGGTCGATAACTGTGCCGCGACGGGCGTTGATATGATCACGCTCTCTGATGATTGGGGCAGCAACGAGACCATGCTCTTTTCCCCGCGGATGTGGCGACGCATGATCCGCCCCTATGCCGAACGCGTTGTCCACCATGCCAAGGCGCGTGGCCTGTTGGTCATGCTCCATAGTGATGGCTATATGATGCAGATCATGGATGACATTGTGGCGATGGGCTACGAATTCGTTCATCCCATTCAGGAAAGCTCGGGGATGGACCCCCAGACGATCAAGGACCAATATGGCGATCAATTGGTCATCTATGGTGCGCTGGATGTGGTAGATGGCCTCTATCGCTACGATGGGGAAGCGCTGGATGAGTATATCACCCAGCGCTTCCAGATCTATGCTCCTGGTGGCGGCTTTATCTTTTGTACCGGTCACTTTGTCCAGCCCGATGTCCCGCCGAAACGATTGATCCGGGCCTATCAGTTGGCCAATACTTTGGCAAAACAGTATGCTACGTCTAGCGCAAACCAGTGAAAACTTATGAAAATTACCCAAATTCGCACGATTAACTTTGCCACCTTCCCGAATATTACGTTACTTGAATTACAGACCGACAGCGGCCTTGTCGGTCTTGGCGAAACCTATTACACCCCGCGCACGGTCGCAACCTATCTGGAAGAAGTGCTGGCGCCCATGTTGCTGGACAGCGACCCATTGCAGATCGAAGCCTTCTGGCGGCGCGCCTATGATGGCTCGCATGTCTATGGCAATAAAGGATTGGAGATGCGCTGTCTGGCGGCAGTCGATGTCGCCTTGTGGGATATCTTTGGTCAGCATACCGGTCAGCCCGTCTGGCAATTGCTGGGCGGCAGCAGCCATCCAGCAGGGGTACCCGTCTATAACACCTGCGCTTCGGCTGGCTATGCCCAAGGCACGCCTGGGGTACGGCGCACCCAAGCGGCACAAGTCGCCAGCCTCTATCGCGACTATGAAGCCTGGCACGAAGATGCTGGGGAACTTGCCAAATCACTGCTGGCGATGGGGATCAAAGCCATGAAGATCTGGCCCTTTGATCCCTTTGCCCTGAGCAATCGTGGGCAGACGATCTCTTGGCAAGAGATCGATCAAGGCTTGCGTCCCTGGAAACAGATTCGCGACGCTGTGGGGCTAGAGATGGATGTGATCTTGGAAGGCCATGGCTATTGGGCGTTGCAACCGGCACGCCGCATTGCCGAAGCACTGGAACCCTATCAGCCAGCCATGCTGGAAGATTTAATGAAGCCCGACAACCCACGCACCTTGGCGAAATTGCGCGAATCCACCCGTACGCCGATCTGTGCCAGCGAGTTGCTCATGAATCGCTATGCCGTCGAAGAGTTGATCCGCGCCGACGCTTGTGATGTCGTGATGACCGACGTGGTGTGGGCCGGTGGCTTTACCGAAGCGCGCAAGATCGCCAACCTGGCCGAAACCAACAACATGGGCGTGATCTTCCATGATTGTACCGGGCCGGTGGCGTTGGCCGCTGCCTTACATCTTGCCATTCACTGCACTAACACCTGGATGCAAGAAATTGTCCGGGCCTATACGCTCGGTTTCTATTTGGATCTGGTGGATCATGCCTTTGTTGTCGAAAATGGCCGGATGCAGGCCCCCCACCGTCCGGGCCTTGGCCTCGCCCTTCGCCCCGAAGCCTTAACGCGCGAGGATTGCCAAGTGCGGGTTTTGGCAAGTGCGGCTTAATACGCTCATCAGCCTGATGAGGGATAATGCTCTTTGCATTTTACTGCACAACGGCAGAGATAAAATGCAAATTTTGATGGAGAGCGCTTGGCAAATTTACACGCCTATGGTATGGTATAGATCGGCCATGCGCATCGAGCCGTGTGAGCTATGGCCGTAAGCGATAACTGTACCTATCGTGATTATCATCATTCAACTAGACCATGTGCAACTTTAGTCGTCCATTAAGCCTTAGCCTTCTTAGCCTTAGCCTTCTGCTTACAGAGGGCAATTTGTGCTTGGGTGGGTACGGGCGCTAGTCGCCCCTGTGACGACCGTTACGGTGGAACAAAGAGCCTTCTCAAGTGAGAGGGCTCTTTTTTATTTGATAGCAGTTACGCCGTTGATCAGCGTGACCAGAGACCTGACAGGTTTAACAAACCTGCCAGGTCTGAGACTGCGTAAATCGTATGATTTTATTCTTGCCGCCAAATCATTCGGTTTGGCCTCAATGAGCATAAGCGTAGAGAGGAACTAGTCATGACCATCGCAAGTGGGGAGAGTCAGCAAGCCAACGGCTTTGCCAATGGTGCCATGCATGGTGCATCAACAGAAAAGCCTAGCCTTGCTAGCAAAAATGGCGGAGCACCAGTGCCAGTAGGCATGCAAAAGGGGCTGATAACCAAATATCGGCCTTTCCCCCCAATTGATCTACCCGACCGCCAATGGCCTTCACGCACCATTGACTATGCACCCATTTGGTGTAGTGTCGATCTGCGCGATGGGAACCAAGCCCTGGCCATCCCCATGAGCGTAGCCCAAAAGGTAGAGATGTTTCAGCTCCTGGTGGAATTAGGCTTTAAAGAGATTGAAGTTGGCTTTCCGGCTGCGTCCCAGATCGAATTTGATTTCCTGCGCCGCTTGGTCCAGGATGGCTTGATCCCCGATGATGTGACAATTCAGGTGTTGGTCCAAGCACGCGATCACCTCATTCACCGCACCTTTGAAGCGCTACATGGCGTCAAGCGCGCCATTGTCCATATCTATAACTCGACCTCGGAACTACAACGCCGCGTTGTCTTTGGCATGACCAAACCCGAAATTAGAGCGATTGCCGTCCATGGGGTGGCGTTGATCAAAAGCTTAGTGCCCACGGTGCCAGAAACCGCGATCATCCTCCAATATTCACCCGAAAGCTTCTCGGCCACCGAGCTTGACTTTGCCTTGGAAATCTGTGAAGCGGTGGTGGATCTTTGGCAGCCAACGCCGCAAAATAAGCTAATTCTGAATCTGCCAGCGACCGTCGAAGTGGCTACCCCCAATGTCCACGCCGACCAGATTGAGTGGTTCTGTCGCCACCTGCGGGAACGTGACAGTGTGATCATTAGTTTGCACACCCACAACGACCGCGGCACCGGTGTGGCCGCCACCGAGTTGGGGCTGTTAGCTGGCGCGGATCGGGTGGAAGGAACCCTCTTTGGCAATGGCGAACGCACTGGCAATGTCGATATTGTTACCCTGGCGCTAAACCTCTATACCCAAGGCGTCGATCCGGGCCTGGCTTTCAGTGACATCAACCATGTGCGCGCAGTCTATGAACGGGTGACGCGGATGAAGGTGCATGAACGGCATCCCTATGCGGGTGATCTGGTCTTTACAGCGTTCTCTGGTTCTCATCAGGACGCCATCAAAAAGGGGATGAGCGCCCAAGATCCGACACCGGGGGCGCTCTGGCAAGTCCCTTATTTGCCTATTGATCCCAAAGATGTGGGGCGCAGCTATGAAGCGATTATTCGGATCAATGCCCAGTCGGGCAAAGGCGGTGTGGCCTATATTCTGGAAAATGAATTTGGGATTGCCATGCCCAAGGCCATGCATGTCGAGTTCGGCAAGATCATCAATGATCTGGCCGACGCCCGTGGCGAAGAGCTGACACCCCAACAGATCCATCAAGCCTTTACCCGGAGCTACCTGGACGCCGCGACGCCTTTCCAACTCCTGGCGTTTCGGAGTCAAAGCCATGGCGAGGAAGGGGTTGAGTGTACCGCCAAGTTGGCGGTCGATGGTATCACCCACGAAGTGACCGCGATTGGCAACGGCCCGATTGACGCTTTTATGGTGGCGCTCAAAGAGGAGTTGGTGCCCGACTTTCAGCTCGTTACCTATGCCGAACACTCGCTTGGGCATGGCTCCGAGGCCGAGGCGATTGCGTACATTCAGATCCAAACGCCATCGGGGGCCAAGTTCTTTGGGGCCGCCACCGATACCAACATTGAGCGCGCTTCGATCAAGGCCATCCTCTCGTCGCTGAACCGAGCCTTTCAGAGCCAACGCAGCGCGATGACCTTGGTTGCCAAATAGGTTGCGAAATCACCAAGAAAGTCCTTAGCGACTGGTAGAAAAGGCTTTCGTGAGAGCAGACAGATTTCCCAAAATCTGTCTGCTCTCACGAAAGCTTCAGTCTGACGCAACCCCAGCGAAATCGCTTACCGGGGAACGAGTCGCTGGGCATTTTGGTAGCCGATCTTGGCGGCGACTTCGCCAGGGAGGGCCAAGCTGGTTAGAAAAGTTTGTAGGTTGTTGCCGTTGTTGTCTCGGCCAAAGAGCAGCCGGTCAGCGTAGCGGATCAGAAAATCTCGTGCAAAGGCTGGATCGCGCTGGAGCGCCCCCAAGCCAGAGCCCGCCGAGAGGTCGGCCCACAGATTAGGATATTGATCCAAGAGCGTGAGGAGACGGCCACCCGGTTGGATCGGCCCTTGGGGATAGACGGCCCTTTCCGTCGCTTCATCACCACTGAGAAAGCGCCAGAAACCAGGGGCATGACCAATGAAAATGGTATCGGGACAGGCTTGCAAGGTGCGTTCCAATGGCTCGGCGCCACCGCCATACCAAACCGGTTGATAGACCGGCTTGCCTTGGGCATCGGGCAAATAGGGTACATCGAGATGCAGCACGACTGGGCACTGTAACCGCCCCGCGCAGCGAAATAACTCTACC
>JAHBVH010000080.1 GCA_019637645.1 Caldilineaceae bacterium
GATATTCACCTTCGACCTCATCCTCGTTGCTGGGGCCCTGACCGGGCTCCCCTGTGCCGTTGGGTGTGGCACCATTGGCCGACTGCTGATACATCTGCTGGGTCAGCGCATGGCTGGCTTGCTGCAAGCGCTCTGTCAACAGACGAATCTGCGCCAGGTCCTGACCATCCTTCACGCCACGCAGTTCTTCCATCACCTGCTCGATCTGGCCGCGGTCGTTGACGGGCACCTTGTCGCCCAGGTCGCGCAGCGACTTTTCGGTAACATAGAGCAGATTGTCGGCGGCGTTGCGTGCTTCGGCAAGGTCGCGCAGCTTCAAGTCATCAGCTTCGTTCGCCTTGGCATCCCGCACCAACTTCTCCACTTCATCCGTCGACAGGTTGGTTGAAGCAGTGATCTTCACACTCTGCTCGCGACCGGTTGCCTTGTCCTTGGCGGCGACATTCAGAATGCCATTGGCATCAATGTCGAAGGTCACTTCAATTTGCGGCACACCGCGCGGGGCGGAGGGAATGCCATCCAGACGGAAGTTGCCCAGTGTCTTGTTGCCGCTTGCCATGGGGCGTTCGCCCTGCAGAATGTGGATGTCCACCGCCGTCTGGCTGTCGGCTGCCGTGCTGAAGACCTCCGTCTTCTTGGTCGGGATTGTCGTGTTGCGCGGGATGAGCACTGTCATCACGGAACCCATCGTCTCCAAACCCAGGCTGAGCGGAGTCACATCCAGCAGCAGCAGGTCGGTCACTTCACCACCCAGCACGCCTGCCTGCACCGCGGCGCCCACCGCCACGACTTCGTCAGGGTTTACGCCCTTGTGTGCATCCTTGCCGGTAATGCCGCGAACAAGTTCCTGCACCATGGGCATACGGGTGGAACCACCCACCAGCACAACTTCCTTCAAGTCCTTCGCCTGAATGCCTGCATCCTTCAAGGCATTGAAGAAGGGCTGCTTGCAGCGCTCCAGCAGGTCGGCAGTCAGCTGCTCGAACTTGGCGCGGCTCAGCGTAATCACCAGGTGCTTGGGTCCCGTGCTGTCGGCGGTAATAAAGGGTAGGTTGATCTCCGATTGCGTCACTTGGGTGAGCTCAATCTTTGCCTTCTCTGCCGCCTCACGCAGACGCTGAAGCGCCTGGCGATCCTGGCCGAGGTCGATACCCTGTTCCTTCTTGAACTCGTCGACCATCCAGCGCACAATGCGCTCGTCCCAGTCGTCGCCACCCAGATGGGTGTCGCCGTTGGTGGACTTGACCTCGATGACGCCATCGCCCACTTCAAGCACCGATACGTCAAAGGTGCCGCCACCCAGGTCAAAGACGAGAATCTGCTCGTCATTCTTCTTGTCCAAACCATATGCCACAGCCGCGGCGGTCGGTTCGTTGATGATGCGCAGCACTTCGAGACCGGCAATCTGGCCGGCATCCTTGGTTGCCTGGCGCTGGCTGTCGTTGAAGTACGCAGGGACGGTAATCACAGCCTGCTTCACTTCTTCGCCCAGATAGGCTTCGGCGTCGCGCTTGAGTTTGCCCAGAATCATCGCGCTAATCTCCTGCGGCGTGTAGACTTTCTGCTTCGCCGGAATGGAGACGCGTGCGTCGTGGTTGGGTCCCTCGACAATCTGATAAGGCGTCATGCCCATGGTCTTCTTCGTCTCGGCATCGTCAATACGACGTCCCATGAGGCGTTTGACCGAATACACCGTGTTTTCGGGGTTGACAACTGCCTGGCGCTTGGCAGTAATGCCCACCAGACGTTCGCCGTTCTTGGTAAAAGCGACGACAGAGGGCGTGGTGCGGTTGCCTTCGGAATTCGGAATGACAGTAGGGTTGCCACCTTCCATCACCGCCACTACGCTGTTTGTCGTGCCCAGGTCAATACCAATAATCTTCGCCATGTTTGTTCTTTCCTCCAGAGATATTTTTACTGCATGGGCGGAACAATCCGCCGCACAAGAGTTCATTTTGTAATGCAGTTACCAGTCTACAGAGATTACGCAAGAATGTCATTGCTTTTATGTTTGCGATGTGTTTGCGTTTTGGAGCCGCACCTTGAGAAACGCGCTTTTATGGTAAAATGTCCGCATACTGATTCCGCGGCAGTTACTGCCGCGAGGCAATTCACATAGCCGTGCCGCAGGATCAACGCCGAAAATCTGCACTTCCATTCTCCGCTGATGCCTACTTGCACCCCTTCGTGAACCGTTCTGGAACATCGTCGTTGTAGATTATTGTCAAACCGTATTCCCTTCTCTGCACCTTCCCACTGGTCGTGCGCCGATCCCCGTGTCCTGTTCGCCGGCGCGAGAAAGCACTTCAAAAAATAGCAGGGAGACTCTTACGAGTAACCAAATATGAGTAACCAGATTGCTGTCTTTATCGACTTTGAAAATGTTGCCCTTTGGGCAGAGCAGGAATTCCTCGATTTTGAGCTGACCCCACTGATGGAGTTTCTCCAGTCGCGCGGACCGGTGGTGTTGACGCGCGTCTATGGTGACTGGAGCCGCTTCTTCCGCTATCGCGACGACCTGATGAACAACGCTGTGGATCTTGTGCAGATCTACAGTGTGCGCGCTGGCAAGAACCGCGCCGATATCCGCATGGCGCTCGATGCCATCGAAACCGCGATTACCCGCACCCAAATTCAAACCTTTGCCATCGTCTCGGGCGATAGCGACTTTGGCCCGCTGGTGAACAAGCTGCGCGAATATGGGCGCTATACCCTGGGCATTGGGCCGCGGGCTGTCACGCATCCCCTATTGAGCCGCGCCTGTGATGAATTTGTCTACCTGGAAGCAGTCCTCAATGACTTTCATGGGCTCGACGAACTCAATCCACCCATTCGCGCCGACAATGAAGAAGCGCGCAGCTTGCTGCTCAAAGCACTTCGCATCCATGAGCAGCGGGGCGA
Source organism: Caldilineaceae bacterium (assembly GCA_019637645.1). The sequence goes on from JAHBVH010000080.1 coordinate 2,902, forward strand.
ATTGCCCATTCTCGCCACTACCCTCAAGCAGACCATGTTGATGCTCGACTCGGCCTTTAACGAGACCAATTTTGGCTATAGTCAATTCCGTAACTGGCTTGAGTATAATAGCGACTTGCTCCAACTCTTTATGCGTGACCTCCAACTCTATGTCGCGCCCAAGGGCTTTGTCGTGCCGGGCGATGATAACGATACCCGTCCTTGGCAGTTGGAAATGGAGGGGCTCGAGGAGACGCGGCAGCCCATGCCCACCATCCTGCGCGTGACCGATAGCTTTCCCGAGCGACCACCACTGCGCCTCCAATATAAACAGATCTTTAACCGGCTCAAAATGACTGTGGTCGATCTCAGCACGCGGCGCGATGTGCTGCGCGATATCTATCGCGAATTGAGTGCCCGTGCTGGCGAACGGACGACGGATGAACTGTTAGAAGAGTTGTGCAACCGCTACGAATCTCAAGGCTTGTTGCGTAGCAAGACCATGCTTCGCCAAATCTGGCAGATGGGCTTTCGCCAACGCACCTTTGACTATCATGGCGAGGTGGCTTCGGTCCATGTGCCAGTTTGGCTGGACGGCGAAATCGATAGCGAGGCCACTTTTGTCCATCGGGCGGAATCGGGCTTTGTCTATGCCGTTGTCAACGCGGGCCTGGAGATCGATACCTCGGAATTGGCCGCAATTCTGCTCAATGATGCCGATCAAGTGGACTATGTGCAAAGCCTGCTTGATGATCTGGTGCTCCGTAACTTGATCACCAAGCAAGAGGGGCGCTATGGCTTGCCCGGCCACCATGTGATCCCCTTTACCAACGAGCCAGCCCTACAGCCTGTTTGCTACGACATTGAGCATGTGCAACTGCCGGACAACTTGCCCCGCACCGTGGACAAGGCCAAAGCGCTGGCGAAAACCGCCATGCTACAGCGTTCGCAAGATTTTGCCGCTTCGGCCCGTAGCTATCTCTATGCCTGTCGCGTCCAGTGGGACGCCGTGGAAGAAGGGGAACCCGGCGCCAATCTCGAAGATCTCCGTTGGTATATGGCCTCCTACGCTTCGGTCAAGGCCGGTGAATTGTCCCAGATCCATCGGGACTATGCCCATTCCCGTCCCTACTATCTCTCCTTCTTTTATTTAGTTCAGGAGGACGATCCGTTGTGGAGCCGCATGCGCGGGTTGATCAACCCCATGTTGTCCTACTACTGGGTCAACGCTTGGCGCGAACTGGGCATGAACGCGGGCAACCCGAGCCTCAACGCCACGACTCCCGCCGAGATCGCCATCCGTGCCGCCAGCCATGAGGACCCCGAACTCTGTCGCCTCTGGTTTGCCATGACCAACAGCCTGGCCGAAGTCAACCCGGCCCTGGTGAAGCGGGTTGCTAACCAGATCCGGCTCAATCGCAACGAGTTGCCCGCAGCCACCCAAGTGGCGGACCAACTTGAACAGATGATGATGGAATAGGGAAGCCGCAGTTGAAACTGCAGGCTAACAACGAGAAGCCGCTTCAGCAGCTACACCCGAGCCGCTGAAACGGCTTCTCGTTGTTAGCCGCGGGATTTATCCCTGTTTGGTGATTGTGTAACATTCGCTACGCAATCACTACGCAATCACAATCGCATCGAGCCCATCCTCTGGTGGTGGATAGCTCATCTTCAATCCTTCCAGCGTTTCCACAAGAATCTGCGAAATGACCAGGTTACGATACCATTTTCGGTTGGCCGGGATGATATACCAGGGCGCCCAGGGGGTGCTGGTTTTGCTCAATAATTCTTCATAAGCGCTCATATAGTCCGGCCAGCGCTTGCGCTCTTCCAGGTCCGCTTTGTCAAATTTCCAATGCTTGGCAGGATCGTCCAGCCGGGCTTGGAGCCGCTCTTTCTGCTCGGCTTGGTCAATGTGGAGATAGAACTTGAGGATCGTCGTCCCTTCCTCGGCTAGCAGCTTTTCAAAGGCGTTGATCTGCTCATAGCGCCGCTGCCAAACTGCTTCTGGCACCAGATTGTGAACCCGCACCACCAAGACATCCTCATAATGACTGCGGTTGAAGATCGCCATTTCGCCATTGGCTGGCGTGTGTTGGTGAATGCGCCAGAGATAGTCGTGGGCAAGTTCATTGGGCGTTGGCTTTTTGAAGGCCGCCACCCGCACTCCCTGGGGGTTGACGCCATCAAAGACATGGCGGATCACCCCATCTTTGCCCCCGGTGTCCATCGCCTGGAGAACGATCAACACTTTGTGTTTGGCCTCGGCATAGAGCAGCTCTTGTAGCTGCTCTAACTGCGCATTGAGCTTGACCATGCGCGCTTGGCCCTTTTTCTTGTCGCCGGCAAAGGCGCGCGGATCGGATGGGTCCCATTGGGCTAAATGAATCGTACTGCCGGGCTGAACACGGTAGAAATCCATGGTGAGCTTTCCTTGCTTGGATGCGTCCACAGGCTGAAGCCCTGTGGCTGTCAGGAGAAGCCCCGCTGAAGCGGGCTCTGTTGCGACCATTGTGCGAGGCGGTTCACAGACCGGCCCCGCACAATGGTCGCCGCTTACGTCTTAATCTTGCCCAACTCTTCAATGCCACGCAACTCGACTAACTGGTCGCGTAACAGGGCGGCCTTTTCAAATTCGAGGGCTTTGGCCGCGTCCTTCATCTCTTTCTCGACCTGCTTGATCAACCGGGCTAGCTCATCTTTGGGGAGGCTGGCGGCATCAAATGGGGCTGGGTCGCCACTATCTGCCTTATATTCTGGCTTGCTTTCGGCGATCACCTTGACGCGGTCGGTGAGGTCGCGGATGCTCTTGACAATGCTCTGGGGCTCGATGTTGTTTTCCAGATTATAGCGCATCTGGATTTCCCGGCGGCGGTTGGTTTCGCCAATGGCTACCTTCATGCTATCGGTCATCTTATCGGCATAAAGAATGGCCGTGCCCTCGAGATGGCGGGCGGCGCGACCAATGGTCTGGATCAGCGCATTCCCGCTGCGCAAGAAGCCTTCTTTGTCAGCGTCGAGAATCGCCACCAAGGTCACTTCGGGCAGGTCCAACCCTTCGCGCAGGAGGTTGATCCCGACGACCACATCGAAGATCCCCATGCGGAGATCGCGCAAGATCTCCACCCGCTCAATGGTGTGAATGTCGCTGTGAAGATATTGGACCTTGATATTCAACTCGGCCAAGTACTCGGTCAAGTCTTCGGCCATGCGCTTGGTCAACGTGGTGACGAGCGCACGCTGGCCCTTGGCCACGCGAATCTTGATCTCGCGGACCAAGTCGTCGATCTGCCCTTCGGTTGGCCGCACTTCAACCACGGGATCGACCAACCCCGTGGGGCGAATCACCTGCTCTACGGTCTGCTCGGCATGGTCAGTCTCATACGGGCCAGGCGTCGCGCTGACATAGACGACCGTGTTGAGATGAGCCTCGAACTCTTCAAAACGTAGCGGGCGATTATCCAGCGCACTGGGAAGACGGAAGCCATAATCAACCAGCACTTCCTTGCGCGCCTTGTCGCCGTTATACATCCCCCGAATCTGCGGGACGGTCATGTGGCTCTCATCGATAAAGAGCAACCAGTCCGCGGGGAAATAGTCGAGCAGGGTCCACGGCGTACTCCCCGCGGGGCGGCGGGCCAAGGGTCGGCTATAGTTCTCCACTCCGTTACAATAGCCAACCTCACGCAGCATCTCAATGTCGTACAGGGTGCGCTGCTTAATCCGTTGTGCTTCTAATAGCTTACCCTCTTGTTCAAAGCGTTTCACCTGATCAAGCATCTCTTGCTCAATCTCTTCAATCGCTTCGGTTAGCTTCTCTTGGGGTGTGACAAAGTGTTTGGCCGGATAGATGTCCACCTGTTGATGATCGGCCAGAATCTCGCCGGTCAGAACGTCGATCTCGCTGATCCGCTCGATCTCGTCGCCCCACATACTCACCCGGTAGGCGAACTCCCGTTCTGCGGGCTGCACTTCGAGAATATCGCCGCGGACGCGGAACTTTCCACGTTGTAAGGTGCTATCATTGCGGTCATAATAAATATCCACTAGATTCTTGAGCACCTGATTGCGCCGCGCCAGGTCACCCACTCGCAGATGCACTGCCGCCTGCCCATAGTCTTGTGGACTGCCCAAGCCGTAGATACAGGAGACCGAGGCTACGATGATCACATCGCGGCGGCTAAAGAGCGCGCTCGTCGAGGCCAACCGCAATCGGTCAATTTCCTCATTGATCTGAGCGTCCTTTTCAATATAGGTGTCCGAACGCGGAATATAGGCTTCTGGCTGGTAGTAGTCATAATAAGAGACAAAGTATTCCACGGCATTGTTAGGGAAGAACTCGCGAAACTCGCTGTAAAGCTGGGCAGCGAGCGTCTTATTGTGCGCCATGATCAGCGTTGGTTTCTGCACCTCTTCGATGATCTTGGCCATGGCGAAAGTCTTGCCGGAGCCAGTGACTCCCAGCAAAACCTGGTGCTTCAAGCCTTCATTGACCCCGCTCACCAGCTTAGAAATTGCTTGTGGCTGATCGCCCATCGGTGCAAAATCACTGACAACTTTCAGTGGTGGCATATGCGTTTGACCCCCCATTCTGCTTGCACATCAGCGTCACCTAACCCACTATCGAACATCAGTTCTTAGGGGGTAAGTATACCGCGAAGCGAGTAATTTGTCTAGTCATTGACCGACCATTGACCGACCATTTACACCTGGAGCGGGTTGCTTCCTTGGCCCCAAACACGTATGCTATAGGCTGTCCTCGTTTCGCCAACTTTCAACAAGGAGCCTTGATCATGAGCACTGCTACTGAACTCTGTTTCACCCCAGCAACCGAGCTGGCCGCGGCTATCCGTCAGCGTCCACTTTCCCCCGTCCTACAGGCCGCGGCTGCCTTTGAGCAGGCCCAACCATGGACGGGGGTGCGGCCAATGCTTTAGATGCCTAGCCAGTGGTGAGCGCCACAGACCCAGGCTGAAGCCCTGTGGCTGATAGCCGAAGCCCCGCGCAAGCGGGCTATAACCTCAGTGCGCTTATGAGGGGTAAGCATTAAATTCGGTAATCCGCCCGAAAAGCCACCGGGTTAGCCAGCCACGCCGGCAAAAGCCCGCTTCCACGCCGGGCGATCAGCGTATCCCGCAACATTTTCGCAAGCTTCATCAGGCTGCACCTGCCCTGCCTTACAAATAAATCGGACTATGCTGCGTAACAAGTTGCATGATATAATGTGTATCTGTTTTCTACTCGGCTTCTTCCCGATTGGTCCGCACCATAGCACGTCCGACCTGAGTTAAGAGAATATGAGCAACCCTCGATCCGCTGCCGTGTTTGCCTATCCCATGCCGCTGACGCCCCTGTTGGGCCGCGATCTGGAAATTCGCGCCGTCTGTCGCCTGCTCCAGCAGCCCGATGTCCGTCTGATCACCTTGACGGGCCCTGGTGGAGTGGGCAAGACACGCTTGGCCCTCCAAGTGGCGCAAACGTGCCAGCGCGCCTTTGCGGATGGCGCTGTAGTTGTCTCCTTGGTACCGATTCGCGATCCCGCCCTGGTGTTGCCAACCATTGCTCAGGCCCTGGGGATTCAAGATGCGGGCGATCTGCCACCGTTAGACCGGCTCCAGTCCTATCTACAGGAAAAAGAGTTGCTGCTCTTGCTGGATAATGTAGAACAAGTAGTCGCCGCTGCTCCAGCCTTGGCCCAACTTCTCATGACCTGTCCCTATCTTACGCTGCTAGTGACCAGCCGGGCCGCGCTCCACCTTTCCGGAGAGTATACCTATCCGGTTGCGCCCTTGGCCTTGCCCGATCTACGGCAACTGCCGCCGCTTACAGACTTGGCGCAAATTCCCTCCGTTGCCCTCTTTGTGCAACGGACCCACGCAGCGATGCCTACCTTTCAACTCGATGAAACAAATGCGGCTGCCGTGGCTGCGCTCTGTGTGCATCTGGATGGATTACCATTGGCGCTTGAACTGGCCGCGGCGCGCAGTAAATGGCTGCCGCCGCACACGATCCTGGCCCGCCTTACCGCGACACCTGGTGCCCGGCTCCAATTGCTGCGTGGCGGACCGCTGGATGTCCCCGCCCGCCAACAAACCTTGCGCGAGACAATCGCCTGGAGCTATCACCTGCTCACCCCGCCGGAACAGTTGCTTTTCCGTCGCCTAGCCGTCTTTGCGGGTGGTTTTACACTTACCGCGCTGGAAGCCTTCACCGAAGCTTGCGTTGGGCAAGCAGATCAAGCCGTATCGTCGCGGGCGACTGACCTGCTGCCTTTCACCGTATTAGATGGGCTAACCCAGCTGCTCGATAAGAGCTTGCTCATTCCCATGGTCACGCCGTCCAGTCAGGCGGCACTTCAGCCGCGGTATACCTTGTTAGAAACCATTCGTGAATATGCGCTAGAACAGCTCACCTCGAGCGGCGAATTAGCGACGAGCCAGCAAGCTCACGCCAGTTACTATCTGGCCTTGGCTGTCGCCGCGGAACCCTATCTGGCGGGTCCCGAACAGGGGCGTTGGCTGGCGCAGCTGGAAACCGAACATGACAATTTGCGCGCTGCCTTGCACTGGTCCACGACCGCCGGAATGGTAGAAATCGCCCTGCCGCTGGCGGGCGCGCTCTGGTGGTTTTGGTATCGCCGCGGCTATTGGCATGAAGGACGCCAATGGTTACAACAGGTGTTGGCGCTGCCTGCGCCAACGGCAACCGCTATGCTGCCCTGGCGTGCCAAAGCGCTCAATGGGGCCGGCATTTTGGCCTACTATCAAGGTGATTATAGCCAAGCGACTACCCTCTCTGGTGCTAGTGTCAGACTTTTTCGCCAACTCAACGATAAACATGGTCTGGCGGGGGCTCTCCATGGCCTCGCTCTGGTGGCACGCAGCGCGGATCACTATGCCGTGGCGCAGGCCATCTATCAGGAAAGCCTAGCGCTCTACCGCGAAGTCGGCGATCATTCGCAAACCGCCTATACGCTTTTCTACTTCGGCGTTGTTTTCTGGTTCAAGGGAGATTATGCCGCAGCAGAGCCGCCCTTTCTGGAGTCATTGACCATGGCACAGGAACTGCACGACCCCAAGATGATAGCCTTTGCTGCTTTTGGGCTTGGTTATGTGGCGCTGGGGCGGTGTGATTATGTAGCTGCCCGCCGCTACTTTGAAGAATGTTTTCAAGCGAATACGCGCTTTGGCGATCAACGAGCACTTTCGCGGAGTAGCTATGGCCTCGGTGATACGGCGATGGGGGAGTATGACTATCCAGCCGCTTACACCTATTACATGCAAAGTCTAACGCTCTGTCAAACGCTCGGAGACCGTTATGTTGCCATTTGGGCGTTAGAAGGCGTTGCCCGCGTGGCGAGTGCCTACGGACAATGGCGTTGCGCTGTGCAGTTATTAAGTGTCGGTGTCGCCTTGCATAAGCTTTTGGGCATTTCCCAGGCACCTTTTCGACAACCCACCTATACCGCTCTCCTTGCCACCCTCCGTACCCAACTGCCAGAGCCTGAATTTACCGCAGCTTGGGAAGCGGGGCAAGGGCTAAGCCTAACGCAAGCAATCCAACTGGCCCATGTGACGTCAACTGTTATTGCCGCCGCTAAGTCTGCACCAGCCTCGCCCCCTTCAAGCTCATCACCAGTGGCGCGCACCTTGGACAAAGCGCCGGAAAGCCTCACCCGGCGCGAAGCCGAGGTATTGCGCCTGGTTGTCACGGGCATGACCGATGCGGAGATCGCCGCCACTCTGGTCGTCAGCCCGCGCACAGTCAATGCCCATCTCCGCTCGATCTACAGCAAATTAGGCGTAACCTCACGCCACGCCGCCACACACTATGCCCGGACTCAAGGGCTGGTCGATCCACTTGCCTAGGCAAGGCCTATCCCAAAAATAGGCAACAACCTAGGCAACGTTGCCGTAGCGCATCCGCTTTATTTCTGACAAACTATCCTTGTTCGTTGACTGTTGTAACCCAGGTAGCCCTGTTGTACCCCACCATGCCAACGAAATACCTATCGAGTTTTGTGCCTGAACCTGAACTGTATCAACAAGGAGAGCACCATGACCGAAACGGAGCTACTCGCTACGGCCCCGTCGTCCAGTTTGACTGAGGGCGTCATGAGCGAATTGCGCCAGTCGTTACAAGGAGAATTGCTGCTGCCTGGCGATCCTGGCTATGACGAAGCACGCATGGTCTGGAATGCCATGATCGACCGGCGACCGGCGTTGATTGTTCGCTGTACTGCGGCGGCGGATGTTGTCGCCGCAGTCAATTTTGCCCGCGGCCATGCCCTGTTGGTCTCTGTGCGCGGGGGTGGTCATAATGTGGCGGGCAAAGCGGTGTGCGATGGCGGTTTGATGATCGATCTCGCGTTGATGAAGGGCATTGTCGTCGATCCCGTGCAGCGCACCGCCCGCGTCGAGCCTGGTGTCCTCTGGCAGGAACTAGATCAAGCCACCCAGGCGCACGGTTTGGCGACCACCGGTGGTACGGTCTCACATACTGGCGTAGCAGGCTTGACCCTCGGCGGTGGCTTGGGATGGCTGATGGCATTGCATGGCCTTACCTGTGATAATCTGCTGGCTGCCGAGCTGGTCCTTGCCGATGGTAGCCAGGTGACGGCCAGTGAGACGGAACACCCTGATCTCTTCTGGGCGATTCGGGGCGGTGGCGGCAATTTTGGCATTGTCACCACCTTTCATTTCCGGCTGCACCCTGTGGAGACAACCGTCCTAGGCGGCATGATCCTCTATCCCTTGGCCGATGCGCCGGCTGTTTTGCGCTTTTACCGTGAGGTTAGTGCTACTTCCCCTGCCGCACTAACGGTCTTTGCCGGACTTATTAGCACTCCTGATGGTCATCCGGTGGTTGCGCTGATTGTGGGCTGGTTTGGCCCACTGGCAGAGGGGGAAGCGGCGATTGCACCGTTGCGGCGCTTTGGCTCACCCTTGGCCGACCTGGTGGGGCCGGTGCCCTATACGCAACTGCAAAGGATGTTGGATGCGGCTGCACCCTTTGGCATCCAACGCTATTGGAAATCCGGCTATTTCCACGCCTTGCCCGATGATCTCCTCGCGGTGATCATTGCCCATGCCGCAGCTAAGACTTCTCCCTTTTCTGTGATCATCTTGTTTCACATGCATGGCGCGGCCGCCCAAGTCCCGGCAACGGCAACCGCTTTTCATGCGCGGCAAACCCAGTGGGACTTTGATATCATCGCCCAGTGGGCAGACCCTGCCACAGCGGATGAGCACATCGCTTGGGCGCGCCGTTTGGCAAGCCGTCGCTCCCTATTCCACCGGTGTCTATGTGAATCATCTCGACGCCGACGATAATGCCGCCCGCGTGCATGCGGCCTACGGCGCAAACTATGCGCGACTCGCGGCGGTAAAAGGGCGCTATGACCCCACCAATTTTTTCCGACTCAATCATAATATCGTTCCTGAGTAAAGGATCTGCGTATGTCAACGCCATCTGTACTAGCGATAGCACCCACTGTTAACGCAACCCTGTTGCCCCTGCCAGCGCACTTTCCCGTCACCTGGGAACGTCCTGCGGATGCCCAGCGCTTTTGGTTGCGCCAGCGGATGCACTTTCCTGAACCTATGACGCCGTTGGATGAATGGTTGCTCCAGGGCGAATTTGAAGGGGCGCAGCGGGCCGCCCAACACTATGGCTTGCCGCTTATCTGCCAGGGTCGTTGTTTCAACACCTATGCTTATGCCCATATTACACCCCTCGTTTTATCGCCTGAAGAGGCCGCAACCCAAGCGGCCCGTGCCCAAGCCGCGTTGGGTGCGGCCATGGCGCGCTTGGGGGAGCAGTGGGAAACCGAATTTCTCCCCGAAATTCAGCAGATCCTAGCGGAGTGGGCGGCTTTTGATTTGGCCGGAGCTACTCTGGCCCAACTAGTTGAACATCTCACTGGGGTGATTCGCCAGCGTGAACGCCTGTGGGATATTCATTTTCTCGTGTGGTTTCCGGCCTATACGGCCATTAGCCTCTTTGAAGAACTCCACCGTGATCTCTTTGTGGAAGAGGAGGGCGCAACCGCGGCGGATGTGCCTAACTTTGATGCCTATTGGTTGCTCCAAGGCTTTGGGAACAAAACCCTCGAAACGACCCATGCCCTTTGGCGGCTAAGCCGTCGCGCCTTGGCCCAACCGCTTGTTTGTCAGATTTTACAAAGCCAACCACCGACTGCTGTGCTGGCCGCGTTGGAAACGAGTGCCGTTGGGCGCGCCTTCCTGCGCGAACTGCGTACTTATCTGGAAGAATATGGTCAGCGCAGTGACAAGTGGGTGTTCAGCGTGCCTAGTTGGATCGAAGATCCGACCCCTGTGATCAAGAACTTACAAGATTACATCACCCAGCCCGACCGTGATCTGATGGTAGAAACAGCCCAACTCGCGGCGGCGCGTGAGCGGCGACTGACCCAACTCCGTCGGCAGTTGCAAGACTATCCACAGCCAGTCGTGGCGCACTTTGAATTTCTGCTCAAAGCGGCCCAGGAAGGCTGTGTCCTGACCGAGGACCATGGCTTCTGGATCGATTATCGGGGGTGGTACCCCATTCGGCGTCTTTTTCTGGAATTGGGCCATCGTTTCACCGCCGCGGCTATACTGGAAAAACCAACCGATCTCTTCTACCTGACCCTCGATGAAATCCAGACGACCGCGGCGATGCTCGTGCGTGGCTTGACGCCGGGCTATCGTCATCTTTTGGTCGTTGGGCGGCAGGCCGAGACAGAATATTATCGCGGCCTACTCCCGCCCGACGCGCTGGGTACTTTGCCGGCGGGGCCAGCGCCCAGCGACCCGGTGACCCAAACCATCTATAAGTTTTTTGGCACGCCACCCGCGGCCCAAACCGTGCCCAATCTGCTTCGTGGTACGGGTGGTTCGCCGGGGGTTGCCCGTGGCCCCGCGCGCGTGATCCGCACGTTGGCCGAATCAACCAAGCTCCAGCCGGGTGATATTCTGGTGGCCGAAACCACGGCCCCGCCCTGGACACCGCTCTTTGCTACCGTGGCGGCGGTTGTCACCGATACCGGCGGCATCTTAAGTCACTGCGCTAGCGTGGCGCGTGAGTATGCCATTCCGGCGGTGGTCGGCGTGGGCGTAGCCACCGAACGCATTATCGATGGTCAACTGCTGGAGGTTAACGGTGCTACTGGCGTTGTCCGTCTGCTTACGTTGTCATGAAGAAGGGTATCAAGGGTGAGATGGCAATCGTCTGGCTTGGTCAGGACAACTGCCAAGATTGTACGCTGATAGGTGGCAAGGGCGCTACCTTAGGTCATTTGGCGACCACATATCGCGTCCCGCCCGCCTTCTGCGTGACGGCCGCGGCTTTGGCACACTGGCTGCCCACCAAGCCCGACAGCTCTGTGCATCTGCCGGAGCCTCTCTATCGGCAAGTTTCTGCGGCCTATGCGCAACTTGGTGTCCAATGCGGCCGCAGCGATGTGCCCGTGGCCGTTCGTTCTTCGGCTGTGGAGGAAGACGGCCCACGCGTTTCCTTGGCGGGCCAGCATGACACCTATCTCAACGTGGTTGGCCCTGTCGCCGTGGCCCGGGCTCTCTTGGCCTGCTGGGCCTCGGCTTGGTCACCCCACGCCATTGCCTATCGCCAGCACCAGGGGCTGACCACCACCGCGATTCAGATGGCGGTATTGGTGCAGCAACTCATTCCCGCCGATCGTTCCGCTGTCGTCTTTAGTGCCAATCCAGTAACGGGTAGCCGGTCCGAGGTGGTGATCAACGCTACCTGGGGGTTGGGGGAGAGTGTGGTCAGTGGCACTGCGACTCCCGATACCTGGATCGTGCGTAGGGCTGACTTGGCGGTCATAGCTACCCAACTCGCCGATAAACAACAGATGACCGTGCCTGTTTCAGGAGGAATCGCGCCGCGACCTGTACCCCGTTGGTTGCGTAGCCAGCCAAGCCTTACCCCTGAGCAATGTCGTCACCTAGCGCAGATGGCCGTAGCATTGGAAGTGACTATGGGGTGGCCGGTCGATATTGAGTGTGTCTGGCGCAATGATCGGCTCTACCTGTTGCAATGCCGTCCGATTACGGCTATTCCAGAGCTGATGACAGACCCGTTAACGCGTTGCTGACCGCCCATAAGCGTTGGGCGACTGCTTGGTCATAGGCAGCTGGTGCGGCCTGAATGGCTTTGCTTTTGACAAAGTACTTGCCCGTCTCTGTTGCTACGGTTGGATCGGTTGCCAGATAGATCATAGTTTTTGCTCCCTCCGCGGCACTGATAGCAAAGCGGTTGATGAGCCATTTTAAGAGCGGCCCGGCGACGCCCAAGTTATTGGCCCCAAAGTTAGTCGCGACAAAGCCCGGGTGGAGGGTGTTGACCGTCACACCTGTGCCTTCTAGGCGGCGCGCGAGTTCAAAGGTAAAGAGGATATTCGCCAGCTTGGAGCGGGCATAGGCTTTCATGCCGCCGTAGCCGCGCTCCATCGGGATGTCAGTAAAATCAAGCTTACCCCACTGATGGGCATCGGAGGCAACATTGACAATGCGAGCTGGCGTACTGGCACGTAATCGCTCTAGCAGTAGGTTCGTGAGCAAGAAATAGCCCAGGTGGTTGACTGCCAAGGTTAGTTCATTACCGGCAGCATCCGCCTGGCGTGTCGCATAAAAGGCCCCAGCGTTGTTGATCAAGACGTCCAGCCGGTCGTAACGCACGAGAAATTCCGCGGCTAATTTCCGTGTGGAGCTTTGATCAGCAAAGTCGGCCAGCAGATAAGTGACGTTGGCGTTGCCACTCTGCTCTTGAATCGCCTTGACCGTGGCCGCCGTCTTCTGCTCATTTCGTCCAACAATCACCACCTTCATGCCCTGTTGGGCCAAAACCTGCGCTGCTTCCCGGCCAATCCCGGAAGTTGCACCCGTGATGAGACAGATCTTTTCCGAAAGCATGTTCTACTCCAATCGATTTACCACCGTAGCGCGGTCAGGTTTTCCAAACCGAACCGCGCTACGGTGGCACAAGTCCTATAGTTATTACAAAAGGAGACCAAATCATGTTACCCTACCAACTAGAACACCTCTTTTCCTACAGCGCCCAGTTGCACCCGCCCGAAATTATCGGCCCGGTGGCGGAGGGGCTTCGGGCTAACTTTTATGTAGCCAGTGGCGAAGTCAGTGGCCCACGCGTGGTGGGGGTGCTACGCCCCGTCGGGGGTGATTGGATCACGGTACGCACTGACGGCGTGGGTATTCTTGATGTACGTATTACTATCGAAACCCAAGATCAGGCGTTGATCTACCTCGCCTATTCGGGTGTAGCCGATATTGGGCCAGATGGCTACCAACGCTTTGGTCGCGGTGAACTCCCGCCACGCATTTCTCTCCAGGCTGGGATGCGGACCCAAACCGCCCACCCTGCCTATCAATGGCTCAATCGATTGCAATGTCTGAACATCGGTGAAGTCGATTCGGCACGCCTTGTGGCCCGCTATGATGTGTACGCCGTGCATTGATAGCCCTGAAGTAGATAACCACTCCATAAAATAATGAAAGCCGCGGTCTGTAGACCGCGGCTTTCATTATTTTATGGAGTGTAGAGGGTTACCGGCGACCCCCGCGATCACCCCCGCGGCGATCACCACCACCACCGCCACGGCGGTCACCCCCGCGGCGATCACCCCCGCGGTCGCCGCCACCGCGGTTGCCACCGCGATCGCCGCCCCGATCACCACCTCGATCACCGCCGCCGCCACGGCTACCACCGCGGTCACGGCTTTGGGCTTCTTCCACGTTCCAGCCTTCGAGCACGGCTTGGCGACTCATCCGTACTTTGCCGCCTTCGACATCAATGACCATGGCGGTCAATTCGTCGCCTAGATTGGCAATGTCTTCGACTTTGTCAACCCGGTAGTCGGCCAGTTGGCTAATGTGGACCATGCCATCGACACCTGGCAGGATGTTGATAAACGCGCCATAGGGTTCAACCCGTACTACTGTACCAGTGTAGATCTTGCCGATCTCGACCTCTTCGGTCATGTTGGCAATCTGTTCCAACGCCTTTTCCGCTTTGCTGCCTTCGCCGGAGACGTAGATGGTGCCATCTTCTTCAATGTCGATCTTGACACTGTATTCCTCTTGGAGGCTGCGCACCACTTTGCCACCTGGCCCAATCACCTTGCCGATCTTCTCTGGATCAATGTGAATGGTGAGAATGCGCGGGGCAAATTCGCTCATTTGCAAGCGGGGTTCGGGCAACACATCCATCATCTTGCCCAGGATAAACATCCGTCCCTCACGTGCTTGTGACAACGCTTGGCGGAGAATCTCAAAATCCAAGCCCTTGATCTTCAGGTCCATTTGAAGGGCTGTGATGCCATGTTCTGTGCCCGCGACCTTAAAGTCCATATCGCCCAAGGCATCTTCCAACCCTTGGATATCGCTGAGAATCTTGTATTCGCCACTCTCTTGGTCTTGGACCAACCCCATGGCAATCCCGGAAACCGGCGCGGTGATCGGCACACCGGCATCCATCAACGCCAACGTGCTGCCACAGACCGAGCCCATGCTGGTCGAACCGTTGCTGCTGACAACTTCGCTGACCACCCGCAGGGTATAGGGGTAGCCGTCGGGAATCACCGCCAGCAACGCCCGTTCGGCCAACGCCCCATGACCAATCTCACGGCGGCGGGGACCACGGACGGGGTAGGCTTCCCCGGTGCTAAAGGGCGGGAAGTTGTAGTGGTGCATGTAGCGTTTCTCGGTGCCAGGCTGTAAGGTGTCCAGCCGTTGGGCATCGCCTGGCGTGCCTAGGGTCGCGATACTCAAGACGTGGGTTTCACCCCGCATAAAAAGGCCGGAGCCATGGACGCGGGGCAGCTTGCCAACCTGTACGCGAATGGGGCGAATCTCCGTGGTATTGCGTCCATCCGGTCGAATTCCGGTGTTGAGGATGCGTTGGCGTGTAGCGGCTTTGACTAGAGATTCAAAGGCATCGCTGATATAGGGCGTCGGTACGGCGCCTGCTTCCACCTGTGCCGCGAAGTGCGCTTTTACCTCATCTTTGATCGCACTCAGGGCATCTTTGAGCCCATGCTTGTCCAGCCCTGCGGCAAGGGCTTCGCTGACCTTCGCGGCCGCGAGCTCTTTGACCGTGGCTTGGGTTATTTCGCTAGGCAGGGCAATGGCATAATCGGTTACCTTGGCTTTGCCTACTTGCCGTTGCATTTCTTCAATGAGCTGAATGACGGGCAGCATGGATTCATGCGCTAATTTGAGGGCATCCAGTATCATATCTTCAGGGATTTCACGGGCACCAGCTTCGACCATAAGGATATTGTCGTGGGTGCCAGCGACGGTAAGTTCCAGCCCACTGTGTTGCATGGCGGAGGCCGTTGGATTGATGACAAATTCGCCATCGACAAAGCCAATGGTCGCGCCACCAATAGGGCCATTCCAGGGAATATCACTAATGTGGAGCGCTGCCGAAGCGGCAATGATGGCCAGGGGTCCCATGAGATTCTCATTGTCCGAGGCCAACACGGAGATCATGATCTGTACTTCGTTGATAAATCCTTTGGGGAAGAGCGGACGCAAGGGGCGGTCAACCAACCGCGAAAGCAAGATCGACTCATCGCCGGGGCGACCTTCGCGGCGTTGAAAACTGCCCGGGATACGCCCCGCCGCATACAGCCGTTCTTCAAACTCAACGGTTAGGGGGAAAAAGTTAATATCTGGGCGAACATCGCGACTCATGGTCGCCGTGGCGAGCAAGACCGTGTCGCCATAACGGACCGTGACCGCACCGCCAGCTTGGGCGGCAAGGACACCGGTTTCGATGCTCAAGGTACGACCACCCATTTCGAGGGTAAAGCACTGAGCGCCATCAAATAACTGCATGAGAAAACTCCTTTAACTGATGTGTGCGCGCAAAAGGCTCATCCCCTGTTATCCCAGGGCATGAACAGAATGGTTATCACAGGAGGAAGCATTTGCGAACAGCACAATACTATAGATCAGGCAGTGCAAAGCCGCTCAGTGGAAAAAGGCCGAGGTACGGAACTGGAGAGCGATACCAAATTCCCATGTTGTCCGAGCGCGTCGATGGACGTTTCCCGTATGCATGTATTTGGTCGCGCTCTCCAATGCCGAACCCCGACAAGCGCAAAAAGAAAAGGCCCAGCTGAGTGTCTTTGCGACTACCAGGTAAATATACAAACCAAAATCAAGAACTAGGACATAATAAACAAGGGGCGAGCAGGTTTAACTTACCCAATGCTCGCCCCTTATTTATTATGTTTAGCGACGTAAGCCTAAGCGTTGAATTAATTCCTGGTACCGATTGGTATCCTTCTGGCGTAGGTAGGCCAAATGTCGCCTACGTTGACCCACAAGTTTCAGCAACCCCCGGCGTGAACCTTCGTCGTGCTTATGTGTGTTGAGGTGATCAACCAGCGCATTAATGCGTGTTGTGAGCAGTGCAACTTGCACCTCAGGTGAACCGGTGTCCGCAGGCGTTAACTGATATTCGCGAATCAAGTCGGCTTTTTGCACCTTCGTTATAGCCATCTGGTACTCCTTCTAGAGAAAACCCATATGTGGGAATAAAATGCTCACCTGAGTAAAGAGTAAATTGCGTTGATTTCTCTCACAACCTAGGTTTGGTAATGCCTAGCAAGAAATCGGTCGATCTCCCCTTGCGACTGATGAGCGGATAAATAAGGTTGAGTGCAACCTAAGACAGGTACTATCGCCGGACCACCGCTGTACCGGGCGCGTGCTCTAGCACAATAGTTCGATCAGTGTAGCACAGTTTTGCGAAAATGTAAAATTCATTGCATCGGTGCGTAGAGAATCCTGTTGTGCTTGGCAAGCGCCGGGGTGCGAATCGATCTAGAAGGTACGTCCTTGGGCAAGATCGGGCCGGTTGTGGGTGGTACCACCCACCGCGTAACCCCTGTAGGTAACCCCTGTAGGTAACCCCTGTAGGTAACCCCTGTAGATTGTGGTCTATATACTTGCTTTCCCCGGCGCAATCTGCTACGCTTGCAACTATGGAGACTTTACGGGGTGTCGTGGAACGCATCACCTATCACAACGAAGAGACGGGCTATACAGTTGCCAAATTGACAGCTGAATTGCGTGGGCAAGCCGTCCAGGAGCAGCGCAGCTTTGGCCAGAGCCGCGAAATTGCTGTGGTTGGCACCATGATTGGGGTCAATGTTGGTGAGTCGGTTGAGTTGCAGGGCCGCTGGACGATTCATGCTGAATATGGACGGCAGTTTGTGGTGGAGAGCATGCGCACGGTGTTGCCAGCGACTGTGGCTGGCATTGAAAAATATCTCGGCAGTGGTCTGATCCGTGGGGTTGGGCCGGTGACGGCCAAGCGCATTGTGAAGTACTTTGGCGTAGAAACGCTGACAATTATTGAAGAGCAACCTGAGCGCTTACATGAAGTGCCCAGCGTAGGGCAGAAGCGCACACAGATGATCATGGCTGCTTGGCAAGAGCAGAAAGCCATCAAAGAAGTGATGCTCTTCTTGCAAAGCCATGGGGTCAGTACAAGTCTTGCGACCAAGATCTACAAGTCTTATGGAGACGAGGCCATTGGTATTGTCCGCCAGGATCCCTACCGGCTGGCCCGCGATATCTTTGGCATTGGCTTTCTCACCGCCGATAAGATTGCCCAGTCGTTGGGCCTAGCGCCCGATTCGCCCCAGCGGATTGCCGCGGGCGTGGCCTATGCGCTGAATCAAGCAACCGAAGAAGGCCATGTTTTTCTGCCCACGTCGGCATTGGTCGATACCGCCAGTGAACTCTTAAGCGTCAGCCGGGACGAGGTGGGGATTGGCATTGTCCGGCTTTGGCATGAAGATCAGGTGAAGGTGGCGGCCCAACCTGGCGCGGCGGAGCTGCCCCGCACCCCAGCACCGGTGACCACCGATGCAATCCCCCAATTGATTGCTGAACGAGGCCATCTCTATGCCGCGGCGACTACCACACAAGCTCAGCAGGTATTGGCCGATGAACACGCCGTCTACCTGACCCCCCTCTATTACAGCGAACAAGGGGTAGCCAATCAATTACAGCGCTTAATGCAAAGCCATGAAAGCGCCTTCGCACCCTTTCAACAGCAACGACAGGATTGGGACAAGCGCTTTGCCGCGGCCGAGTTGACGACTGGGTTGCGCCTTGCCCCGCAACAGCGGAGCGCCGTACAGGCCACCCTGACCCATCCTTTGACGGTGCTGACCGGGGGGCCAGGTACAGGGAAGACCACTTCCATCCGCACGCTTTTGCAAATTTGTGAGCACGAGCGCTATCGTATTGTCTTGGCGGCGCCAACCGGGCGCGCCGCTAAACGTTTGGCCGAGACAACCGGGCGTGAGGCTAAGACCTTGCACCGGCTACTTGAATTTAAGCCCGCCGAAGGCATGACCTTTCAGCGTAATGCCGAAAATCCGCTGGAAGGCGATCTGCTGATTGTCGACGAAGCCTCTATGCTCGATTTAGTGCTGACCAATCATCTTCTCAAGGCGATTCCGCCCGGTATGCATCTGCTCCTGGTGGGCGATGTCGATCAGTTGCCCAGCGTTGGGGCTGGCAATGTGCTCAAAGATGTGATTGCCGCCATTGAAGCGCGTACGGCAGCCGCCTCTTCCGCAGCGTTGTCTACGTTGGCTCGCCAAGCCGTTGTCATCCGTTTGCAGACAATTTTCCGCCAGGCCGCGGGCAGTTTTATTATCACAAATGCCCATCGCATTAATGAAGGCGAAATGCCGACGATTGATAACGAGCAGGCGACCGATTTCTTTCTGTTTCGGACGGAAGAACCAGAGCGGGCCGCCCAGCTTTGTGTTGAATTAGTCCAAAGCCGCATTCCCAAGCGCTTCGCCATTCCTACCCAAGATATTCAAGTCCTCAGTCCTATGCACCGCGGCATTATTGGCGTTGGCGCATTGAATGAAGCTTTGCAGAGTGGTCTTAATCCGGCCGCGGCCCAAAAGGCAGAGAAGCGTGTTGGGAACCGAGTCTATCGCATGGGCGACCGCGTGATGCAGATTCGTAACAATTACGACAAAGATGTCTATAATGGTGATATGGGCATGATCCAAGCGCTCGATCTAGAGATGCAGAAGGTCACCGTCAACATCGATGGCCGGTTGGTTATCTATGATTTTTTGGAATTAGATGAATTGGTGCATGCTTTTGCGATTAGTGTGCATAAAAGCCAAGGGTCCGAATTTCCGGCGGTTGTCATCCCGGTGTTGACGAGCCACTATATGATGCTCCAGCGTAACTTGCTTTATACTGCAGTGACGCGGGCCAAGCGCTTGGTGGTCCTGGTTGGGCAGCCCAAGGCGATTGCCCTGGCCGTACGCAATGACAAAGTGACTCAAAGATTTACTGGCCTACGTGAGCGTTTGACGGCACCGTTAGAATCGCACATAATAGAATAAGTAAGAATTTTCACAAACAGAGGTGTGAGGCGTTGATAAGCCAGACCGGTCAGGCTTGGCAATATCTACAACGGCGTAACGCCTAATTCAGAAAGGATCGCTCCTATGCTTCCCATTGCGGTACAACTCTATACTTTGCGCAATCTGCAAATGCCTTTTGATGAAGTCCTTGCCGAAGTCGCGGCCATTGGTTACACCGGTGTGGAGCTAATCGGTACCCACAATCTATCCGCCCCGGAGATGAAGGCGCTACTGGCCAAACATGGCTTGCAAGTCGCTTCCTCCCATGCGCCGATTACAGCCCTCGAAAACGATCTAGATACTGTCCTTGCTTTTCACAAAGCGATTGGCAACACGGTTCTGATCGTGCCTTTCTTGGCACCAGAAGATCGCGGCACGACGGGCGCGGCTTGGGCACAACTGGGCAAGCGCCTGAGCGCCATTGGCAAACGCTGTAAAGCCGCGGGCATCAAGCTGATGTATCACAACCACGCCTTTGAAATGGAAGTGATTGAGGGCAAACTGGCTATTGATTGGCTGTTGGAAGGGGCGGATGCCAGCGACCTTGGCTTTGAAATTGATCTGGCTTGGGTGCAACGTGGCGGCCAAAATGGCGTAGCATTATTACAGAAATATGCGGGCCGTGTCCAACGGATTCACTGCAAAGATCTAGCCCCCGAGGGCGAAAATCAAGACCAGATGGGCTTTGCCGACGTCGGGCATGGTGTCTTGGATTGGGCCGCGCTGCTGCCTGCTGCCAAAGCCGCCGGGGCCGAATGGTACATTGTCGAACACGATCTGCCCAAGGAGCCGCTGGTCAGCATCCGGCGTAGTTTCGAGTTCTTGAAGAGCAAGTTGGGGTAATCGTGAGTCAGTAAGACAGTAAGACAGTAAGTCAGTACATTTACTGTCTTCTGCCTTCTGTCTTACTGACCCACTGTCTTCTGATAAGGGAGAGGAAAAGCGATGGCCAAGGAAGCCATGTTTGCAGGGCTTGTCGTCGATGAAGCTGGCAATCCTGCGGAAATTGCCAAAGTTGGCGAGAATGCGTGTTATGTAGTAATGGATGACGACTTTCGCCGTCATATTGACGCAGAACTGGTGGACCGCCAGGTGTTGCGCTTTATGCGCGAGCAGGTTGATGATCAGCGGGATATCGCCGTCGAGCAGATGCTCAGCATGTTGGGTAAAGATGATATTTTCACCAAGGTCGCGGTGGAGTCGTCGATCAATAACATTGAGCAAAACGTCGGTCAGCCGATCCCCGCAGAAGCCCGTCAATGGATGGGCATGCTGGGCTTTCGTATTATGATCGACTTTCATGGCACGGTGGTGGATGTGCAACTCCCCGCCGGTGGGATCGAAGGGGACGAGTAGATTCGCCTTAAGCCTTGAGAACTTATCCTGAAATTGGTTGTGGTTCCTGTCAAGCCTGCTGCAGTGCGAGGCGGTCACAGAAATTTCAGGATAGATACCAAGTAGACAATAACGATTACTGTGTCGGTTGAATGCCCACGTCCATAAGCTGCCGGTTGACAGAGCGAGCGAATGTTGATAGTGTGTATCAAGAAGGAAAAGTATACACATTGTTTTCAGAAAGGCTGTCATGCGTACCAATATTGTGATTGACGATACGCTCCTTGCTGAAGCGCTCGCGTGTACCGGCCTGTCAACCAAAAAGGCAGTGGTTGAAGAAGCCCTGCGCACGCTGATCCGTCTAAAATCGCAGGCGCAAGTACGCTCTTTGCGCGGTCGTCTGAGCTGGGAGGGCGATTTGTCGGCTATGCGCGAAAGCCGTAGCGCTTACGCCACCAGCCACGAAGCGAAGCCTGAGAAGCCTACACGTATCATAGGGGCGGGTGGCGATGTGGATCGTCGATTCTTCGGTCTGGATCGATTATTTTAATGGTAAACTGATACCCCGCACTGACGCCTTAGACCAAGCCCTGGGCCAGCGCGACTTGAAATGGTCGGTCTAGAGCTTACCCTGCGCAGTGCGGCCAACTATCGTCGCCTCCGCAAACAGGGGTTGACTGTCCGGAAGACGATAGATTGTTTGATTGCTACCTTTGTGATCGAGCATGGCTTTCTGCTACTCCATGATGACCACGATTTTGAACCCTTTGAGCGCTATCTTGGCCTCCAATGTGTAAAGGTATAACATGATGGCTGCCCACGTTGCTCATCCGCCCGTGAGCTTAGAAATTTGTGTCGATTCTGTTGAGGGTGCGCTAGCGGCCCAAGCCGGTGGCGCGCACCGGGTGGAGCTATGTGATAATCTGCTGGAAGGGGGCACGACGCCCAGCGCTGGTATGATCGCGCTGACCCGCCAACAGATCACCATCGGCCTCCAGGTGATTATTCGGCCCCGTGGCGGTGATTTCTGCTATTCCGACCTGGAATTTGCCGTGATGAAAGCTGATGTGCTGCAAGCGAAACAACTGGGCGCGGATGGGGTGGTCATTGGGCTGCTCAATCCCGACGGCACCATCGATCAAGAACGGACCGCTGAATTGATCGCGCTGGCGCGCCCCCTGAGCGTCACCTTCCATCGCGCCTTTGATATGGTGGCTGATCCCTTGCAGGCGCTAGAAGATCTCGTCGGCCTGGGGGTTGAGCGGGTACTGACTTCGGGGTTGGAAAGTTCGGCCCTGGAGGGCGTTGACCTGATCAACGCGCTAGTCCAACGCGCTGGCGACCGGATCATTGTCATGGCGGGTGGTGGCGTGCATGAACGAAATCTTGCCAAGATTATCAACCACGGTGGTGTACGCGAGATCCACCTGAGCGCCCGCGGCACGGTCGAGAGCGCCATGCACTATCGCAATCGCCACGTCTTTATGGGCGGTGCGCTGCGTCCGCCCGAATTTAGCCGCCAGACCACCGACCGGACACGCGTCCAAGCGATTGTTGATCGCATCAATTCCTAAAATTCCTATCCACTTTTTAGCTAGCAATGGACTCTGTACGATGACTCAACTACTCGATCATCCCCTGGGCAACTATCGTTTTTTCACCGGTATCGCTCCCTATTCTGCGGGGGTGGTTGCCATGCCCGGCTATGAAGTTATGCGGGTAACGTTGCAACAGCCGATCCCCTATCGCCAGGGTTTTGACCTGATCGAAGGGTACCTGGCGGCGTCGGGGCGACCGCGCCAAGCGCTCTGTGCTATTGAATTGCGCCTGCCCGCGCCCCGTTCCTTTACCGGTTTTATCGATTTTAACCGCGACTATCGCGCCATCCTCGCGAATTGGGAGATCTTGGTCGGCGACGAAAATCCCGTGGCGCGCACCAATATTGCGCCCGCCTTTGCCCCGCCGACCGAACCTTGCCTCTATGCCTTCTCCTACACCACACCTAGCGACACCCCCTTGTCCACCTTTATCGTGGCGGGTGCTGGTGATCTGAACGACCAGGCCCAGCTTACGCCTGCCGCGGTGGTGCGCCCGGGGGAAACATCCGCGCATGCCCTGGCCGAAAAGGCCGCGACCGTGATGGGTGTCATGGAAGAGCGGCTAACCGGACTCCAAATGACCTGGGCCGCGGCGACTGCCGTGACCATTTATACGGTCTACCCTGTGCGTCCGTTACTGGTGAATCAAATTTTGCGCAAGATTGGCCCCGCCGCCGCCCATGGTGTTCACTGGTTCTACAGCCACCCACCCATTGCGGACCTTGCCTTTGAGATGGACGTGCGTGGTATTCGGCAGGAAGTACGGCTCTAACCGCAACGTCTCCCCACCCTCTCGCTACCCGACCGCCGCGTCCAGGCGCGGCGCTTGGCTGCGGTCCCACTTCAGCAAAATTAACCACTAGTTTGGACTTGGCATGACCATCTTTTCCCTTCCTGATTATTCACCCGCCTTTTGGGTGGTGGCCGCCCTTGTGATGATCTTAACCGGTATGGGGAAATCGGGCTTTGGCAGCGGTTTGGGGGCTTTGTCAACGCCACTCTTGGCGTTAACCATCCCTGTTACGGATGCCGCTGCCTTGTTGCTCCCGCTGCTGATCATTATGGATCTCTTTACGGTTCCCTACTATCGGCAACGCTTTAGCGCCCATCACTTGCGGATCTTACTCATCGGCGCGCTGGTGGGTATTGCCCTCGGTGCGTACTATTTTGAAGCGCTCAACCATAATGAGCGGGCCATGAAAATGGGCATTGGCGCGCTGGCTGTCTTGTTCGTGGTGATTCAAGTCGGGCGTTCGCTCATTATGGGTGCTTTGCGTGATCACCGCCCACCGGTCTGGCTTGGCTGGGTATTGGGTGCGGTCGGCGGCTTTGCTTCGACCGTAGCCCATGCTGGTGGTCCACCCGTCACCATTTATTTGCTGCCCCAAAATTTGCCGCGCGATCGTTTTGTGGGAACGAGTGCCATTCTCTTTGCAATGGTGAACTTGGTAAAGTTGATCCCCTATTCTTATCTTGGTCTGCTCCATGTGGGCAACCTCACAACGGTCCTCCTCCTTGCGCCGCTGGCCTATGTGGGGGTGCGGCTAGGCGTGCTGCTCAACCATCACTTTGCTGATCAATGGTTCACCCGCTTTGTCTACACCTTTTTGTTCATCACCGGCCTCGAGCTTTTAACTGGCTGGAATCTTGTGAGCATCTTTGTTCGGTAGCCCCAGGCTGAAGCCCTAGGGTTGCCAGGGGAAGCCCCGCTGAAGCGGGCTACCGCCCCAGTGCGCTTGAGCGCCGCTTGGTCCTAGCAGTTTCAACCACTGCCGTTTTGCTACCCTGCCTCCCCCATCAACGTCATCAACCAGGAGCTGCTATGTCGCTTGTCCAATCTGCCCCACGCTTTACACCCGCCGCCGTGGTTGCCTTTGCGCAAGCGGTATATGGCCTAACGGCTACGGCTACCGCATTGGCCAGTGAGCGCGACCAAAATTTTCTGCTCATGACCACGGCCGGGCGATCTTATGTGCTTAAAATTGCCAATGCACAGGAAGATTATCACACCCTTACCTTCCAAAATCAGGCGTTGCAGCATCTGGCCGCGACCGCTACGGTGCCAGTGGCCGCGCTCCAAACGAGTGGAGCAGGTGCGACCATTGCCACGATCACCGATGACGCGGGGACAAGCTATTTTGTCCGGCTCCTGAGCTACCTCCCTGGCAAGCCGCTGGCGACCGTCAAACCCCATGCGCCAGCGTTGCTGGTGAATTTGGGTGGATATCTGGGCAAGCTCGACCAAGCGCTCGCCACCTTTGACCATCCCGCCGCCGATCGGGCGTTACAGTGGGATCTACGCCAGGCGAGCGCGGTGATCCGGCGTTATCAACATGAAATTCATGATCCAACGCGTCGTCAGTGGGTTGCCGCGCTCTTGGCCCATTTTGAACAAGTTGCCATGCCCCTGCTCGCCCAAGTGCGCACCAGCATTATCCACAATGACGGGAATGATTACAATGTGTTGGTGGGCGACCAAGCCGACGCGGGCTTGGCGGGCCGCGCCAAGCTCGTCACCGGTGTGATTGATTTTGGCGACATGGTGCGCACCTATACGGTGAGCGAGCCAGCCATTGCCGCGGCCTATGCCATGTTGGACAAGCCCGATCCGCTGGCGGCGGCGGCGGCGGTGGTGCGGGGCTATCATGCCGCCTACCCGTTGACCGACCCCGAGCTAGCCGTGCTCTATCCCCTCATCTGTATGCGCTTGTGTATGAGTGTGGCTATTTCAGCGCACCAACAGGCCCTACAACCTGCGAATCGCTACCTCTCGATCAGCGAAGAACCCGCCTGGGCCTTGTTGGCAAAGTTGGTGACGATCCATCCCGACTTCGCCCATTATACATTGCGCCAGGCTTGTGGCCTGGCGCCCTGCCCGCAGACACCAGCATTAGTCCAGTGGCTCCAGACGCACCAAGCCAGCTTTGCCCCAGTAGTTGCCGCTGATCTGCATACCGCGCCAGTGTTGGTCTTTGACCTCAGTGTAGGGAGCCCCTTGGTCGCCAGTGTAGAAGATCTGGCCGACACTGCCGCGTTTACGGAAACCCTTTTTACCGCGATGCAACGGGCGGGCGCCCTGGTCGGCATCGGGCGCTACAATGAGCCACGGTTAATCTACACCAGCGATGCCTTTGTCCAGGCCACCAATGAACTGCCCGAACGGCGCACGGTTCATCTAGGGATCGATCTCTTTTTGCCCGCGGGTGCGCCGGTCTACGCGCCGCTGGCTGGGGTGGTGCACAGCTTTGCTGATAATGCCTATGACCAAGATTATGGGCCTACCCTCATTTTGCAACATACCATCGCTACTGATGAAGGGCCACAAGCGCGTGGTGAACTAACTTTCTACACCCTCTACGGTCACCTGGATGAAGATGCATTGGTGGATCGCTATCCCGGACAGGCGATTGAGAAAGGTGAAAAAATGGGCTCTATTGGCAACCATCCGCGCAATGGCAACTGGCCGCCCCACTTGCACTTTCAACTCATCACCGATCTGCTGGGTGAGGCGGGGGGCTTCAGTGGCGTTGCCGCGCCCAGCCAACGGGCTATCTGGCTCAGCCTCTGTCCCGATCCTAACCTGATCCTTCAGATCCCGGCGGCGGCCTTTCCGGCAAAGCCCAAGCCCAAGCCGGATCTATTGACCAGCCGCCGCCAGCATTTGGGGCGCAACTTGAGCATTTCCTACCAAGAACCGCTTCATATTGTGCGCGCTGCTCGCCAATTTCTCTATGATGTGGATGGCTATGCCTATTTGGATGTGGTCAACAATGTCTGTCATGTCGGCCATTGCCACCCCCATGTGGTGCGCGCCGCCCAACAGCAACAGGCGCTTCTAAATACCAATACCCGTTATCTTTACGACAGTTTGACTGACTATGCCGAGCGCCTCTGTGCCACCTTGCCCGCACCGCTCAGCGTCTGCTTCTTTGTCAATTCGGGGAGCGAGGCCAATGATCTCGCGCTGCGTCTGGCCCGTGCCTACACCGAGCGCCAAGCCATCATTTGTGTGGATGTGGCCTACCATGGCAACCTAACCTCGCTGATCGACATTAGTCCCTACAAATTTGCCGGGGCCGGGGGCAAAGGCGCACCGCCCACCACCCATGTGGCGCTCATGCCTGATCCTTACCGCGGGCGCTACACTGGTATGGATCGGGCAACGGGGGCGCGTTATGCGGCCCATGTTCAGGACTTAGTCGCACAAGCCGCCCACGCGGGCGCGCCGATTGCGGCCTTTATTGCGGAATCGGTCTTGGGCTGTGGTGGCCAGATTGTGCTGCCCGCTGGCTATTTAGCGGAAGCCTACCGTCATGTACGCGCCGGTGGTGGGGTTTGTATTGCGGACGAGGTGCAGGTCGGCTTTGGGCGGGTCGGCACCCATTGGTGGGGCTTTGAAACCCAAGGCGTGGTACCCGATATTGTGACCATGGGCAAGCCGATTGGCAATGGTCATCCGCTGGGCGCGGTGGTCACCACGCCCGCGATTGCCGACGCCTTTGCTAACGGCATGGAATATTTTAATACCTTTGGCGGTAATCCTGTCTCCTGTGCTGTTGGCATGGCTGTGCTCGATGTGATTGAGCAGGAAGGGTTACAGGCACACGCCCTGCGCGTCGGTAACCGGTTGATGGATGGTCTGCGCGCACTGATGGCCCAATTCCCCTTGATCGGCGATGTACGGGGGCTGGGGTTGTTTGTCGGTATTGAACTGGTATTGGATCAAGTCCAAAAACTCCCCGCTGGCGACCAGGCCGCCTATATTGCCAACCGTATGCGCGATCACGGCATCCTCATCAGCACCGACGGCCCCGATCACAACGTGCTAAAACTCAAACCACCCCTTGTCTTTGACGAAAACGACGCCGACCGCCTCGTCGCAACCCTGGCCCGTATCCTTGCGGAAGACGCCCTACAACAATAGGCTAGCTTTACATTCTTTCCCAGTTACGATTCACGAAGGGCACGAAGAAAAGTATCTTCTTCGTGCCCTTCGTGGATTGTTGCGCCGTCTAACCTACGGGCTAGGCGGGTACCTTGGCCTTCATCTCGCGTTCCCAGTGGCGATGATGGGCCAGGGCTTGGAGAAAGACCTTCACCACATCCTTGCTCTTACTCTCCTGGGCAACCACAATACCCTCGTCCACACTGACTTGGCCATTGGCATTTATCACGGCAGAATGATGTTGCAGGTACGAATTGCGCAATAGATTCAGCCCAGCCCCAGTGGCCGCAATCGTCTTGCAATGTCTGTAGGCTTCATTGAGAAAATGAATCGCATCCGCCTCTTGCTGCAAGGTCGTCACACTCTGGTCGCCCCCGGGCACGTAGACCCCGTCGAAGAAGACCGAAGCTGCAGTTAACAAGCTATAGTCGGCTTTGAGTTGCTTTCCATCACTGCTTTTGACCGTGCCCAACCGAGGTGCAATGAGAAAGGCTTGCGCACCAGCCTGCGCAAGCGCATGCTGCATCGCTTCTACTTCCGCCGCGTTAACACCGTCGGCAACCAACACCGCAACCCGCCGCGATTTGACTGTATCTTTTATCGTGTTGGCCATGCTCAGGGCTGGCGACGGCTGTACCTTTTGGTTAACCGGCTTTGGTTGATGGGCTGCCACATCGCCATCGGCGGGGATACTCATATTGAGGGGCTTATCGAGCGCGGCAGGAATGGTCATGCCGAGCCCCTCGGCTACACGGCTGGCCAGAGTGCCATCAATATGGGCAAGATGAACCAACATGCGCTGGCGTATCTCTTCTATCGCTACCATCCCCAGCTCAAAGCGTAGGGCATTGACAATATGATCTTGCTCAGGAGCCGACTGGCTACTATAGAAGAGCCGAGCTTGGCTGTAGTGATCAAAGAAGCTCGCGCTCCGCTCGCGTACCTTGTGGCCTTCCATCTTTTCCATATAGCTGACAAACCCACCCCAATCGGCTTTGGCCTGCATGGGACAGCCACCGCCAATCGAGTTCGGCTCATAGCTGACGCGTCCTTTGTTGATCGTCTGGCGCATGTGCGCATCGCGTTGGTTGTTGTGAACGGGCGCGAGGGTACGGTTGATCGGCAGCTCATGGAAATTGGGGCTGCCCAACCGCGAGAGTTGCGTATCCGTATAGGAAAAGAGCCGCCCTTGGAGCAGCGGGTCGTTGGTAAAGTCAATTCCAGGAACCAGATGCCCAGGGTGGAAAGCTACCTGTTCGGTCTCGGCAAAAAAATTATCTGGGTTGCGGTTGAGCGTTAGCTTCCCAACCCGTTTAACGGGGACCACTTCTTCGGGAATGAGCTTGGTTGGATCGAGCAGATCGAAGTCAAAGCTGTGTTCATCCTCTTCGGTCACGATCTGAAGTCCCAATTCCCACGCTGGATAAGACCCGCTTTCAATGGCATCCCAAAGATCGCGCCGGTGAAAATCGGGGTCTTTGCCCGAAATCTTTTGCGCCTCATCCCAGAGCACCGAGTGAACTCCCAAGAGGGGTTTCCAGTGAAATTTAACTAGATGACCCTTCCCCTCGGCGTTGATCAGCCGAAAGGTATGCACACCAAAGCCTTCCATCATACGGTAGCTCCGGGGCAGGGCACGGTCCGACATGGCCCACATGATCATGTGCATGGATTCAGGCACGAGCGAAATAAAATCCCAGAAGGTGTCGTGGGCCGAGGCTGCCTGGGGGATTTCATTATGCGGCTCGGGTTTGACGGCGTGAATGAGATCTGGAAATTTGATGGCGTCTTGGATAAAGAAGACCGGGATGTTATTGCCCACCAAATCAAAGTTTCCCTCTTCTGTATAGAACTTTACGGCAAAACCACGCACATCTCGCGCCAGATCGGTGGAGCCACGGAAACCGGCCACGGTGGAAAAGCGCACAAAAACGGGCGTTTGCACGGCTGGATCTTGGAGAAACTTGGCCCGTGTATAGGGAGCCAATGATTCATAGACCTGAAAATAGCCGTGGGCCGCCGCGCCACGGGCATGGACGATCCGCTCGGGAATGCGTTCGTGATCAAAGTGGGTGATCTTCTCGCGGAGAATAAAGTCTTCGAGCAAGGAAGGGCCACGGTTCCCTGCTTTGAGCGAATTTTGGTTGTCGTTAATTGGCACCCCTTGGTTCGTCGTCAAAGTCTGCCCTGCACCTTCCTCCCGAAAGACCTCCATGGCCTCGATCTTATCCGTGGAGGCTGTACCATGATTTTGTGTTTTCTTTTGCTTGCTCATCTTGCTGTTCCCCTAGCTGGCTGCGTAAGTTCCTCTAGATCAGTGGCCGCACACTAGTACACGCCATCTTGTCTACCAAAGCATGGGCCTCCTTTGAATACCCTAGTCTATCCCTCTGCCAGCGACGACTCTATGTATCAAGGTATAGGGCAAGGCCCACCACAGTCATAAGGTCATTGAGTGCGAAGAGGGTGCGCAATTGCCCTGCCCGAGGGAAAAAGATCGATTTCGCTTTTCGCTCCCCTGCGCTATAATGGAGCAGAGCCAGGTCTACCCAATCTTGAGGAGGAATTTACTGATGAACCCCTTGGTCCAGCCACCGCCGACCATGCGCGCCGCGTTTCTGCATGGCCGGTTGGATGTACGTGTCCATACCGCGCCTACCCCACGGATCGAGCGGCCCGATGATCTCCAAATTGCCATCGCCTACACCGGAATTTGTGGCTCAGAACTCCATGCCATTGAGGGCTATCAACTGACCCCGGCCAGCCACCAAGCTGTCGCCGCCCCGTCACCCTTGGGCCATGAATATGCGGGTGTGATTACGGCGGTTGGCTCCGCCGTCGAAACCCTCCAAGTGGGGCAGCGGGTGACGGTCGCGCCGCGTGGGCCTTGTCATCAATGTGATCTCTGTCGCCATGGTGGCACTGCGCTCTGTCGCAAGACGACCCAACGGGGTGGCTCCTGGGCCGACTATATTGTCGCTCCCCAGAAATTGGTCCATGCTCTGCCCGACGATGTACCCTTGGCGATTGGCGCGCTCACTGAACCGCTCTCGGCGGCGGTACGCATTATCGATCGCGCCGAACTGAGCACAGGGATGAATGTCTGTGTCATTGGCGCGGGGCCGATTGGCCTCTTTGCCGCAGTATTGGCCCACCACAGTGGCGCGGCAAAGGTCATCGTTAGTGACACCCGCCCGAGTCGGCGCGCCTTGGCCCGTCGCATGGGCATTCCGGTTGTGGTCGATCCCATCAACGAAGATCTCTATAGTGTGGTCATGGATCACACCGGTGGGCGGGGCGTGGAAGTGAGTATTGAAGCGGTGGGCCTAGAACCAGCGCTCTCCGAATCGCTCCGCGTCGTCGCCATTGGCGGGATGGTCGTCTGGGGTGGTCTCGCGCCGACGGATCTTGTCGTGCCCTTTTCGCCCAACGATATGTTTATGCGGGAATATACGCTGCGCACTTCCTGGGGTGGCATTGAGCTTTTTGAACGCACCATTCGCCTAGAGCAACGGATTGATTGGTCGCCCATGGCCGCGGAGATCTACCCGTTGGCGCAGGTAAGTGAAGCCATTCACGCGGCGCGCACTACCGCCGCGGGGAAGGTCTTATTACGAGTGATTGATTGCGCGTAGTCAAAATAGGTGTTCATCCAACCAGGAAGGAAAACAACCAATGCAGCAATTTTCAATCATGGAGGAAGCGGTTACGCTCTGTGACACTCCCCAGAGTTGGATCGACATTCGCGGTTTTGCACCAGGAGTGACCGTAGCGGCACAGCGCACGCCCCCTATCGAGGTGGTGCTTTGTGTTGTCGAGGGCGAGGTCAGCGTCGTCGCGGGGGCCGAGACATTTTCTGTGGAGCGTGGCGCTGGGGTACAGCTCCCGGCGGGGCAGCCCTGGCAAGTGACTGCGGGCGCGGCTGGGGCCAAGCTCTTGCGCGTGGACAGTTTTCACCCTGGCTTTACTCCTGAAAAATCACTCATGCCGCCCTTGGCGCATCCCCATCGTTTTACGGTGGCTGGCGGCCAGAAACTGATCTACACGGACTATGTGCGGGGTGGCGTCTTGACCTTTGCGCCGGGCTTTGTCGCGGATAAGCACTTCCACCAAGACGCCGATGAGATCTTCTGGTTCTTTCAGGGCACCTGTCGCGTCACTGTGCCGGGTGGGGCCTTTACCGTACCCGCGGGCACGATTATCTACACCGCGCCCTACGAATGGCATATGATCGAAAATGTGGGCGACGAGCCACTCTTGATGTTTCTGACTGTAACGCCCAACATTGTGCCCAGCCACACCTTCTTTGACGCCAACGGTGATCCCTTTGTCCGCAGTTGGGAACCCCTCCGCAAGATGGGGTAATGGCACCGCGCGCATCAATCATTGCGCTGGGCGGGTCCATGACCCGCCCAGCACTAAACCGGCAGGGAAAGCGGCGTAGCCTGAAGGCCGCGCCTGGTAGGGGAAGCTGCGCTTTTTGCCGCTGGGCAACCGATGTGTTGCGAGCAGCCAGGCAAACCATCGAAATTCGTCTACCCAGCGAAGCGGAATGGGAGAAAGCGGCGCGCGGGACGGATAGGCAGGCGTATCTACCCGTGGGGAATGAAGCACCGGATAAGACGCGTTGCAATTTCGACGTGAATGAGGGTGACACGACGTCTGTAGATCGTTACCCTCAGGGTAAAAGTGCCTATGATGTGTGGGACATGGGGGGGAATGTATGGGAGTGGACACTGAGTTTGTCCGAAGCTTATCCTTACGATTTGAATGATGGTCGCGAGGATATGGCAGCCGCTGGGGATCGCGTGGTGCGCGGGGGTTCGTTTGTCGTCGTTCAGCGCTTCGTGCGCTGTGCGTGCCGCGACCGCTACGACATCGTCGACCGCTTCGGCGGCTTCGGTTTTCGGGTGATGTCCCCCGGCAGTTGAGGCTCTGTTCTCTGTTTGCCGCTGGCCTCTGAAAAGGCTCTGCGCCGCTGCGAATTTTTTGTTAACCCAATCTAGCCCTATCGATAACGGCGGGCGCGGGCTTTGGCGAGGCGCATGAGGTGTTCTAGTTGCAGGTAGTGTTCTAACTCGGTCTTTTCTTCCAACGTAAGCCCCGCATTCTTCTCGCGTTGAAGCAGGTCAGCCACCCGTTGTTTAGCCGCCTCCGAAGGGCGAAAGGCGATTAGGCTGGTGGGGGTAGTGCCAGCTGCCAGAAAGTCAATAATTTCCGTATAAACTGGTGCAATCTCCATTGGGATAGCCTCATCCTTTCCGTGCCGGTTCGATCAATCACGGCAACGCATACCGAACAGATGTTTGAAGCTTATCATCAATTGGTACCGTGGGCAAGCCAGAAACCTTTGACTAATTCCTACTTTGCAATCGTCCCGTAGTTGGTGCCGTGCTGGTGCGAGTATACATTTCACATTTAAGGTAACATTGCTTCGCACGTCCATGACTCGCTTGGTTTAATTCTGTGCTATAATGGGCATATTATGATCGTTACATATTTTTGCGGAAACTGAGTTTGTTGCTCAAATATTGTAATCCTGCTGGTATTCGTTAGGCAGCGCGACAGCCTGTGGAGCTAATCATTACCAATCACCTATGAATAGACAAGAAACTGTAGCGGCTGAAACAATAACTTTGCACGTGCCGCGTGATCTTTATGCGCGGGCCAAGCAAGCAGCTGGTCAAAATCAGCAAGCATTGGAACAATTCCTGGTGAGTGCCTTGGTCAGCGGTCTATCCTTATTGGACGATCTACCCGATGCGATGGTGATGGATCTGGCAGCGTTGGCGCTACTCAACGACCGTGCCTTGTGGCAGGTTGCGCGTCAAACGATGTCCACGGCGCATTATGAACGCATGGATGAACTGCTCGCCCTGAAACGCCAAACGCCGCTCACGGTTGCCCAACAAAAGGAATTAGACAGCTATCTAGCTGAATATGAGCAGATTGTGCTGCGGCGTGCCCATGCTGCTGTTCTTCTCAAACAGCGCGATTATGATCTCGCGAACCCACAGATCCTCACCCAGCCCTCCCCTTCGTCTCTATGAGCCATACCTATATCCCCAAGCCGCTACGTGAGCAAGTCCGTAGTGAGGCACGGAATCGCTGTGGCTACTGTCAGACTCAACAAGATATTGTCGGCATTCAACTGCATATTGAACACCTTTTGCCCGAAGCTGCTGGCGGAATGACTGTGCTAGCTAATCTTTGGTTAGCCTGTAGTGAATGTAATAACCACAAAGGCGCGCAGATCGATGCCATCGATCCTGTAAGTGCCGAACGTGTTTCGCTCTTCAACCCACGTTTTCAACAATGGGGAGAACACTTCCGTTGGAGCGAAGATGGTACACAGATCATCGGTATCTCGCCGACCGGGCGAGCGACAGTCATTGCCCTCGATCTAAACCAACCTTTCATGCTGATCGCCCGTCGTCGCTGGGTTTTGGTGGGGTGGCATCCTCCGCGTGATTAATGTCCTGTCGCGGATCAATATGACACTGTCTGGAAGATGCGCTATAATTTTTGCTAGCAGTGCCACTTTTTATTCGCTGGCTCCTTTTGCAACCGGCGAATCCGCCAACGATCAAAGGAAAGAATGCTATGAACGAGGTACGAGTTGCCATTGTAGGGATGGGGATTGGCAAGGCCAATGCCGGTGGCTTTATTCGCAATCCGCGGGCGCGGGTGGTAGCCCTTTGTGATATTTTGGACGCACGCATGGATGAAGCGGCCAAGGACCTCGGGCTGACCGATGTCAAGAAATATACCAGCTATGAAGCCATGTGTCAGGACCCGGCGATTGACGCCGTCTTTGTGGGCGTGCCGAATCAATTTCATGTGCCAGTGGCGCTCGAAGTGGTGCGCAATGGCAAACATGTCATGGTGACCAAGCCCCTGTCCGATTCAGTGACCGCGGCCCGGCAGTTGGTGGACGCGGCGGAGGCGGCTGGTGTCGTTAACATGATGTCCCTCTCCACTCGCTTTGCGCCGGATGTCCAATACCTGGGCCGCATGACCCACCGGGGCGACTTTGGCGAACTCTACTATGCCAAGGCCAGCAGTATCCGGCGCATTGGCATTCCTGGCTGGAGCTTGGGCTTTATTCAAAAAGGCGGCGGCGCTTTCCGCGATATGGGCGTGCATGTGCTCGATTCGGTCTGGTGGCTCATGGGCATGCCCAAGCCGGTCAGTGTGAGTGGCGTGGCCGGGGCCAAGTTTGGCCCGCGCGGTCAGGGCTTCTGGCACATTTATCCACCGGCCCAACCTGTGGAGAAACTGGCCCAACTCTATGATAGCGACGACTATGGCGGTGGCTTTATCCGTTTTGAAAATGGCGCTGGCCTCCAGGTAGAGAGCTTCTGGGCTTCGCATCAGCCCGAAGGCTTGCAGATCGAACTCTTTGGCAGCGAAGCCGGGGCCAAGCTGAACCCGTTAACCGTTTATCGTACCGTTGACGGCTCGCAACAAGATGTAACCGTTAACCTCCGTGACGCGGGCAATCGGCCCCATGAGCGCACGGTGGCCTGGGACAATGTGGCTGGTCACTTTATCGAGGCGATCTTGGATGGCGTGCCCTGCGCTGCGCCGCTGCGTCATGGCCTCATTGTGCAGGAGATGATGGAAGCGCTGTTGGAAAGTGCCAACACCGGCACCGAAGTACGAATTGCTTGATAGGCGTCAACAATTTTGCCATCCTAGCTAGAAACGGACCTTTATGGCTGCTAATCCCAACCTTACCCTTTTTGTCATGATCGATGGGCTGCGGCCCGATGCCTTGGCGCGCTGTGATTGCCCAACCTTGACCGGCTTGATGGAACGGGGGGCTTTCTCCCTACAGGCGCGTTCCGTGATGCCGTCGGTGACGTTGCCCTGCCACATGTCGATCTTCCATAGT
>JAHBVH010000081.1 GCA_019637645.1 Caldilineaceae bacterium
TTGTTCAGCGCCAGCGTTGCCAGTGCTTCGCCGTCAATGTCCTCGGCGATGATCACGACGTTGCGGTTGCCAACCTGCACCAGCTTCTCCAGCGCGGGGACGATGTCCTGGGCGCTGCTGATCTTCTTGTCGGTGATCAAGATATAGGGATCATCGATAGAAGCTTCCATGCGCTCGGAGCTGGTGACGAAGTAGGGGCTCAGGTAGCCACGGTCGAGTTGCATACCTTCGACATATTCGGTCTCGAATTCCAAGCCACGGCTCTCTTCGACGGTGATAACGCCGTCTTTGCCGACCTTGTCCATCACTTCGGCAATCAGGTTACCGATGTGCTTGTCGGCGGCGGAGATGCTCGCAACCTGGGCGATGCCATCCTTGCCGGAGACCGGGGTGGCCATTTCCTTGAGGGCCTTGACGATCGCATCGCGGCCAGCTTCGATGCCCCACTTGATCTGCATGGGGTTGGCACCGGCGGTCACGTTCTTCAAACCTTCGTTAACGATGGCTTGGGCGAGGACCGTCGCGGTGGTGGTGCCGTCACCAGCCACATCGTTGGTCTTGGTCGCGGCTTCCTTCAGCAACTGGGCACCCATATTTTCAAAGGGGTCTTCCAGTTCGATTTCCTTCGCAACCGTCACACCATCATGAGTAACGGTGGGGCTGCCCCACTTCTTGTCCAACGCAACGTTGCGGCCCTTGGGCCCGAGCGTGGTCTTTACTGCATTAGCCAGCGCGTCAACACCAGCCTGAAGCTTTTTACGAGCAGCATCTTCAAAGACAACTTGCTTTGCCATTTTTTTGCTCCTTTAGAGATCGCTCATGAAACAGCATGGGATAGAAAGTTCGGTAGCATTGAAATTTTAGCTAGCCACACGTTGTTCGGATGAGCGCCAAATGTATAAGTAGACAAACGCTTTCGTATTAAGATAACGTCACAACAACGGGATGAGCTTAGCCTTCAACGATGGCCAGAACATCGCTTTCTTTTAAGATCAAATATTCTTTCCCATTCAATTTAATCGTGGTACCAGAATATTTGGCATAGAGCACGGTGTCATCAACCTTGACATCCATCGCCACACGCTCGCCGGTATCCTTGCGGGCACCAGGGCCAGCGGCCACGACTTTCCCCTGTTGGGGCTTCTCTTTGGCCGTTTCGGGCAGGAGAATGCCAGAGGCAGTCTGTTCTTCTTGCTCTAACGGCTTAACGACCAAGCGGTCACTCAGCGGCTTGAGGTTCATTGCACAATCCTCCTTGATTTGAACGCAAATTCAGAGTTGTGATATTCAACGTTTTGCATTAAACGAGATTTACTTTAAACTAAGCGCTGCCCAAGCAATTGAAAGGGCTTTGGACTAGTGACTTAGTTTAGCACTTTAGCGATATTAGCACTCTCGATGATAGAGTGCTAATAAGCCATATCATACCCCATTCCGGATGTCTGTGCAAATTGGTAGGCTGCACAAACAGTATTTATTTTGCGCCTTGGATGCCAGAATCGCGCTAACGTTCTGTTAGAGTTTTGTTTGATTCCCACCCCTCTCCTCATTGCCCCCAAAGGCCAATCAAAAAAGCATTGCCCGCATCTCATCACGACGAAGGGCAATGCTTTTTCATTAGGAAAACTTACGCAAGCCGAGCGTTTTAGGTGTTATGGGTAGAAGACTAGCGGTTGTGTTGGGCTTGAATCTCCTCGATCATCTCGGCCTCTTCTTCTACATATTCATCTAACTGAAAAGCTGCATAAAGTTCACGGCTCTGCTGAAAATAGGCTAACGCGCGTTCGACTTCGGCTTGTTCCAGCGCCACATGACCAAGGTTATGCAAGGTCGCAGCCATATCGGTCCAAGCCCCGCGTCGCTCAGAAAGGCGCAGATCGAGTTCATACCACATGAGCGCCGTCCCGAGTTCACCCCGGGCATAGCTAGCCGAGCCCAGATTGTTATAACAAGTGCTAATGCCAATGAGATCGTTGACGCGCTGAAAGAGTTCTAACGCGTAGGCATAGGCTTCTTGTGCTTTATCAAACTCCTCCATGCCTTCCATGGCAAGCCCCATATTATTATAAGCACTGGCGGTCATGCGATCATCTTCGAGACGCACAGCGATGCGGAGGGCTTTGCGATGGTCGAACAAGGCGCGCTCATAGTTGTTGAGGGTGTAATGAGCACTGCCCAGGTTCATATAGGCGGTTGCCAGCGCGCGTTGATCACCCAGTTGGGCCACGGCATCAAAGGCCGCATGAAAGTAGGCTAGCGCGCGGCGTGGCTCGCCAAGGACGCGGTGAGATGTGCCTAAGTCCGTAAGGGCATAGGCGAGTTCCATCAACAGATCGCGCTCATCAAAAATCCGCTGGGCCTGCTCTAGCCAGCTAACCGCCGCCGTTAATTTGCCCGTGAAGAAAAGTTGACGCCCCATATTCATCAGCAACCAAGCATAGTCACGTAGATCACTGAGGCCCAAGGTGGCGACGGCGCCAGTGGCAATCCAGTCGATACTGCCGGGTGGGTGACGCCAGAAGGCATAGTGTGCCAGGGCCATGGCATAATCGCGCGCCAGCCGTAGATCATCAATCACCGCGGGATCATCCGAGGGCACCATCAGCTTTTGCCCCTCAGCGCGATGGTTTTGCAAAATGGTTAACGGATCTTGTTGCCAGAGACGCAGAATCCGTTGGAGGCACCAATCTGCGCCGCGGTAGATATTGCCCCACTCCGTGTCTACTTCGCGCCACCGCTCCAGTGGCATGCTGACATAACGCTGGGCAGATTGAAGATAATAGCGCGCATGGCTGCGCTCCCAGGCTTCGCCCAACATGACGGCGTTCTGTTCCAGGTAGCCACGGATCAATGGGTGCAAGATCACCCGTTGACGGTAGAGATCATATTCAATTAAGCCGCGTTCCGTTAGTGCGGCCAACGATTGTTCCAACTCCGTTGTCGTGCCGAGATCCTGCCAGAAGAGATCATGTAGTGCGGAGACCGATGCACCACCGGAAGCGCTTACCAGCCGCTCGAGCAGGGGGCCAATTTGGGGGTTAAAGACCGCAAAGTTTTCCACAGCAAAGGCCACTAAGTTATTGGCCTGCACCGCGCCCTGTGATTCTTGGTTTCCTTCCAGCATCGACACCAATTCTGGGAATGGAAAATCGAGCAGCAATCCAAAAAACAAACGCAAACCCAAAGGCCGCCCCTGAGTCAATGCATAGATTTCGGCTTGATGGGCGAGCGCCGTCGCCTTCACCGCAGCAGGAGCGCGCCGCTCAATCAATTCAGGCAGATCAGCAGGGTCGAGCCCCGTGAGGCGAATATGCTGATGTTGCACCAATTCGGCAATATGGGGGCTAAAGTTGCGGTCAATCAGCACAATGCGCGACATGCCCTCGGCTTCATGCAGATGGCTGATAATGTTGACCAGGGTTGCCAGCTCTTCTTTGGTTGCGCCAGCCAATTTGTCGATCATCAACAAGCGTCGTCGCCGATAAAGCTGCTCCAGAATGCTGAGGCCCCAACGCTCTTGGGCTGTACGGGTCAGCTCCGTGCCCAAAACACTATCCATCGTGCGCACGACATCATAGAGCCGAAAGGGATTGCCACCGGCGGCGCTCACGCGCACGATCCCATCGCTAAAATGATGAAAATGATTCCATGCGATGGCCGTGGCTAAGGTGCTCTTGCCATTGCCTTGTTCCCCACTAATCGCAATCGCGGGCAAATCATCGCCCCCGATCAGCCAGTCATGGAGCGTAAGCAATTGCTGACGGTAGCCGCTAAAACCATCCAAACGATAGAGTCCTAAATTGTGGGGCGTCCCCTGCTGATAGAGATTCCAATCGATCATAAACTAGGCTGGCTCATAAAATTAAACAAGGATAATCACTGGCCGTTGCAATTTCACTCAGCAACGCGTCCGAAAAAGTAGTACCACCTGTCACCCGGCCAATACTCCGCTGTTCGGCACCGGCATCGATCAGGATCAGATCGGGCCGCACTCGACGCGCCAACTTATTGACATTGACTGATGAAACCTGCTCCACATAATCTACTTTGGCAATTACGCCCTCCGTCACCGCTTTGGGCTGTGCGCGCGCGTCACTGATCACAACCTCAATATTGGGATTCTTTTGAAGCTGTCGCAACACTTCGGTTCCCCGCTGATCGGCACCGATTAACCAAATACGCATTTGTTGCTCCTTATCCTTGTCACAACACGCAAGCGTTTGCCTTACCCGATGGTGGATAGTCAGGATGCCCGGCAGATGCCAACATCTAGATCAACCCGAAAAGACTTAGCCCCAAGAAAAAACAAAAGAGCACTACCGCCGATGGAACGCCCACAACCAGCCCCGCCCGCACCATATCTTTGGCATTGACTGCGCCTGTCACCGCCACCAAGGTCATCCGCGCGCTGGCACTGGGCAGCATATAGGCCAACGCCAGCGTCAAAATTGTCGGAATCAGTAAGCGTGTTGGCGCAATGCCGCTGGCCTGCCCTAGGGTGATCAGCAACGGGGCTAAAATCGCCCCAAGGGTCACATTATTCATCAACTGGGTCAGCCCGAAACCCACAACGACCAAGATCGCCAAAATGGCCGCATAGGGCAGCGGGGTTAATAAAGGCGATAGAAGGTTGGCAAACCATAAACTAGCCCCCGTACGGTCCAGCGCATCGCCCAAGGTTAACCCGGCCCCGATCACAAAGAAGACGCCCCAATTGACCCCTTTTAGATCATTCCAATCGACAATTTCTTCAATAGAAAGCAACGCTACAGCCCCAATGGCAATCACAGCGCTGCTGAGCAAGGTAGCCGGTAATTGGAGCCACTGTTCAATGCTCGAGCCAGCCACCCACAGCGTTACCGAAGAAAGCAACACGACCACGATCTCACGCTCGGGACCGCTAAGGCCGCCCGTTCGCGCTAATT
Source organism: Caldilineaceae bacterium (assembly GCA_019637645.1). Next base: position 4,926 of record JAHBVH010000081.1, read on the forward strand.
CTTGAGCAACCGGCTCGGTATCAATGACCAACGGTGGGATGGGTAGTGCGCGAAAGAGCAAAAACCAACTCAGGGGCAGAAGAATGAGAACGATGGGCAAGCCATATTTCATCCAATCTAAAAAGCCAAAGCCGGTCGGCGTATATTCACTGAGCAAACCACTGGCAATGGCGTTTTCGCCACTCCCCATAATCGTTGCCATCGCGCCGATGCTGGCACTATAGGCAATACAGAGGATCAGGATGGTCAGCGCACGCTGGGCTACTTCCTGGCGCTGGATGCGCTGGGCAATGGTGATGGCGACGGGGATCAGGACAGCCGTTGTGGCCGTGTTCAAGACCCACATACTCAGGAACCCCGTAATGCACATCAAGCCAAGGACCAAATAGCGGAAATTGCCACCGCTTTGCACAATCGCATACAGGGCTAAGCGGCGCGTCAGGCCATGTTTGCGTAACGCTTCGGCTAGAAAGAGACTTCCCAAAATCAGAAAGAGAACCGGGCGACCAAAGGAGGCAAAAGCCCCCGTGTCTGAACTAATGCCGAGGGCAATCTGGGCAATGGGTACCATAAGCGCGGCGATGGGCATGGGCGCGGGTTCCAACGCCAAGATCGCGCCCGTGAAGACAAAGAGGGCCAAGGCACGATGGCCCATCACATCGAGCCCAGCCGGTTGCGGCAATAACAACACCGCAACGGTCAAGCCAATGACAAAGAGAAAACGCCGCAGGTCAAAGACCTTGCGCACACTGGCCTGGAGCGGTTGTTGAAGGACCGCCAAGGGCGTCGTCCGCCGCTGGAGACGGCGCTTGCTAGTTGTGGTCAGGAGAGTACCCCGAGATGAAGCGTTCGGCGTCGTCCCCAGATTCGGTTCGGCACCGTCAGTGGCTGGGCCGGGCGGCATAGTGCGCTTAGACGACACACTCCATGAAGCCTTTTTAGGTAACTCCGATTTTAAGCGTGTTCGTTTAAACGCCATATCATCTCTACTCTTTGCCTAAGCACCAACCGCGGTGCGGTTACCCGCCAAGCCAATCTACCTACCCTATACCTACCCTTGATCGGTCGATGGCGCTTGGCTACAGCGCGTTACACCGTCCAATGCCGGTGCACTGCGACTATCGAGTGCCAATGCCTTTTCGAGCCAAGGAAGCGCTTTGTCACATTCACGTGGTTCTTTATAGACATAGGCAAGGCCAGCCGTATATAACTGCTCAATGCGGGCTTCGTCACCGACGAGGGTAAGGCCAATATCCAAATGAGTTGCGGCATCCTCATAGTTACGCCGAGCATAGAGGGCCATGCCCAAGTGAACCTGTGCCCAGCCATAGTTAGGATCCATTTCTACCGCTTTGCGCAATTCGCGCACAGCTTGAAGATGGTCACCATTATTATAGAGGCCATCGCCAAGGGCATCTAGGGTGATAGGGGCTTCGTATACCGCAACCGCCTTGCGATATTCTTCCACGGCCTTTTCAAAATTGGCCATGCCCACGCGCAGGAGGCGGCCATATTCAATATAGAGATCAAAGCGCTTGGGAGCAACGGCAATGGCCGCTTCATAAGCCGCCGCAGCAGCTTCATAGTCGCGCGATCTTTCTAGCAGATAGGCTTTGTTGCGGAGCGCCAATACGTCGTTCGGATCGAGCGCTAGCGCTTGGTCGAGATAGCGGGCGGCAATCTCTCGGTTCCCGACATCGGTGTAGATCTCGGTGGTCGCCGTATCAGTAAAAACATGATTGGGGTCGATGTCCAAGGCGTTAAAGGCATCAATGGCCGCGTCATCATTTTCCATTCCCCAATTGAGCGCCCGCGCCCGAGCAGTCAGTGCATCGGGATCAGTGGGGGCAAGGCCAACCGCGCGCTGTGCTTCGCGTAAAGCAGCCGCAGCATCACGAAAGATCAGATGAAGTTCAGAGAGCGCAATAAAACTATCCGGGTTGGTTGGCTCCAGCCGGCTCATCTCGCGGTACGCCGTGAAAGCGGCGTCATAATTCCCTGCCCGCAGCGCGCTTTCCGCCGAAGCCTGATAAAAGATGGCACTCCGCGTCGGTGTGGGCGTGGGCAACGGGCTTTGCGGAATCAGCCAAGTGGGCTGTTCTTCATACAAGATCACGCCCACAAAGAGCGCCAGAAAAAGCGGCCAAAAGCGCGCAAAGCCACGTGTACGGCGGCGTGGATGGTATGTGCGATCCAGGTACATGGCCCCATTATACACGGTAGCTAGAGAGTCAGCGAAAAGCGCTTTTCCTGAAATAGGTCTATCGGTTGCTCACCCACAATTGAAATCCAGACCACCAGAACAATTTGCTCAATTCCCCTGCCTGTGATATAAAGATAACAACTAATTGTTGTCCACAGACAATTAATCACTTTCCTGCCCTCGTAGCTCAGGGGATAGAGCACTGGCCTCCGGAGCCAGGTGCACAGGTTCGAATCCTGTCGAGGGCGCTGTTTTCCACTACCTGTAGTAGCTTCCGCATCGTATACCCACAACATACTGTAATAACTCCACACTGTTCCAGGGGTTATTACGATGCCAGAGCACTGGCTTCCCACAATTACAGAAGCATACGATAGCTTTATCCTGATTGCCCTCACTCACATCCACGTATTACATTCATCTCCAAGACAAAGAGTTATCCAGTCACACGATCCACACTTGCGTTATTAAAAAAGACCGAGGCACTTAGTAAACAGTGTGCTCAACAACAAGCCAATACAGCGAAAACGAACGCCGATGAGACAAATTTTTACTACCATTGACCAAATTACGCCCGCATGGTTGACCCAATGCTTGCACGCGGCGGGTGCGCTTCCAGAGGGACGCGTGCTAGCGGTCCATGGGCAGTTGTCAGCCACCATTACCGCTACAGTTGGGCGTGTAACCGTACACTATTCCGCCGATGCATCACCATTAGCACCCCTGCATTTGTTCCTGAAAACGGGGATAGATGATTCGCCAGAGAATGATGATATGGCACATGAAGTGCGGTTTTATCAACAGCTGGCCGGAGAAGTAGCCGAGCAGACCGTCCGTTGCTATGATGCCCAATACGCGTCCCATCCGGCCCGCTTCCATCTCCTCCTGGCCGATATGTCGGCAACACACACCCACGCCCATCCACCACTGCCCCCCACCTTTGACCAGCTAGCCCAAGCGGTTGACTGCCTGGCGGGTCTCCATGCCTACTGGTGGGATCACCCCCGCTTTGCGCAGGAGATTCAACCACGCTACCGGCAAACTGAAGCAGCTTGGTGCCAAGTCTGGGAGGCACAACTCGCGGGCTATCTTGATTTCCTCGGGGAGCGCTTATCCAACCAACGGCGCACGCTCTACCAAACAATATTACCTCAGGTAATAACGCTCCTGGTGCAACGTGAACAAAGTGGCCGCCACCGTACACTCATTCATCAAGACGCGCACGCTTACAATTTTCTCTTCCCAGCTGATCCCGTCACCGATCAGGCACGGTTAGTGGATTGGGCAACGTGGGATGTTGGGGTAGGGGCACGTGACTTGGCCTACCTGATTGCGCTCTTCTTTTTTCCCGAGCAGCGGGCGCGTCTGGAACAACCGCTACTGCAACGTTATCTGGACGGGCTGGTCACGCGTGGGGTGCGTAACTATCCATGGGAGCAATTGTGGGATGATTATCGCCTGTCGGTGATTGCGAATCTCTTTGTTCCCGTTGAGCAGTTTACCTTTGGGGTTCCGGCGCATATTTGGTGGTTGCACGCCGAGCGGTCGTTCCTGGCTTTTGCCGATTTGAACTGTGCCGAGCTGCTTGCTTTATCTTAGTTACCTGGTTGGCTCTGTGGTTCCCACAACCGCCAACATCAGCAGCTTGCCCTTGGTTGGGTGCCAATCCGAATGGACCTGGCACCCAACCAAGGAGAATCCCTATGCCGTTGTCTTGACTTCGACAGTCGATTCGTAGGAGATGGGCGAGGCAAAATAAATCCACTGAAGCAGCGGTGCAGTGATGACCGTCGTCACAATCGCCATGATAACCATCATGGCAAAAAGGGTTGGGGAGAGGATGCCAATATCCAGCCCAATATTGAGCACCACGAGTTCCATCAGGCCACGTGTATTCATTAATACGCCTACCGCACTCGCCTCGCGCCAGGACATACCTGTCCAACGGGCGGCCAAGGCCGAGCCGCCAAACTTACCCGCGACCGCCATCAGAATGATCAGGGCACAGTAGAACCATAGTTCGGCGCCATTGAGCAGACCAATGCTGGTGCGCAACCCTGTCACAGCAAAGAAGAGGGGCAACAACAACACCACTGCCACATATTCCAATTTTTCAGTCAAGGCATGGACAAAGCTGTGCTGCTTGGGCATGATTACGCCAGCCAAGAAAGCCCCAAAGAGGGCATGAATCCCTAGCCATTCGGTCACTGAGCCCGAGAGCAGAATCAACAGGAAGATCAGCGTCATCATATCTTGTGAAATGCCGCGCTGCTGGAAAATCGCTTCTAGCCGCTGGAGCAAGGGGCGCAAGCCAAAGAACATGAGCATAAGATAGAACGCTGTGCCAACCAGCATCAACCACAAAGGGTTGGCCCCCGTAGTTGCTTGTACCAGCAGGACAATCGCGGCCAAGATGCTCCAGCCCGTCACATCATCGATCGCTGCGCAGGCAATGGTCATCATGCCCACTTTGCTGCGCAACATGCGGCGTTCGGCCAGGATGCGCGCTAAGACGGGAAAGGCAGTAATACTCATGGCGATGCCCATAAAAAGGGCAAAGCTGGTAAAATGCACGCTGGCATCTGAGAGGCGTGGATAGAGGTAAAATGCTAATCCTACCCCCAGAATAAAGGGAGCGATAATACTCGTATAGCTAGTAACTACCGCAGCACGACCTTGATTCCGTAATAATTGGGGATCAAATTCCAAGCCGATCAGAAACATAAAGAGCAAGAGACCAATTTGGCTGAGCGCGCTTAAAAAGTCTAAACTTTCGGGTGGGAAGAGCGTAGCAGAGACGCTCGGGGCCAGCCAGCCCAAGAGTGATGGCCCTAATAAGATGCCAGCGACCATTTCGCCAATCACTTGGGGTTGGTGCAGTCGACGAAAGAGTAGGCCAACCATACGTGCAACGACTAGAATAACAACGATTTGTAGCAACAGAATGGGTAGGTGAAGCATGCAGTAACCTCGTGAGCCAATTAGGCATCAGTAGGGCATTGGGATGAAAGGCCAACGCCAATGTGGATAGAGAGGCAATTAAAGGCAAATTACCAAAAGTGGAATTTACTGTCAAATCATCGCAAGGTTCCCTAAGCATATTAGGGAATCGGCCCTAGACACAGGGCAGGTTCGCCACTCATTTTTACGGTGATGCGACAGCGCGACAGATAAATCGCTCAAAATAAGTGGTATTACTGTGTAACCAATCCTACTTATTTTTTCCTATTTTTGCTGTATTTTGCTGCCACATTGGCCTACTTAAGCGATATAAAAGGGGTTTTGGCAAATGGGAAGAGATAAGATAACGCTCGCCTTAACGGATAGTGCATTGAATTATGTCAATGCGAACGCCAGCGAACGTAAACGTGGTGAGTTTGTCAGTATGGTGCTCGAGGAATATGCACAGATGATGTCAAGTGTGAGTGAATTGAGCTGTGATGAAGCCGGTTTGCTCGAACGGATCGACCTTCGGCTTACCCGCATTGAGAAGCAACTGGGTTTGCTGCTTGTCGAACGCCAGGAAAAGGTCGCTTAGGCCAAGTTGGCAGCCTGGGTTGTCGTTCTTTACGAATCGAATATTTTTCATTTTACGTTGGATATCATGCCAGCCCAAGGAGCCATTTGGCTACAAATTACAGGAGATGAAGGCGTGAAAGATTTTTAGCACAGTCCTGTTAGCCAACGAAAGCTAACCAACACGCCACTGGAGGCAACCTGCGCACTCCGGTAGCGCGTAAACCTGTTCGCCACCCCGCGCCAATGTCGTTCTCATCACTTCACCCAATCATTAGCTCTAGTGCCGCCACTATTTCATTTTCATTTTTAGAAATCATGTCCTTTCGAACATCCACCATAGATTTCCAGAAATTGAGCGGCCTAACCACGATGACCAACCTTGAGGAATGGATTTCATGCATCATAATTTAGCCTTACTCACCAATATCACCGTGGCGCTACTCGCCGCCTTTGCAGGTGGCTATCTAGCACGCCGAGTCGGGTTGCCCTCTCTGGTAGGGTACTTGCTAGCGGGCATGGCGATTGGTCCGTTCACCCCGGGCTTTGTGGGCGAGATTGAAGACATCAGCCAATTGGCAGAGATGGGCGTCATCTTTATGATGTTCGGCGTGGGTCTCCACTTCTCCTTAAAAGATTTATGGCGCGTACGGCAGATCGCCATTCCTGGGGCTATCTTACAAATGCTCATCGCAACAGGCTTGGGCTTTCTGCTGACCCAGCTATGGGGCTGGTCCATTGGCGCGAGTTTGGTGTTGGGCCTCGCGATTTCCATTGCTAGTACGGTTGTGCTCCTGCGTGGGCTCATGGATAATGGTCTCCTCAGTACACAACACGGACAGGTCGCTGTCGGCTGGCTGGTTTTGGAAGATCTGGCTACCGTCGCGATTTTGGTCCTTTTGCCAGCCGTCCTCGGGAACTCTGGCAATCCGTGGCAAACAGGGGGGCTCGCGATTATCAATACCACCATCTTTGTGGGACTGATGCTCATTGGTGGGACCAAGGTAATGCCTTGGTTGTTGACACAGATCGCCCATACACGATCACGCGAACTCTTCATTTTAGCCGTCGTGGCCGTGGCACTGGGCACGGCTTTAGGGGCAGCCGACCTCTTTGGTGTCTCCTTGGCCTTGGGCGCTTTCCTAGCAGGCGTGGTGATTGGTGAATCCGAAGTCAGCCATCAGGTTGGGGCCGAAGTTCTGCCGTTTCGCGATATCTTTGCCGTCCTCTTCTTTGTCTCGGTTGGCATGTTGGTCAACCCGGTTTCCCTTTGGGCGAATGCGGGGCAAGTCGTGGCGCTTAGTTTCCTCATCATTGTCGGAAAGGCAGTTTTTACGCTGCTGCTGGGCCTAGTCCTACCCGCTTCGGGACGGACCATGTTGGTCGTCGCCGTCGGGTTGAGCCAAATTGGCGAATTTTCGTTTATTGTCGGTCAAGCGGGTCTCTCGCTCGGCGTCATTGACCAAGCGCAATATGGGCTGATCCTCGCCGGTGCGCTTCTCTCGATCGTGGTAAACCCCCTTTTGTTTAAGGCGATTCCCCCGCTTGAACAGCGGCTCCAACAGCTTCCCGTGCTTTGGAATCGGCTTCAACACGGTGAAGCAGCCCCCCAAGCAAGTACCCATAGCCTTGAAAACCATGTGGTGGTGGTCGGCTACGGACGGGTCGGCGAGCACATTGTCACCGTCTTAGAACGGCTCACCGTTCCTTATTTGGTGGTAGAACGGGACGCAGCCCAAGCTACAGAATTTCAAAAGCGCGGCATTTCTACCTTGTTTGGCGACGCGGCCAACTCTGAAATCTTGACCCATACTGGCCTAGAACACGCCCGCGCTCTAGTGGTGACCATCCCCGATGAAACCGCGGCCGAGCTGATTGTCATAACAGCCCACGACTTAGCACCTAGCCTACCGATCATCGCGCGTGCCGCCACGCAGAGTGGGGTACGTCGCCTGACCACCCATGGCGCACGGGCGGTCATTCACCCAGAGTTTGAAGGCGGGCTAGAGGTAGTTCGCCATACGTTGCTCGCCCTCGAATATCCCATGGGACAAGTACAACAATACATTGACGCCGTGCGCGACGATGCCTACGACACAAGCCAGATGACCCCTGCCGAAAGCAAAATGCTGGACCAATTGGTGGCAGCGGTGCGGGGGATGTCCATTACCTGGCAGTCAGTCGAGGAACATAGCCCCTTGGCAGGCCGCACCTTGGTCCAAGCCAATCTGCGGGCCGAGACTGGTGCTTCGGTGATAGCGATTGTGCGCAACCAACAGGTGATTACCACCCCGGCCGCCAATATGAAATTTATTCCGGGTGACCTAGTCGGCTTGATTGGCAATACACAGCAGGTAGAGGCAGCAGCTCGCTATATTAATCCACCGCTTGCCAATTCGCCACATGTAAATTCAGCGGCGGCAGAAGCCCTGGCCACAACCTCACCCCGCGGCCAAGGATAGCCAAAAGTAGCTAACAGCTACGGTTGTTTTGTTATCGTTGTTAGAAGTAGATTCACCAACAAAAAAGCGGGCCGGTTTCGCGAACCGACCCGCTTTTTTGTGATTTGCCAAGTAGATTAGCTAAAGAAGAGGCTTTGCCCTCCCAACACAACCAGCAAAGCAAGCCCCACAAAATAGAGTACGGTTAAGAGCAGGACAAAATAACCAGCAACAATGAAGAAGCCGTCGCGCTGCAAGAGCCCCAACGCGAGCAACAAGATGCTCAAGGCCGGCAATGTATTGGAAAAAGGGATGAAGCTCAAGGGAAAAATCAACAAAACACCCCCAGCCGTTAGGGCCACCCCATTCAGCCGGTTCATAAAGGCGCCATCCGTCAGTTGGCGCAGACGGATACGCATCCAGCGCTCGAGCTTGCCAAAGAATTGAATTCCTCTTTCCATGACGGGGATTAACTGAGCACTCGCCAGTTGATGATGCAAGAGGCGGGCGGGTAGCCAGAGCGGGCGGTTGAGGGTAACACTGATCCCGATGAAGATAATGGCAAGGCCAAAGACAGTACTGACACCTGGGATAGAAACCGGCAGCAGAAAAGGAATGGTGAGAATACAACAGCAGATCAGCAGCCCTTGTTCACCAATGAGTTCAAAGAGCTGATGCAGGGTAATTGTGTCGCCCTTGATGGCTGCAATGGTGCGACGCAGCGCGTTACTCAAGGTGACATCAGTATCGGAAAAACTTGTATCCATTTTTTACTCTCAATAAGAATCAACAAAACAGGTAACCGTCCTCCCAGTTTACCCTATTTGCAACAGCTAGACCAAATTGATGACTGGATACACCATCACCACTGTGATGCACCAAAGTAGTTTGCCAAAGTCTAGGGCTCACCCCACAGCTCACCAGGGTCCGGGTGCAGCCAGCAACATCAACAGCGTTGCCAATAGACAGAGCAACGCAAAGCCAATTTGATATTTGATTTCGTATCCCATAGTAGCCCCTCCACCATCGTGAAGTCATCGCCAACATTCTTACTAAGCAAGACTGTACCATGAGAAGAAGGAGCCCACCCTGACAAAACTTTATCAATATGACCTATTCCAGATATTCACAAGAGATTGTACAACATCTGCTTTTATGCTATATTAGCAAGCTAGCTCCCATACGTACACTGCCCAACCTCCCTCATCCCAACGCGGATGGTTTTGCGATACCTTGTCATGCGATATCTTGTCATGCGATATCTTGTCATTGGTTATAGATAAAGGAGATACTATGCGCGCTACGCCAACCCTTTCTCGTTTAACGTCTGCCAAAAAAGAGGTGGATCTTACACCGACGGCCTTTGGCGAATTGACGGATTGCACACCTCTGCTGGATGATGCCGCAGCATTGCGCCGCCATATGCGCGAAGAGGGCTATCTCTATCTACGCGGCTTGCTCCATCGCGACGAAGTCCAGGCGGCGCGCATTGCGATGCTCGAACGCCTAGCCGAACAAGGTCATTTGGAGCTGACTGCCCCCCTCAACGAAGCCAAAGCAGCACCATCAGCACATGTCTCTTTTAAGCCGGACATTGCGGTTAACAATCCCTTGGTCCACAAGGTCGTCTACGCTGGACCCCTCATGGCTTTCTTTACCCACTTTTTAGGTGGCCCCATCCGCCATTTTGATTACACCTGGATTCGGGCCGTTGCCCCCGGCCTGAGCACACCGCCCCACATGGATATTGTCTACATGGGGCGCGGCACCAAGAAACTCTATACGACGTGGACCCCCTATGGTGATGTGCCGCGCGCCATGGGCGGTTTGATGGTGCTCGAACATTCACACCTCAACCAACGGCTAGTCAATGGCTATGGGGCCAAAGATGTAGACAAATTCTGTGAAAACCGGGTCGGTAAAGGCTATACGAAAATGGGTGGCGGCGGCAACATCTCGCCTGGCGGTTGGCTCTCGCGTGATCCGATCACCCTCCGCCAGCGTATTGGCGGACGTTGGCTCACCACCGACTACCAACTAGGTGACGTGCTGATCTTCAGTGTCTATCTCGTCCATTGCAGCCTGGATAACAACACCGATCGCATTCGTCTCACCAGTGATACACGCTACCAACTCGCGGCCGAACCCGTCGATGAACGCTGGATTGGCGCAGAGCCTATTGCCCACGGTCCCGCCGGCAAAGAAGGAATGATCTGCTAGCCGCGGCTTTATGAAGTAAGCCAATCCATGGGTAAACAATGCCCCAGGCCGAAGCCCCGCTGATGAAGGGCAAGCATTAAAATCGGTAAACTGGTGCTTCAGCGTCGGGCGGTCAGCGTACACCGCAACATTTTCGCAATCTTCATCAACCCGGCTTTTCTAGCGATGATCCAAGGAAGAGCGACGGCCTTTGCCAGACCAAGTAACCGCGCGCCAACCAACGACGCCGGAGGTCCAGGGGATAGCCGCGGGCCGCTAATGCATGGGCACTCGCCACAAACCACGACCGCACCCCCCACGTCCGCTGGGCAATCGTTTCCCAGGTTGCCTGTTGCCACTGGGCAAAGAAGCGGTAGATAGGCGTGTCAGGGATCACCTGATGGATTAGATTTTTGGGAAGAATGGTCTGAAATTCACTGGGGTCAAAACCGGTGCGGAAGTTGGTGCTAAAGACCAGCGCCTCGGGATATAACTCCGAGTATAATCCTTCAGGCGGCGTTTCTTCCCTTGTCGCGACTTTGCGGAGCAGATGGGCCACCCAGATCCGGCCAAAGGGATCGGAAGTACCTTCTACGACGAGCCCGCCCGGCAGCAATTGCCGCGCCAGCAGCGCATATGCGCCAGCCACTGCGCTTTCCTCATATTGGCGTAAAACATTAAACGCCCGAATCAGCCGTACCTGCTCGCCCGCTTGCAACGGCAAGTTAAAGCCACCGAGACGAAAATGAGTCTGGTCATCCGCAAAGGGCTGCGCGATCGCCACGCGCGCGGCGTCGATCTCCACCCCGAGCACAGGCAATGTCGCGTTGAAACGGCGAAACCGTGCCGCACTCTCCACCGTGGTAAAGGGTTCAGCACCATAGCCCAAGTCGACAAAAAGCGAACGTGCGAAGCTGCCGGTCTCCCGTTGCAACAGGGCTGGATCATAAAGCGCCACAAAGTTATCCACCCGCCGCAAACGATTGCGGGATGTCTTGCCCCGCGTCTCCTGTCCCTGCGGACGGCGCGGCATGGCTTTAGGATGGGAGGGAGAAGCTTTTGTCATATGTTCTGTTTCATATTGATAGAAGTTACGCAGTTGATCAGCATGTCCAGAGAGCTGACAGCGGCTGGCGTTGGCGGTTGTGGAAACCACAGAGCCAACCCGATGTCAAGCGGCTGGCGTTGGCGGTTGTGGAAACCACAGAGCCAACCCGATGCCAAGGTTTGCCAAACCAGTCAGCTCTGGCCCAAGTGCGTAACGCCTAATGGAATAGGTTGCCTCATTCTACCACAGCAACATGAGATAGATTGTCAAGCATCCTTGCGCGGCGTTCTCACCTTACATATCCCCCGCGTCTGCCTTGGCAATTTATGCCGCTCATTGTAATATGAAGGTATTGGAAAGAAATTTACAGTAGCACTCATCCACAAAATGCTACGGCACGTTAACACATAGGTTACCTAACTTTAACCGTGATGAGCTTGTCACAACGCTTAACAGCGTTCAACATTTATCTCTTTATCATCGATGTCGTCGGACTGATGATCCTTGGGTTGGGCATCAGCCATTTTCCTATTTATACCAATCAACTCAACTTTTTTTTACTGATTGGGTTGGCAATTATCGCGGCTGTTGCCCCGATGGCCGCCGCCGCTTTTGACGATTCGGGGATTAATTACGGCTTGGGTGCGGTGGTCAGCTTGGCCGCTTTTCCTAGCTATGGCCCGGCGGCTGCCACGCTGATTGTTGCGATCTACAGCCTGGCCTTTTGGCTAGGGCGGCCTGCCGACCGCCGCACCTGGCAAAAGAATGCCCGCCAGCTGCTCTTTAACATTAGCATGCAGGTGATCGCTGTCTTTGTGGCCGGGCAGGTTTTTCGCCTTTGTCAGCAATGGCTCGGCGCGGATACCTTGTGGGGCCAGTTGTTGCCATGGCTGCCAACGGCCTTTGTCTATGTCGAGGTGAATATCTGGCTCTTGATCGGCGTGCTGCGGCTGCAACGGGGACCGATCATCCAGCCCTTAGCCATCTGGCGCGAAGAGCGCGCCGCCTCCCAAATTCTGCTGTTGGCCACTGCCCTTGGCGGTGGCACATTGGGCTACGCGGTGGTTGAATTTGATTGGGTCGGCGTCATTATCTTTTTCTGGCCCATCTTGCTGTCGGTCTTTGCCTTCCGCCTCTATGTGCAGCAGGTCCAAAATCACTTGGAAAACCTCGAACAGATCATTGCCGAGCGCACCAAAGATCTGGCCGAACTAAATCGGCAAAAAGACGCTTATCTTGCGGTCTTAACTCATGATATGATGACACCATTAACCAGTATTCGCTTATGTGCCGAAGAGCTTCAGGCCGATCCGCAGAGTGCCGTGGACAATCCCAGCCTGATCACCTTTCTCTTGCGCAGCCAGCGGACACTCTTCACCATCGTACGCAATATTCTGGATGTTGAAAAATTGCAAGCAGGTGGCTCACTCTCGGCGAAAAAGACCATTTGCGATCTGGCCCAGACCTTGCTCACTGTGGTGGGGATTGTGCAGAATGAAGCCAACGAAAAACAAGTGACAATTGACCACGCCATCCCCAGTCATTCCTTGCTGGTCTATGCCGATCGCAATCAACTCGAACGGATCTTGATGAACCTACTCTCCAATGCGGTCAAGTATACGCCCCAAGGAGGAAACGTTCAGGTTTGTGCCGAGCGCAAGGGAACGCAGGTGATTGTCCGCTTTGCCGATACCGGCTATGGGGTCCCACCAGAAGAGCTGCCCTATATTTTTGACCGGTTTCGCCGCGTGGAGCAGCATAAGGAAAAGGCCACCGGAACCGGGTTAGGGCTTGCCATCACCAAAGCTTTGATTGAGGAACATGGCGGTACGATTACAGTGGAGAGCCAGGTCGGACAAGGGAGCATCTTTACGATCAACTTGCCGGTCGGCATTGCCCAGGTGGAGGGACGGCGCAGTGAATAGTCCAGTGAATGGCAGAGCACAGAATGACAATTTTTTCATGGATGGCAAGAAGATTCTGATTATTGACGACGATGTAAACCTGGGGCAAACCATCAAGCTAACCTTTGCCCGGGCCGGAGCCCAAGTCTTTACCGCGGTCGATGGGCGCGACGGCTTGCGCCAATTTTACGAATACCGGCCCGATCTGGTGATCCTCGATATCCGCATGCCCGATATTAACGGGTGGGAAACCTGCCGCCAGATCCGGCTCCTTTCTAATATCCCGATCATTATGTTGACGACTTTAGACAAAGATGAAGATATTATTCGGGGGTTGGATCACGGGGCCGATGATTTTGTCACCAAGCCTTTTAGCCGCGATGTGTTGCTCGCACGCGCCAGAGCTGTCTTGCGCCGAACGGACCTCATCAGCACGCCGGAGGATCATTCAACTTATCATGATGGCTATCTGCTGATTGATATACGTAAACATCAAATCCAGGTCAACGGCCAGAATATCCAGTTGACCAGCACAGAATTTCGCCTCCTCAGCTATCTGCTCCAGAATGCCGGCCAAGTACTCTCCTATCAGAATATCTTGGATAAGGTCTGGGGTTGGGAATACCAGGACAGTATTGATTATGTCCATGTCTATATCTCTCACCTCCGGCGCAAGCTAGAGATTGATCCACGCAACCCACGCTATCTTGTCACCGAACGGGGCATTGGCTATCGCTTTGAACGCCGCCGCCCCTAGTATAGGGGCGGGCCCCTGATCCCCTACCCCTTATTGATTGATCATCTTTTGCAATTCATACAACCGATTGAGCGCGTCGAGCGGCGTCAGGCCATTGACATCCAGCTTCCGTAGCGCCTCAACTACTGGGTGGGCATCCGCAAAGAGCGAGACCTGTCGCGCCGCGGCTTTGCCCCGTTGTTTGGGCTCTGCTTCAAAGAGCCGCTTGGGTCCTGCCGCGCCACTCCGTTCCAAATCCGCCAGAATCTCCTCGGCGCGATTGACCACAGCCAAGGGCAGCCCCGCCATCCGCGCTACATGGACGCCATAGGAGCGATCGGCCTTGCCGGGGATGATCCGGCGCAAGAAGATCACATCCGCGCCATCGCCACTTTCATCGACCGCCACGTTGTAATTCACCACATGGGGTAAGCGCTCGGCCAAATCGGTTAATTCATGGTAATGGGTGGCAAAGAGCGTCTTGGCGCGCAACCCTGGATGATTATGAATATATTCGATCACGGCCCAAGCAATCGACAGACCATCATAGGTGCTTGTCCCCCGACCAATCTCGTCTAACACCAAGAGGCTGCGATTGGTGGCATGATTCAGAATATTCGCCGTCTCGACCATTTCCACCATAAAGGTCGATTGGCCCCGATGGATCTCATCGCTCGCGCCAATGCGGGTGAAGATCCGATCCACCACGCCGATCTGGGCCACTTCGGCTGGCACAAAACTTCCAATTTGGGCCATGAGCGTGATCAGAGCCGTCTGCCGCAGATAGGTGCTCTTGCCAGCCATGTTCGGGCCGGTGAGCAGATGGACTGCCGCAGCTGGGGTTAGGTGCGTATCGTTGGGCACAAAGGGCTCGTCAGTCAGCGTCAACTCGACCACCGGATGGCGACCACCGCTGATCTCAATGCCTGGACCTTCATCGACCAGGGGCCGAATATAGCGGCGCGTCAGCGCCACCTCGGCCAACGCCGCGTAGACATCCAATTCGGCCAACAATGCGGCTAATTGTAGAAGAGGGCGTGCCGCCGCCGCCACCTGGCTCCCAATTTCGCGGAAGATCTGCTGTTCAATGTCCAACCGGCGTTCGTCGGCATTCAAAACCAACGCCTCATACTCCTTGAGATCGGGCGTGATATAGCGCTCGGCATTGGTCAAGGTCTGCTTGCGGATATAGTCGGCGGGCACCTTGTCAATATGCGAATGGGTAATCTCAATATAGTAGCCAAAGACCTTGTTATAGCCCACCTTCAGGCTCTTGATATCCAGACGCTCGCGCTCGGTGCGCTCTAGGTTGGCGATCCAATCTTTGGCATGGCGACTTTTGTGGACCAGTTCATCCAATTCGTCACTAAAACCCACGGCAATAATCCCGGGTGTCGCCAACGTTGCCGGCGGCTCTTCGGCCAACGCGCTGCGCAACAGTTGTAACACCTGTTCACATTCGGGCAATTTAGCCAGCAAGCTGGTGATCGAGAGATTGGGCAGTTGGAGCGGCGCTTGGTCGGCCCCGCCCACCACAGCAATAAAGCTGCGAATCTCGTCGCCGGTCAATTCTTTGAAGGCTGGCACCTTCTGCAACACCTCGCGAATCCCAATAAGATCGCGCGGGAGCGCCACCCCTTGCACCACCCGATTGGTCCAGCGCTCAATGTCGCCCAAGCCTTGCAAGGCGGCCCGCAATTCAATGCGTAGCGCCGTATCGTCAAAGAGTGCCTGAACCGCGTCCAGCCGCCGCTGAATGGCACTGACATCGAGCAGGGGCTGACTCAACCAACGCCGTAACAAGCGCCCCCCCATGGGCGTCAAAGTCCGGTCAAGGACATCGAGCAGACTGCCCTTGACATCGCCACTGCGAATGGTTTCGGTCAGCTCCAGGTTGCGCCGCGTGGACTCATCAAGTGTCATAAATTCGCCGGTCGCATAGCTGTGCAGCGTGGTGAGTTGCGTTAAAGCCGCCGGTTGCATCCCACGTAAATAGGCCAACACGCCCGCCGCGGCGCGCACAGCTTGGGGTCGCCCATAGAGCCCAAAGCCATCCAGGGTTGTTACTTGAAAGTGGCGACAGAGCGATTGGGTGGCCGTCTCTAGTTCGACTTGCCAAGGTTCCACGGTGGAGATCACGGGCGCCAGGGTCGCGATCAACCCCTGGAGTTCCGACGCAGCGGGACGCCAATCAATCGGGAGCATCTCACTCGGCTGAAGGCGACTGATCTCCTCGCCAATCCGCCGCTCTAATTCACTCCGGCCAGCAGTGCTGATCTGGGTGGCGGCAAATTCGCCCGTGGTAATGTCACAATAGGCCACGCCCGCGGTTTCACCCCGACTGTCCAGACTGACGGCGAGCAAATAGTTGTTGCGCTTTTCATCCAACAACCCCGGCTCCACCACCGTGCCCTTGGTAACAACACGCGTGACCTCGCGGTCGACCAACCCTTTGCCCGGTTCGCTCATCTGCTCGGCCACAGCCACCCGGTACCCCGCTTCGACCAGTTTCGCCAAATAACCATCGACACTGTGATAGGGAACCCCGGCCAGCGGCACCCGCGTATCATTCCCCACAGGGCGGCTCGTCAAGACGACATCACAGACCTTGGCGACTGTCTTGGCATCGTCGTCAAAGGTTTCATAAAAGTCGCCCAGCCGAAAAAAGAGGATACAATCGGGGTATTGGCTTTTCAGTGCCAGGTATTGCTGGCGCATTGGTGTCGTCATCGCAAACCTTTCTATTTTTGCGCTAGCAGCTGGTCAAACGGTGCGAGGACTTGGGGGAGGTTCCGTCGCCCGAGTCCGACCCGAAAGTGCGGCGCGGCCCAGTCGAACAGGGAACCCGGCACGATCATCAACCCTTGCTCCGCGAGGGCACGCGTGCAGAGGTCGTCCAAGGGCTCGGCCCCTCGCCAGCCAGGAAAGACGGTTGAGCCCGCCTGTGGCTTTAGCCAGCGGATCTGATCAGCGTGGCGCTGACAAAAGGCTTCGAAGGTCCGCAGATTCTCCTGGACAATTGTCAGATTGCGTTGGAGCAGTTGTGCGCTGGCGCGCAGCCCAATCAAGGCGAGGATTTCACTCGGGGCACTATTACAGATGGTGGTGTAATCCTTGAGAGTCAACCAGCGCATGGGCAACTCCGGCACTTGGGTCGCCAACCAACCAATGCGCAGCCCCGGCAGACCAAAGGCTTTGGACATACCCGACAGCGTGATCGCGCGTTCATAGAGATCGCACAGCGCCGGTAACCGTTGCGTGGCATCATGCTCCAACAAGCGGTACATTTCGTCGCTAAAAAGATAGAGCCGATGCGCCCGCGCCACGTCGATAATGGCGTCCAACAGGGCACGCGGTGGGAGATAACCCGTCGGGTTATGGGGAAAGTTGATCACCAGCAACTTGGTACGTTGGTTGATCATCCCGGCCAATTGATCAATGTCTACTGTCCACTGATCACCCGTCGGCTGTAGATGCCACGGGGTCACGGTGCAGCCCAGCGAACGCGCTACTTCATAGAGCGATTGATACGCGGGCGCGGTGTAAATGATATGATCGCCCGGCTGTAACAAGCTCTGCATGGCAATGAGAATCAATTCTTCCGGTGCCGCCACCACCACTTGCTCCGCCGCGATTTGGTGATAGAGATCGGCAATGGCCGCGCGCAACTGGGGATGGCCCGGCGATTCGGTATAGCCCAAAGCCAACTCCTGCCAAAGCTGCTGGCTTGCGGGATCAGCCAATTGGAGCAATTCCGGCACCGTCATACTTTCACAATCAGACGGGCTCAACAACCATTGGACGGCAAATTCATAACGGCCAAAGTAGCGCTCTAGCTTGAACTCGGCAATCGTTTGCATGGCTCTAGGCTCTCTATCCATTCGATGTAGGGAGATAGGTTAACCAAACCGTGGCACAAAACATTTGTTCCAAAGCAGTGAGACTAAGTCTACAAGTATACTGATTTTGGGCCATTTTAACCAATTCATCCAGTGGTGGGGTGCAATTCAGATACGAGGCGAGTTTTGGCTCAAACTGTTGATTAAGTTTTTTGTATGCGGTATGCGCACCGCCCAAAAGGGACGTTAAGCAAATCAAGCGGTAACCGGTGGCAGTGGTTGATGAAGGGTAAGAAATTAAATTTTTAATCATCATTGCGTGAGACGCACTCATTGATCCCACACAAGGTTGCCTATTTCCGGCTTCGTCAGTAGAATAGAACCATGAACCTATTGTGTCCTCACCAATGCACGCTGAGATTCTCATGGGCATGACCAACCCAAGCCAAACACAAGCTTTTGCCGCCCTGGTACAAACGATAGCGCCACACGGTCACTTGCTGCGTGTATGGCCGCTCGCGGGCGGGGTCTCGGCCACGGTGATGGCCTTTGAATTTGTCCACGCCAATGGCGAGCACCAAACGCTCGTGATACGTCAACATGGCACCGCAGATCTAGCGCGCAACCCCCAGATCGCGGCGGACGAATATTGCCTGTTACAGTTGCTCCAAGACCACGGGATCGCCGCGCCCAAGCCCTATGCCCATGGTCAGGCCGGCCCCATCGCGCCAACACCCTATCTCGTGATCGACTACATCGAAGGCGAACCGCGTTTTACGCCAACCGATCCGCCCGATTTTCTGGCCCAGTCTGCCGCCCAATTGGCGCGGCTCCACCGGATCCAGGGTGACCAAGTGGCGTTGGCCTTTTTGCCCAACCAGACGGCAACCTACACTCGCCTGCTCAACACGCCACCGGTGCAACTGGATGAAAGTTTGGCCGAAGGCACGATCCGCGCCCGGTTGGCGGGGCATTGGCCGCCTGCGCAACAGAACCCAACCGTCTTATTACATGGCGATTTCTGGCCGGGCAATCTGCTCTGGCACGCGGAGCAACTGGTCGCGGTCATTGATTGGGAAGACGCCGCCGTCGGTGATCCCCTGGCCGATGTCGCCAACAGTCGTCTGGAGTTGCTGTGGGCTTGTGGGCGCGATGCCATGGAACAATTCACCGCCGCCTACCAAGCGCGCACCACCTGCGATTTTAGCCCACTGCCCCTGTGGGATCTCTGTGCGGCGCTGCGTCCAGCCGGGAAACTAGCCTCTTGGGGGCTAGGTGCAGCCACAGAGCAAGCCATGCGCGCCAGCCATGCCTGGTTTGTCACCCAAGCATTGGCCCAGCTCACCTAGAAAGTTGGTTTATGACCGGCGTTCTCAATCCAACTCACACGGCACAGCCCTACGCCCCAACCTGGATCACCATTCCCGCGGGGCCGTTTCTCATGGGCAGCGACCCGCGCGCGGCCGCCCGGCCCTATGCCAATGAAAGGCCCCAACAGCAACTAACCCTACCGACCTTTGCCATTAGTCGCGTGCCGATCACCAACGCCCAGTATGCCCAATTTATCGCGGCTACCGGTCATCCCGCGCCAGCCCATTGGCCTGCCGAAGCTATGCCAACGGCCCTCGCCCACCATCCGGTCACCCATGTCGATTGGGATGATGCCCAAGCCTTTTGTACGTGGGCGGGTGTTCGGCTTCCCACCAAAGCCGAGTGGGAAAAGGCAGCCCGCGGACCGGCAGCCGCGCCGGACGAAGCCCCCGTTTATCCGTGGGGCAATGATCTTCCGGATGCCATACGGCTCAACTACCGGCGCACGGGCAAAGGCAAGACGACGAGCCCGGTGGGTCGCTATCCGCGCGGGGCAAGCGTGTATGGCGTGCTCGACTTGGCCGAGAATGTTTGGGAATGGGTCAGCAGTGCCTATGCGCCCTATCCCTATCAAGCCGACGATGGCCGCGAAGATCCAACGTGTGCTAGTCAACGGGTTCTCCGCGGCGGCTCTTTTCTCAGCCCGAGTGCCCGCTTTGTACGCTGTGCCATGCGTAGCCTCAGCTACCCCACCCGCCGCCGTGAACATATTGGCTTTCGTGTGGCGCACGGGGGGAAAGAGGACGCGGATTCACGCGGATAGCCGCGGATAGAATAGAGCTTAGGTGAGTATAGATCTGGGTACGTGCCAGCAATTCTACCCCATTCTCAGAGGAGGAAACTATGACAACACCTGTCGATTATACCTATGGGCCAGATTCGGCCCGCCAACCGGGCGTTCCTCAGGGGACGCTCACGGCCTTTCAGCATGAAAGCGCGGTTTTCCCCGGGGCGCGCCGTGACTATTGGGTCTATGTACCCCACCAATATGATCCGGCTCAGCCTACAGCGGTGATGGTCTTTCAGGATGGGCACCGCTATTTGGACGAAACGGGCTGGTTTCGCGTACCAATGGTCTTTGACAACTTGATCCATCAGGGTGCCATGCCAGCGACCATTGGCATTTTTATCAATCCTGGGCACATCGGCGAACCAGCCCAACCGGGGGAGCGCCCTTTTAACAATCGCTCATTTGAGTATGACACGCTCTCGGACCAATATGCCCGCTTTTTGCTGGAAGAGATTCTGCCCGCAGTATCAACCCGTTGGAACCTGAGCGCGGACCCGGAGCAACGGGCGATCGGTGGGCTCTCCTCGGGTGGGATCTGCGCCTTTACCGTTGCCTGGGAACGGCCCGACGCCTTTCGCAAGGTACTCTCCCATATTGGCTCCTTTACCGATATTCGCGGCGGCCACAACTACCCTTCGCTGATCCGCAAAGAAGCGCTCCGCCCTTTGCGGATCTTTCTCCAAGATGGCGAAGCCGATCTGGACAACCAACACGGCAACTGGTGGCTGGCTAACTTACAGATGGTCGCGGCGCTTCGCTTCCGCGGTTACGACTACCACTTTGTCGGTGGCACGGGCGCCCATGATGGTGCGCATGGGGGGACAATCCTGCCCGAGTCGCTGCGGTGGCTCTGGCGGAAGGATGAAGGATGAGGGACGAAGGATGAGCAGCACAGATGAGTATGTGCGGCAGCCCAATGCAATTGAAAACGATCCGGTGTTAGTGGGGGTGAAGGCCGAGGCAGCAGCGGACCCGGATGTGATTGGGGTGCTTTTGGGTGGCTCGCGGGGGGCGGGGGCGATCCACGCCGAGTCGGATTATGATATTTGTCTGGTCATCACCGATGAAGCGTGGGAACGGTGGGCACCGACCGAAGCATGGCCACCACGGGCCTTCGTGGCGACCGCGCCTGGCACCGTTGATCTTTGGTATATTTGTCCAGCCCTGATGGAGGCGACCAGCCAACCGGCGTGGGAACTGCGGGGCTATGCCGAAGCAGTGATTCTGCTTGATAAAACCGGCGCGACGGCCACCGCCTTGGCGACTTTGGTTGCGCGGACGGCGACCGAAACCCACCGTGCCGCCGCGGCCGCGTATGATCACTACCTGAATAGCTTGTACCGTTCGCTCAAGGCTTGGCGGCGGGGCAATGAGTTGGGGGCACGGCTCCAAGCCGCGGATAGCGCCTATGCCCTGTTGGAGATGCTCTTTGCCTTGGAAGGTCGCCACCGTCCCTACCATGATCGGCTATGGCTCCATCTCGATAGCCTGGCGGGGCAAGGGTGGCAGCCCGGCGAACTCCAGCAGCTATTGCTGGAACTGCTCAGCACTGGTGCACCACGCCAACAACAGCTCTTGGCACGCCGCGTTGCCGCGCTCATGGCAGCGCGGGGGTTTGATCAAGTCTATGTCGAATGGGATGGCCAGATCGATGAAATTTTAGCGTGGGCGTTTCCCGCCCCAGGAGAAACGCGCATGGGGGAGACGCCCACAGTTTCCGCAACCAACCAAGCGAGGTTACCGTATGTTTGACACACCACAACCACAGACGCGCGCCGAACGCCAAGCGGTGGTTGATCGCATCGTCCACGCACTGCTGCACGATGCGCAACACGAGGTCATTGCCATTGGTCAATATGGCTCCATGGCGCGGGATGACGATCAACCCTATTCGGACATTGAACTTTTTTGTATTGTCGATGGGGTCGCCGTTGATCACTCACACGAGTGGGTCTATGGCCAGAGCAAGGCCGAAGTCAACCTATATAGCCAAGACATGGTGCGCGCCTATGCCCAAGCCGTCGATGAACATTGGGCCTTGAGCCAGGGTCAATTTCTCGATGCCCGCCCCCTCTATGGCAATCCCGCCTATTTTGAGGAACTCCGTCAGTTGGTGCTCTCCCCACCGCCCGCGGTCTTTCACGAAGTCATTGCCGCCATGATTGTGGGGGAACTCTACGAGTGGATGGGCAAGGCGCGCAACGCCCGGCAGACCAAGCAGGTTACGTCCCTCCCTACCTTGGCTTGTCAATTTGTCGAGCACACGGCCCTCATCTTGGGCTTGCAACAGCGCCGCTGCTACACCACCGGCGCGACCATGCTCGCCGAGTCATTACAGCGCCAGGCGTATCCAGCTGGTTATGAACGTCTCTGTAAGATGGTGATGCACGGCAAACTCGACAGCCCCTCGACCATTCTTCAGGCCCTCGATGCGCTATGGCAAGGCATCGGCGTGTGGGTCATCACGCAAGAGATCGACCTGAGCGCCCATAGCCAATGGCCCTTCACGCCACCGATGACGGAGTGACTCAACAGGATAAAATTGGGGGACGCGGATAAAGAAAAATCCGCGTAAAGCCGCGTTTATCCGCGTCCTATTTTCCGATCAACAAGGAGAAAAGATGCCACCGACAGTAGCCGATATTCGCCAAGCTGCGGAACGAATCCGCCCCTATGCCCATCGCACACCGGTGATGACCGGCACCGCGCTGGATCAACGGCTGGGCGCGCAGATCTTTTTAAAGTGTGAGAATCTCCAGAAGGTGGGGGCTTTCAAATTCCGCGGGGCCTGCAATGCGGTCTTTTCCCTCACGGACGCGGAAGCAGCGCGGGGCGTTGTGACCCACTCATCGGGCAACCATGCCCAAGCCGTGGCGCTGGCAGCGCGGCTACGGGGCATTCCCGCCTATATTGTCATGCCCAGCAACGCCCCCGCGGTGAAAAAGGCCGCGGTCGCTGGCTATGGCGGCCAGATCACCTTTTGCGAACCGACCTTGGCCGCCCGCGAAACGACCCAAGCCCAAGTGGTCGCGGCGACCGGCGCGGCGGTAGTCCACCCCTATAATGATGACCGGGTAATCGCTGGCCAAGGCACGGCGGCGCTCGAGTTTCTGGATGCAGTACCCGAACTCGATGTGATCATGACACCCGTAGGTGGTGGCGGTTTGCTCAGTGGCACAGCCCTAACCGTGCGGGCCATTGCGCCGCACATCCGTGTCATCGCGGGCGAACCTGCCGGGGCCGATGACGCCTACCGCTCCCTGGCGGCGGGTACGATCCAACCCATGGTCGGGCCGAAGACCATTGCCGATGGGCTCCTCACCACGCTGGGCGATCTCACCTTTCCCATTATTCAACAGCAGGTCGAGCAGATTGTGCTGGTCAGCGAAGCGGCCATTATCGCCGCCATGAAATTTGTCTGGGAGCGCACCAAGTTGATCATCGAACCATCATCCGCCGTGCCACTTGCCGCCCTGTGGGAAGAAAAAGTTGACCTCGCTGGACTTCGGGTGGGCGTTATTCTTTCGGGCGGGAATGTCGATCTGGATCGACTGCCGTGGCAGGGATAGACGAAGCCCTGGGGCTGGCAGTTGAAGCCCCGCTCAAGCGGGCTCTAGCAGGCGTGGCCTGCTTTACTGATTTTAGGAGTTACGCAGTTGGGAACGCCAGAGATGGCGGCGCTCCCAACTGCGTAACTCCTATGATTTATTGATGTTCATGAAAACCTGTCAGCGCTGGCTCGTCTACATAACGCTTCTTACTGCTGAATCAGTGGCAGATAAAGGGGCTTGGCCTGATCAGGGTGAATCGTTTGCACGGGTAGCCAGTTACCCGCGGTGTCCATGGCCGTCACCTTTTGTACCACAAGCCAGGGGATGGTCGTGGCGGCTGGAAGCGACGGGGCAAAGCGCACCTCACCGGCAGTCACTTCCCCGCGACTACCGGCAGTCGCCACGAGGCTTAAACGCACTATGCCATTGGCTTGGTCAACGTTACACGCGGCGAGATCAAAGCCAGCAGCCGGTTGCGCCACGCAAGTCACCGAGCCGGACCAGGTGGCAGGATAGGTCAAGACGGCACTCACCGCGCCGACTCCATCGCCGGTGGCCTGGATCGGGATACGAATGGCAGCATGCTCGTCTTGCGTCGGTTCCCCCACAACCAAGAGCAGTGGCGTGGCGGTGGCTGAACTTTGCGCGGCGTGAAGACCAGCCGCAGTCGCACAGAAGAGATTGGGCAAGCCTACGCTGCATTGGAGGGTAAACAACGCATCCATGGCGTTACATTGGCCTTCCCCACTGACATCACAGGCGTAGCGATAGAGGGTTCCGGCAGGCAGCGGCAGCTGATCAGCAGCGGTCCGCCGTTGCACGTCATGTTGGAGCATAAACAAGGCATCCGCCGCATCGACTTGCCCATCGCAACTCACATCGCCGACGGCGCAGGTCACCAGATCAGCGGCCGCAGGGTTGGCGTCTAGCCAATCGCGCGGCGTCAGGCGGAACCCACTCCAATGGGTGTGCATAAAGGGCTCGTCTTCATCGCGCGCAATGTGATGAAAGGTTGCGCCATACCAGAGCACGACATCTGCACCTTCAATGCTCTCACCGTTGACAAAAGCGGCCAAGTGATTGGCACAGCCATTGAGTTGCGGATTGTGCGAGGCATAGCGCTCGCACTCCCGATGTTTGGTTACATAGAAATCATTCGTAGTCCATGGTTCATAGCTTGGCCCCACATCGCGGTGGCCGATCTCGGTTGGCTCCAGTTGGTAGGAGATGGCTTGCCCCTGCGCATTGGTGGCCGCGCCGTCACGAATCCGCCAGGAACGGAGGCCCACCGGGTTGATGGAACGGCCTGCTTCGCTTGTCAGGCGAGTGACGCCCAGGGCGCGCTGGGTGTTGTCGGCACTGGGCGCGTAGTTAAATTCCTCAACAATATCATCATCCCCGCGCTCGCCTAGATCAAAGTCCAGTCGCCAATAGTAATTATGGATATGCGAAGTCCCGCGAATCCCATTGGCACGTACCGGCCAGCCAAAGCGATTGTCGCTAGTATACCGCTGCAATTTTCCTGCCGCACCCATAAGCAATTCCAGACTACCATCGTCGCCAAAACGCCAGACCGGAATGTAGTTATATTCACCGCTGATCGAGACACTAAAGAGACTAAGGTACTCACCCTGCTCTTGCATACCCAACCCAGCAAAGGCATATCCCCGCGGCTGAATCTGTTGACAGATGGCATTTTTATCCCCATATTTCAACAAGACCCCCCCCGGGCACTCAACCGCCGTCAAATTGTTGAGGTTGTCATCCCCAAAGCCATCGTCGGTAATGTCATGGAAGCGCGCGCTGTTGTCATCATAGGGGACATGGACTTGGGCAATCGACCCTTGGGCCAACACCCGTCGCGCCACGCCGCCTGGTGGGGTGTAGTACATATCGCGCAGGACAATCCCATCGAGACTGCGATGCTCCCAACAGAGTTGCCAGCGTGCGCCATTTTGCAGCGTTTGATCCACAAAAAAGCTAGCCGAACAGTTGACGCCAGGCTGGGCACGCGTGGAACGATAAAAACCAAACGCTACTACCCCCCCAATGACAAAGATCAGGAGAAGCAAAGTAAGCCGGGGCGGCTGCATGGTGCTAGGCCGCCAGCGCCGTAACCACTGGAAAAATGAGTGAAGTTTCTGCATAAGTTAGAAAGGATTCTGCGCAGTCCAATCCCGCGCGAGCAATTGAAAGCCTTGCCACTGTACCGTACGCACGGGCCGATCCTCGGCACGGGGCAGCCGGTGGGTTGTCACGCGGTACCAAATTACCACATCAGCCCCCGCCAGGCTTTCGCCATTGACGAAACCGGCCACGTTATCGGCGCAGCCATTGGTGGTGGGATTCTGTATGGCTAGCCGCTCACAGACACGGTCAACCGTGACATAAAAGTCTTGTTGACTCCAGGGCGCGCTGGTGGGACCAACATAGCGATAGCCAGCCTCTTTGGGGTCGAGATGATAGGAGATCGCATGACCATCACTATTGGTCAAGCTCCCATCGCGCACCCGCCAAGAACGTTTCACGTCGGGGTCGGTGCTCCGCGCGGTTTCGGTGGTCAGCGCGGTGACCGTCGTTATGCGCTGGGTATTGGCATTGGCCGGGTTGACGGCAAATTCTTCCACTTGGTCATTCGCGCCATTGCCACCGAGATCGAAGTCCAAGCGCCACCAGTAGTTGGTGATATAGCCAATCCCCACGGGCTTCTCCGCACCCATGGGCCACCCACTTTGGGGATCTTGGCTCTGCCGCCAGAGCCGCCCGCCTTCGCCGACCGTCGGCTCAATGGTGCCATCATCCAGAAAGCGCCACTGCACAATATAGAGCTGCTGACCAATCGCGGCGGCACTAAAGAGGGTCATGGCCGTACCTTGGCGCTGTTGGGTGTAATATTTATAGAGATAGCCCCGCGCCGCGGTCTGTTTACAAAGCGCGGCTTGGTCATTTTGGCTGAGCAACACGCCATTGGGACAATCGGCGGCGGTCAGCGACAGCAGCGACGCGCCCCCCAGCCCCGGTGTACTGGCATAGTAAAAAGCGGCGCGGCCATCATCGTACTGCACTTCGATCTGGGCGAGGCTCGCTTCTTGGAGGACCTTGCGCCGGAGGCCCGCGGGCGTCGTATAATAGATGTCGGTAAGCACCACGCCCTCTTGGTCGCGCGTGGCCCAACAAAGATCCCACCCTGCGCCGGTGGGCAAGGACTCCGCTAGGTAGAGCCCCGTGGTACAACTCCCGCCTTGGGCATGGGTGGCACTCAATTGCCACACGGCGAGGCAACCAACCACGACCAAGCCCAGACCCAAGAGCCACAGGCGGATTGCATGACGTGACATCTGCTTTTCTTCCTGCTGGTGCATAACCCTTCCCCTATTCCCCACCTGGTGCTTCTGACCATATCGTTGCGCCGATGACTTGGACCACCTGCCCTTGGGAGAGATCCACAATGGGCAGAAGTTCTAAGAGCGTCCGGTCCACGGTAAAGAGCAGCACTTGGGCACAGCGATGTTGACCACAGCGTTGGGCCGCCGCGTTGACCTGATCAGGCATGACATCGGCCTGGAAGATCGAGACTTTGATCTGAAGCTGAGCCAACGCGGTGAGCGGCTGGCCCGTCACCATTTGGTAGCGGGTGGCCAGTTCGTCCCACAGCGTGGTATCAGCTTGCACCAAGGCCAGGGCGCGTTGCTCTTCACGTTCATTAAGCGGCAATTGCACACCCTGCCCCTGCTCCACCGTAATGACTGCGCCGCTTTGGACATCGACAATGGCGTGGATCAGGGTATCAGTGGCATAGTCATAGAGATAGACATCTCCCTGGCGCGGCCAGTTGCCAAGGGCATAGTCCGCTTTGGTCGCCTCACGCCGTTCGCTCAGGAGCACTTCCGGTTGGCGAGCCGCAGCACTGGCTGCCCCTTGTCGCTGGGCGCGCCGCGTGCTGGTCAGCCGCGCGGCTTGTTGGGCGGCGCGGACCACAGTCGCTTGCTCTTGCTCCGTCAAGGGATCATAGCCGGTTGGCGCCTGGGGCACCACCGCGGTGATGGCCGAGGAGAGCAGCGGCAGCGAATCCTGACGGAGGGCGATCAGGGCAAAGAGCAGCGCCGCCGTCAGCACACTGCCAAGCGATAGCCAATGGAGCTGGTTGCGGCTGAGTTGAAATTTCGACAAGTTACTCTCCTTCTTGGCACAACGCGTTCGCCACGCCGATATCACATTGCACGATTAGCCGCGCATCTTCGGCGTCGCATTGCTGGTCACCGTTGAGGTCACACGCGGGGCCATAGAAAAACCCAACTGGCGGGGGAATGGTATCGGTCGGAGGGCGCTGGGCACGCGCGGCTTGAACAATAAAGAGCGCGTCGGTCAGATCAACCAACCCACTACAATTGACATCCCCGGCGCGACAGCGGAAAATCAAGGCCCCCGCCTGGGGACTGACGGCCAGCGGGTTGGCATTCGGATCGACAAAAGTGGTCACATTGACCGCGAGGGGTAGCACCACCCCGGCTTGGCTAGGACTTTCTACCGTCAGAACGGCCAGCGCAGCATCACCGGTAAGACCTTGGGTGGAGAGGGCTGCAATCCGTACCGTGCCACCCCCATTGGTGTTGCAAACCACCGAATCGAACCGATTCACTGGGGCTGGCCCGCAGCCGGTGACGGTCAGCTTGGTAGCATCATAGCCCACGTTCATCGTGACCGCGCCGACTGGTTGGTTGGCTGGCACATTGATCAGCTCGACCACCACCGTGGCGTTAAGCGGCAGATCGGGCGCGGCCACGATCTGTCCGGCGCGGATGATGGCACCGGTCGGCGTGGCGGTGGGCATTGGCGTCGCGGTGGGCGGAACGGTGGGGGTGGCCGTGGGTGGCGTAGTCGGCGTGGCGGTGGCCGTCGGTGTAGCACTGTTAGTCGGCGTGGCGGTGGGGGTGGCCGGATTAGGCAAGGTGACACCGGTAATTTGGTAGATCGCGCCAGAGAAGTAGCCCACATAGAGTTCGCCCTGTTGATCCTGACCAAAGGTGCTGAGGCTGTTGCCCCCGCCCGTGGTCGTCCAGGTCGTCAACACGACATTGTCTGGCGCGCCACTCAACGAGCGGAGCGTTTTATTGCAAAAGTCGCTAAAGAAATAGTGACCATTCAGGTTCGGATAGGCACGACCCCGGTAGACATAGCCGCCCGTCACAGAGCAGTCGCCTTGGCTACGGTTATAGACATAAAGCGGGGCAACATAGCTGCTAGCGGCTTGACAACCACTGGTGTTATAGGCAGTAGTCCCCTCATAACAACGCCACCCATA
Source organism: Caldilineaceae bacterium (assembly GCA_019637645.1). The sequence continues at coordinate 33,826 of JAHBVH010000081.1, forward strand.
ATTGGCCCCGCCCGCCTGGCCGCGCGCCGCAAAATTGATCTCCTCAAAACGGTTTTGGCCGACATCGGCCAGCCACAGATCGCCGGTGAGCCGGTCGAAGCTAAAACGCCAAGGGTTGCGTAGGCCGGTGGCCCAAATCTCATCACAAGGGCCACCGGCCCCGTTGACCAAAGGGTTATCTGGCGGAATGCGATAGTTGGCACTGCCGCTAATGTCGCAATCTGGGCCATTGCCCGTGGTGCCATTGACATCAATGCGCAGCAGCTTGCCAAGCAAAACATTATTATTTTGCCCATAGTTGTGGGGATCACCACCGCTGCCACCATCACCCGAAGCGATGTAGAGATAGCCATCCGCGCCAAATTGAAGCTGACCGCCATTATGGTTATTATAGGGCTGGCTGAACTCCAGCAAGATCAACTCACTATCCAGATTAGCCACATTACCATCCCCGCCGCTCACCGTGAAACGCGAAATACGCGTCCGCAAGGGGCTAGCCACCGTATAGTTGACATAGAAATAGCCATTTGTCGGATAATTCGGGTGGAAGGCCAAGCCCAGCAACCCCGTTTCCACGGTCCCGTCACCCGCTGTCACGCGACCGGCCAAATCCAGGAAAGGCGTGGGGAGGAGTGTGCCATTTTGCACCACCCGAATGCGCCCCACTTTTTCGGCGACAAAGAGGCGCGCATCACCGGCGTGGGTAATATCGGTGGGTTGCGTCAAGCCACTGACCACGGGTGCTAAGCCCAACGTAGCCGGTGGTGGGGTGGGCGTGGTGGCGGGTGGGCCGCCGGTGCCGCCGGTCACCTGGATCGTTAGCGTGGTGGTGCCAATGCCATCCCCACTGAGACTCTGTTGGCCGTCCGATGAATTGCCCGCGCCATAGAGCGTCACGGTATCGTTAAAGTTAGGGGCGGTCCAGGCAAAGGTAAAACTGGCTTGGTTCCCGGCAAAGGGCTTAGGCGCGCTATGGGTCAATTCCTGTAAGAGCACCTGGAGATCGGCAGCCGTTGGCAGGAGTATACCCCGCTGGTTACTGGTGGAGATATTGAGCCCAGCCGTTTGCGCTGGCCCGCCGCTAATGGTCAAGGTATAGAGATTGGTGCTGCCAGCCGTCACACTGGTTGGCCCCTGGATCACAACCGTTGGAAGGGGTGCGCCAAGGGCATGACAGGCCGTACAGTTGGCACCGCCGTTGGTGGCCGGGTTGCCCGAAAAGCCCGTACGCCCGTTGAGGCTTGCCACGACGGGCAACGTATCTTGCCAGAGCCAATAGAAGCCTGTGCAGCAGGCTACCACGAGCGAACAGACAAGCCAATGATACTGATATCGGTTGAGTTTACGCATAGATTTACGCATGATCTTTTCGTCATTACCGCCAGATGTTGGGGAGGAAGATATTCTGGCAGCTGCCATTGGCCCCGGTACAGTTTTGGATCAGCGCGCCGGGTTGACCAATAGCATTGACGCCAAGGCCGTGGACATCGGCAGCCGCGTCCACTTGGATGTTCAATGGTGTTGCTAAGTCCACCGGCTGCAACAAAGCAAAGCGCAGATCGGCCAACCGTTGGTCGGCCCGAATGCCATTGGCCGCCACACCGGCCAATCGGATCACACCGGCAGTGTCTGGATTACAGAGCAGGAGATCAAAGCCAGCGCCCACTGTGCAGGCCACGACTTGAAGGCGCGCCGTATCATAGTGCAGATCAACATGCAAGGTGCCAAGCGGCAAGGCGTCGGTCGCCCCCAGCAGATCCAGTGGCACATCGACCAGCGGTTGCTCGGCACTCACCGTCACTGTCCCGGCTCGCACAATAATATCATTTGCCGCTTGCGTTGCCATAACCGCGGTTGCGGGAAGCACTGCCGCAATGGTTGGCTGCACTGGGGCGATTGGGGCGGGGGCGATTGGATCGGGGGCGATTGGATCGGGAACGCTGGTTGTTCGCGCGGCAAAGATGGTCTGTAAAGTGGCCGTCACCGCGGCCATGGGCAGTTGTTTGTCGCCGACCATCGTTAATGGCGTTTGTAGCACCAAGAAGGCCAATAGAAGGCCGCCGCCCGCCACGCGCCAGGAGCGGCGCGCCCAGGAAACGCGGCGGGAAGAACCTGGCCGCACCCGGCTGGCTCTCCATTTTGTTCCCACCATGCACAGCACCCTTTCTAGTATACGAAGGTCTTTTGTTGACGGTTGTGGGATCACAGCGCCAACGGCAAACAAACACAGGATACAAGCGATGATCTGTCCTCGCGCCTAACGCTCCCGGCGTGGAAAAGGTTTCCACCTTACCTTATCCCAGACTTGACAGGTTTTGCAAGCCTGTCAAGTCTGGGGTGGCAGACCAAGCTTGGTGTATGAGTCCGATCCGTTTTGATGCACTCTATAGATGCAGTATACTGAGGAGGCGATTACAAGCAGTTGTGTTCCTTCCTATCGGCCAGCAATGGCCCCAACATGGACTTTAGCAAGATGAGTTCGGTAGGAGTAAACTTATGATGATCCGCCTCAAACGATTGTACTCGACGCGGTGGTTGGTGCTCTTCCTCTTGGGTACGCTCTTTTTGTTGACAGCCTGCCCCACCGAGCGCATCCAACCCGGCTTTACGCGCGCGGGCGTCATGCGCGATACGATCTATTCGGTTGAAGAGCGTGGCCTGGGCGCGGTCATGGTCTGGGTGACCCATAGTGACCGGGAAGGCTATTGCTTTACCAGTGGCGAGTTAGCCGACAGCGCCCGCAGCCTGATCCGGGAACATACCGGCGAAGTGCTGATTGAATATCGCGCCGCTGGGGTGCTCGATTCCCTTAACCCCTGTGCGCGCACCGAAAGCGACCCCCAATATACCGTGTACCTGGGCGAGTCGTTACGGGCCGTCCCCGCGCGCTAGCCCCTTCCCTATGCCACTCGCTCCTGAATCCAATCATTGACAAGGAGGAATACCCATGTACCAAACCGATCAGTATGAGGGCATGCTCGCCGAAACGATCATCTATCCGGGTGCCCATGGTGAGCTGATCAATGCCTATCTAGCGCGGCCATTGGGGCCAGGCCCCTTCCCGGCCATGGTCTTGGTCCATCATATGCCCGGTTGGGATGAATGGTATCGCGAAGCGACCCGCAAATTTGCCCACCATGGCTATGTCACCCTCTCCCCCAATCTTTATTTCCGGGCGGGACACGGGACGCCGGAAGATGTCGCGGCGAAAGTGCGCGCCGACCGGGGCCTTGCCGATGAACAAGTGATTGGCGATCTAGCCGGGGCCATGCACTACTTGCGCGCCCAGCCCAATGTCAATGGCAAGGTCGGCATCTTTGGCACCTGTTCGGGTGGGCGACATGCCTATCTAGCCGCTTGCCGCGCCCCGGGCTTCGATGCTATCGTGGACTGTTGGGGGGGCCGGATCGTCATGAACCCCGAAGATTTGACGCCCAAAACGCCGGTTGCCCCTATCGACTATACGCCTGAGCTTGCTTGCCCGATCTTGGGCTTGTTTGGGGCCGAAGATCGCAGCCCCACGCCCGAGCAGGTGGCGCAACATGAAGAAGCCCTCCAGCAACATGGCAAGAGCTATGAGTTTCACATGTATGCCAACGCGGGGCATGGCTTTTTCTATTATGATCGACCGGCCTATCGCCAAGAGCAAACAGTGGATGGCTGGAAGAAGATCTTTGCCTTTCTGGAAAAGTATCTCCGCACGCCAGCGGCCTAGCAGCTTGTTTTACGGAGACCCCCTGCGGCTCCCGAAGGCGCAAGGCGACCGAACAACGCCCGCGAAAGCGGGCTTTCGTGGGCGTTGTTCGGTCGCACCGTCCCTGATGAAGATTACCCATGAACTTCGGTAAACCAGCACGGATTGAACTCAGCGCCG
>JAHBVH010000082.1 GCA_019637645.1 Caldilineaceae bacterium
ACACCACTGTAGAAGGAATTGTGGGTGGTGAAATCGACTTCGTAGCTAAAGGCGGGGTGTGGGTTACCAGCGCCCCAACCGCGGATGGCGAGTTGGAAGTTGCCTTCGTTGACGTCGATCGGGTGTTGGTTGAAGTTCACCCCACGGAAGGAGGTCTTGATCCCGAAGTTGGTCAGTTGTTCGGCGACATTTTCCGCCGAGGCCGACCAGTCGGCAAATTCGGCTGGCGCGGTCAACTCGAATTCCATGCGCGCACCCGTATCATCCAACCAGACGCCATCGGTGTCGCGGGTGAAGCCAAGACCGGTCAACAGCTCTTCGGCTTTCTCGACGCTATATTCGTAGGGGTTCAGTTGGGCAACCACATCTTCATTCAACCAGAGGCCCGTGAGGTTGTCCGAGAAACCACACATACAAGCCTGGGGCTTGGCCGATTCCGCCAAGGCAATAAAGCCATTTTCCTCTTTGTTGATGGCATAGGCCATAGCCTGGCGCACTTCCTTCAACTCAAAGGGATGAACCTTGTGGTTGACGTAGAGCGCAGGGCCCGTATAGATGGGCGGACGAATAATGCGGTAGCCTTGCGCAATGAATTCGCGCTCGGTGGCCGGCGGGAAGCCATGCGTGGCATAATCAACATCACCCGAAAGCACCAGCGGTGTAACGACAGGCGTTTCGCCGTTGTAGTTGACCAAGCGGGCAAATTTCACGGTGTCTGCCCAGTAGCTAGTCTCAACCTTGTTGAGAATCATTTGCGATTCGGTGATGCTGGCCGGATCGATCTTGTACGGCCCAAGCACAACCATATCTTCTGGGCGGAATTCATTGAATTGCTGCACCAGATTCTTCCAGGCGTCATCGTCCTTGGTGCTGCCGGCGGCAACCAAGTCTTGGACTTGGGTGGCCCACTCACCATAGACTGAGGAGGCGCGGATGGCGGTTTCCCGCAAAACGCGGCGTGGCACGGTGGTAGAGGGCTCATTCAAGATGAAGTTGACGGTATATTCATCCACCGCTTGCACATCGGCCAGAAAGTTCCAAACCGTTTGGCTGAGCAAACGGGAGATAGCAAAGGTGTCGATCACATCCTGCGAGGTAAAGTCGCTGCCATCACTCCATTTGGCGCCCTGAATCAACTTGACCGTGAGCGTCGTTTCATCGGTCCATTCCCAAGACTCACCTGCAATCGGCACCCAACTCCCATCGGACCACATATACATGAAGAGGGATGGTTCCATGAGCATTTGATAGATGCCCAGGGAGAAGCCGTTGGTCACAAAGGTGTTAAAGTGACCGACGGGTGGGGCTGAATACGGGTAGGCGGGGTGGAATTCGCTGACACCTGCCGTGGCGCCGGTGGCGGGGGCCGCAGCTTCCCCGCTGGCAGGCGCTTCGCCGGCTGGCGCAACAGGTGTGGCACATGCGCTGATCACCAATGCCAGCACAAGCACCAACCCTAACCAGATGCGTTTCTTCATAGTGCTTTCCTCCTAAGTATAGGTTTGGACAACTTGAATAGAAGAGATTGGAAGATATGTGAATGCATTTATGAGCGGAATGAGGGAGATTCATTCTTTGTCGCATCTCATTTCTCTCACAAACGCAACCGACAACGAGAGTTTTGGCGCGCCGCGGGATACGCGGCTAGGGTAGCCCGCTTGAGCGGGGCTTCGGTTGACAGCCACAGGGCTTCAGCCTGTGTGGCTAGTGTCGTTGGCCCCATTTCACCAATGTAATAATAATAGCGAGAAAGATGACTCCTATTGTAAAGGTAAGCAGGGTAATAGCAAACTCAGGGCTGCCCCGCTCTACAATAAAAAAGAGCCCACCGGATACAAAGATAATAAAGAAGCCGATGTGAAAACCGGCCTTGCCCATTGCACTGTTCATTGGCTGATCCTAGGCCACCAACTCAATCGACTCATGTTTGCGGACGGGGCAAGCGACGCTGCCTCCTTCGGCAATTTGATCCAAGGATGGTACCAACACATCACATTGGCCTGGCACGAAGTACGGGCAGCGCGGATGAAAGGTGCAGCCCGTGGGCAAGTTGAGCAAACTGGGGATCTCGGCGCTGCGCAGCTCAATGTGCCGTTTGCGTTGGGTGAGATCGGGGTCGGCTTCGGGCACGGCTGCGAGCAAGGCTTGGGTATAGGGATGGCGTGGATCGGTGATCAGACGTTGGGTTGGCCCTTCTTCCACAATCCGCCCAAGATACATCACCACAATGCGGCCTTGCCAAGCAAAATACTTGGCTAGCGCTAAGTCGTGGGTGATAAACAAGAAAGTGACATCAAACTCAGACTTGAGTCGCGCCAGCATATTGAGCAAACTGACGCGGATCGAGACATCGACCATCGAGACGGCTTCGTCGGCTACAATAAATTTTGGATCGACCGTCAAGGCGCGTGCCACCGAAACCCGCTGGCGTTGGCCGCCACTCAGTTGATGGGGATATTTCTTTAGAAAATCATCAACCGGTGTCAGATCCACAATTTCCAACAATTCCGCCGCCCGCTTTTCCGCAGCTTTTTGTCCGCTCACTTTCTTGTGACGTAGCAACGGTGTGGTAAGGACCTGTTGAATGGGCTGCGTGGGGTTCAAGGAGGCATAGGGATCTTGGTGAATGATCTGCACTGCGCGCCGATAGGCTTGATAGTCATTGCGATTCATGCGGGCAATGTCTTGGCCTTGGTAAAAGATCTGACCTTCCGATTGGGGTAACAAGCCCACTACCATGCGCCCGGTGGTGCTCTTGCCACAGCCACTTTCGCCGACCAAACAAACAATCTCACCATGTTCGACGCTAAGCGACAGCGTATCAACGGCGGTTACTCGTTCCCTGCCGCTACCAAAATATTTACTAATATTTTTGAGTTCAAGAATAGGAGCCATAAGCCTTGCTGCCTTATTTCCTTCCGCGCAATGGTTTGTGTTGTAGCTCGTTCTCAACTGCTTGCCAGTTCCAACAGGCCGCGGCCTGGCTCGCTGTGATCTGGATCAGCGCTGGCTCTGCCTGTTTGCATTGGCTGGTGGCAAAAGCACAGCGCGGGTGAAACGGGCAACCACTGGGCAAATTGATCAGATCGGGCGGTGAGCCAGGGATCGAGGCCAACTCTTCGAAGCCGCCTGTCACGGTTGGCACAGCCCGAATCAAGCCCATGGTATAGGGGTGACGCGGGCGATAGAAAATGTCGTTGACATTGCCCAACTCGACGACCCGCCCGGCATACATGGTGGCGACGCGGTCGGCCAACTCGGCGGCAATAGCCAGATCGTGAGAGATGAAGATCATGGTGATATTCTTCTCTTCTTTGATCTGGCGCAACAGGTCAATAATCGTCCGCTGGGTCAAAATGTCGAGCGCGGTGGTGGGTTCATCCAAGATCAGGACACTGGGGTCCAGCAGGAGAGAAAGGGCGAGCAAGGTCCGTTGACGCATACCGCCACTTAATTCGTGTGGATAGGCATTAATCACCCGATTGGGGTCCAATTGGACAAAGCGCAAGAGTTCTAAAAAGCGCTCGCGGATGGCCTGCCGATCATGCCAGCCGTGTGACTGGGCGGTATCGAGGGCTTGTTCCCACACCTTGAGGACCGGATTAAAGGCATTCAAAGCGGATTGAAAGACCATGGCACAATCGCGCCACCGAAATTCACGTAACCGATTGCCATTTAGCTCGAGGACATCGACCTCTTGCCCATCACGGCGATAGATAATGTTGCCTGGTTTGACCACCGCCGTATTGACGAGCAGACGCACAATGGCAAGCCCTAGGGTTGTTTTGCCAGAACCGCTCTCGCCAATTAATGCCAAGCTTTCGCCGGCGTGGAGATCCAGCGTAACGCCCCGTACGGCTTGGACATGGCCGCTGCGGGTTTGGTAGTTGACATGGACATTCTCTAACGTGAGCGGTGCTTTTCCGTTGGTGTTCATCGCGGTGCTCTCTATTCACTAGCCCGCAGGCGGGGATTAAAGATTAGTTCCAAAGAGCGCGTCATGGTGATCAAGGCGAGTTGGAGCAGCGCAATGGCTAGAATGGGTGACATAATATACCAGACACTATCTTTGAAGAAGATCGCCCCGCGGACCCAAGCCAACTGAATCATCACACTCCAGTTGCTGGCTGCAATGGGCACTAGGCCCAAGAAGACCAAGCCAGCCTGGGCATAGACGGCGCCGGTCATGGCTAGGGTAAAGCTGACAATAATATAGGGCATCATATTGGGGACCAACTCGCGGAAAACAATGTGCCAGATGCCCAAATCGAGGGCACGCGCTGCTTCAATAAAATCGCGCTGTTTAAGCGAGAGCGCTTGGGCTCGAATGGAGCGCAGGAGCGCTGGCCAACTGAGCAAACCCAGCAGAACGCCGAGGAAGGTCAGGCTGCTCAGTGAAATAAAGGCTGCCAACACGGCTAAGAGGGGAAACTGGGGAATCGTCAGGATGATATCGGTGATCGCCATGATCAGGTTATCGACCCATCCCCCAATAAAGCCGCTCAGGGTGCCAAAGGCGACGGCGATGGTGGTCGAAAGCAGCGCCGCGATAAAGGCGACATAGATCACATCTTTGCCGCCATGGACGATCTGCGACCAAATATCGCGCCCTTGGTGATCGGTGCCCAGTGGATGTTCCCAAGAGGGGGTCAGGTAGATTTGATCAATCTTGGTCTTGGTATCCAACTCCACAAAATTCGAGCCAATATAAGTGACCGCAATGATGGCGATGACGACCAGAAAACCGACAAAGCCCACTTTGTTATAAGCCAGGAGCTTGAGCGATTTCCCGATTGCTTTGAAAAAGTTCCGAATTCCATCCATAGGTGTGCGCTTCTCCGTTGTGTTTTGGCTACGTACGATTTACCCATCAACGCGTGGGTCGCAACTGGTCAAGTAAGCGGTTGATTGGCGAAGATAAAATGTTCAGAGCAGTGCAAGCGGTGCCTACCCGTTACTCTTTGCTGCCTAGCTTGATCCGCGGATCAAGCCAACTGTAGAGAATATCGGCAAAGAAGTTGGCAAAGATGACCGAGAAGGTGATGATCAAAAAGATCCCTTGCATCACGGTATAATCGCGCTGGCCAATGGCTTGTCCAAGCTGGCGGCCAATCCCACCGTATTCAAAAATCTGTTCGACGAGGATCGAACCGCCAACGACAAAGCCAATGCGGATGGTGAGCAAAGTAAAGAGGGGCAAGGCCGCGTTACGCCCAACATAGGCTGTGGTGATCCGCTGCTCTTTAAGCCCACGAGCCTTGGCTACCGTGACATAATCTTCGCCTAAGGTACTGACCGTGCTACTCTTCATGCTGAGCATCCAAAAGCCAACACTCGTTAAGACATAGGTGGTAATGGGCAGAATGGCATGAAAAAAGGCATCTTGGATAAAGGGCCAGTTAAAGCCCGGGACGATATTCGAGGAGTAGGCCCCTCGCATGGCGGCAATGGGCAAGAGCTTCCACTGAACGCCTAGCCAGACCACAATAAGCAAGCCGATCAGAAAATCGGGCACCGAGCTAATGATGGAGCTGACCACCGTCAACCCATGATCTAACAAGCTCTCGCGGCGATAGGCCATGAGCACCCCCAAGGCCATGCCAATGACAAAGCTGATAATGAGCCCCAAGCCCACACTAAAAATCGTCCAGGGTAAAAAGCGGGCAATGATGGCAGAAACTGGGGTGCCGGGCGAGAGGATGGAGCTACCGAGATTCCCTTGGAGCAAGCTGCCGAGAAAGCTGAAATATTGGAGATAGAGCGGCTGATCGAGATCGAAAGCAAAGAGCGAAGCGGCTTGGTCACGCGCTTCATGGAGCGGCAGACCATAAGTGACAACAAGCTGATTGACGTAAATTTCCACCGGGTTGCCGGGCAATAACCGGATGAGAAAAAAGGTGATAGTGGTCACAACAAAAATGGTGAAGAGGGTGCGTAGTAATTTACGCAAAAGATACGAGTCAAGCAATGCTTTTAGCCAGTTGGTGGACTGAGCCTGATTGGCACCAGGTTGACTTTGCGCAGGGCTGAGCGTCGTTGCCACAGTCAGTACTCCTTCATCAGCAGAAACGATAAGCCTTTGGCAACGGCTATGTGGAGGCCGTCAGCAAAGGATGGATGCGCGATGGATTGGGCTTACAATATCATAGCAAGGATTACAAAAATAGACCAAGCTCATTAGCCAAGAGGGTCGCCGCTGCCCCCATAATGACCAAGTCTGAGAGATCGGTGGTCAAGCTGACTAAATCGATTTGCGGCTCATTAATGCGGCCACTCAGGGCTCGATGACGAACTTCAGCACGAATGACATCGAGTAGCGGCGTGCCAAAGCCGGTAACACTCCCACAGAGCAGAATGCGTGGCATACCAAGGACACTGACCAGATTTGCAATCATAGAGCCTAAATGACGGCCTACTTGCTGCACAATTGGTTGGAGTGATGGATCGCCCGCTTGGAAAGCGGCAATCACCTGATCAATGGTTAATTTCTCTAGCAATTTTTCTGGGCTGGCCGTCAATACGTGTAGATAAGAAGTGGGCTGTTGCGCCGCAATCGCTTTGGCTAGTTTCACAATCGCGCGACTGCTGGCTACAGTTTCTAGACAACCGCGATTGCCACAACTACACCATTCGCCCTCTTCAACCACGACAACATGGCCGATCTCACCAACGCCGGTTCCATTGCCATGGACGAGTTGACCATTACACAAAATGCCTGCACCAATGCCATTGCCCACCCGTACAACCACCATGTCCGGCGTGCTTTTATAGGCACCAAAGAGAAATTCAGCTAACAGAACGGCTTGGTTATCGTTGACAACTTGGACGTGCAGCCCATACCGCTCGTTTAAGGATTGCCCAAGCGGGACATTTTCCCAACTCAGGTTAACGGCATGGCGGATAATATGATGATGACGGTCGATAATGCCGGGTGCACCGACGCCAATGCCAAGGAGTGGCCGGCGCGCTAGTGGTAAGATCTCGTCAATGAGCTGGTAGACAAGCGCTTGGGCTGCGTCTCCAACCGCACCATCGACTGGGATTTGCCGACTTTCTTGAATTTCGCCGCGTAGATTCAGAATACTTGCTTGAAAACGATGACGAGAAAGATCAAGCCCTACGATATGGCGTGCATCCTTGACCAAGGTTACTAACGTGGGCGGTTTGCCCCGTTCTGTCGAGACCGCACCGATCTCTTCAACCAACCCATCTTCCAATAACTCGGCAATGACTGTGGATACTGTGGTCGCGGTGAGGTTGGTGCTGCGGGCTATGGCCGCCCGGCTGAGCGGACCTTGATCGTAAACAGTCTTGAGTACAAGCCGATTATTATGACGGCGTGTCTGGGCGTGTGTGGCCTTTGCCGTGACGGTAATCATGAAGAGTGGCTATTTTTGGTCATCTGGGTGAGATAACGTATGATACTGGCTTGGGAAGATCCTGATCTTTATTAAGTAGATTGAATTTAATAAATGGATTAAATCATATCTCATTTTCCTTGTCAATTGTACAAGATGAACAATTGGTGCATTGTGAACTTTGGCATGAGTTATGACGTTTCTCTTGGTTGGTGGCTGTGCGCAATTCTCCGTTACCCGTTTGCCGTCCTCGGCTAGCAGCGGCGTGGCTAGGAATTTTAAGCAGATTGTAATCTCGGCTTAGGTAATTTCTCGATATAATGAACCTATTTCATAATAGAGAGAAGTTACGCACTTGGGCCAGACCCAGGTTTCTCAAGCAGGAGCTAACCAAGCGTTTTGGGTACAATAGACAGGTGTGGTAGACGGGTGCTGTGTTGTGCTTCCTAGTTCATTCGCTGCGGGCGTTTGTTCATTGGGGAGTAAGTGCTTGTCTAGGGTAGGTGGGCTGCGGGAATGAGTATAGAAACTATCATCGAATTTGTGAAAGAAATATGGTCAACAGTTCATGGTGGTACATGGCCTGACTTAGGTGTATGGAGCTATGTCCTACTTGCATTGTTAGTGGCGACAGAAGGCCCCGTCAGCACGTTGATCGGCGCGACAGCGGCGGCTGCCGGGATTTTAGATATTCGGTTTGTCTTTCTTTCGGCTTTTTTGGGAAATGTCATTGGTGACTGTCTTTGGTACTATGTGGGCTATGTCAACAACCTGCAATCTATCTATCGGCGTGGGCGTTGGCTAGGGCTCCAAAGCCATCACCTTGAACGCCTGGAACTAGAAATGCATACCCACGCGTTAAAATTAATTGGGCTTTCAAAATTGGCTATCGGCCTGATTATTCCAACGTTGATTGCAGCTGGGCTGGCCAGGGTTCCCTGGAAACGTTGGTTTCCGTTGGTCTTGTGTATTGAAGTCCTCTGGACGATCCTGATGGTCAAGCTCGGCTATCATAGTGCCGAACTGATCACCGAGTTTGAACGTGGCATGCAAGCCGTAGGGGTGGCTGTCATCGCCCTCTTCCTCGTTGCGGTCGTCTGGTACGCGCGACGCATGTACCGGAAAAGTGAAGAAGCCTTTGCAGCAGAGCAACAAACGCATCAACTTCCTGCGCCACCGCTCCTTGCCTCTGAGCCATGCTCGCCAGCGGTCTCTCCCAATGGTCACGCTACGCCCGTGCTTTCCTCCTCGGCTACTCTCAAAGAGAGTACAAAGTCAACCAATCCTCAGGTTCAGTTTGTTTTTAATAAGCCGCTTTAGTCATCCAGGGCTCAACGCAACTGCTTGATGGTCGATGGCGCTGCGTAGCGGCGCTATTGGTCGCGCTTGGGGCGGTTCCGCTTTTTGCGGCCCCGCCGTGGCGGCGGGGGTGGCTCTGTAGCGGGCGCGGTGGATTCGGCGGGACCGACAGGGCGGCTGGCACTGCCGGTTGCGGTGATCGGTGGCAAGGGTGTATCCCCATGGCGAACACGCTGCTGCTGGAGAAAAGCTAATACTAATTGCGCGATCATAGCAGGCGTCAAGGTGGATGTATCGATCTTGAGGTCGGCGTGTTCGCGGGCATGGGCTAATCGGTTTCGCTCGGTTTGCAAATAGTCTGCGGACCAAGTGACATCGGGGCGGCGTTGTTCTTGGGTTGCGAGGTCGGCATCGAGATAGATGAGGTAATGGGGTTTGTCGAATTGCTGCCAGAGGTCGGCAACGCTGCTATGTTCCTGACTAACGGGGCGCGCGTGATAGCCGTTTTGGCGTAGCCGCGTAACCAAGGTTGATTTGCCGCTGGCGCTCACTCCAACCACTTTGATCAGCGGGAGTCGTTGCCAGGCAGATGCTGCTTCTGTCAACTGCGTTTCAGCCTTTCTATCCGCACGCGGATACGGTCTCGCTAGATGGGGAAGCGCATAAAGAGGCGGCGAATGGTTTCCGGTTGCTGCTGTGCCAACAATTTCACGACGAGCACGGTGGCATCATCATGGGGGCGATTTTGATCCAGGCGGAGTGTTTCGGCCAAGATGCTGTCGGCAATCCTGGGTGCGTCTTTGTCTGCTTGGGGATCAATCGCGCCAAGTAACGCGGGTAGATCCAGCGTGTTGCTGGTGCGGGTACCGGCGGTCCAAACCCCATCGGTAAAGGCAATAATCGTCATGGCTGGTTGTAGCGGCAACTCAGTAATGGAGGGCTTGGTATTGCGTTGAACGCCTACCGCCATGGCGGGTTCATCGAGCCAGATAAATTCGTTCTGCCGCCGCAGCAAAACCGGGCAGCGGGCATTGCGACTGATCACCAGGGTATTGGTCACCAGATCCACACTGACAATGGTGAGTTCCGCGCTTACTTTGCCACTCCGCTCGAGGTGTAGGTGATCATGGGTAGCGCGGGCGACGGCCCCATCCCGTACCCCTTCGGCTAAGAGACTGATTGCTTTGCGCACCACAATATTGCTGATCGCTTTGGCACTGCGCCCACTTCGTTGCCCGTCGGCCATGACAACGCTGACGCCGCCGCGTGGGCGCTCAATGACTTCAACCGTGTCGCCACTTTCTTCGGTGGCATATTTGTTCACTTTGGCGACGGCTAGTTGGGCTTCGATCCGGAGAGGCATAGGTGCTATGTCTAGCTTTCCTTTAGTCGATATCGATACCGAGCAAATCGTTGATGTTAATACGGTAGCAGGCAGCGAGTACCCGCAATTCATCTAGGCTGAGCCGCCGTTCTTTATATTCTACATCAAAAAGCAGCTGTTGGGATAGACCTGTTTCGCTAGCCAGTGTTTCATAGCTATAGCCACGTGCGGCGCGCAACTGGCGGAGCAGGTTACTGAGATGACTGCGCGATAGCGTACGAAGCGACTGGCGCAGCTTTTCTTCGCCGGTGTCAATGGGGGCCAGAACACTCTGGCGGCTGCGTTGCAAGGTACGGACTGTTTCTTGGATCCGCTTGACTAATTGATCGTTAAATGGTTGATTCATGTGGGCTATCCTGATCTGCCGCTGTTGTGATTGGCGGCGTTGGTAGATAGAGGAGCGCGCTGCTAATGGCTAACCCCTCCACACTTTCCACTTCAAAACGCAGATTGCCGTAGGTCACGCTCTCGCCTGGTTGTGCCAAATGGCCTAGCGTGGCCATAATAAGGCCACCCACTGTGTCTACATCCAAGTTTGTGAGATTGAGTTCATAATGCTGATTGAGTTCATCCAGCAGGAGATCGCCACGGACGCGCAGTACTTGCGGGGCGATTTCACTAAAAGGGGGTAACTCTGTATCAAATTCATCCTGAATTTCTCCAATGATCTCCTCGACGAGATCTTCCATGGTCACGAGCCCAGCGGTGCCGCCAAACTCATCGACCACAATCGCGACTTGGATATGCTCCTGGCGAAAGCGATCGAGCATTTGCTCCAGGGAAAGCGTCTCGGGGACAAAGACGACTGGTCGTAAAAGCGTGGATAACGTGAATTGGTTTTCCGTTTCCAAGAGATGGGCCTGCTGGATATAGCGCGCCAGATCTTTGATGTGCAAAATCCCGACAATATGGTCGCGATCCCCGGCAAAGACGGGATAACGGGAATGTTGATTCTCTTGCAAGGTGCTCATCACCTCTGGCAATGATGCGGTGACCGCCAGGGTGGCTAGGCGCGTGCGCGGCGTCATTACCTGCCCGATCGTGCGTTCACTAAAATCGAGTACATTTTCCAGATAGACTTGTTCGGCTGGTTCCAATAAGCCACCTTTGGTACTCTCGGCTAAAATGTATTCAAGTTCAGCGGAGGAAACCAGCCGGGTGCCCATATCGCTGGCTATGCCAAAGAGCCGGAGCAGGAAATTTCCAATCTGGTTTAAGACGATGGTGAGTGGCCGAAAGATCTGATCCGCCAAGGTCATGACTTGGACCAAGCGAATGGCGGCTTGATCGGCGGCCTGAAGGGCTAACGATTTTGGCACCATTTCGCCAACGACGACATGAAAATAGGTCAAGAGGGTCACCGCGCTGATCGTTGCCACCGTATGGGCGCCAGCGATCCCTAACCACCCCCACTGTTCCAGCGGCTCTAAGAACCATTCGGCGAGGACATGTTCTCCATACATCCCCAACCCCAAGCTGGCAATGGTGATTCCCACTTGGGCCGTTGAAATATAACGATTGAGCAGCTCGGGCTGACGCAGAATCCCTAAAACGTGGCGCGCTGCAGGCGACCCTTCTTCGGCCATTTGGGCGATACGGGCCCGCGGTGCCGCGGCAATGGCAAACTCGGCTGCCACAAAGAGGCCATTGATCACGATCAGGAAGGTAATAATCGATAACGGAAGCAGGAACTCGTTCATTGTGTGTTGGTTTCCAACAGTTCCATCTGCGCAGGTGATAGCAACAGGCTCACTTCGCTCACGCGATTTTGATCCATCTTTTCGACCTGTAGCACAATATCCCCAATGATTACTTCTTCCCCAATCAGGGGAATCCGCCCGAGCACACTCGCTACCAATCCACCTACCGTATCCACCGTTTGGGTGGGCAAATAGAGCCCCAGCAGCTCATTGAGATCATCAATTTGGACTTCGCCGCGCACCCGCATCCGTTGGTCATCTTGTAGCACCAAGGCCGGATCTTCTTTATCAAATTCGTCTTGGAATTCCCCGATGATCTCTTCGACCAGATCTTCAAAGGTGATCATGCCAGCGGTTCCGCCATATTCATCAATGACAATTGCTACGTTTGTGCGCGTACTTTGGAGCAGCACCATCACATCTTCGATCAGCAGAGAGTCGGGGACAAACTGTGCTTGGTGTAGGATCGGCTGGAGCGCGGGCGGCGATTGGGTTGGGTTGTCAACCGTCTGATAATAAAGCAGCATTAAATCCTTCAGATGGACAATGCCGATAATTTTGTCAATGGTTTCCTCATAGATGGGCAGCCGCGAATAAGGCGATGCCGCTAAGAGGGCAAAGAGCTCATGGCAAGGACGATCAATAGGGGCGGCAATCATATGATTGCGGGGGATCATGGCTTTGCGGGCGCTTGTGTGGCGCAATTGCAAGGTATTGACCAGCAACCGGCGTTCTTCTTGATCCAAAAGGCCGCCAGCGCTGCTCTCTTCGACCATGAGCACAATCTCTTCGGGCGAATGAATATGGGTGTGCTCGGCCACGGGTGCTGAATGCAACAGGCGTAATAGTAGCTGTCCGCTACCATTGAAAACCCAGATCAAGGGTTGAAATAAGAAGAGCGACCATTGCATCGGTGCTGCCGTGTAGATCGCCAACTGTTCTGGATAGAGGAGCGCCACATTTTTTGGCATTAACTCCCCAAGCACAACCTGCAAAATGGTGAGCGTAATGAGAATGGTGGCAGCGCTAAGCGAACGCGCTAACAGTTGAATATTTTCCCCAAAGTTGATCCCCAACTGGATTAAATAAGGCTCGAGCCATAACCCAATATTAGACTGACCATAGAAGCCTAGGATTAGGCTGGACAGGGTAATGCCTAGCTGACAGGCCGCAATATAGGCATCCAACTGATGGGGATTTTCAATAATCGCCAACATGCGTTGTGCGCCCGTATTCCCACTGTCGGCTAGTTGAGCTAACCGAGCGCGTTGGGCGCTGACTGTCGAAAATTCAGCCGCTACATAAAAGCCATTGATGGCAATCAGCAGAATGACCAGGGTGATAACAATCAGGTAATCCATAGTTCAATCGGGTAGACCGCTGCTGAGTACGTTTCTTGGTCGATGAATGATTGATGAAGAAACGTACCTAGGGTGCTTGGCTTTCGATCTCTATCGTCACTGCTTCTGAAATCATCCGACCTTGGGAACCTTCACTAACGGCGCGCAGCGTATAGGTAAAGAGGCTGCCTGCGCTTTCGGCTGGCAACGTGACCCGCATTTCAATAAAGGCGGTATTGCCTGGCCCTACACTATTTAAGAGGAGTTTTTGTTCGGCACAGACACCATCCTGGCGACACAGCCAAGCCCCAGCGCTGTCCCGCTGCAAAAATTCAACCCCCAAGGTATCCGTGGCATCGCCCATATTGGTTGCTAAAAGGGCTACTTTGCAATCCGTCCCTGCACTACAGGCTTGGCGATTGTTGCCATTGACGCGTAACGTTACCCCATAAATCGTGCTCGGTGTTGGGGTCGCCGTGGGTGGCACAGGCGTCCATGTTGGGGTCGCTGGTAATTCAGGCGTGAAACTTGGTGTGAGCGTCGGGGTAGGAGACGGCCATAAGACGCCTACCGTTGCAGTAAAGATTTGCGTCTGACCATCGGCAAAGATTACCCGCAGTGCATAGCTATCTGCCTCTTTCTCAATACACTCTTCCTTGGCGCCATCGCCCATTGCGGGCAGATTATCGTAATAGACTTCGCGCACATTCACCACATGCCAGCGGATGTGGGTACATTCACCAGGTGGTATGGCAGATTCATCGGGACCAAAGATGACGACGGGCGTGCCCAAAATCATCAAGGTGGCCGTGGCCGTTGGCTCGAGCGGAATCGCTGTACTAGTGGGCAATTCAAAGGTGGGCGTAGGGCGGCGTGTCGGTATCTCTTCTAACACATTGATCAAGGGCGCTGGTGTCGCGTTGCTGGCGGGTGGGGGTAAGATCAGGTTGACCGGTGTATCGGTTGGCGCCATGACGACCGGTTGAGCCTGGGTTTGGGCGGCGTCGGTGGTGGGTGGAATGACAACCACGGGCGTTGCGGTCACGGCTTCGGGAAAGGTGACGCTGTTATTGGTGGTTGGGTTCCCCGTGGGCGCGGGTGCCGCCTCTTCTACGGGCACGGCAGGCGTAGGTTGATCGTTGGTCGCCGTGACAATGAGAAAGGTGGGGGCTTGCGCCGCCGCATTGGGGCTGCTGGCAAGTGTGCTGATCGGCCCTTGGCCCGTTCGTGTTAGAAATTGACCTTGCTGAACCAATTGCCAGCCCATATAGGCCGCGACCCCGCCGCCAAAGAGCAGCACGGCAACAAAAACCACGGCGGCACTGGCCCAAGCCCAAATGGGCCGCCCAGGGGGCTCTGCCCAATCTTCTTCGTCGAAGGGTGATGGCTGCCATGGCGTCTCTTGGGATGGCATGGCATGCCCGGGCGGCATGGCTGGCTGGGCATAGACCGTGGGTTCGTCTAATTGGATGTTGATAAACCGATCACAGAGGCGATAGCTGCCCGATAGACAGAAGGTGGCCTGCTCGGCAAGTGGGAGGGCTGTTTCGTCGGCGGCCTGGCACTGATTTTCAAAGCTGGGATAATCAATGGGCGCGGCCTGCTGTTGCTGCGCGTCCAAGCGGCGCAGGTAGGGACAAGTCGGTTGCTTGACTACGCCTCGGTTGTGCTCTTTGTTTCGTGTAGCCATGATGAGGCCAATTCAATTGCTTCTTCTTGGGTTTTGATATCGCCCGCTGCTTGTGCTTCTAGGAGCTGCTCCAGCAATTGACCAACCTGACGACCAGGGGTCAATTGAAAGTGGTGCATGAGCGTATAACCATCGACTAAAGGACTTTGTTGGGCGGCTGAAATGCCATCGGCATCCAACCCGAAGGCCAACAACTCATCAATATGTTGCAAATAGCCAAGCCAGTTTGGAGGCGGCATTTCCCGATAGGTGCCTTGATAGTCGGCCAAGGCCAGCAGAAGAGTATCCACAGCCATTGGGTGTTCGGCTTGACGTTGATGCGTATGGCGATAAAAGCGGTAGCATGCCCGGCGGCTGATCACCTTGCCGACAAAAGCAGCGGAAAGGAGATGCGGTCGCATGTGATTTTCGATCACGGTACGTGCGAGTTGAATCTCCTGACGGCTAAAGCGTAATGCATTGAGCCGTGTTTCTGCTAATTCGGCACCGACGCGTTCATGTTCTAGAAAGCGGTAGCGTACATGATCCCCTGGTTGCAGCTCGGCTGTGCGTGTAAACGGTTTGCCAATATCATGGAAGAGGGCATGGAGAACAAGCCATTCGGCGCGTAGTCGCCCACCAGCGAGGGCAACCGTAAAATGATTGCGCAGCTGAGTCCGGCGCGGTGTTAGGCGCTCTTGCCATGCTTGCGCAGCCGCATCGGCCCGGTGGGCTGCTTTGCCAAGCAACCAGTTACGGAGCTGTACGGCCTGTTGCACGACCCGTAAGGTGTGTTGATAGACATCTTCATGATGGGGGTAGGATTGCGCTATGCCATCTAATTTCGCTACTTCGGGCAGGACATAGGTCAAAACGCCAACCTGATGCAACTCGTGGATTGCTCGTGCTGGTTCATCGGTGATCAGCATTTTCCACAGTTCATCGCGGATCCGCTCGGCGCTTGCCAAGCTCACCGTGCTACAGACCCGTTTGATCTGTAGGCGTGTCTGTTCTTCCAAGGAAAAACCGAACTGTACGGCAAACCGAATGGCGCGCAGGAGGCGGATCGGATCATCGGCGAGGCTGGCCGCGCTGACACGGCGGATGATCCGGTTTTGAATATCGGCGCGCCCATTGCAGATGTCGATGAGGTCAACCTGATTGGGGCCTTTGATGGCAAAGGCTAAGGCGTTGATGGTAAAGTCGCGTAGCAGCAGATCATGCTCGATAGAATCGCCGCGCTGACGGGCAATGTCACAGACGAGCGGCTCGCCTAAATTCGCCGTGAAAACCAGCCGCGCCACGTCGCGCAATTCATCCAGGGGATAGAACGCCCAGCCAAGGCGATCCGCCACTTGGCGAGCAAGGGGAATCGCTGAGTGTTCGACCACTAGATCCAGATCGGCCAACTTCTGCCCTGTGCCTAGAAAAAAGTCGCGCACTACTCCGCCCACAATATAGACAGGGACATTTTGCTGCAGCAAGGCAGCCAGTAAGGCGCGAAAGGCCGGGTGCTGTGGCTTCCAATTCATGCGGCTATTATACCAGAGAGTATGGCGAATGCTGTAAGCGCCTAGCGTGTTGTGCGCAAATAGGCGAGCAGAAGAAAGAAGCCCATGCCTAGGCTGCCACACAGGGCAGGACCAGGCATTTGCCAGAAGAAAAGTTGACCAATACTTTGGAGAAACCAGGTGATCGCATAAATGATCAGGAGCAGTGGCTGTGGTAATCCCCCCGCGCGTAAGCGCGGCAAAACCAGCAGGGTCAAGAGCGTTGCCCCCAAAAACCAGCCCCCAAAATTGATCCAGGGAATGCCAAAATAACCACCTGGCTCGGCCCACACCCAATAGCCCCAGGCCACCATTTGGGGATCCAAGAAGAGATCCCAGGCCGTAAAGGCCGCCGCGCTGAGCAAAACAAAGCGGCTACCCATGCGACCACTCGTTAGGTAGCTAGCGACGGCCCATGCGGGTGGTAACATCATGAACCAAGCGAAAGGAATGACCAAGGGCACACCGGCCAGTTGCGGCTGTAGGGTTTCCGTATAGTGATAGACGCCAAAGGGGAGGCCAGTCGTGCTCCCTAGCCACTCCAATCCCCAAGCGAAGGGCGCGATCACCGCGACGACGCCCATGGTTGGCCGCCATCCCCAATGCTGGCCGAGCGCCGTGATAACGGCAAGCGCCAACAGCCCAACACTCAACAAAACGCCCCAAGGGAGTGCCACATCCCCCACGGTCCAGCGCACAATCGGAATCGCAATCATGGTGAGTACCCACGCCCCCGTCAACCACCACGCAATACGCCCCTGGATCACGGTGTCACTGGCTTTTTTTGCTGCTGTAAAAGACATTTGGATAGGGTAGTTTTTTGTCATTGGTCATTGGTCATTTAGTTATTACATCCCAATCCTGCCACTGGCCTACTGACCCACTGGCCTCTTCACCCCGGCATCGACACGAGCTGGCGCATTCGTTTGACCAAGGCGCTCGGGGCGCGTTGATGGCTTTCTTGGGCTAAGACCAAGAGTGTGCCAAAGGTGACTAAGGTATTGGTGAGGAGGAAAAAGACAAATTCCTCCATGGGCAGTCCACCAAGAAAAATGCCGGTCGATTGGGCTGGGTCGATGGTCCATGTGCCCGCGCCAATGGCAACAACGTCTCCTGCGGACAAATACAAGGTTGGCACGACGATCCCCCACCAGACGATGCGCCGATAACGCCAGAGAATGTCCGCACCAAAGGCGAGCTGTAAGAGGATGGGGGGGAGCGCCCAAACGAGTTCTAGCCCCAGATAGGTGCCAGGCAACCAGCCGGTGGCTAAGATGATCACAGAACCGACCCAAAGTACGCCTAGGACTGCTGTGCTGCCCAGCCGCAAATAAGTGGCGAAGGGGGGAACCAGCATTGCCCTTACTGTCAAGCGGCGAGCCAGATAGAGCACCCAAAGGCTAGTCAACAGCGTTTGCAGAACAAAAAAAGTATATTCCTCAATGGGAACCCAACCAAGCACCAACCCGGTCACGAGCTGCGGATCATACCACCATACGCCAGTGGCGACCAGATAATTGTCCCATGGCGTCGTATACAACACCGCTACGCTAATATGGGCTAGAATTACTGCTGTGGCAGGCCAACTTTGGAGGCTGGTCGGTAAGGTTGGGCCGCGCCGTTGGTCGCGCCAGGTCAGAAGGGCTAGAATCAGCAAAGGGATGCCGACGCACCAAGCAAGAAAAGCAAAATAGGTCATGGTGATACCTCGGGTAAAAATGAGCAACTGACAACGGTCAATGGGTGAGATTTGCCGGTGTTTAGATTTTCCGGCGCGCCAGATCGTGGAGCAAGACTTGGGCAGTATTACGTCCAGCCGCCCCCATAATGCCCCCGCCGGGGTGAGTGCTGGCACCGGTGAGATAGAGACCGCGCAGGGGGCCGCGGTAGTTACTCAGGGTCAAAGCTGGCCGGAGCATAAACATTTGGTCAATCGACATCTCCAGATGCATGACATTGCCACGGAGCAGCCCTAATTCCCGTTCGAGATAGCGGGGGTGCTCTACGAGCTGACCGATGACGGCTTCGCTGACATTGGGTGCATATCGGGCGAGCGTAGCCAACATCTGGTCCGCCACCCTTGGCCCGATGGCGTCCCAGGAAGAACCATCGGCTAATTCATAGGGATAATATTGGCCCCATAAGAAGAGGGTGTGTTTGTCTGGTGGGGCCAAGGTGGGGTCGGCGGCGGAAAAGGTCATGGCAATCAACGCTGGTTCGCGTGAGGGCCTGCCGCCCAGATAGTCACCATAGGCGCGTTCAAGATAGGCTAGATCGGGGCAGATGAATTGAAGCGCTTGGTGGTGCGGGGCTGGGCCACCCGTGGTCGGCGAAGGCAGTGCAGTATAATTGGGTAATTCATGCATGGCATAGCGGACAATCATCCCAAAGCCATTGCCGATCCGGCTCTGCTGTAAGAGTTGTTTGGCGCGGGTTGGCAAGGGTTCGTCTTGTAATAGTTGCAGCGTCGTGTGAATATGCGCACCCGCTACCACGGCGCGGGCGGTGACGCGGATGCCACCCGTTGTTTCGGCTCCAACCGCGCGACCACCTTCTGTGAGAATCCGTGCAACCGGCGCGCCCGCGATAAGGTTGCCGCCATGGGCTTGGATCATGCGGGCGAGGGCTTGGGTCAACATGCCCGAGCCGCCACGGGGCCGGCGAATACCGCTCTGATGATACATGGGTTGCCACAGGGCAAAGGGCGCCGAAAGTGGTTCGCTGGGTGGCGGGCCTGATTGGGCAGCCATCCAGCCGATCAGAGCTTGGACCCGCGGGTCGCGAAAAGTTTGGCGCAACACTTGGCCATACCCGCGCAGAATATCGCTCAAGCGTTCAAAGCGATCACTGCCCCTACTGGTCTTGAGGACCAAATTTTTGATCAGATTCCCCGCTGTCGGGGGCTCGAGAAAGCTATTAACCATGCCGCGCGCAAGGGGTTCCCAGGTGCGGATAAAGTTGTAATAGGCATCGGCATCCGCGGGCGAAACTGCGGCAATACTGGCACAAGTGCGCTCAAGATCTTTCCAGATGGTAATCTGACTGCCGTCGGGAAAGGGGGCAAAGAAAAGAGGATCGAGATCAATATACTCAAGTCCATATTGGCTGAGCCCTAAGTCCTGCACAATGGGGGTGTGATGAATGAGAATATGGGCCGAGCCGCCCAGATCAAACCGAAAGCCAGGGATCACCTCTTCGGTTACGACCGCGCCGCCAACGGTGTGGCGGCGCTCCAATAGGATCACTTTGTAGCCAGCTTTGGCTAAATAGCCTGCGCAAACCAAGGCATTATGCCCGGCGCCGATGAGTAGTACATCACAATCTGTCATAGAGAATGCCTTCATTGTTTGGTGGTTACTACATGCGATTTACTTTGGCATAGGGCCTTGCTTCCGTCTGTTGTCCATGTACCATTGTTGGACAAAATCTGTATAAAACTTGTGATTGGTCGATCGGCCTGTGGGAAGGTAGATATTGGCAAAAACGAGAGTTGACACCCCAACCATTTTCAGGTATTATCTAAAAAATCATCTGAAAGTTTCAGCAAAAGCGCCCCAAACTTTCAGATCGAGTTTCATTTTTCGCCAAACTTTATCTATACGCTAAATCTTGTGGGTAATTGCCGGCATGTCTGTTACGCTTAAAGAAGTGGCCGAGCTCGCTGGTGTGTCGATTGGGACTGCTTCCCAAGCGCTTAATCAGCGCGGTAATGTGGCGCACGCAACCCGTTCCCGTGTGGTAGATGCCGCCCGTAACCTTGGCTATCCTCTGAAATTGAACCGGATCGACGCGGAAGATGCACGCCTGTCGATGATTGGCATGTTGATCAAACATGACCTGAATTACCCAGTTGATGTCAATCCCTTTTATTCGCACGTGCAAGCAGGGGTTGAGCGCGAATGCCGCACCCACGGCATCAACCTCATGTATGCTGCCGTTGAAGTGGATGAGAGCAATCATCCCGTCATTTGGCCGTCGCTGATCAATGAAAAACAGTTGGATGGCCTTCTGCTCATTGGCACTTTTATTGACCCCTTAGTCGGTTTTGTTCACGGGCGTACCAATATACCGATGGTCTTGATCGATAGCTATGCAACCGAGAGTGCCTTCGATACGGTGTTAACGGATAACGCCCAAGGCACGCGGTTGATCGTGGAGCATCTGATCGCGCAGGGTCACAGACATATCGGTCTCGTTGGCTACAATCCCAAATCTCCCCCGAGCTTTCAAGAGCGGCATCGTGCCTATCTCGAGACCTTACGCTGCCATGCGATTGAGCGTAGCTATGTTGCTTCTTCGTTCCATTCGACCCGCAGCGCGTATGAGGCAACGCAGGAGTTATTGCGCACCTCACCCGAAGTAACGGCTGTCTTTGGTTGCATGGATCTAGCGGCCATTGGCGCTTTGAATGCTGTGCGCGACATGCACTTGAATGTGCCCACCGATATTTCGATCGCCGGTTTTGACAATATCGATCTTGCCAACGAAGTGCGTCCGAGCCTGACCACCGTCCATGTCCACAAAAATTGGATGGGGATGATTGGCGTACGCCGCCTGATTGAACGCATCCAATATCCAGAACAGCCGCCGACTACTACCTTGTTGTCCACACGCTTGATCGTGCGCGATTCGGTGGCTGCACCGCGGGTGTTATCAGCATAGCCAAAGTGGCGTTGCTTCTCTGGACAGGTTTGTTTAAAAATCTCTTTACGCTTCCCATCAATCCGTTTAGACGCACGGCAAAGCCGCGCTGTCTGCTGAACATTCAAATGTTACACTGGTAAACAAGGTCACAGGGCTTCACCCTGGGGTACTGTTGACCTTCCTATCGTTGTTCATGCAGATCATCGTGATCGCTCCCTAGTGTCGTTGGTTACCCATGGGACCCCATGGGCTGGTTTGCCCTTTATAGAAATTACATAGTTGGTCGGTGCTTCCTACACCTGATGAGCCGTTCTCTAGTCGGCGCGTACCTTACTACAACCTACCCACGAAACTGTCAGGTGATCTGTATTGTCGCGACATTGGTTATTGCTACTGCATAACTAACCGTCTTTCAAGTTCGTCTCTCTACCCATTTCTTGCAAGGTTGAGTCTATTGTACCAGGAGGAACCATGAAGCGAAACGTCCTATGGACACTGTTGCTTGTGCTGACACTACTGCTAAATGCTTGTGGTGGCGGCGCTGCATCTGATCCCCTTGCCGCTATCGATAGCGGCGCGGAAAATGCGGCCACGACGCCAACCGCCGCGTCTGAAACGGCCGCCACGACTGCTGTCGAAGTGCCCGAAACCCAATATGCCGAATCACCGCTCCTGCGGGCGCGGGTCGCGGCGGGGGAACTGCCCCCGGTCGATGAACGGCTGCCCCTCAACCCAGCGATTGTGACACCGACGAAAGAGGTGGGTCAATACGGTGGTGAATTTCGCATGGGCTTTGTCGGCAACAATCCCGGTTGGGGTGGTCTTTGGTTTGTCACCGGCTGGGAAAATCTCGTCATCTGGTCGGCTGACTTTTCGGGGGTGGAGCCCAATATTGCCGAAAGCTGGGAAGTCAGCGACGATGTGCGTGAATATACCTTTCATCTGCGCCAAGGCATGAAATGGTCCGACGGTGAGCCTTTTACCGCGGATGATATTCTGTTCTACATTGAAGATATTCTGTTTAATGAAGAACTTTCCCCCGCTGGCCCCGTTGCCGATTGGTTGCCTAGCGATGGTGCCGAAGATTTCAAAGCGGAAAAGATTGATGACTACACCGTTAAGTTTACCTTTGTCAATCCCTATGGCACCTTCCTTTATAATCTCGCGACTTGGTCGGGCCGTCATCTGACTTTCTTCCCCAAACATTATTTGACCCAATATCACGCAGCCTATAACAGTGATATTGCGACGTTGGTGGCCGCCGAGGAAGGGGTCGAAGATTGGATGGGGCTTTTTAACAAATATGCCGCAGGCCCCACCGCCGACACCCAGGAATTTTATAACAACCCGGCCCGCCCACTCCTCTACCCTTGGATTGTCACCGCCCCGCTGGGTACGGGTACGACCATTAAGCTCGAGCGCAATCCGTATTACTGGAAAGTTGACACCGCCGGTAACCAACTGCCTTACATGGACACTTTTGTCGGCATCTCCTACCAAGATGGGGAAAGCCGCACCTTTGCCATGCTTAATGGCGATCTGGATCTTGTCAAAGATCCGGGCAGTGAGAACCGCGTACTCTACTTTGACGCCATGGATTCAGGCAAGCCCCTACAAATTAACGTAGCCTATTCTGATGGCGCGAACACGAACACGATCCACTTCAACCGCACCATTGATGATCCGATTAAGGCCGCGATCTTTGCCAACAAGGATTTCCGCATTGGCATGTCCTACGCCATTAATCGCCAGGAGATCATCGACATTGTCCACCAAGGGCAAGGCACGCCTGCCCAACAGGGCCCGTTGGAAAGTTCACCCCTCTACAACGAACAGCTTGCCACCCAATATGCCGACTTTGATGTGGCTCTCGCCAATGAACATCTGGACAAAGTGCTGCCCGAAAAAGATAGTGAAGGGTTCCGGCTCGATTCGGATGGTAAACGGCTCTCGATCATCTTCTCTGTCTCTAACGATCTCTCCTATGGTTCCACCTGGGTGCAGGTGGCGGAGTTGCTCACCCAATACTGGGCCAATGTGGGTGTTGAGGTGACGCTCAATTCCATGCCCGATGTTCAGTTCATCGAAAACAAGCGGCAAAATCTGATTGAGGCCACCATGTACACCGGTGAAGGTGGCGCGGGGATTACCGCGATTTTGGATCCGCGCTACTATGTGCCAGGTGAATACTTTGGCATGTATGGCAATGGCTGGTTTGCGGCCCGTACCGGTGCGGTGGATGCGGTACCGGTAGAAATGCCCGCTGATATTGCGCAGCTGCGGGCCGACTATGAGACCAAAGTGCTGACAAGCCCGACTCAAGAAGGGCAGATCGAGGCCATGAAGGCCGTGTTGGAAGCTGCCGCAGAACAGTTCTGGGTCTTTGGCATCTCGCGCCCCGGTCCTGAGTATCAACCCTTCCATGCCCGTGTCCAGAATGTTCCCGATGAATGGATCGCCGGTTGGATCGAAGGCGTTCAGAAGATTATGTACCCCGAGCAGTGGTATTTAAGCGAATAAGCCACACACGCAATTGAATTTACCTTGGTCAATTGACCTAGGAGTTACGCACTTGGACAAAACCTGTCAGGTTTCTGGTTGCACCAACCAACTGCGTAACTCCGATGATAATTGCTCGTGTGGCTAGAAACTGTTTGGAATGGTCCCCTGTACACCTGGCAGGTTTTTAAAACCTGCCAGGTGTGGATTGACCCTCTTCCCGGCTAAACAGCTTCGTAGGTTAGTTAGAGGAGTAAGAACCACATGTGGGTCTATATCATCCGCCGTTTAGGCTATATGATCTTTACGATCTTTGTCGTCTCGATCATTGCTTTTGCGGTGATCCAACTGCCGCCCGGCGATTATGTAACCACCATGGTCTCGCAGATGCTTGGCTCGGGGGCGCGCGAAGTGCCGCCGGAATTTGAGGCTGCCCTGCGCGAGCAATATGGCTTGAATCAACCCATGTATGTGCAATATGTCAAGTGGATGCGTAATATTCTCCTGCATGGCAACTTTGGCTACTCCTTCATCTATAAGCGCGACGCCTCTGATCTGATCATCGAACGGCTTCCCTTGACCTTTGTTCTCTCCTTTTCAACGTTTCTCTTTGTCTGGATCGTGTCGCTCCCGATTGGGATCTTTTCGGCGGTGCGCAAATATTCGCTGGGCGACTACGTCGTCACCTTTCTTGGCTTTATTGGGCTTGCCACGCCCGATTTTCTGTTGGCGCTCATCTTTCTCTTCTTTAGCTATCAATATATGGGCCAAGCGATGGTGGGGCTCTTTTCCCAGCAGTTTATGGACGCGGCCTGGAGTTGGGCGCGCTTTGTGGACATGCTCAAACATCTCTGGATTCCCGTCATCATTATCGGCACGGCTGGCACCGCTGGGCTGATCCGCACCATGCGCGCCAATCTGTTAGATGAACTCAACAAGCCCTATGTCGAGACGGCGCGCGCAAAAGGCGTCTCCGAGGCGCGGCTCCTGTTGAAATATCCGGTGCGCCATGCCATGAACCCCTTTATCGCCACCATTGGCTGGGCGCTACCGGGGTTGATCTCGGGCGAAGCGTTGGTCTCGATTGTGCTTAACCTGCCGACATCAGGCCCCGTTTTGCTCAATGCCTTGATCACGCAGGATATGTATGTGGCCGCAGGCTTTATTTTGGTGCTCTGTACCCTCACTGTCATTGGTACCTTTATTTCGGATCTGTTGTTGGTCTGGCTGGATCCACGGATTCGGCTAGAGAATTAGGTTGGAACCTACGCAGGCCCAGCGCTGGCAGGTTTGGAAAACCTGTCGGCTCTCCATGGCCTACTTTGAGGAGAGATGGCATGACCGCAGTTGCAGAACGGACCAATCCCCAGGAGCGCGAACGCGTGGATTCGGGTGCTTTTGAGCCGTGGAACTACCCCGATGCCGACGAGCAAATCCTCCAATCGGAGGTGGCCTCGCAGTGGAAGCTCATGTGGTGGAAATTCCGCCAGCATCGGCTTGCCATGGCGAGTGGCGTGGTCGTGCTACTCTTCTATCTGATCGCCCTCTTCTGTGAGTTTGTCGCCCCCACCACCGCCACGGCCTATAAGCAGGAATATGTGCACGCGCCGCCCCAACGCTTGCACCTGATGCAAGCGGGCCGCTTTGCCCCCTTTGTCTATGGCTATACCTTCACCCGCGATGAGCGCTCTCTGCGCAAAACGTGGAGCGTGGACGAAAGCGTGATCATCCCGGTTGGCTTCTTGATCCAAGGTGAGCCCTATAAATTGTGGGGATTGATCCCGGGGGATCGCCACCTCTTTGGGCCTAAGAATGCTGGCGATCCTTTCTATTTGCTGGGCTCGGACAAAAGTGGTCGCGATATCCTCAGTCGCACCATCTACAGCAGTCGCGTTTCGTTAACCGTTGGGTTAGTCGGGGTTACGCTCAGCCTGATCTTAGGGATTTTGCTGGGAGGCATCTCTGGCCTGCTCGGGGGCTGGGTAGACAATGTTGTCCAGCGTCTGATCGAGATCCTCATGTCCATTCCGGCGATTCCGATTATTCTGGCCTTGGCCGCCGCGGTTCCCCTCACTTGGGGGCCCATCCGCGTCTACTTTATCATCACGTTGATCCTCGCCCTCATCGGCTGGACGGGATTGGCGCGGGTGGTGCGGAGCAAGTTTCTCGCTTTGCGCAAAGAAGATTTCGTATTGGCTGCCGAGCTGGATGGGGTCAGCCGCTACCGCATGATCACCCGCCACATGCTCCCCTCGTTTCTGAGCCATATCATTGCCTCGGTGACGCTTGCCATCCCGGGTATGATCCTCGGGGAAACCGCACTGAGCTTTCTTGGCTTGGGCTTGCGGCCCCCCGTTGTCAGTTGGGGGGTCATGTTGCAAGAGGCGCAGAAGGTGGCGGTGATCGCCATCTACCCCTGGTTGCTCTACCCTGCCTTGGCGGTCGTCATCATTGTCCTCGCCTTTAACTTTCTGGGGGATGGATTACGTGATGCCGCCGATCCTTATCAATGAGCGAGGGCTTACGCTAACCTGCTGGCGCGCTGACGGGTTTGGAAAACCGGTCAGCGCTCTGGTCATACCTGCCAAGCGTGCAAGTCCTATTGTGATTGACGAACCCAAATGATGACTAATGCCT
Source organism: Caldilineaceae bacterium (assembly GCA_019637645.1). The sequence goes on from JAHBVH010000082.1 coordinate 26,081, forward strand.
TAATTGATATCCAAGATCTGAAAATTCAGTTTTTTACCAATGAGGGGATTGTGCGGGCGGTGGATGGGGTAAACCTGACCATTCCGCGCGGGAAGACGCTCTGTGTGGTGGGGGAAAGTGGCTGTGGCAAAAGTGTGACGGCCCGCGCTTTGCTGAATATTGTCCACAAGCCGGGGCGGATTGTCGGTGGCCAAGTGCTCTTCCATCAACCGAACGGCCAAGGTGGTACCACAACAGTAGACATTGCCCAACTCGATCCGCGCGGGCGTGACATCCGCGGTATCCGCGGTCGGCATATCTCCATGATCTTTCAGGAGCCCATGAGTTCGCTCAGTCCCTTATATACCGTGGGCAATCAGATTATTGAGAATGTGCAACTGCACACCAACGCCACCCAAAAGGAAGCGCGCGAACGGGCCGTCGAAATGCTTGATCTGGTCGGCATTCCGCAACCGCGACGCTGGGTCGATGAATACCCCTTTCGCTTGAGCGGTGGTATGCGGCAACGGGCCATGATCGCCATGGCTTTGGCTTGTAACCCTAGCCTGCTCATCGCCGACGAGCCCACGACGGCCTTGGATGTGACCACCCAAGCCCAGATTCTCGAACTGATGCAGCGGGTGCAAGCGGAATATGACATGGCGATCCTCTTTATTACCCACGACTTGGGGGTCGTTGCCGAAATTGCCGATGATGTCGCGGTGATGTATCTGGGCAGCGTTGTCGAGGTGGGCGATGCGGATACTATCTTTAACCACCCCGGCCACCCCTACACCCAATCGTTGCTGCGCTCGGTGCCCAAAGTGACAGCCACCCGCCAACGGCTGGAAGTCATTCAGGGCATGGTGCCCAGCCCCTATCGGCGACCCAGTGGCTGTCAATTTCACCCGCGCTGCCCGCAAGCGATGGCCGGCCTCTGCGCCCAACAAACGCCCGCGATGATCGAAGTCGCCCCCCGCCACCAGGTGCGCTGTCTCCTGTATACAGAGGAAGGAAAGGCCGTGCAGCAAGAACGTATGGCGACACCGAGTTCCAGAAGACAAGAGGTTGCTCATGGCTGAACCGAATGGCCGTCAGTCTGTGGAAACCACCATGCCCGCCAAACGGAGCCCGTTGCTGGATGTGCGTGGTCTGAAGATGCACTTCCCTATCCCGGCAGGGCTCTTTGGGAAGGTTGCTGGCTATGTCAAGGCGGCAGATGATGTGTCGTTTCAGCTCTATCCTGGGGAAACCCTGGGGTTGGTTGGGGAAAGTGGCTGTGGCAAAACTACGGTAGGCCGCTGTTTGATCCGTGCCTATGCACCCACGGCAGGCCAGCTTTTCTACCAGCCTATGGACGGCGCGCCGGTGGATCTGGCCCAACTCTCGCGGGAAGAGCTGCAGCCCTATCGCACCCAGATTCGCATGATCTTCCAAGATCCCTATTCGTCGCTCAACCCCCGGATGACGGTCTTTGAAGTGATTAGCGAGGTCTTACGCGCCAACACCACCCTGAGTGCAACGGCCATGGAAGAGCGTGTCGCGCAGATGTTGCGCCAAGTGGGGTTGCGCCCCGAGTATATGCGGCGCTATCCCCATGCCTTTAGTGGTGGCGAACGCCAGCGGATTGTGATTGCCCGCGCCTTGATCACCGAGCCGCGCCTGATCCTGGCCGATGAAGCCGTCTCGGCACTCGATGTATCGGTGCGCGCACAAATTCTCAACCTGATGGAAGATCTGCGCACTCGGTATAACTTAACCTACCTCTTTGTCTCCCATGATCTTAGTGTTGTCCGTTATCTCTGCGATCGCGTCATTGTCATGTACGTGGGCAAAGTGGCCGAGATCGCGCCGGTGGATCAACTCTTCCAGCACCCCAAGCATCCCTATACCGAAGCCCTGCTCTCCTCTGTGCCCATTGACAACCCCCGCCAACGGACTGCCCGAGCGCGGATTCGCCTCGAAGGCGAAGTCGCCGATCCATCCCACCCGCCGAGCGGCTGCTACTTCCACCCCCGCTGTCGCTATGCCCAAGAACGCTGTCGGACCGAAACCCCGCCGCTCCTCGAAGTGACACCCGGCCATTGGTCGGCTTGCCATTTTGCCAAAGAGTTGGAACTAGTCGGTGCCGAGCAGAGCAATCCCCACGGCTGAGATCGGCAACTTCTGTGGTATGTGGCTGGCTGTAGCGGTCAAAATCAGGGGGCAGTTGGTGCCTGCTTAGACAAGACCTGACAGGTTTGGAAAACCTGTCAGGTTCCGCTCGTCCCTGGCCTGTCACCTTATAGGCGATCTGCTACGCTGGCTCGATAACCACAATACTATGGATCGGCACCTGGGGAACGTGAATCTCTAGCGTGTCGCCACTCTGTTGCCAGGTGAGGGACGTTTCTTCGGGCACGAGGGTGACGCGGCGTGGTGCGACGGGACTGTGGACCCGCAGCGTCACATTCGTGATCGGCGGCAGCTCTTCCACGACGACGCGATTAGGGGAGAGCATTTCACCTGCGCCCCGGTTGATCAGATTGAGCATGAGCTTGCCTGCTTTGCGCCGCAGGATTACCTCCAGCGCGCGCGGGGCTTCAACAGTGACCAGCCACTCCAGTGGCAAGCTGTCGATCAGCGCACCGATGAAGCGGCGCAGTTCGGGGTAGTGTCCTGCGGCATAGTTACGGAAAATAGGACCGTGAATCGCGATGATCGACCCTTTCCCCACCCGACGTTGGGTGATGACCGCTTGGTCGGTCTGATCCTTTTCCACTTCTTGCCCACACAACGCATAGAACAAGACCGTGGTATCGGCCTGGGGCGTGACCGGTTGCCACGGGCCAAAGAGCCCGGTTGTCCGCTCGCCAATGGGGAGATGAATAGCCCCCCAAGCATCGTCGGGCGATTCGGCTAGGGCTTCACTTGCAGGCACCGCGCCAACCAGATCAGGGTAGGTTTGTGATAAGTGCGCACCGCTGAGGATCACATGACCACCCGCCGCGGCATACTGCGTGAGCGCAGCGACGACGGCATCACTGAGCTGGATCTGCTCTGGCACGATCACCAATGAATAATTGGGCAGGCGTGCCAATGCGGCTTCTTCGGTCAACAGGTCGGTGGGGCGATGGGTTTCCAGCAGGGCATGGAGTGCTCCTTCCACCGGGGCAACCGCTGCCCCATAGGTGAAGAGCGCTGGGTCTTTGCTGGTATCGGCATAGGTGGCGTGCCAAGCATAGAGCGAACTGGCGAGGTGAAGCACCGCGGCTTGAGGCACCGATTCACTTTGGAAGCAGACCTCCTGGCGGGCGCGACAAAAGGCTGCGACCTCACCGAGCAGATCTTGATGCCAGCTTGTGAGCCAACCACTGCGCTGCGGCTTGCCATAGATCATAATGGCTCCCCCTAGCGCCACAACCTCGGCTACCTCTTGACAGAGATGTAGCGCGGTCTTCATGGTCCACGGTGGATTGACCCGCATCGGGCCAGCTTTGGTAAAGCCCCAGGCCATGAGATCCCAAGAGATGCCATCGCTGCGACAGTCGAGCAGGCGGGCTTCAATCGCGGCGCGTTCTGCCCCCCACGCCCAAGTATAGTCACCGCTTAGGTAGTCAACCGGTGCTTGGATGGCATCTGGCTGGCGCACCGTATACATCCAATTGCTACAGATGAGACAGCTTGGTTTCCGTGCATGCACCGCGTTGGTATAGCGGGTGACATGTTCGACAAAGAGATCGCGGTGAAAGGCTAGCCAGCTTTCCCAATGGGCATCGGGTTTGTCTTGGGGGATCTGGGAGATGCCGGTGCGGCGGGTAAACTCAGCTTGGCAGCGTTCACACCAACAAGGTTTTGCCCCCCAATTCTCGCCATCGACCCAAAAGCCATCGACATCATAGTCGTCGATCAATTCGAGCATCTGCGGAATCAGTAGCCCATCTGTATAGCCACTCATGCGGCAGGTTGATTGTTCATCGGCCTGGCCCCGTACATCGCGGCGTGCCCAATCGGGATGCAACTCAATCGCTCGGTTATCAATGACGCCAGAGTAGTGCATGCCCAACTTGATGCCCAGTTCGGCGGTCACGTCTCGGGTGATGCGCAGGCTATCTTGGATAACACCGGGCGAAGGAGAGCCTACTGTGGTCGGCCAACTGGTGTAGCCAGGGTGGCCCTTGCAATCGACTTGAATCCAGTCGGGGCGGACACGCAGCAGCCGCTCGCGCAAATGGGCATGGGTTACTTCCGCACCCAGATTCGTATCCTCTGCATTGGCATGCAGATCGTAATGGATGCCGAAAAAGACATGATTGTGCCAATTATCCTTCTTCATTTATCCTTACCACTTAGCCTATTCTTTATGAAGAGAGACCCAGGGACACGAAGAGCAATCTGCTTTCGTCTCCCTGGGTCTCTCTGAACCGTTGTCAATCGTCAATTCATCATTATTTACGCTTTGACTGCCCCCGAGGTCAAGCCTTGGATAAAGTATTTCATGGCAAAGACAAAGATAAACAACTGGGGCAGCGAGGCAAAGACATAGCCCGCGGCTTGTGGGCCTAATTCGGGGCGGTTGCTATATTCGCCAATTTGGGGGTTGTAGCGTTCGAGGGCGAGCACCAACGTCTCCAAATGTTGGGGGAGCATGAGCCGGGGCCAAATGAAATCGTCGTAGATGCCCAGAAAATTCAGGATGGCGACGGTCATGAGGATCGGCCAAGCGAGCGGGACCGCAATGCGGATCAAGGAATGTAATTCGCTGGCTCCGTCGATCCGTGCTGCTTCAAAGATCTCTTCCGATTGACTGCGAAAGAAGGTGGAGAGCAGAAAGATCGCAAAGGGCTGTCCTCCAGCAATGTAGAAAAGAATCAACCCATAGAGCGACCCGCGCAGTTGAAGTTGCTGCGCCAGAATGAAATGGGGGGTCAGCAAGATGATGCCGGGGATCATCATCACGGCCAACACGACATAAAAGAGCACACCGCTGCCCGGAAAGCGCATACGGGCAAAGGCATAGGCGGAAGGACACGCGACCACCAGCACCCCCAAAATCGAGACGACGGAAATAAAGAGGGTACGGCCCATGGACGGGATTAGGTCAAAGACCGCGGTTTGATAGTTGCTCATCACTGGTGGCCAAGGCAGCGCCCAAAAATCGGCATAGATCAAGACTGTGGGGCGCAGGGACATGGAGATCATCACCAAGATGATAAAGAACGCAAAGAAGAGCAATAGGCCCAGTAAAAGATATTGGATCGTCGTCCCGAAACGGCGTTGGATGCGATAGTGCTGTGCCGAACGGCCGTCTCGACTGGGCAATGCGAAGCTCTCTTGAGATGACATAATTAACTCCTACTCGTTCAAGTTGCGACCGCCGCGCGCGATCCTGGTGGTAGCGGTTGCCATGGGCGGGCCACCACGCGCTGGCGCGCAACTTGGGTTCCTACGATGCTTCGAGCGCTTGGCGACGGAAGCGTAAACTAAAGAGGGTGCCCGCAAAGATCACAATAAAGAGGAGCACGCCAATGGCCGAGGCGTAGCCAAAATCACCCTCGGCCAGTTGATAGTACATCTGCAACCCGGGGACATAGGTGGCATAGCCGGGGCCGCCACGGGTGTAGATGTAGATCTGGGCAAAGCCTTGGATGGTGCCGGCCAGGGTAAAGAAGATCAGCAGACGCATTTGGGGGATGAGCAGCGGCACGTCGATATTCCAGAATTGTCGCCACCAGTTGGCCCCGTCGATCTTGGCGGCATCATACATTTCCGTGCTAATGTTAAGCAGACCACCCATATAGATCAGAAAGGGGAATGCGCTAATATAGGGAAAACCCGCACCGATAATCGCCCAGAGTGCCGTACTTTCGTTGCCTAGCCAAGCCCGCGACCAGTCGTTTAGGCCAAAGATCCGCAAAACCTGATTCAGCAACCCTGCATAAGGATCATAGACCATGCGCCATAAGAAGACGCTGATCAGCCCCGGCACCACCGCGGGCAGCACAAAAAGGGTGCGGAAGACATATTGATGGACGGTGTTGCGCAGTCGAAAGATCAACTCGGCCACCAATAACGGCATGGTCAAGGTCTTGAGGAGACTCGTGATCAACAACAGCCCCAAGTTGAGGAAGCCAACCCGGAAGTAGAAGTCGCTGGTCAGAATCCGGCGGTAGTTTTCAAAGCCAATAAATTCAGTGACGGTGCGGATGCTGAAATTGGTAAAGCTATAGTAGAACGCCATAGCCGCGGGATAGTAGCTAAAGACCAAAATGAGCACCATGGAAGGCAAAATAAAGAAATAGGCCGTTCGTTGCCGCCACGCAAAACGGAGCTGTTGGCCCGTTGCGCGTCGCCAGCGCTGGACAGCCGCGATCAAGGCTACCAACAAGGCTAGCAAGAAAACTAGATTGAGCCCGGCCCAAGCCATGCGCAAGGTCGCGGCGGTACCGGCCCCAGCAATCGCTTCTAGATTGATGGTCTGCCATACATCATTGCGCGGGAGAAGCGTGAGTACGCCGTCCTGCTCGAGCAGCGCCCCGACATCACTGGTCGTGGCACGCCCCGTAAAGAGCAGACGGGTCGCTTCGTCGACAATATAAACATCCCCATGGGAATCCGCGGCCAAATAGAGCAATTGCACACTTTCGGCTTCGGCCGGTGTGGCATAGACGCTACGCATATTATATTCGGAGAGGTGAACCGCCCACTGCGTCGCGCCATCCCCATTTAGCAAAACCAAGTTGCCACGCCCATCGCCAACCAAGATTTGGTCCGTACTAGCTAGATAGCGAATATCGGTCGGCGGCTGGGTGAGGGTGATCTTCCATAGCTCATTGCCAGCATCATCCAACCGGCTGACGCGCGAGTTGGCCGTGCCATAGACGGCCCCACTACCCGTGGTGACATCCATCGCGGTAATGGTGAATTCGGCCCGTGTGGCATAAGCGGCTTTGTCGGCGTCGCTAGCATAAAAAGAAGTCCAATAGCGGTCACTATAGGCCCCGCTGCCATAGGCGACGACCAAGCCTTCCGCCGCGGCCTTGAGCCCGACCACCCGCCCCGTAACGGGGAGTGTCCGTTGGACAGCCAAGGTGTTATCTAGCACCTGCACTTGACCATCAGAAGTCCCGACATAGATCGCCGTCCCGTCTGCCGAAACCGCCAATCCACCAATCAGGTTCTCAAATTGCACTTCCTGGCGCGGCTGCCCTTGGTCAAGCAAGATGACACGATTATCTAACGTCGCGACCAAGAGTTGCCCCGGCCCATAGGGCGCAGCCAAAACGACGCCCTCGCTGCGGGTCGGGAGTGGATCAATGACAGTCGCATCAGTGCGGCTTAGGAGAAGGGGAAGCGCTGTATTGACGATGAGCAGCAGGATGAGAATGCCGAACACATAGCGCAGGGCACTACGGTGAAATCGTTCTGGGGTAGGCGCGGCTGGGGCAGGCGCTGTGTTGCTAACAGCCGGTGAACGCAATGGCTGTTGCGACTCTACACTCATAATCTTTAACCCTTTGAGTAAGTAGAAACAGCACAACAATCGTTGTGTCCGCACATAGGCAGACGCAACGATTGTTGTGCCAATCAAATCAAGGAAACCCTCGCCATCCGGCGTTGGTTAGGCAAAGCAGGGTGTTGCCTAGCAGGCCCAACTATCTTTGCCTGCTGACGGCTGCGCAATACTAAACGCCTGGCTCTCTTGCCGGATTGCTAATATCGTCCATGGAAAGGTTGCTGCGTTCGACAATGCCCTGCAAGTTATCCGTGATGTATGCCTGGAGTTGGGTTGCATACTGATCGGGGGTGATGGTTTCTTCGAGGACATCCTTAAACATATTGCGTAGATCGGTTTGGAAGTCGCCACCACCAGCGCTCGTCCAGAAGCCATTATAGTTGGTTTCGGCGTTGCCGGTGAAGGTCAATTGGTCCCACAGCGCCTGAATTTCCGGCGGATCTTGCATGTTGTTCACCAAGAGCGGACCAGCTGGCGAGAATTCATTGGCTTGGCGTAACCCTTCGTTCCAGAGGCTAAAGCCAGGCGCAGTGCTGAAGAACATGACAAAGGCCAACGCCCGGTCGACCTGTTCCTGATTCTTGTTGATAATGCTCAGGTACGGCCCAGGTGCCGATTCGACCGCCTTGGCCGAAGTCTGAACCAAGGAGGTCATCATCGAGGGATTTTCGAAGGTGGACCAAGCAAAGGGCGAGATATCCGTCTCGATCTTCAATTGTTCCAGCCGTTCCGGGCTGATCGATTCCATATCGCGGAGCATGGTGGGGATCGACCAGGTGCCATTGCTCATAATGGCCGTCTGTTGTTGCAAGAAGGGGGCATAGGCGTCGCTGATGACAAAGAAGTCTTCCGTGGCATATTCGGGGAACATCTTCGCCATGTTGTTGGCTAGATCCGCCACTTCAGCCGTGTCAAAGCGCAAGGTCCCTTGCTGAATCCCGTTGAAGAAGCGTTGGATGTTGTAGGTATACTTTTCGTGAATAAAGGGATCTTTGGGGTCAAAGTCAAAGACGCCATCTTTGTCTGGCTCAAAGTTCCAGTCGCCGGGTTGGGCGCGCACCTCTTCGACCCAGTTGACATGATATTGATCGAAGTAGATTTCGGCCAACCATTGGGGCGCTTGCCAAATGTAGTTGACGGACATGGGCGTATGGCCGGCGGTGAGCAGGGCATCGTTCACGGCCAAAAATTCATCCCAGGTGGTGGGTGGCGCTGCCGAGATTTTGTCGAAGATCTCTTGGTTGTAGAACCAATAGGTGTGGACCGAGCGCATATGGACCATAATCCGCTCGCCTTTATTGTTCTTCCCGCGCAGGGCTTCCCATTGAATATCCTGATCCCAGGCGTTGCCCGTGAAGGGATTGGTGGTCTTACGGTATTGATCCAGATTCACATAGCCATTATAGGAAGAGAGGTAGTTGCCGGAAACCACATCGGGCCGAATATTCCCAGCGGCCACCTGTGTCCCTAACCACTGCGGGTAGTCGCCCGCTCCCAAATTGGGGAATTCCCAGGCAATTTCTACGCCAGGGATGGTGTCCTGAAACGCTTCGGACATCAAGGTCATTGGCTCTTCAGGAATATTTTCCCCGGTCAAGGCGATGACTACCTCGCCCGCTTCTTGGGCTGGTGCCGGAGTTGCTGTCGCCGCGGCACTATCGGCGGGGGCCGCGGTTGCTACCGGAGCAACTGTCGGCGCGGGTGCCGGGTTGCTTGGTGAACAAGCCGCCAACGCGACTGTACCAGCAAGACCGCCGCTGATCTTGAGGAAGGTCCGGCGACTCACTTGCTGGACGCGCGAAATATTCTGTTGTTCTGTCATTGCTCTTTCCTTTGGTATTGCAAATGTTGATTGTTGCGAACTGAAACTAATGAGAGCGTGCTGACAAGCCCGACTGGGGAGGGGGGCTTATCAATTTCAATGAGTGCAACAAGGGAAAACTGCGCAAACTGCTACCGGGCTTTGCCCAAAGATGACTGCCTACCGCGTGGCGAACTACAATGGGAGCACCAGATATTTCCTTGTAAGACAGTTGCTATACACAAACTATACTATAGTTGCAGAATCCGTGCAACGCTAAAATTTCTTAGGAGCTATTTAACCTTATTCAGATAACGTTTCGGTATAACCGCCCCGCGCCCAACGGACCCCCGAAAGCCACCGGGCTAGCGCACAAGGCCCGCGCAAGCGGGCTTTAGCGGGCGTCATGCGCTAGCACTGTCCCTTTGGCGGTGCGTTCTTTAGTCCCAGGGGACCGGCACGCCAAGGCGCTCGCTGGCTGCTCTGGCGTTTTCCTGTTCCATTTCGCCATAGCGAATGCCATTCTGGCGGTGGCGGGCGAGGATATCTTCTTCTACCGCGCCGGGCAAGCGGGCGCGATCATAGCCGGGCATGGGTTGGTAATGGGTCTCGATATCGCGCGCCAAGCGGTCACTCTCGGCGCGGAAGAGCGCTTCGGGCACAACGCTGTCGATGTTGATCGCCAAGACCATACCCCCATGGCGGGCCGCTGACCAGCGATTCCAACTGTCGTCCGAGAGGGTGAAGCCCGTTAGGCCGCCCCCCATTAACGTGGCGACCGCGCCATAGCCCACGCTTTTGAAGAACGCAGCCGGAATCATAGAAAAGAGGGCTTCAAATTCCGGTCCGCGCTGGTAGTCGGCCAGAATACAGGTGGCAGCGTCGAGCACTACCGGCGGTTCTTCGCCCCCAGGAATGGCAAAGCAGATGGGGGGATTGCCAAAGTAGCCTAAGTGGGCATCGGGGTTAGGGCCACCACCGTCGGTCTTCTGCTGTCCTTGATTGCGGTAGCCCTGCACCGAAAAGCCGATACAGCCTTGCTCCATACAGAGGCGTGCATAGTGGCCTGCCGAGCCATAGTGACCAATATAGCGGACGAGGCCCATGCCAATCCCCACTTCCTTGGCCTTGGCAATGGCATGTTGGGTGGCCTGAACCATCGGCCAATAGCCCAAGGTGCCATCGCCTTCAATGACAACGGCTGTTGGGGTCTCGTGGACAAGCTGGATGTTGGGCTGGGGATTGAGCTTGCCCTCGGCAAACGAGCGGGTATAGCCATTGACTGTACGCGTCCCGTGGCTGCGCACCCCGCGCAGATCCGAGTTGACTAGCAGGCGGCTAATAGTCGCTGCGTGCTCGGGGACAAGCCCCGCTTTTTCAAAACAGGCTGTTGCAAAAGCAAGCAACCGATCTTCCTGAACTTGGACAAATGCTTCCGGTGGGCGATTCATGACATGACCTTTCTATTGCTCTATCAAGGGTGCTCTATCAAGGGTGCTCTATAAAGTGCTTGGGGAGGTATCTACAGATCGTACAGCCCACCGCTCCGCTTGTGCAAGTTCGCTGAACCAAGAGAGACTATTCATCCGCGACCATTCCATCGAGAAAATAGGACGGGGATAGACGCGGCGGAACGCGGATAAAAAATCCGCGTTCCGCCGCGTC
>JAHBVH010000083.1 GCA_019637645.1 Caldilineaceae bacterium
AGCGCCGATAAGGGTTCATCCAGCAAGAGAACGGCGGGTTCGGTGATGAGGGCGCGTGCCAAGGCTACCCGCTGGCGTTGGCCGCCGGAAAGCTGAGCTGGGTAGCGTTCCCCATAGTCCCCCAAACCAACCTTGGCGAGCATCTCGATGGCTTGGCGGCGGCGCGTGCTTTTGTCGATGCCGCGCATTTTCAGCCCAAAGGCCACATTATCGAGCAGGGTCATGTGGGGAAAGAGCGCATATTCTTGGAACATCATCGCCGTATTGCGTTTCGAGGGCGATTGATGCGTGACATCCTGGCCGCGAATCAAGATCCGCCCTTTGCTCACCGATTCATGGCCCGCGATCATGCGCAAGGTGGATGTCTTGCCACAACCACTGGGGCCGAGCAGACAACAGTAGGTGCCGGGCTCGATGTTCAAGGTCACATCATCGACGGCCATAACGCTACCGTATAGCTTGGATACATGATCGATCACAATATCAAATTGGGACATGTGGCTTATCAGATCTTATGGAAAAAAGTGAGTGGTAAGTACTGGTAATTGTAGGAGATTACCGAGAAGCTGTCATTGTTCATATTGCCCATTGTTGAATGTGGTTTTGTTGGAGAGGTAGCTATCTGTAACGTGGTTTTTGTGAGAATTTGTGCATTGTGCGCGAAATGCAAAGTGGGAAGAGCAAAGAAGCCGCGACTGAACGCAGATAGACGCGGATAAAGAAGCCGCGTCCTACACCTTTGGGCTTAGGTGAATTTCGTAAAATACCCCGGCTACGGTAGGCTAACTTGGCCCCTGTAGGATAAAATGGGTTGACCAACGCAAAAGATAAGCGCAAGAACCGCAGTACCGAGCGCGGTTCCCGAGCGCTTTCAACAAAAGATCCGAAAAGAACAAAGGAAGACTTATGCAGATCTCCGCTTTTCCCAAATGCTACATGGACGATATTTGCGTCCATCATACCATGACGGTCTTCGACTGGATTACGATGGCCCAGGATCTTGGGGCAGAGGGGCTCGAGATGTACGATGGCTTCTTTGCCAGCCTAGATCCTGCCTACCTGGACAGCGTGGGCGAAGCCATTCACAACAGCGGCCACGCCATGCCCATGCTCTGCTGTTCGCCCGATTTTACCAATCCCGACCCCGATGGCCGCAAACGGGCCATTGAACGCGAGGCCGCGATGATCCAAGTGACCCGGCGGCTGGGTGGCCCCCAAGCACGCTGCCGCATTCTCACCGGCCAGCGCTACCCGGAAGTGAGCGTAGAACAGGGGCTGATTTGGGTCAAAGAGGCTGTTGACACCTTGCTGCCAGTGGCGCGTGAATATGACATTGTGCTGGCCTTGGAAAATCACTATAAGGATGGCTATTGGAAATACCCCGAATTTGCGCAAAAGCAAGAGGTCTTTCTACAGGTGCTAGACGCCATCCCTGAACGCGAATACTTTGGTGTGCAATATGATCCCTCCAATGCGATTGTAGCCGGTGATGATCCCATTGCTCTGTTGCGGTTGGTGGCCGACCGCGTGGTGAGTATGCACGCTAGTGACCGCTATCTGGCCGAAGGCGCGACCCTGGCTGATCTGCGCCAAACCGACGGCTCGCTGGGCTATTCGCCCAATTTGCGCCATGGCGTCACGGGCAAAGGTCTAAATGACTACGACCAGATCTTTACCATTCTCAAAGCCGCGGGATACGATGGCTGGATCAGCATTGAGGATGGCATGAATGGTATGGGCGAGATGAAAGAGTCCATCGATTTTCTGAAGCAAATGCGCGCCAAATACTACGGCCAGTAAACGACTATCGGAAAATAAAACGCGGAGGGACGCGGATTTCTTTATTTATCCGCGTCCCTCCGCGTTTTTCCGCGTCCCCTATTTTCGTGGTTATCCGTGACCGCGTTTCAAGTGGCTGCTTCGGCACTGCCCAAAATTGCGCTCCCAGCAAAAGCAGTATTATAATCATCTCTGCTTCCCATACTCGTTTGTATACTCATCTGCCCAAAGTCATAACCAATCTTCTTCCTGTGCAATAACCATTGCCAGCTCCCTGTTGCGCTGATCGGTCGTTTCGCGGCTGGTTAGGGTATTCGGTTGGTTTGATCCATCATTCCTATGGGTGTAGCGCGATTGATAACGCTTTTGTGCCTACGCTTTTGGTTGGTGAGTGGCCCTTTTTCGTGTCAAGAACTGAACTACATAAGGAGGAGAGTGTATGCAACCCTTGAATCGTCGCGCGTTCCTCAAGTTCGCCGCTATGGGCGCTGGCTCGCTCGCACTGGTTGCCTGTGCCGCGCCTGGCGTCGCCCCCGGTGCTGCGCCTGCTGCATCCGAAGGTGCCGCGGCTAGCAGTAGTGCCGCCGGTGCGAACCAATTGGAGATCTTTTCCTGGTGGACCTCGGGCGGTGAGGTCGAAGCGCTCAATGCGATCTATGCGATCTACAGCGCCCAATATCCCGACGTCGAAATCGTCAATGCCGCCTTGACCGGTGGTGCCGGCCAAGGCGGTAACATGAAGGCGTTGCTCGAAACCCGCATGCAGGGTGGTCAACCGCCGGATTCCTTCCAAGTCCACTTGGGCCGCGAGTTGATCGACAGCCATGTAGTGCCGGGCCGCATGGAAGATCTGAGCTTCCTCTACGAAGAAGAGGGGCTGAACGAGGTCTTCCCCAAAGATCTCATCGCAATTGCCTCCTACGATGGCAAGCCCTATTCCGTACCCGTCAACATTCATCGTTCCAATGTACTCTGGTATCGCCCCAGCAAGCTCGAAGCTGCAGGCGTGGCCGCTGCTCCTACTACTTGGGATGAATTCTTTGTCGCCGCCGAAGCGTTGAAAGCGGCTGGTATTCCCGCCTTGGCTGTCGCGGAGAATGAACCTAACTTCAGCGGCCATGTCTTTGAAAATATCCTCATCACCCAGCTCGATCAAGAAGGCTATTTGGGGCTCTTCACCGGCGCAACCGGCTGGGACGACGAGCGGGTCACTGCGGCGCTGGAAATTTTGAACAAAGCCTTTGACTATGCCAACCCCGACTATCTGAGCACCAGTTGGGGCGACATCAACGACCGCTTTGTCGCCGACGATGGCCCGGCGATGATGATCATGGGGGATTGGACGCACGGTGTGCTCATGTCCAAGGGCTTCACCGATTACAAGTGGGCACCCGCACCGGACACGGCGGGCACCTTTATGGTTCTCTCGGATTCCTTTGGCCTGCCCAAGAATGCGCCCCATCGCGAGAATGCCGTCAACTTCCTGCGCGTCTGTGGTTCGCGCGAAGGGCAGGACGCCTTCAACCCCATCAAGGGGTCGATTCCCGCCCGCACCGACCCCGATCTGAGCAAATACGACGAATATCTGCTCTCGGCCATGGAAGATTTCAAGAGCAATACCTTGTTGCCCAGCATCCAACATGGTGCGGCAGCCAAGCAAAGTTTTGTCCTCGACTATGCCATTGCCATTAACAACCTAGCCACCAACCGGGATGTCGCCACCGCGCAAGCGATGTTGGTCCAAGCAGCGACGGACGCTGAGTTTGGGATGTAATTGGGATTGTGCCGTGGGGGTGCCGTGAAAGTCTCCCCGCACTTTCACGGCACGCCCGCAGGGGAGGAATGTTTTGGCTACCAAATCCATTGCGGCGTCAGGGCCACCGGCGCGCTCCGCCCGTGGGGCAGCGGCCAAACGGCGGCGGGTGAACGGCGATATGGTGATCGCCTTTTTTGTCTTGTTGCCCTCGATCATTGCCGTTGCCATCTTTATCTACTCAGCCATTGGCTGGACCTTTTATATTTCTACCGTAAAGTGGAACAGTCAGATCATTGACTATTCCTTTGTGGGGTTACGCAACTGGGCGCGCCTCTTTAGCGATAATCGCTTCTATATTGACCTGCGCAACTTGGTCTACTATGCCACCGGCTTTATGTCGCAGTGCATTATCTTTGGCTTTATCATCGCCTGCTTGCTGGATCAGAAAATCAAGGGGGAGGCGCTCTTTCGCACGATTATCATCTTTCCCTTTGCCGTCTCGGGGATTGTCACCGGTGTGGCTTGGCGCTGGCTCATGCAGCCAACGACAGGCATCAATCTGCTCTTTGCCCAACTGGGCTTGGAAAATTTCCAACCAACCTGGAACTCGCACCCCCAATATGGCATGTTTGCGGTGACGATTGCCACCGCTTGGCAATTTACCGGCTATGTGATGGCGCTCTATCTGGCTGGGCTGCGCGGCATCCCCCAAGAATTGCGCGAAGCCGCAGCCATCGATGGGGCTGGCGTCTACGCCACCTATCGCTATGTCATCATCCCTCTGCTCTTGCCCGTCACCTTCACGGCGATTGTGCTGACCGGCATGAACTCGATCCGGGTCTTTGATGTGCTGGCCTCGATGAGTGGCAGTGGCCCGGCCTTTGCCACCGACACCTTGGCCTTCTTTATGTTCCAATCCACCTTTGGTGCCTACCGCTACTCGCTGGGCGCAGCCATCGGCGCGTTTATGATTTTGCTCTCGGCCTTTTTGATCGTGCCCTATCTAATGAGTATGCGCGGCGAGGTTGAACGATAGACAATTGAGAATGATATGACACTTCAACGACTATGGACGCGCGGGGCAATCTATCTGGTCTTGGCTGCCTTTTGTGCGTTTTATTTAATGCCCTTTTATGTCATGCTGATTACGAGCCTGAAGCCCTATGCGGATGTCAATGTGACACGCATGTGGGAGCTGCCCAAGGGAATTTACTTTGGGGGGATTGTCGAGGCGTGGCGGACGGTCGCGCCCAACTTTTGGAACAGCGTGATTATCACCGTGCCCGCGGCGCTGATCTCTTCTTTGATCGGCTCGCTGAATGGCTATATCTTTGCCAAGTGGCGCTTTAAGGGGGCGGATACGCTCTTTATTCTCTTCTTGGTGGGGATGTTTTTGCCCTATCAGGGGATCTTGATTCCGCTGGTGTTGACCCTCCAAGCCGTGGGTCTCTATGCCACGGTCATCGGGCTGATCATGGTCCATTGCATCTTTGGCATTCCGATCACCGCCCTGCTCTTCCGCAGCTATTACACCGGCATTCCCAACGAGCTGCTCGATGCCGCCAAAATTGATGGCTGTGGCTTCTTTGGCATCTATCGCTATATTCTCCTGCCCATCTCGATGCCCGCCTTTGCTGTTGTGCTGCTCTGGCAATTTACCTCGATCTGGAACGACTATCTGATTGGGCTCGTGGTTTTGGGCAACCCCCGGTTGGCCCCCATCAACGTGGCCGTGGTAAACATTGCGGGCAGTTGGAGTGTGGAGTGGAATGTACAAATGGCCGCCGCGCTCATTGCCGCGCTCCCCACCGTGGTGGTTTACCTCGCCCTGGGTAAGCTCTTTATGCGGGGCTTGCTGGCCGGTTCGCTCAAGGGGTAAGAGAATCTGAACGATTGGACAAATGGTGCCCAAGGCAACGGGAATAGAATCACTCATACGATGTTGCGTAAGAAACACTGCCAGTGGATGAGAGAACAGATTGCACAGCGGATAGGCCAGCTGACAGGATACTTGTTGCCCACGCATCAATCAAATAAGTTGAACATACAAAGGACGAACCTCCGATGCGTCAGTCTATGATGATAAATGATTAGCGAAAGGAAAGCCTATGTCCCCATTAAATCTAAGAAGCTTCATAGGTATGCTCTGTTTTCTAGCGGTAACCATGGCTTGTCAATCCATGCAATTCTCCTCCCCTCTGCAGCCAGGCGAAGTTGAAGTGCCATTTGAGACCATCGTCGCGGAGGAATGGGGAGGGGCATACGAAAGCGAGGAGCCTCGCGTCTTTTTACTAACAGAGCCAACCGCTATCGACCAAATCGCTTCTCTCATTGAACAAGACCAGTTGGAACAACTGCGCCAAGCAGATTATACGCGTGAGCTAGTTGTCGCAGTCTTTCAAGGGCTACAACCTAGTTCGGATTATAAGGTCGTCGTTACCCGTATCACAAAACAGGATACCCTACTGCGGGTTTATGTACAGTTTTGGCAGCCGTCTTCCAGTCAGGGAGCAGCACCAGCAGAGACTTCGCCTTATCATATCGTTAAAATCAAGACAGTTGATTTGGCGACTCGGCCAACCGATGTCAAGTTAGTCATTGATGTGGTGCAACCCTGAATGTTATGTTGTGGAAAGGATTCTCTTATGCAAACAAGAAAAGCAGCAATGATTTTACTAAGTTTATTGGTGTTTTGTCTATGCATAGTAATCTATCCAGCGATGGGTATTACGCAAGACGCCCCCCCCGTTAGATTCACCCTTACCTACGCCAACGCCTAGACCTTCCAAAGAAGCTCAAATAGCGCTTACTTATCTTGTCACTAAACAGGGTATCCCGTTAGAGGAATTACAGGTTGTTGGTGAAGAGCGACAGCTTTTTCTGCTATTAAACCTTCGGTATACATTAGTTACCATTATCCAAGATCGATCGGATACCTTTCGTTCCTTCTCTCTTCTCGTTGATCCTATTACTGGCGAGGTAGAAGATGTAAATGCCGTACGCACGGCTGAGGCGGAAGCAGTGCGTACTAAATACGGCAAACTGGAGCCAGCACTCTACGATCGTTTGGAAACAGTAAATGATGAAGAGCTGGTGCCGATTGCCATTTGGGCAGCCCACACAGCTAGCGAACGCACACCGGAAGCAATTGCGGCAGAAGTATCCAAGGCATACCCCGAAGCAGCCAAATCATTAGCCGAGCAAGGGGTGGCGTGGGCTGTCGCAGATCCTGATCTACGCTCCGAGATTGAGCAGGCATATAACAAACTGCTTGTTGCTGAAACCACAAAGCGGGTTCAGCCGATCATTGAATGGCTAAAGGATCGCAAGTATGAAATCGAGGAGTTTCCGGGGATGCCATCTGTGGCAGCAACAGTAACAAAGCGCGATATTCTGGAATTAACAAAATTGGAGAGCGTAAGCCAACTATATCTTACCGGCTTTGTGGGTCAGCCCACTTCAGATATTGCTGTGCCCACAATTCGCGTTCCAACTGTTTGGAATCGCAGTATTACGGGAACAAATGTGAAGCTGGCAATTGTAGAAGCAGATAAGATTAATTCTACTGCAGATGATTGCTTGGATATCATTGAAAGACGAGATGCAACTCTGCCGGATAGCATTCATAAAAGTAGAGTAGCAAGTATTGCTGCCTGCAATGATTTACTTCTGCGCGGTGTAGCTTATAATGCTGATATTTTGGATGCAGGCTTTACCGGTACTGATGTTTCGGCAGCCCAAGCTGTACTATGGGCTGTAAATAACAAGTCTGCAGATGTTGTAAATCAAAGCTACCGATTTCAAGTTGATACTGTGCCTGCATATCTAGATAAGGTGTATGATTATCTAGTTAGGACTTACTTCTTCGCGGCAACTATTGCAGCGGGAAATGATCCATCAAGAAATGTTGTTACACCTGCAAAAGGTTGGAATGTGATTGCAGTGGGCAATGTTGATGATAATAATAATGCAAGCTGGTCTGACGATGTTATGCGTGATTCTTCAGGATTTAACAATCCTAGTACAGGGGTAGAGAAGCCGGAAGTAGCTGCACCTGGCACAAACATTAATACTGTAGCGGGGCAAGATACTGGTACAAGCTTTGCTGCGCCACAAGTAGCTGGATTAGCGGCCCTTTTGATGCAGCGAAAAAGCATTCTTAAAGATTGGCCATCTGCTGTAAAAGCGATCATTATGGCTTCAGCCGTACATAACATTGAGGGGGCTAGCCGCTTAAGTGATGAGGACGGTGCTGGTGCCATTGACGCTGCTTTGGCTGATTACATCGCACAAACCCAGGGTTCTGCCACTGCGCCTGCACAAGAATGTAATGCGCCTTGCTGGTGGAATATTAGTACCAATACGAGTACACCAGCGGTTGGCGGAAACTTGGAGCGCTTTTTCAATGTCATGCGCGGTGAGCACGTTCGTGTGGCAATTGCTTGGCTTTCACAAGCGGATATTGATGGGGTTAACGACAGCTTACGCACGAATTATGATCTCTATGTTCGCCAACCGAACAACGGCATTGTTGATTACTCAGTGAGCAGTAATAACGGTTATGAAATTGTTGAATTTACTGCACCAGTGACAGGCAAATATAAAATCCAAGTTTATCGGAATCCAACTGGTGATGCTGCCGAGAGCAGTAATTACCTTGGCATAGCATGGGTCAAACAAGCTACCTATTTGCCTGACGTACGACGTAATAACAATGGCTGGACGAGTAATATTTACATTCGTAATGATAGTGCCGAACCGAGAACCGTGAAGATTACCTATTTAAATTTCAATGGAATCTATAGTGAGTCAAGCAATTTGCTTCAGCCGAACGCACTTTGGTTAGGTGCGCTACCACCTGATCCCTGGCAAGGATCAGCCATTGTTGATGGTAGTGACGGTCTCTCGGTATTCGTCGAAACTAACAATAATGCTAGCTATAACAACTATAGCGGCATTGCATCTATGGGCAATGTGGGCTGGGGGCAGGCAAGCGGTACACTCTATATTCCTTTGGTTAAGCAAAACGATGCAGGTAAGACCAGCCGCATTCAAATTGTCAATGTGAATCACCCCGTTACGAATGTTACCGTTGATTTTTATCAAATCGGTAGTACTAACATTTGTACTGCTAGCTCAACTATGGCAACTGGACAATGGTCATTAACACCAGGCACTGGGGGGTGTGGTGCTGGACGATATTCTGCGAAAATCAGTACCTCACCTGGTCAACCACTAGCAGTGATCGTCGTCGAAGAGCAGCATAATAATAGTGCTGTGGGATATAAACAGCAGAATATTATCAGCTATCGCGACCTTAGTAGTAATGGTTTTGGAGGGTTGATGCCCCAAGTTAAAAATGCACCTGGAAATACTCCACCTGCATTCACAGCCCAGGCTATTCAAAACTTACATCCCGCTATTAGTACTGGGGTCACCTCCTACTATTACCAAAGTAACGGTATCCAACTTGGTGCACCTTGTCCTGATACAGCGAATATTAGCGCCAACAAAAGTGAGGTTTTTACCACTGCGGGTTGTCTAGCTAGCTACTCAGGTTTTGTCGGCGCTGCGCGGTTAACTGCCAATCAACCAGTAGGGACATTGGTCAATGAGAACGGCGACAATGGTTATACTGGCTTTCTTAATAGCAGTCGCACTGTAATTATCCCTCATGTCCAGCGTGGCAATGGTTGGTGGACGGGCATTCGTATCATGAATGCGGACGGTGGCGCGGCAACCAACGGTAATATAATCTTTTATAACAGCGATGGTACACAAAATGGTGGTTCCCTTGGCTTTACGATTAATGGCGGTTACGGTACTGTGAATGTGGGCGATAATGTACCTAACGGTCTCAATGGTTCGGCGATTATTATGGCTGATCGTGCCATTGTTGTCGCCGTTATTCAAACTTTGAACAATAGCAGCACCGCAACCATGATGACGAATGCAGTGAATCGGTAATCATTTAACATAGCTTCCTTCTATCAATTCACGTTAAGTATGACTGGCGCTTGTCCCATATTGAAAGCCCTGGCCAGCTATCATGCCTGACCAGGGCTTATTTTTGCACGCCCGGCATGGGCGGATCCTGAGGAGTGAAAGTCTCCTGTGGGCGTTGGCTTGAGGACCCACTACCGATGCAAAGTCGGCCTGGTTAGCTTCCCTCTCCTTTCCCATTCTCGTCGGACCGAACCGAACCGTTAGAGGTTAACCTGCATGTCCAGTGGTGTGGGAGGGTGAAGTCTCATGTCTCCCCCTATCCTGATTGAGTTAGCCCGTACTCTTTTCTTCACTATACAGATAACATTTCACCAAAGTGCCGTTCACCTGAAGATCCGGCGGCTCCGCTTGGCGACAGATCGGCATGACGTGGGGGCAGCGCCCGGCAAAGCGGCAGCCCTGTTGCAGGTACTCGTCTTGTTCCTGGTCGGCGAGCTTCACGCGGCCCTGCCAGCGCCGCTGTGGATCGGCCTCGGGGATCGAATCGCGCAGCAGTTGGGTGTAGGGGTGCTTGGGAGCCATCAACACTTCCTCGACGCTGCCCATCTCCACAATGTTGCCGCGGAACATAATGGCAATCCGGTTGCTGACATAATATGCGGTTGCCAGATCGTGGGTGATGTAGAGGACGCTCACCCCAAATTCGTCGCGCAGGCGCTGGAAGAGGTTCACAATAGCCATGCGTAATGAGGCATCGACCATCGAGACCGGCTCATCGGCGATCAACAGCTTCGGGTCGGTGAGCAAGGCGCGGGCGATCGACATGCGCTGTAACTGTCCGCCGGAAAACTCGCTGGGGTATTTGCCCGCAAACTCCTCATAAGAGAGCCCGACTGCCTGCAACTTGCGGTCAATCAAGGCGATGGCGGCGTCACGGCCCTTGGCCAACTTGTAGCTCTGCACCGTCTCGAAGAAATAGCTGTCCACGGTGCGCAGGGGGTTGAAGGTGCCGAATGGATCTTGGAAGATCGCCTGAACGCCCTCGGTGAACCAGACCTTCCCGTTCTTGGCCTCTCTGTTGCCACTATGAATAATCGCCCCAGCCGTGGCGCGCTCAAAGCCCATGATAATGCGCGCCGTCGTTGTCTTGCCACAGCCACTCTCGCCCGCCAGTGTAAAGATCTCCGCCGGGGCTAGGTGAAAAGAGACATTATCGACCGCTGTAATCCTGAGCCGGGAGAAAACACTCCCGAGCGAGAAGGTTTTGGTGAGCTTTTCAACCTCAAGTAACTTTTCCATGGTCTTCCACTATCTTCCTTCTTCAGCCAACCAACAGGCCACGCGATGATCCTTGCTGAGCGGTGTGAAGCCCGGCATTTGTTCTTTACAGATCGCCTTTACATGGGGGCAGCGGGGGTGAAAGGGACAGCCGCTGGGCAAGTTGGCGAGCGAAGGCGGGCTGCCTGGCACGCTTTCCCGCGGGGTCTTGTCGCCAAATTTAGGTAGCGAGTTGATGAGATATTGCGTGTAGGGATGGGCTGGCGCCCCAAAGATCGTTGCCGTCGAAGCCTCTTCCACGATCTTGCCCGCATACATAATGCCAATGCGGTCGGCAATGTTGGCATGCACACCCATATCGTGCGTCACCAGGATGATGGTATTCTGCAACGTGCTCTGTACATCCTTGAGCAACTGCACCACGCCACGCTGCACCACCACATCCAGCGCCGTGGTCGGTTCGTCGCCGACGATAATACGTGGCTTGAGCAGCGTCGCCAGGGCAATGGTCACCCGTTGGCGCATGCCGCCAGAGAGCTGGTGGGGGTAGGCATCCAGGACGGTGACCGGCAGCCCCAATTCGCGCAGATGCTCCTGGGCAAGCTCATAGGTCGCTTGCTTCTGCTGCGCACTGCTGTGGCTTTCGATGAAATCGCGGTAGGTGTCGCGAATCCGGGTCACGGGGTTGAGCACGCTCATGGAGCCTTGAGGCACATAGGCGATAAACTCTAGCCGCAGTCGGCGCTTTTCCTCAGCGCTCAGCGTGGCGACATCCACTTCTCTGCCTGCCACTCGATAGGTGACGCGGCCACCCACCACGCGCAATGGTGGCTCTACTGCCGCGACCAAGGTCTTCAGGAGCGTTGACTTGCCGCAGCCGCTCTCGCCAGCAATTCCGTAGATCTCATTCTCTTTGATCGCAAGATCAACTTCATTCACAGCCTTGACCACTTTAGCGGTGCCATAGACATCGAGCACATAAAATGCCTTGAGGGCCTCGGTCCTGAGGATCGTATTCTCCATGACGTTCACCGTGCTCCCACACGTTGGATGCGCTTGCGCGGATCGAGATATTCACTAATGCTGACCGAGAGCCAGTAGAGGGCGATAAAGAGAAACGTTGCTAGTACGATGGGTGTCAACACCCACCACCAGCGGCCTAAGAGCACCGCCTGATAGTTGATCGCCCAGTAGAGTATGGTACCCAAGGTGGGAATGGCGAGATCGAGCAAGCCCAGAATCGCCAGCGTAATCTCCAGCCCAATCGCCCAAGCCATGTTGTTGATCAGCGTCGAGAAGATCAGCGGGGTGGCGTAGGGTACGTACTCGTTGAAGACGAGCCGCAGGGTGCCTACACCGGAGAGCACCGCGGTCTTGGTAAATTCGCGCTCGCGCAAACTTAGAATCTGCGAGCGAATCAACCGTGCATCCCAAGCCCAACAGAAGGTCGCCAGCAGCAGGCCGAGGCTAGCCACACTCATACTGTCGCGGATCAACATGGCAAACATGATGATCATCAAAAAGAGCGGGATCACCAGAAAACCGTCACTGACAAACATCAGCACCCGATCGGTGGTGCCGCCCAGATAGCCAGAGACCATGCCTACCGTGATGGCGATCACCCGTGAGATCAGCCCGGCGATCAGGGCGATGATCAACGAGTTGCGCACTGCAAAGGTGGCGATCCAGAAGATGTCTTGACCATTGGAATCGGTGCCCAGCCAGTACTCGGCGGATGGGCGCATATCGCGCGGCACCTCATGCCAGAGCGTCGGGTCATAGGGCGAAACCAAGGACAGGCCAGCGAAAATGAGCATCAGTACCAAGATCCCAAAGGCCAGGGCGAAACGGTAATCTCTAAGCAGATCTCTAAATAATTTCACGCGCTGCGCACTCCTCTTTCAATAGAATCAGTCTATACCACGCTGGGTTGCCCAGCGTTATGAGTAGCGAATCCGTGGATCGAACAGTGGATAGATCAAATCTACCAGCAACACGGTCGTGGTGATCGCAAGAATGGAGAAGATGGTAATGCCCATGATCAAGTTATAGTCGCCATTGATGATGGCCCGGTATAGGAGCGTGCCTAGCCCGGGGTATGAAAAGACGATCTCGGTGATCAAGGCACCACTAAAAATCAACCCCAGCGAAAGCGCCAACCCCGTGATCTGGGGCAGCAAGGCATTGCGAAAGACGTAGCGCGTGACGATGCGGCGTTCGGTCACACCGGCCAGCCGCGCATACTGCACATAGCTCTCGCCGACCACGGTCTGCACCACCAGCTTCATGGTCTGGAACCAGACTGCCATGCCCAGGATCACAATGGAGAGCGCGGGCAGGAAGGAGTGCCAGAGCACACTTTGGATGAAGGGCCAAGCAAAGCGGGGTTGCATGCCCAGTTTGGCCCCGCCGGAAACGGGAAACCAGCGGACGGCATAGGCAAAGATCAGGAGTAGCGCAAAGGCGAAAATGTAGTAGGGCATGGGACGAACCAGCATCGCCACGCCATCAGCGATCTGTGACCAGCGGCTATTCGCATAGTAGCCAGCAAAAGCGCCCAGGATGTTGCCCATCACCCAAGAGAGGATCGTTGTGGTCAGTAACAAGCCCGCGGTCCAGGGCAGCGCTGTGGCAATCAGGCTATTGACAGGCGTCGGGAATTGAAAAAAGGAGACCCCCAGATCCCCGCGCGCCAGCCGCGCCCAGAAGGCCCCATATTGATCGAGCCACGAGCCGCCCAGGCCATACATCTCGGTCAAGTCGGCGATGATCTTGTCCATGGCGCCGGGCTCCAAGGACGCCCCGCGCGAGCGCATGGCATCGATGGTGCGCAAGACGGGATCATTGGGCAACAAGCGCGGGATAAAGAAGACCGCCGTGATCCCAAAAAAGATGACCAGAATGTATTGGACCAGGCGTGGGATGAGATAACTGCGTACGAACATGCGGATTAATCCCTTAGCGATCTTAGGCCATTCCGAAGCAAGCATGATCCACGAAAACACACGAAGACACACGAAGGGTAGCTATTTCTTTGTGTGTCTTCGTGGATCGTTTACATTACGGCGTAACCTTATTCGTTGCCGGTCGGCTCCAAGAGCGGCGTCATATACTTGAACGGGCCCCAGTGGGTGTAGGGCTGGGTGTAGGGATTCTCCGCACCCGGCCAGTTCGTCCAGTACTGTTCGTCCCACGTCACGAAGCCCACGTAGCCATAGGTCGGAATGCCGGGCATTTCAGTGACGGCAATCTTCAGCCCTTCGATGCCCACATCGACAACCGCCTGATAGTCAGTCGGATCGGTGTTGCGCAACTGCTCGATCACAGCGTCCATCTCCGCTGATGACCAGCGGGAGGGGTGCCCCTTGGTCGTGGTGCCAACCGGTTCGATATAGGCGGAGTTGTAGAAATCCAGCACGCGATAGAGGTCCGGCCCTGCGCCCCAGGGTTCCTGGGCTGGCCAAGCGCCGGAAACATCGAAATCACCTGTCGGCCCTAGGCTGCCGGAAGCTTCCGACGGATATTGGCTGGCGTCGATGCCAAAGCGCTTCCAGGCTTGTACGGCGGCGGCGCAGTTACGAAAATCGTGATTTACGGCCACCGTTCCGCTCAGACAGGCGATCTTCCAGGGCTGGCCATCGGGCAGCAGCCACTTGCCATCGGCGTCCTTGCTAAAGCCATTCTTGACCAGCAGCTTCTCGGCCACATCCGGTGCGTATTTGTACCAGCCATAGCCAAAGAGCTTGCCCAACTCCGCGGCGTCAGTCGGCACTTCGTGGCCGCGGCCCTGAGCATACTCGACAATGCGTTGTGAGGCATTCACATCGAAGGGTTGGAAGGTCTCGCCGTTGCCAATGTCCAGCGTGAATTCTTCCAACCACGGAATCATCGGCTTGATGAAATCATCCGGGTAGTTGGCGAGCGACGGCACGTGGACGGGGCTGAGCGCACCCGTGCCATCCACCGCAATGCCCATATAGTCGGCGATGTCAAAGGTTAACAGTAACGCCCAGCGCACATCCTTGTTATCAAAGGGCGCTCTGGCTGTGTTAAAGGTGATCCCGGTTTCCGCGGGGTCATTGTTGACCACATAGGGCCAGTCACGCCGGTACGCGCGGCAGGATTCACATTGCTGGAGCACCGCTTGAAGGCCATCCGAAGAGACACCGAGGACATCGGCTTGATGGGTCAACTGGGCCAGGATCTTGGCCCCTTCATCGGCGAAATACTGGAAGACGATGTACTTGGGCTTCGGCTCGCCGAACATGATGCCGGTGGGGCTCTTATCCCAATCGGCGCGCTTCTCCCAGATCGTCCAGAAACCGGAGGGGTCAAAGCTGTGCAGTTTGTAGGGGCCGGTGCCGACAAAGGGATTGAACTTGAAGGTGACCGGATCTTCCACCGCTTCCCAAATGTGCTTGGGCATAATCCACGCCGCGCCCCAGCGGTCGAGGAAACGGGTGTGGAAGCGGGAGTTTGGCGCGTTGAGTTCGAAGGCCACGGTGTGATCATCGGCGGCAGTGACCGACTTCACATTCTCCACAAAGAAGCTATTGTCGTTGAATTCCGAGTGAGCCATCAACGTCTCGACGGTGAAGACCACATCAGCGGAGGTGAAGGGCTCGCCATCGGACCAGGTAACGCCCTGACGCAGCGGAATCGTGACCTGCGTGAAGTCGTCGCTGTAGACCGGATCGCCGTCGGCCAGGCCGTTGATGATCTTGCCAGTGGCGAAGTCAACGGACCACAGCGGTTCGTTGGCTAGGTTCTGCATCCCACGGTCGCGCCACTTCCAGCCGACCCAGTTGTTGAAGTCATCCGGCGAGCCGACGCGCCCGGTCAGGATGTCGGCGATCAGGGTTTCGTTGCGGGGCAGATCGCCGAGCCCAGCCGAAGGCTCTGCGGCCGCGGCGGCTGGTTGCTCCCCGGCTGCCGGTTCCGAACCGGCACCGCTGGGCGCAGCTGGGGAACAGCTCACGACTACCAAGCTGATGAGCAGCAGCAAGGTAAACCAAAAGATCCGTTTGTGTCTCATCTTCTTCTCCTTATGGCTTTGTGATTGATAAGTTGTGACTGATGAAGACTAACCTGTATACGACTGGCACGAATTCCGGATGACTAACTGGGTGGGTAACTCGACCCGCTCGTCGGTGCGGATCGGTTCTGCCAGGTAGCCAAATAACATCTGTGTCGCCACCCGCCCCATCGCTTCGAGGGGTTGGCGCACGGTCGTCAACGCAGGATGAACACCGGCGGCTTGGGGAATGTCATCAAAGCCGAGAATCGAGAGATCCGCGGGAATGCGTAGCCCGTGCTCCCGAATGGCTTCCATTGCGCCAAAAGCCATCATATCGTTGGAGGCAAAGATGGCCGTTGGGCGGCTAGGGCGGGCTAAGAGGGCTTTGGCACCCGCGTACCCACTTTCCTGACTAAAATCACCCGTTGCAATCAACGTTGGGTCAACCGCTAGCCCATGGCCTGCCAAAGCTGCGCTATAGCCCTCGCGCCGATCAACCGCACAGCCTAAGCCAAGTTCGCCGGTGATCAAGCCGATCCGGCGGTGGCCCAAGCCAAGTAAATAGCTGGTGGCGTCATAGCCCCCCTGCCAGTTGGTCGCGCCAACGGCTGGACCAGCTCGGTCAATGCCTTGATGATCAATTAAGACATGGGGGAAGCGTGTTTGGCGTAACTTGGTCAGATAGGCTTCTGGCGTCCGGGGGAGCACCAGGAGGAGGCCATCCACCATGCCACGCATGAGATTGGCAACATAGTCCGATTCGCGCTGACCACGTCCGTGAGTGGTATAGAGCAGCAGATCATAGTGACGCTCGCCCAACTCGCGATCGATGCCACGAATGATCTCGCCGATATAGCCAGAGCCAAAGTCACGCACGAGGAGCCCGATCATATTGGTGCGTCCGCCCCGCAGACTGCGCGCCTGGCGATTGGCGACATAGCCCAGCTCAATCAGGGCCTGTTGTACCCGTTGCCGTGTCTCCGCCTTTACATAGGATTCATTGTTGATGACACGGGAGACCGTCGCATACGAAACACCGGCGCGTTGGGCAACATCAATGATGGTGACATGGCCATCACGGGTACGCGCACTGCTGGTCGGCGCGGTTTTCCGAGAACGTTTCATAGAGAAAAGGCCAGTTATTCAATTACTTAGGATTGGGAAGTCTGTAAACGTTTACAGTGCTATCCTAGCATAGCGATCAAGGCTTGTCAAATTAGTAACTTTGACTACCAAAATTCGTTGTATTCCTAATCCATCATGGCTGAGCGGTATAAATGGTGGATAGCAACGGCGCTGATGGCCTATAGGTTGACGGTTCTGCCAAAATCGGTGACAATGCCAAGTGTTTCATTACACCCATGCCATCATCTAAGGGGGAAGATTTATGTTGAAGAGAGCCTTGATTGGCTGCGGCCAAATTACTTGGCGCGGCGTGCCAGAGGAACAAGTGCTAGCAGAAATTGCCCAAGCCGGCTATGCCGGGGCACCTGCTGCGCCGAAAGCGGATCAAAGTCCAGCCGAGGTAATTGCCACCTTTACCAAAGCTGGCCTCCAACCTGCACCAGGCTACTTGGGTGCTGACTATTGGGATCCTGCCCAAGAGGCAACTATTCTCCAGCGGGCGCGTGACTACGCCGCCTTTGCCAAAGCGGCTGGCTGCACCGAACTCTATGTGGCCGCCGGGGGCTTTACCAGCTATGTCACCAAGCGGGGCCTAACGCGTAGCCAGATCGCCGGCCACGTGCAGCCGGAAGATGCCATGACCGACGCTGAATATGCCCAATTTGCCAAAACACTCAATCTAGTGGGCGAAATTACGCTGGCCCAAGGGGTCAAAAGCTGTTTTCACAACCACGTGGGCAGCACAATTGAGACGCGTGGCGAGATCGACCAACTCTGGTCTTTGATCGATCCCACCTTGGTCTTTATGGGGCCGGATACCGGTCATCTGGCGTGGGCCGGTGCGGATGTCGTGCAATTTTGCCGCGACTATGCCAGCGCCATTAAGACCCTGCACGTCAAAGATGTCAATCTACCGGTGATGCAGGAAGGGGTGGCGGCTCAATGGGACTATCGCACCTTCTCCGATAAAGGTATCTGGACCGAATTAGGGCAGGGTTTTGTCGATTTCCCCACCGTCTTCCAAATTTTGCAGGAGGCTGACTTCGGCGGTTGGATTATTGTGGAGACCGATGTCACCCAACTCCCAACGCCGTTGGAGAGTGCCGTGGTCAGCCGTAACTATTTACACAGCATTGGTCTCTAACTGCGAATGCCACGGCCGTTCGTGGTATAATGGTGTCCGCAATGAACTATGTGCGTTGGCTCAACGGTGGTTGTTCTGAAAACGTAAATCCTTGGCCAATGGTGAAGGCCGCTTGCCTTTTCAGACCGATTAGGGTAGAAAGGAGATCGGATGCTCACACTAACGCTAACTGCTAGGGTAGACGAAAATGGTGAGGTAACCCTGCAAGTACCGCCAGGGATCCCGCCTGGATATCACAAGATGGTCATTGTCATCGAAGAAGTTGAACTTCCCGTAGAGCAGAGTGGCATTCATGATAGTCATGTGGGCAAAGCGCAACCTGTGCTGATGTTACCGATCCATGACATCGGTCCATGGCCGGAAAATTTTTCTTTACGCTGAGAAGACTTATATGACGAGTGGGGTCGCTAAATCCATTTTTGTCGACACCAAATGTACTTGTATATGCAAATCTAACCTCTACCCCTTTTCATGTAGAGGCACGACGCTCACTTGCGACGCTACAAGCAGCAGGCAGTATACTGTGGATCAACCGCCAGGTACTACGCGAGTATTTGGCGGTTGTTACGCGTCAAACATTTGCTAGTCCCTATATCCGCAGTACAAGCCGTAGGTGATGTAAACCTGTTTGTACAAAATTTCAGGGTGGCAGATGAAAATGCGGCAACGACCACTCACCTGCTCCAACTTCTACAAACGATTTCGATTGGCGGCAAGCAGGTGCATGATGCAAACCGTGTGGCGACAATGCTGGTCTATGGGATCGATACCTTGCTCACCCACAATGTAGCTGACTTTGTCCGTTTCGCACATTTGATCACGGTGATGCCGTTGGTGGCATCATCGGCGAGTGCGTCTACACCAAGCGCAAATTAAAATACCCCGCAAATCCAAAGGAAAAAAGATGGCTCCCTACAAAGTTGGTTTTATTGGTTGTGGTCGCCCCTGGAAAAGTGAGGGCGCAACGGGTTTTGGCATGTCCCACGCTCATGCCATTGGCTATAAAACTTCACCCGATTGTGTGATCACCGCGTTGGCGGATATCAGCGAAGAGAATGCCAAAGCCTTCCAGGAGGCCCACGGCGGTGAACGGATTTACACCGATTACCATGAAATGTTGGCAAAAGAAGAACTAGATATTGTCAGCATTAGCACCTGGCCCCATCTCCATGCCCAAATGGTTGTTGACGCGGCGGAAGCCGGTGTCAAGGCGATCCACTGTGAAAAGCCCATGGCAACCACCTATGGCGATTGCAAGCGCATGGTCGCTGTCGCGGAGAAAAATGGCGTTCAACTCACCTTTAACCATCAACGGCGCTTTGGGCAACCCTACCGCCGGGCACGCCAACTCTTGCGCGAAGGGACCATTGGTGATCTAGTGCGGGTCGAAGGCACCTGTCCCAATCTCTATGACTGGGGCACCCACTGGTTTGATATGATGTTCTTCTATCTGGAAGAGACGCCCGTGGCGTGGGTAATCGGCCAGATCGACACCCGCAACCACAGCACAGCCTTTGGTGTCCAGCTAGAAGGGCAAGGGTTGAGCCAGTTTAAGTTCCAAAACAACGTCTTTGGCTTGTTGATGACCGGCGTGAGCGGCCCAGGCTTGACCAACCGCCTGATCGGCACCCACGGTACGATTGAACTGGGGGCCAGCCAGGAAGAACCCCTCCGTATCTGGGGCAAAGGCCATAGCGATTGGCAGGTGATTGATGTTGGCGAAGGGCTACATGGCAAAGGGCAAGGTGATCTCGTGGCGCTGGGCGTCCACGACTTGGTCGCTGCGCTGAAAAATGGGTGGGAGCCAGAGCTTGCGGCCCAACGCGCCCTGCGTGCCACCGAATTGATCTTCGCGACCTACGAATCTAGCCGTCGCCGCGCGCGGGTTGATCTGCCGTTAGATATTGACGATTCGCCGCTGCATGCTCTGGTCGATGCGGGTGAATTAACCTTCGCCTAGTGCCGTTTAACGCAAAGCTATCGCGAGGAACAAGACCTGTCAGGTTTGGAAAACCTGACAGGTCTTGTTCCTGTCAATCGGGGTGTCGCGCCTATCTGGTCTAGGGGCAGCGGCAAGAAAGGAAAAGAAGATGAAGCTGGGCGTAGATGTTTTTTCGCTGCGCTTTAATGACTGGGATGCCTTTGCGCACCTAGATTATGCCCACCGCATTGGGCTCGAAGTGGTCATGTTTCCCGACCCAGATTTTTTTGCCAGTTTGGATGACGCATACTTGCACCAAGTGAAAGCGCACGCCGATCGGTTGGGGTTGGAACTAGAAGTTGGCATGTATTCGATCTGCGAAACGTCCACCTCGTTTTCAAACAAACGGGGCAGCGCGGTTGAACAGCTTTCGACGATGTTGCATGTGGGGGAGGTGCTGGGCTGCAAAGCGGTGCGCACCCTATTGGGCTCCAATGCCGACCGTCACACGCCAACGCCGCTGGCGACGCATGTTCAGAATACCATTGCCACGCTACGCGCGGTGCGTGACCAAGCGCTGGATCTTGGCATCAAAATTGCCATTGAGAATCATGCCGGTGATCTATTGGGGCGTGAGTTAAAAGCGTTGGTGGAGGAAGCGGGACCCGAATTTGTGGGCGTCTGTCTGGATGCGGGCAATCCGCTATGGATGGGTGAAAGCCCCTATGTGACGTTGCAACATCTAGCGCCCTATATCGTGATGAGCCATATTCGCGACACGGTGGTCTGTCCCCATCCGCAGGGGGCTTCGGTCCAGTGGGTTGCCATGGGCGACGGCACGATCGACATGGCGCGGTGGGCCAAGCTCTATCAAGCGCAATGTCCCGACACCAATTTTACCTTAGAAATCATTGCCAGTCTGCCCCCCAAAATACTACCCTATTTGGAACCGGCCTACTGGGCCGCCTACCCGGAGCTTCCCGCGGCGGAATTCGCCCAATTTTTGCAGTTGGTACAAGTGGGCCGCCCCTATACGCAGCCCGTTCTCACTGCATCTTGGGCCGATCTGCCGTTAGCCTATAAAGCGGCACTCGCTTTAGAACAACAACGCCAGCTCGAAAAAAGTGTCGTGTATTGCCGTGAGGTCTTGCAACTCGGCAGCTAAGCCTTTTTGAGCTGATGTGCTATGTGGACGCGGATTGACACGGCGGAACGCAGATAAAGAAAAATCAGCGTGTATCTGCGCAAATCCGCGTCCGCGTTCATCCTGCTAATGCCACCTACAGCTCTCTTCGCCGCTCGATCAACGCCGCAATCGCCGCAAGGGTACGAAAGTTTTCCAGCACCAGATCCTCATTGTCGAACTGGACTTGAAAAAGCTGTTCCAACTGTAGTACCAGTTGCATTGCCGCTGACGAGGACATAAACCCACCAATGAGCAGATCTTCATCGTCCCGAATGGTGGTTTTAGGGAGGTAGCCGGCTAAAAAGGCTCGCAGTTGTTGCTTGATTTCGTCTTGAGCTGATCTATCCACATCGATTTCAACCTTTATCCATTCGCACGCCCTACTGCAGTGATTGGGTGCAACTGCGTTATTCCTCAACCAAGGTAAGGTGACCGCGTCTGGTTGGGTACGCACTTGGTTCATCCACTGAATCATGGCTATCCTTTCCGTCTGCTCCGATTGCCATATACATGGCGGCTTGTCTTTCTACTCCCTGCCCCTTTACTGCTACATCTCCCATAACAATGAACATCGCGCTTTCTCTTTCGCCTAGTTGTACACTGACTTCTGCCAGAGCGTACCAAGCTATTGTGCGCTGAATGTGGGGGTAACGCGGATAAACATGGCGCAAGCATGGAAGGTCGGCTGTGAAGGGCTCCCCAAGCCGTTTTACAGCCCACACTGTAGGGAGCGTTTTCCTGTGGATGGCGATTGATTCCTTGTCCGTGAATTCCCTGACAGCCCTTACGCGTTTCTCTGACAGATCGGCGCATAAATAGCGGGAAAATCCCGCTACGCAGGCCCCTCTTTGTGCGTTATACTCAGGTCATAGCAAACGTAGTACAAAAAGAAAAATTCTCCAAGTGAGATTCAAGTCAATAAGGAGCTAAATAATGAGCGCCGTCTTAAATCGTAAAAATGAGAAATTGCAAGACCCCCCCTTCGCCCGCTTTCTGTTCGCTGATACACGGGCCGCTTGGTTCTGGTTAGTCGTTCGGGTGTGGCTGGGTTGGGAATGGATCGATGCGGGGTTAGGCAAAGTAACTAACCCGGCTTGGGTACAAACGGGTGAATCTGTCAAGGGATTTTGGGAACGAGCCGTAGCCATTCCCGAAGTAGGCCGCCCACCGATTACCTTTGAATGGTATCGCAGCTTCTTGCAAATGATGCTAGATAATGAGGCGTACACCTATATGGGGCCGCTGATTGCCTACGGTGAATTGTTAATCGGGATTGGGTTGATTCTCGGGGCGTTTACAGGGATTGCCGCTTTCTTTGGCGCTCTGCTGAACTGGAACTTTATGATGGCCGGTACGGCTAGCAGCAATCCGTTGCTCCTTGTCTTGGCCGTCGGGATCATTCTCGCCTGGAAAGTCGCTGGTTATGTCGGTGCCGATTACTTCCTCCTGCGCTTCCTAGGTACCCCCTGGCGGGGCAAACCGGCAGAACCTGCCAAATTAACCACAGCCATCGTGACTTCTTAACCCTGCACTTTAGAATTTATACAGTACCAGACCTGTCAGGTTTTCAAAACCTGACAGGTCTCTCTGACGCAACACACGGTTTGCATAAACCCGCTACGGATAGCTAATCCATTTTGTTGCCGCTTGGTATCCTGAAAATATCGCTCCCTTTGGGCAACTATGATGGGCTTTATCGCTTCCTCGCAGAAATGGATACACGCAGACTCTTTCATGGGAGCCTGCGTGTATTGTTAGGTGCAGGTTGGCTATCGAATCGTAATTCTTCCTCATTATTATCGGACGACCGCGCATCTTGAGCCTGTACCCCGGTGGCGCTGTGGTACCCACAACCGTCAACACTAGACGCTGTCAGGCTGTGGGCGATGGCCGCTCGTGGTTGCATCCTTTCTGTGATAGAGCTGAACTCTCCCCTCAAATTTTAATTTTTTACCCACGTCTATTGGCGTAAAGGTGTCTCGTCTGTTCGATGGTTCCTCTGGGCTAAGAGACGGTTCCAAAAGAGGATCTAGTCCATAGCTGACAGGTTTCTAAAGCCTGTCAACTGGATAGGCTCCCTTTCCAAGTCGTGTCGCAGATGGCTTGCTTTTGTTTAGGACAAATCTTGGCTGACAAAGTTGCTAATAGGAGACAAGTGGATAATGAGTACTACCAAACTATCAATCGACACAAAGTTGATTCCACCGTTTTTGGTACTTCTTCTGGTGTTTGTGTTACCTTCCCTGGTGGTGACTTGGGTCTTTGCCGGTAGCGCAAATATCCAGAGCATGCCGAGCATCGAAAGTGTGTCGGCGTATCCTGCGGCCGGCGCGCTTTTGGATTCAACCACCTTTGTACAAGAGCTGCCCCCGCCCCCGCTCGATGCGCTGCCTTATGATGTGCGCGAGCCATTGGTGAATGGTGCTAGTGTTCCGGTGAAAAAACGGTGGCTCTGGGTCCCGTCAGGAGAACATATCGCCGTCAGTACAGATGAAAGCGGTCAGGCCCACGTTACCGTTCCCCTGGGGACAAAGTGGTGGAAAGAGTTCTACATGCTCACCGATCGCGGCACCTACCTTATCGAACGCCGCATCATTGAGCGGGTCTTCGCCACTCCACAACATCCGAATGGGTGGGCCTATTATAGCGCCCACTACGTACCGGCGGCTGCCGATTTCTCACAGCCGCTCGTCTTTCCCTCAACGGGCGACATCGCGAGTGCCTTTAGCTATCAAGCCATGGATTGGCTGCCGACGCAAGTGATGACGCGGCATATTGAGGTACAATTTGAGGATGTTCGCGGCGTCAAGTATAGCTATGTCTTCCCGGGCCAGACGCAATGTGTCGCTTGTCACCAGGGTGCTTCGGGCGCGTATCTCAACGGTGCTGTAGATTCGATTGAAGTCTTTGGGCTCCATCCGCAGAACTTAACGGCTGAATCAGTTGAGGCGTTAGTGGCGCGGGGCTGGCTCGTGGGTGCCGAGGCGTTACTGCCGACAATGACGAATGCGGCGGAGGCGGCGGATGATCCTGACACATCGTTTACCCAAGTTCACGAAGAGCTGCTGGCCGTTATCCGGAATAACTGTGCCTCTTGTCACAATGGTTCACCACTCGCTGCAGCCTCCTTTACGGCCTTTGTGGTTGATCCCAATGTGGCTTATTCTCCCGCAGAATTACTCGCCATCTTTAGCCAGTCGGGAAAAATGTTTGCCGATGCAAACCCTCTGGTCACCCCTGGCTCGCTAGAAAAAAGTGAGATCTATCTGCGTCTCACGGGTAGCGAAGGGCGGCGGCGCATGCCACCCATCGAAGGGGGCTTGCCTGAGCCCGATCCGCACATGGTGAATCTCTTTGCCACTTGGATTCAGCAAGTCGATCAGCCATAGCTGAGGCTAGAGGGTGGCTGGCCACCTTCTAGCTATCTTTGGCCGTCAACAGCCCATGTTTCAGGGCAAAGCGCACCAGCGAGGTGCGCGACTTCAAGTCGAGCTTTTCCATAATTCGTGCTTTGTAGGTCTCCACCGTCTTGACACTCAGATAGAGCATCTCGGCAATCTCTTTATTGGAATTCCCCAGCGCCACCAGTTTGAGCACTTCGAGTTCCCGTTCGCTCAGGAGCGCGAGATCATCCGAGGTTGCACTGGGGCCGCCGGTGGATGTATTGGTGGAAAGCAAAGCTTGCGCATGATGCGGATGCAGAAAGGCCCCGCCATGGTGGACAGTGCGAATGGCGGTGAGCAGTTCGCTGTCGGCGGCTTGCTTGAGCACATAGCCAGCGCCCCCCTGGCTTAGCACTTGGCGCAGATAGGTCTGGTCGTCATGCATGGTGAGGATGAGCACACGACTATGCGGCGCAAGCTTGCGCAATTCGTGCAAAGCATCCAAGCCATTCATCTGGGGCATATTAATATCGAGCAAGACCACATCGGGTTGGCGATCGGCCACGACCCGCAGGCTGGTGGCCCCATCCCCCGCTTCTCCAACCACCTCCATATCGGCCTCGGCGTTGAGTAACGCCGTCAACCCGGCGCGCAACACCGCGTGATCATCAACCAGGACAATGCGAATTCGGTCGGTCATAAAGGAATCTCCACATAGACGCTTGTGCCACCGGAATTACTTTCAATGTCGAGCTGGCCCCCCAAGAGCTGCGTGCGCTCGGCCATACTATGGAGGCCAACGCTGCTGCCCGCTCGGCGGAGCGCTTCCACAGCAAAGCCATGGCCGTCATCTTCAATAATGGCTTGGATCATGCGTCCCTCACGTTCGGTGACCAGGACACTGACGGTGCTGGCACCACTGTGGCGGGCTGTGTTGGTCATCGCCTCTTGAATAATCCGGTAGAGTGAGGTCTCGATCGCGGCTGGCAATCGATTGGTGACGCTGCAATGTAGATCTACGGTGAGTTGGGGATACCGGCTGGAAAATTCGCTACTATAGCGCTCCAACGCCGCCGCCAGCCCTAGATCATCCAGCGCACTTGGCCGTAACTGACGACTGAGCAGCCGTACACTGGTCAACGTTTCGTTGACGGTTTGGCGCAGGAGGTCGAAGCGCTGTTGGCGTTGGGCTTCCTCGCTGCTCTGTTCCAACATTTTGAGGTTGACCAACACCGAAGTCAACGCTTGGCCCACATCATCGTGGAGGTCACGCGCAATCCGCTTGCGTTCATCTTCTTGGGCTTCGATCAGCCGCGAAAGCAGATGATCGCGGGCGGCTTCCTTCTCGATCACCGCTTGCTGACTGGCTTCCAACTCCTCAATCATTTGGTTAAAGGCATCGGCTAGTTTGCCAATTTCATCATCCGTCCAATGGGGGGCGCGGGCCGTCAGATCACCCTGGCGCACCCGATTCGTCGTCTTGACCAGATCGAGAATGGGGCGGGTCAAGAGCCAAGTGAGCAAAGCGGCGGCCAAGACCCCGGCTAATGCCACATAGAGGGTGGTCAATAACATGCGTTGGGTGGTGCGATCAATAATGGCTTGTAGCCGACTTTCGGCAAAGCCCAACCGGATAAAGGCGCGTCCATCAGGAAAGATCGGTTCGGCAAAGCCATGAATCGGCCCTTCGTAGCTCTCGTAGATATATTCGTAGGGGATCGGCAGCGGCGGTGTCAACGCCAACAGCTCTGTCGATACCCCATCCGCAAAGGTATGCGCCAGAACCTGACCGTGATCCTCAACAATAAAGGCATAGCGCGCGTCTGAATGATTTTCCACCGTTTCGGCCAATAGCTCTTGTAGGCCAGCATAATCAGCGTTTTGCAAGAGCCGGACACTGCGCGCCGCCAGATCGCCCGTCACCGAATGGCCCAGATTGTTAAGTTCGGCCAGCAGGGTCTCGGTCATAACACTACGCACTTGCAAGGTGACACCCAACCCCAAGGCAACCGTGAGCGCTAGCACAATGCCCAAGATTTTAACGCTGACATTGACCCCGCTAACCGCAATGAGCCCTTCTTCGAGCCATTGCTGGAATGCCTGCCGGAGCTGGCCGTATCGCTGCAACTGCGCAACCTCCTGTGCTTGTTATCCCCGGTGTAAATATCCCCGGTGTAAATATCCCCGGTGTAAATAGCTCTGGTGTAAATATCCCCGGTGTAAATAGCTCTGGTATAAATCCGTAGGCATCAAGCTTACTCGATTCGTATCTATCTGACAACTTAGCGAAAGGGCCTGTGTCAGCGGCTCGGCTGATTGGTAGAAAGCTGTTACTGTTGTATAATTTCGCATAATGTGCTGAAGAGCGCCTAGCAACATAGGCACACAGCACGCTGAATCAACCGGCACCCGATCAAAAATACACAAACCCATGATCTATCAACACACCTTTAACGGCCTACCGGTACAGACCGGTGATATTATCTGCACCCGCAATGGTACGGACTACAATTGGTTTGGTCATTTCTGGCGCTGGGTTGGCTACTTGGTGCCCGGCCAAGTGGATCACACCGCTCTCTATATCGGGCCG
Source organism: Caldilineaceae bacterium (assembly GCA_019637645.1). Next base: position 27,126 of record JAHBVH010000083.1, read on the forward strand.
GGCGGGCGTTGTATTGAGGCGGTCGGCAAGGGCGTGATCGACTTTGAAATGCCCGGTACGCGCTGGGATGCACCCCGCGTCGCCGCAACTCGTCTCCTGCATGATACGTTGCTCGGCGTGGCGTATCCCCTCCAAGGGTTGCCGCTAGACGATGCCGCCGAAGAGCAGATCCGCACCTTCGTCGCCGAGTACTGTCTGGCCCAAGTGGGCAAGCCCTATAACGTGAACTTCCTCAATACGGTCACCGACGCCGCCTTCTACTGTAGCCAATTGATCTACCTTGCCTACCGCGAGGCGGGCGTTGATCTCGGAGCCTTGCCCGTCTGTTTGCAGCCCAAGGTGGCCGAAGAAGCACAAACTGCGCCACTGCTCATTTTGCCCACGCAGCTGCTCGATAACAGTCCACACCAGTTGGTTGGGGCGCGCCGCCTGTGGCGGCGGTCGATGCGCAAGGCTACACCGCGATCACAGCCATCGCCAGGCCCAGCGAAGTAACGCTACCAGCTTTCCAGCTTCCTTGTCTCCCTAGCTACCGATCCTAGAAAGGCTCGCCTGATGACGACCCTCCACCAGCACTTTGCCGATCCCCCGCGTGAATTTGGTGTCTATCCCTTTTGGTTCTGGAATGATGATCTGACCGAAGCTGAGCTGCTGCGCCAAATCCATGAGTTCCATGCCAAGGGCTTTGGCGGTTTTTTGATCCATCCACGCGTAGGGCTCTCACGGCAGATTGGTTATCTGACCGATACTTACTTTCGGCTAGTTCGTTTGGTTGTCGAAGAAGCAGCACGGCTGGGGATGAAAGTTGTGCTCTATGATGAAGGCTCCTACCCCTCTGGTTCAGCCGCCGGTCAGGTGGTGGCGACCGATCCCACCTTTGCCGCGCGCTGTTTAATTGCCAAGCAACAGACAGTGACAGGGCCAGCCCAAGGCTATTGGCATCCTAACCCCGGTCGCGGGCTGAGCGATGAGCTAATCGGCGTGGTGGCCGCACGCGCGATCACGCCAAATCAACTGGACCCCGCCTCGATCCAGGTGTTACCAGTGCAAGCGCCCGAGCTGGTCCGCTATGACCTCCCGGCGGGGGAATGGCGGCTCTTGGCCTTTTGGCATGTCTACAGCGGTGGTACCATCCGTGGCGTCTTTGCCGAAGCCGATGATCAACATGCCCTGGCCCCCGCCGCCGGTGATCTCCTCAACCCCGCGGCGGTTGCCTGTTTCATCCAACTCACCCACGAACAATATTACCACCATTTGCATGACCATTTTGGCAGCACCGTGGTCGCCATGTTTACCGATGAGCCCATGGTTTTAGGCCGCGGTAGCCAACGAGGCCCCGACCCGTGGCCCTACACCCCGGGCTTCCTCGCCGACGTTCAGACCGGTTGGGACGAAGATCTGCTCCGTTGGCTTCCGGCGCTCTGGCTCGACTGTGGCCCGCGCACCGCGGCTTTTCGGCAGCATTACACCGACGCGGTCTATGCCCGGCTGGAGCGTGTTTTCTATGGCGCACAAAGCCATTGGTGCGCGGCACATGGCATCGCGCTAACGGGCCACCCCGCCGAAAGCAATGACTTTGGCGCGCTGCGACAATTTCAGTGGCCGGGGCAGGATATGGTCTGGCGTTGGGTGACGCCCGGCGCGCCTACAGCCTTGGAAGGGCCGCATAGTTGCGCGCCCAAATGTGCCAGCAGTGCCGCCGCGCTACAAGCCAGCCGCCGCAATGGCTCCGAAGTGCTCGGTGCCTATGGCTGGCAGTTGACTCTGGACGAAACCAAATGGTTGTTGGATTGGCATTTGGTGCGGGGCAATAATCTCTTCTTTTTGCACGCCGCCTTTTATTCGGTGCGGGGCCGTCGTGCCTTTGAAAGCGAACCAGATATTGGCCTCCACAATCTCTGGTGGCCCTATTTTCAGCTCATCGGTGATTACTTGCGCCGGGTGGCTTGGCTGTTGAGCGATGGGGTGGAGCAATGTGCCGTGGCGATTTTGACCCATGGTCACGAAGCCGCTTGGCAGGCTGCCCGTTGCCTCTATCAGCAACAGATCGATTTCCTCTATCTCGACGAACAGGCGCTGGACCAAGCCCAATTGGTTGGCAATACCTTGGTCATCGGCCCCCAGCACTTTCGGGCGGTGGTCTGTGATCCACCCGCCTCCGCGACCCATCCCCGGCTAGCGCAATTTGCCGCTGCCGGCGGGCTGCTCCTCACAACCTGGGAAGAGCCAACCTTGGGCGCGACCTTGGCGGCGACGGTGGGGCGCGATCTGGATTGGCCTGACGCCCCCGATCTGCGTGTACTTCACTATCGCAAAGCAGAACGGGACTTTTATCTGCTAGTGAATGAAGGAGAAGAGACCATCGCCGGTGCATGTTCCCTGGCGACGGTTGGCGCGCTCGAGTATTGGAATCCACTCGATGGCACCACCCAACCGTGGCCGGCAACGGTGCGCCAAGGTCGGCTCTATACCGAGCTCGTGCTACCACGCCGCGCCAGTGCCATTCTGGCGGTCGATCCGCACGCCGCACCATCCACGGCCATTGTCCCTGTGCCGCTCCCCGGTGCGGCGATCACAACGCTGGCTGGCCCTTGGTCTGCGTTTGATGAAACTGGCGCACCCGTAGCGCTAGCTTGCCCTGGCGATTGGGCGCGCCAACCGGCTTGGGAAACCTTTGCGGGTCGTCTCCGCTTTGCCACCGAATTCACCGTCACCGCGGAGCAGCTCGCCCAGCCGCTCTTTTTGGATCTGGGGCAGGTCGGCGACATTGCCGCGGTGCAGATCAACGCGCGACCAGTGGGCGTGGCGGCGTGGTCGCCCTATTGTTTACGGATTGATCGAGCGTGCCAACCAGGCATGAATCACCTCGACGTATGGGTGACCAACTCGCTTGCCAACCGCTATGAAGGGTTGCAACTGCCCTCGGGATTGCTCGGGCCAATTCAGTTGTGCGCGGCGGCCTGAGCGATCGATAGCGCTGCTTGGTCTGTTAGAGTTGGCGATAGATCACTTCGTTGGCTGGGCCGGGCAGCATGACCGTGTTCATATAGAGTTGGCCATGGCATACGGTGCCAATGGCAAAGCCGGAACCATCCAGCCCACGGAAATTCTTTTGGACACCCGGATCGATGGTGTAGAGCACAGCGGGGGTGGTAAAGGAATAGGTATTGGCAAAGCGGGTGACATGGTTAAAATGAATATGGCCGCTCAGAATGCCGAGGATATTCTCACGGCCCGCCAAAACCGCGGCTAACTCCGCACGATTGGTCAGCATCCAGGGGGCCAAGAGCGCAACCGTACTCTCCACGGGCGGGTGGTGCAAGGCGATCAAATGACCGCTGACCGGCTTATCCAATTCGGCAGCTAACCAGGCCAATTGGTCGGCCCCCAAATGCCCATGGACTTCATTAGGCACTTGACTATCCAACATAATGACATTGATGTCGCCGATCTGAGTGCTGTAGTAATAGGGCTGGGCTGGGTTATCGGGCGCTTGACCTAAGATGACTTGCCGAAAAGGCCCGCGGGCATCGTGGTTTCCGATCCCTAAGAAAATCGGTACCCCAAAGCGCTCAAGCTCGGTCAGCGCTTCTTTCAGTTTCGCATATTCTGCCACTTGCCCAGCGTTAACGAGGTCGCCGGTGATGATCCAAAAGGCTGGCGTAATTTCCAGGCTGCGGATATATTCAATGACTTGCTCCAGCTTGCGAGCTGGCGATTGTCCATAGATTTCACCATGCTCGCTTGCCATGAGGTGCAAGTCGGTCAGGTGAATAAAGGTAAAGCCGGTGGCGTCGACGCCCGTGACACGCATAAAGTCTATTCCTTGTTTTGTGTTGCGCGGCCGCGCAAGAACCTAGAGTGGCTCTGCGTTTGATCTAAAACAGTGTTTCACGAAAAATATCATATCAATTTGCGCAGGGAACATCAAATCTCAGCTTGTAGAAATGGGGCCTGTTTGCCTATAATACAGATCACTGGGGACACCTCCCGGCTGGGTTATTTCTGGGTTATTTCTGCGTTATTTCTCATGCGACCGTCTTGCTCGCGTGGGACGGATTTATATAATTTGCTTTGGTAATTTGGCTGGAGGCCATCCGCATGACTGAACTTGCCCTCTCTTCGTTTACGGCACTTGCCCCACTGTTGCGGACGGGTGAACTCTCACCCGTTGAATTAACGCACCAACTATTGGCACGGATTGAGACACTGGACCCTCGCTTCCATAGCTATGTAACGGTCTTGGCCGATCAGGCGTTGGCCCAAGCCGCCGCCGCCGAAGCCGAGATCGCGGCTGGGCACTACCGGGGGCCGCTCCATGGTATTCCGGTGGCGGTCAAAGATCTCTGCTTTACCCAAGGCATCCCGACCACTTGTGGTTCGTTGCTCTTGCGCGACTGGATTCCCGATCAAACGGCGACGAGTGTTTGGAAGTTAGAACAGGCTGGCGCAATTCTCTTGGGCAAACTCCACATGACCGAGTTTGCCTTGCGTTGGCACCATCCGTATCGGCCTATCCCGGTCAACCCATGGGGCGCAGGGCGCTGGCCGGGGGTCTCATCGAGTGGTTCTGGGGTGGCGACGGCGGCGGGGCTCTGCTATGGGGCCATCGGCACGGACACAGGGGGCTCGATTCGCTTTCCGGCTGCCTCTTGTGGCACAGTCGGGTTAAAGCCCACCTATGGGCGGGTGAGCCGAGCCGGTGTCTTCCCCTTGGCTGCCTCGCTCGACCATATCGGTCCCTTGACCCGTAGCGTTGCCGACGCCGCGGCCATGTTACAAGCGATGGCGGGCTTTGATCCGTTGGACCCGACCTCGAGCCGCCTACCCGTGCCCGATTATTTGGCTGCCTTGGCGGAGGGTGTTGCTGGTATTCGTATTGGTGTGGACGAACGCTATATCACCGAGGGCGTTCAGCCCGCGGTGAGTGCAGCTGTCCACACGGCGATTCGTGTCTTGGCGGAATTGGGGGCCGAAATTGTGCCTGTGACGGTGCCAGAGCCCGATCCTCAGCAGACCACCACGGCGTGGTTAACCCTTACTGGGGCTGATGCACTGGTGGCCCATGAGGGGCTCTACCCGGAACGGGCCGCCGAATATGGCCCCTTCCGAGAATTGTTGGATAATACGGCCAAGCTGAGCGCCCAAGACTATGCCAAGGCGCATGCGTTGCGGGAGACCTTTGCCTGCCAATTGGCGCCGCTCTTTGAGCAGATGGATCTCTTGCTCTGCCCCACGATGCCCACGACGGCGCCGCCCATGGACGCCCAGGGCAATGCGCTTCTCCAGCCTGGCTATGTGCGGACACGCTATACCTATCTCTTCAATTTTAGCCGGAACCCCACCCTCTCGCTGCCCTGTGGCTTTGACCAAGAAGGGTTGCCGATCAGCCTGCAATTGGTGGGACGCCATTTCGAAGAAGCCCTGCTCTGTCGCGCGGGCCACGCCTACGAACAGGCGACTGATTGGCATACCTATGTGCCAACCCTGCTCCAAGCGTAAGTGGGTGATAGGCAATAGGACGCGGATTGACGCAGATGAACGCGGATTTTGCGGATACGGTGACGCAAAATCCGCGTTCGTCTGCGTCCTATGATCATCGTGGTGATGTCGCAGCGCCACAAAAGCCGATAGCGGTCAAGGCGTAGACTTGGGCCACCCGTACCAATTCGGCCACGGGGACAGCTTCGCTGAGGGTATGGGCTCCCTTGGCATCGGGGCCATGGGTGAGGGCCGGAATGCCACCGGTGGTGATGTAGGAACTGCCATCGTCCACAAAGGGTTTTGCCCCGAGCGAGAGCGGCGCACCGGTGATGCCTGTATAGGCGGCTTGGAAGGCGGTGACGATGGGTTGGGCTGTGTCAAGTTGCCATGCTTCGCCTTGTACTTGATAGTCCAACGTAATTTGCGTCCCGCTTTCGGCGGCGATCGCCTGGAGCAACTGGGCAAACTTGGCCTCTACCACTTGGGCTTGCCCCGGTGTAACCCAGCGGCGGGTTCCGTTGACCACACAAAGCGTTGGGGACTGGTTATAGATTTCACCGGCCTGAATGTGTCCCACAAACGTGGAATCTGAACCCACATAGGGCGCGGTAATGGCTTGCAGCTCCTCGTTGAAACTGTGCAAGCGACTGACCAAAGCCGCACCCGTCTTGACCACATCGGGCGTGTTGGCGGGCCGCAAAACCTCGTGAACCGGTTCGCCCGCGCGGGTAATCCGCACTTCAAAGATCGCCATGCCACGTCCGGCAACCGGTAAACGGTCGGCCAGATATTCGGGCAATAGCACCGCATCGCCCACAAGGCCATCACGGATAAAGGCATAGACTTGGCGGCGGTCGCCCCACGGCCCTTCGTGGTGATCATGGGCGGTGACCAAGATGCCGCCGCCGGGCAGGCTCTGGGTGTCGCGCAGCACCCGTAGCGCTTCGACAAAGGCCGCAATGCCGCCCTTCATATCCGAAGCACCAGAGCCGTAGAAGATACCATCTTCCACCCGTGGCGGCACAAAGGGCAAATGAACCGTATCCAGATGACCATCAAACTGCAGAATACGCCCTGGTTTGCCGGTATCGAAACGCACGACGACCGCGGGCGCTTCTGGCCAATCGGCGGTTGGTCGCTCCACCGTAAAGCCATCGGCTTGGAGAATGGCGGCTAAGCGATCGGCGGCGGCGCCTGCCGAACAAGTGGGGCTAGGCACTGCGACCAAGGCCATGGCCGTTTCCAGCAGCCGCTCCTGGTTGACGGCCTGTTGAATGGTTTGGATGATAGCTGGTGATAGAGTAGACATTGTGACTCTTTTCCATTGCTTGATGAGCATGATTGTTTGTGACATACTGCCTGCAAGTATGCAGCAAACCAAGCAGATTGACAAACATCCGCGGCTTGTCTGCCCTACCGTTTTTGCTTTTTACTCGCCTGTTTTCGTGGTAAGATAGAGCTGACCGCGCCTTGCATTGGCGGTTGTGGGAACCATCGCGCCAACGCCGCGTATGCTGCCGCCTTTACCCACGGCTACGTTGACCCGGACGGCCACAGGGACAACCTACGTTTCAGTTGCGGCGAGCAACAGGGTGGTCGTTGCCACCTTCCATGACAGTAGCGGGGCGTCGTTGTTATCGAGCGCGGTACCCGTGGCCGCCACCGCGTTGACCCCAACGGCAACTGCTCCCTACACCATCCCGGTGCCACGTCGCGCTTTGGTGTACGAGTATGCGATTGTACAAACACAAGGATGACTACAACTTTACTAAGATCTAGAGAACAAACCAAAAGAGGAACGATATGCGTGAGATAAATCAAGTGGTCGTAACCGGCCAGCATGCCGTAGAGCTACAGACCGTACCCTTCGAGGAGCGTCCCTTGGCCGCTGATGAATTGTTGATTGAAACCGAGGCAACCTTTATTAGCGCGGGGACGGAGCTGGCGAACTACACCGGCAAAGAGCCCAAGGTCTTTCTCCCTGGCAACTGGTGTACATACCCTTGGCGATCGGGCTATGCCAACGTCGGCCTGGTGCAGGCGGTCGGCGCTGGTGTGGAGCGGGTTAAAGTTGGGCAGCGGGTCTTTAGCTATGGTAACCATGCCTCGCTGGTGCGCTATTCCCAAAAGCGGTTGGTGGTGCCCGTGCCGGCGGATATTCCGCCCGTCTTGGCAGCGGCCACGCGGATGGCTGGTGTCGCCATGACCGCGCTGATTGTCAGCGAAATTCGCGATAATCCGTGGGTTGCCGTCTTTGGCCTGGGGACCGTGGGCAATCTAGCGGCCCAAATGTTTCGGATCCGCGGCTGCCGGGTGATTGGCGTAGATCCGGTGCCCTATCGCCGCACCTTGGCCGAACAATGTGGGATCGAATTGACCGTGGGTGGCGATCCAGAAAGTACGCAAGCGGCGATTATGGAACTGACCGGTGGCAAAGGCGCCGCGATTACCGTCGATGCCGTCGGTCACAGCGCGGTAGTGATGCAGGCCGCCAAAGCAACGGCCAGTTTTGGGCAATTGGTGATTCTGGGCTCGCCCCGGGTGCCGGTAGAGGGCAACTTGACCGAACTATTGTCCGATGTGCATCTTCGCTGGATCACGTTGCGGGGGGCGTTGGAATGGTGTGTGCCGATGTACCCTGATGTGGGAAATCGCACCTCCCAATGGAGCAAGCAAGAGACCATTTTTGATTGGCTGCGGCGTGGCCTCTTGCAGGTCGAGCCGCTCGTCTCCCACCAGTTGCCACCAAGCGCCATCAAAACGGCCTATGATGGCCTCCTCCACCAACCGGAGAGCTATACGGGGGTGGCCTTGGTCTGGCAGTAAAGAAAAAAGGTGCTGCGCGATCGCACAGCACCTTTCACATCTAGGCCACTACCGGTAGGGACGCTATGGGGAACATACCGCGCTGCGAGGTGAAATAGAGATCTTGCCGTGCTCCCTGTTGTTGGCTAAAGCCGCCAATTTGGTGGCCGGTTGAATCATAGAGGGTGACCTGTTTGGCTTGGCGTACCGCCACCCGATTGACCTGGGGGAAGTAGGCATATTCCAGAGCATTTTGGCCGCCCGACGAGGCTGGCATGCCCAATTCGGCTGGCCACCAACTGGCGGCTGTTCGGCCCCATCCCACGGCAGCAGTGGCTGTTGTGGCTGCCGGTGCGGCCCAATAGAGTGCAGAAAGATCATGGCAAAGGGCATCGACGCGCCCCTTGAGTGAATGGTTAAACATATCCCCAATCATCAACATCCCTCCCCGCATCCATTGCCCCATCCCGCCAAATTCGGCATGCGAAAACTGGGCAGCCGCGCCATTGCCAGCCTGAATGGCTCCATAGAGCTGCCGCACAGCGTCCACAGAAAACCCATGTTTGGCAGCCAATGTTTTCAATTCTGCTTCGACGTTCATTTTGCGTTCCCTCTTACTCCGCTTGCCGACCCACCCGTGGTTGTCTATCAACACGGCTGACTATACAGGTCGGCAATTTTAATGCGCTTCTATTGTACCTCCCTGTTACAGCCGCACAGTAAAGAGCATACCCAACTTTGGCAACTTGTGGAGAAAATCTTAAACGTAGGCCACCACGGCCCCTAGTGCCGCCCTACTGGGCCATCGGGCGCTGCGCCACCCTAAAAACTGCCGGATGAACTTGACCGCCAAAGTCCGGCCTTTCAACGGCTCTATGCCCAACGCAGCGCC
>JAHBVH010000084.1 GCA_019637645.1 Caldilineaceae bacterium
GCTCGGTCAAGCGGCGCGAAAGCGCACGAGTAAGCTCTACCGCTTTCATTGCTTACCCTTCATTAGGGCGGTGCGTTCACAACTTGGCGAGGATCAGGGCTTCTAGGGCTACTGCCGCGCCATCTTCTTCGATAGAAGGGGCAATCCAGTCGGCTACCGCCTTAAGCCCAGGCGATGCATTCCCCATGGCCACACCATAACCCGCCGCCCGCAACAGTGGAATATCATTGTCATTATCGCCAATAGCCAGCGTTCGCTGTGGATCGATCTGGAGCAATTCACATAAGTATTGCAGGCCAGCTCCTTTATTGACGCCCTGTGCCATTCCTTCTACTAGCCGTGGATGGCTGCGGGTAATGTAGAGTGCGTCGCCAAAGCGTTTCTGCAATTCGGGCAGAACATCACCTTCGCGCGCGGGATCGTTGTCGGTTAAAAACTTCATGGGAGGGCGTGTATGCGGTGTGTGCAGGAGCCTTTGAAAATGGGGCTGGAGCGCGCGCGGTGTGCCAAAGACATAGTCATGAAAGGCTTGCTCGGCTGGCTCGGTCGCTAGGCGATTTTGATAGAGATGGGTATGCCCAGCTTCGTCGTTGATATAGAGCGTGGTGATGAGACCAACCTCATCCAACCAAAGCGCGATCTCCTGGGCAATCGAGAGCGGAATGCTCATTTCCGCGTAGATGTGGCCCGTTTGTGGATCACCAATCACACCGCCATGGGCCGTAATGGCAGGATATTGTAGGTTGAGATAGGCTGTATGTGTCCGTACCTAGTCCAATGTACGCCCTGTGCCAACGGTGAGTGGCATGCCGGTCGCTTGGACAGCGGCAATGGCATTCTGCACACGCACCGTTGCGCCACCCGCTTGAAACAGATCCTGAACTGTGCCATCGAGATCAAGCACAACAAGATCGAAGGGAGCCTTCTTTGACATAGATCTTACCTGTTTCACTGGGCGCAACGGCGCATTGGGAACAGGGCCTACGGAGCAGCGTCAGGCCCTGCCTTTATAGGATGATGGTGACCAGGCGATCATGACCATGGTAGTCCTGCCGCAAGGAGACATGATAGGCATTGGGCAAGAGCCGTTTGGCCAAGGCGAGCGCTGCTTGGCCTTGGTCATAGCTGATCTCTAGAAAAATAGCCCCTTCGGGACGGAGATAGTTTGGCGCTTGCTGTAAAAGACGCGTAATCGCATCCAGCCCTTCGGGGCCAGATTCGAGCGCCAATTTGGGCTCATAGTCCCGTACATCGGCGTCCAGCTTTGGGTAGACGCTGCTGCTGATATAGGGCAGGTTGGCTACGATCACATCCACCGCTTCGGGCAGCGGGGCGAGCAGATCCCCTTGTAGTAGGCGCACTTGTTGGCGTTCATCCAGCCGGGTGACATTGGCTTGCGCTACGGCTAGCGCATCGGTGCTGAGGTCGATGGCATAGACGGCAACTTGTGGTGCGTTGGCGGCCACCGCTAGGGCAATCGCGCCGCTGCCTGTCCCGACATCGGCAACCAGATAGGCGTAATCGGCTCTTGCACTGACAAAATCTAGCACGGCGTCCACCAGCAATTCAGTCTCTGGCCTTGGGATCAAGACCCGTCGATCGACCTGAAACTCTAGGCCATAGAATTCCTTGCGTCCAATCAAATAGGCGACTGGTTCGTGGTGCATGCGGCGTTCGATCAACTCGGTGTAGGCATTGGCCTGTTCTGCCGAGAGGGTATATTCGTGATGGGCAAAAAGCCAGCTGCGATCCACCTCCAACACATAGGCCAAAATCACCTGGGCATCCAAACTTGCGGTCGGCGAGCCGGCTTCGTCGAGCCGTTCGCGGGCCGAAATGAGGGCGCGCCCGATGGTCGTCGATGGCATGAGACGCCAGACAACTTTTTGCCAAAAGGCAGGTGGTTGCGCGGTAAAAAGCGGATCAGGTGAATCGGTTTGCAAGGAATCGCTCGGTCGTGTTGTGTGATGATGGATGGATAGCTGGGTTTCGTCAGTACGGTCACGCCGTTGTGAAGCGACTGGAAATTGGAGTGACACTGCTGGTCTTTCATTGACCTGCAAAATAGCCAAAAGGAGCCTCCTTTGTACACGCTCTGGAAGCGCAGGCGGACTGCCACAGTGTATGGGGTGAGGGCTAGTTGGAACACTGCACAGGTAGCCCTTGCAAAGTGCCAGAAGCTATAATCACTATCCCTTCGACGTCATTGTCGTGGGACCATCCAGAACTGCTCGGGGAAAGACAGTTCCTAGACAAGCATTACTTATTAGGAGTTACGCACCTAGGCCAGACCTGACAGGTTTTCCAAACCTGTTAGGTCTCTGTTACCCAGCCAACTGTGTAACTTCTAACTTATATAACAACAAATAACAAGGGCAATGGTTGCGGCGGGCCTGACTGCGCTGCCATCATTGCTCAGTGGGTCGCCGTCAACCTACCATTCGCTTTGGTTAGGCCGTTTCATCGGCAAGCGCTTGTAGGCGTTCCGCTTGATCTTGTTGCGCTAACTCGTCAATAAACTGATCCAGATCGCCATTCATGACGGCATCTAGCTGGTAGATGGTCATATTGATCCGATGATCCGTCACGCGGCTTTGGGGAAAGTTATAGGTGCGGATCTTTTCACTGCGATCACCCGAGCGAACCTGGCTCTTGCGGGTGGCGTCGATCTCATCCCGCTGGCGCTGTAGCTCCAAATCATAGAGCCGGGTGCGCAAGATGCGCATTGCCTTCAGCTTATTTTGGAGCTGGCTGCGTTCGTCCTGGCACTCAATGACAATGCCTGTGGGGACGTGCACCAACCGTACCGCCGAGTCGGTGGTATTGACACCTTGACCACCAGGGCCGCTCGCGCGCGAGACCGAGATCTGAATGTCGGTATCGTTGATCTGCACTTCGACTTCATCGGCTTCGGGCAATACGGCAACGGTGGCCGCGCTGGTGTGAATGCGGCCTTGGCTTTCTGTCACTGGCACCCGTTGTACGCGATGGACGCCCGATTCATATTTGAGCCGACTATAGGCCCCCTTGCCTTTGATGGCAAAGATCACTTCTTTGACACCGCCTAAGCCCGTCTCGCTCATGCTGAGCGTTTCGTTCTTAAATTTATGATCCTCCGACCAACGCAAATACATGCGATGGAGTTCCGCGGCAAAGAGCCCGGCCTCATCGCCACCGGTACCTGCCCGGATTTCTAGGATGACATTTTTATCATCTTTGGGATCTTTAGGCAGCAGCAGTTGTTTCATCGCCTGCTCCAGGGTGCCGCGCTCGGTTTCCAGTTGCTCGATCTCCAACTCAGCCAGTTCGCGTAGCTCCTCATCGCTCTCGTTTAAGAGCGCCTGATTTTCCACCAACTGTTTTTCAACCGTGCGATAGCGCCGAAAAGCCGCGACCAATTCTTCAATTTCGCTCCGTTCTTGGGCGAGTTCGGTCATGCGACCATAATCAGCCAGCACAGCCGGATCAGATAATAACTGTTCAAGCTCGTCAAAACGGTGATTAATTTTTTCAATCTGTGCGTAAATAGTTGACATAAGTTATGAAGTAAAAATAGGAAGATGGCCTAATGCAATCACCTGCGTCCAGTCATTGGGATCACCCTCGGTGAAGACGGCCATTTCGCCAACGAGGGTGGCATCCGCCCGTTCAACCAGCGCTTTGAGCCCCCGCAAGGTGCTGCCCGTACTAATCACATCATCGACAATCACCGCCCGTTTGCCTTGAATGAGCGGTACATCTTTGCCATCAATATAAAGCGTTTGCGGTTTACCGGTGGTAATACTGACCACTTCCGCTTCTAAACAATTGACCATATAGGGTTTGCGAATCTTGCGCGCCACCACATAGGGCACTTTGGCGCGCACCGAAAGCGCATGCGCTAGCGGCACGGCCTTTACCTCGGGGGTGATCAAGACTTCGGTCGCTGACGGCAACTGTTCCGCCAGGAGGCTGGCCGCCATCTCAATCACTGCGGTGTCGCCTAGCATATTGAAAATGGCAATCTTGACACCGGGTGCAACTTCGAAGAGCGGCAAAGCGCGTGTCAAGCTCCCGATCCGCACCGTATGGACGCGACCGTCATAACTCATCAACCCCTCCTGCTCATCCTTGCGACAGCTGCTCATACGCGACGTTGTGTTGATTGCTCACGCCTTTGCTGCATGGCTGCCTCGATTGCGGTTTACGCGTTTTCCAAGCTTTTAGTATATCACAGGGGTGGAGCTTGCTCATAAAAAAGGTAGTCAGTCTAATCGATAAAATCCTCCCCGCACGCCTAAACAGCGTGAGCTAAGACGATCTATCCCCTCCCACGCGGCCAGAAGACTAGGAGAGCCACCCGGATGAGCCGATCTACTTGTTGCGTTGTCTGCTGTTGCATGGTTTGACAGTAGGCGATTGGTCATGATACCCTTCTGTAAATGAGAAATATTCTCAAATAAAAATGTGAGCCAATGCTGACGGACGAGGTCGGCGCTGGTTCGGCTAAGGAGGCTATGATGACCCGTTCTTTCCCATCTATCCATCGGACACGCCATTGGTGTATGTTTTTGCTTTTGCTGATGACTAGCTGTAGTCCGTCCGGTCTGGCTGGCAGCCTGGGCAATCGTGACCAAGCACCAACACCCAACGGTACTTCCCAGCACACTGACCCTGCGTTGGCAGCGGCAGATACCTTTCCCATGCTGACACCCGTGACCTTAGCCGCTGGTGAAAAGTTACAGGTAGTCGCCTCGACGAGTTTGGTTGCCGACGTTGTGGCTCAGATTGGTGGTGACCAGATCACCCTCTACGCGCTCATGGGCGCGGGTGTGGATCCCCACAGCTATACACCGACACCACAAGATCTGCGCAGCCTGGATGATGCCCAGGTTGTTTTTATCAATGGCCTGCATTTGGAAGAAAACTTGACCCATCTGTTGGCGAATGTCAATGCGCCGGTCGTCCCGGTTCGCGTCGGCGTTCCCACACATGAGATCAGCACAGATGAAGAGCACACAGATGAAGAGCACACAGATGAAGAGCACACAGATGAAGAGCAAGCCGAGCATGCCGATGCGGATCATAACGCCGAAGCGCATGCCGAAGCGCATCATCACGAAGGTGCCGACCCGCATACCTGGCAACGGGTGGGCAACGTAAAGATCTGGGTTGAAAACATTCAGCGGGCGTTGCGTGAACTCGATCCTGCTCACGCCGATCACTATACCGCGGCGGCGACGACTTACCAAGCGCAGTTGGATGCGTTAGACGCGGAAATCCGTACCAAGGTCGCGACGATTCCTACGGCCAATCGCAAATTGGTGACTGACCACGAAACCTTTGGCTATTTTGCAGCTGAGTATGGTTTTACAATTGTCGGCGCGCTGATGCCCTCATTGAGCACCGCTGCCGAACCGTCCGCTCAATCCTTGGCTGCCTTGCAGGATCAGCTAGCCGCAGAAGGGGTGAAGGCCATTTTTGTCGGCACCACGGTAAACCCGCGCCTAGCGGAACAACTGGCACAAGATTTGGGGATTCAGGTCGTGGTTCTCTATAGTGATGCCCTGAGCGCGGCTGATGGACCGGCTGCTACTTATCTCGATTTCATGCGCTACAACCTAGACGCCATTGTGGGTGCACTGAAATAGGGAAACAGACCGCAGCATAGAGGATAAGCGACACGTAAAAGCCGTGTATGTGGCAAGAATGGCTGTCACATACACGGCTTGTCATTCAGTCAAAAGCGAGCTTGTGCTCACTGGGAGGGAGAGATTCGCCATGTCGGTAGGTGAGAGAGCCTAGGTCAGTTGAACCAAGCCACCTGTGACCAAGAGCAGGAAAACAATACTAACGCCCCATCGTGCCCACACGGGCACCGCTAGCGTGACCACCGTGCCCTGACGCGCCAGTTGAGTAATGCCAAAGAGCACAACCCCCACCCCGAAAAGCGCAATTGCCAGCGTCATTTGCAATACTTCTACAATCATCGCGTAGAATTCCCTCTACTTTTCCAAAAAGGACCCGCTATTGAGCCCTATTTCCAATTGCGGTTTGTGGTTACCAGTATGGCATAGGTCGCCAGAAAATCAAGGGGGGATTGGGCTTGGTTTTGGGGAAAGGTGATAAGGTCGCGATAAACTATATCGATAACCTCGGTGAATTATTGGGATAACCTCAATTAAATCAAAAGATTAACCTAAGTTAATTTTCTGATGGTGAGACAAGCCATTGTGCTAGCAAAATGGTCTCGCCACGGTGATCTACCGCGCCTAGTTGCGTCCCTGCCCTGAGCAGGTTACAATAGCGGCAGCCAAACTTGCCATGCCATTGAGCGTACAGCCAAGGAAACGCGGAGGAACCATGTTACCAATCATTGATACCCATCAGCATTTGTGGGACTTGAGTAAATTTACCTTGCCCTGGGTCAGCGGCGCGCCGGCCATCAATCGTAGCTATTTGCAAAGTGATTATGCCGCCGCGACCGCCGGTCTGAACGTTGTTAAAGCCGTCTATATGGAAGTCGATGTCGCACCCGAACAACAAGTGGCGGAAGCGCACTATGTCATTGAACAGTCCCAACGCGACGATACACCCACCGTTGCTGCGGTGATCTCGGGGCGGCCTGCTACGGATGCTTTCGTACCCTACATCACCCAATTCAAAGGCAATCCGTACATTAAGGGCGTGCGCCAAGTGCTCCATGGGCCAGGGACCCCCGCTGGCTACTGCCTTCAGCCGACCTTTGTGAAAAATATCCAATTGCTCGGGGAACTGGGCATGAGTTTTGACCTCTGCCTGCGCCCAGGCGAACTGGGACAGGCCGCTGCCTTGGTGGCTCAATGCCCAGAGACGCGCTTTGTGGTTGATCATTGTGGCAATGCTGATCCCAATGTGGTGGCGGCCAAAACGGAGCCGACAGTTGATCCCAATGTGCCCTTCGCCCATACCCGCCAACAGTGGCTGGACGATATGCAGGCCCTTGCAAACCATCCCAACGTCATCTGCAAAATTTCGGGGATCGTTGCCAGCGCCACGCCGGGCCAGTGGACGGCGGCCACGCTGGCCCCCACTGTTAATCATTGTTTAGATGTTTTTGGTCCCGACCGGGTGGTCTTTGGCGGCGATTGGCCGGTCTGCACCCTCGTCGCGTCCTATCGCGAATGGGTGACGGCCTTGCTGGAAATTATTGCCAGCCGCAGCGAACAAGACCAACGTAAGCTCCTCGCCGAGAATGCCGAACGTTTCTATGGGCTGAGCTAGGCCCCATCGGCTAGGTACACTGTTGATTAAGTTTGTTTGGCATTCCCCGATGGCATAACGGCTAAGCCTAAAGAAAGAGGTGCTGCCTGAACCAGCCACCCTTACGGATTGGCGTGCTTGGCGCGGCGCGTATCACGCCGAATGCCTTGATCTATCCAGCTCGTCAAAATGAGCGGGTAGCGATCACCGCGCTGGCCGCGCGCGAGCCACAAGTCGCGCGCACCTTTGCCACGAAGCATGGCATTCCCCAAGTCTACGACACCTATGCTGCGTTGCTGGCTGATGCAACCATTGACGCCATTTATAATCCCTTGCCCAATAGCCTCCACGCCGAATGGACCCTCCGTGCATTGGCGGCTGGCAAGCATGTGTTATGCGAAAAGCCCTTAGCCGCCAATGCTCAGGAAGCGGAAGCGATGGCACAACGGGCCGAAACGACTGGTCTGGTCTTGATGGAAGCGTTTCATACCCTCTATCATCCCCTTGCCAAGCGCATGAAAGCCATCATCGATAGTGGCGAACTGGGGCAACTCCGTCAGCTTGATCTCTCCTTTTGCACGCTCATGTGGCGCTGGTGGGATATTCGCCTTCGCTATGATCTGGCCGGTGGCGCAACCATGGATCTTGGTTGTTATGCCATTCGCTTGCTGCGCTTTCTGGTGGGGACAGAGCCAACGGTTGTGCGCGCCCAAGCGCAGACCGCGGCTCCCCAAATTGATCGCTGGATGACTGCGCAGCTCGCTTTTCCCAATGACGTTACGGCTTCGTTTACCTGTGCCTTCTGGTCCACCAACTTGATCCGGATCACGGCGCGGGTGATTGGCACTGCTGGCGAAATGACGGTCCTCAACCCCATTCTGCCCCAACTCTATCACCGCGTGCAGGTGCAGACGGCAACGGGCACGCGCACCGAACAACTGCCCGGCGCAACGACCTACGCCTATCAATTGCATGCCTTTGTGGATGCCATCCAACAGCCGCAGCCGCTCTTAACCGACGGGCGCGATGGCGTAGCCAATATGCGGGTGATCGATGCCGTCTATGAAAAAGCCGGCCTCAAGCGCCGTGGTACCTGACGAAAACATAGATGCTCTTCTCGTTTGCGTCACCTTTTTGTATCACCTTTGCTTCCTCTCCTTTCTACCCTCACTCTAACCCCATGAACGAAAAGCCAAGCTAGACAATCACGCGTCAATCTACCCTATGATGTGCCTGTGGGCTATATAGAAGTACACCAAACCATAAACCACGCGCGGCTAGACTGGGGCTAGACAAAACGGCAACCGAGACTCCCCTACTGGATGCAGTAGAACCTAAGCGTTGCCTACACCCACTTTTGCACAGAAATTTCGCCCACCCAGCGGAAGATTACCGTCACGCGATGGTACTCAAGAAGAATAATGGTGCTCAAGAAGAATAAAGGAGAAAAGATGATGATGAACCATGCGGGCCGCAGTCATCCTGTGGCGCTCGCTTCGTGGCTGCTTGTGGTCGCCCTGTTGCTGGTTGCCTGTTCTGGTGGCAACTATACCGCGCCTGCGCCCGAAGCGGTAGCAACTACCGCGGCACCCGCTGCTGAAACGTCCGCAGCGATCACGGTCTCGCCCGCCGCAGCAGGCACTATTCGCGTTGCCGTGGTGCGTGGGGCGATGAGCGAGACTATGCGCGCCTTGGCCGAAAAATTTATGGAAGCGAACCCTGGCGTCACGGTGACAGTTGAAGAAGAGCCCGAGGGTGGCGCGTTTGATGCGCTGATTGCCGCGGGCAATCAACCCGATTTAATTGTGGTTTCTTTTGGCTCTTTGATTGGACGATTGGCGGCAAGTGGTGCCGCACTCCCTTTGGAAGACTTGGCTGGCTTTCCCGAACTGCTAGAACGGATAGATCCTGCCACGGTGGAGCAGCTCTATGGTCACCATTATTATGTGCCGATTGGGGCCGATGTGACGGCGATGATCTACAACAAACAATTGTTTGAAGAAGCGGGCCTAGACCCCGAAGCGCCCCCGACCACCTGGGATGAATTCTTGGCCGCCGCCGAGCAGATCAGTAGCCTACCGAACCGCTCCAATGGCAACCAAGTCTATGGCACTGTTTTTTGGAATGATGCGCTCTCGTGGGGCGGCTGGTATTGGAACATGCTACAGCCCATCTATCTGAATGCCAACCAAAATCAGTGTCTCTTGCTCAATCGGCTGGGGACTGACATTGTCTTCGATGCGCCTGAGTGTCAGCTCGCGGCTTTCTTTGACTTCAACCAAAAAGCACAGCAATTCGCCCCGCCGACCATGGAACAGAGCTTCTTTAGCCGTTCGATTGGCATGTGGCCCCAATATGGCTATTCTTGGGAGCCCAACTTGCAGTCTGCCGCCGAGACCCCCATGGTGGTTGGGGAAGATGTGGGAATTGCGCCGGTGCCGGTGCCAAATGCGGGTGATACGGCCTACACCACCTATGGCGGACGCGGGTTGATGATCCTGCGCACCAATCCCGACCGTGAACAGCAGACCTGGAGTTTTGTGCAATTTCTTATGGAAGATGAGAACAACTTGGTCTTCTTGCAGCAGCTTGGCTATCTGCCGACCCTGACTAACCTAAAGACTGATCCCTATTTCCAAGCGCCAGCACGGTTGCCTTTTGTACAGATGCTAGAGACGGCGGTATTGCCGCAACAATTTGACGCCGCCGACCGTGTCGCCAACCAATTGCTGGGGGTCTATCAGCAGACGGCGGTTGAGGATCGTCTGACACCCGAACAGGCCGTAGAAACCGCGGCCCAACAGGCCCGCGATACCCTAGCGGCACCGTAGACAAGTATCCAACTGAGCGACCGGGGTTTCCCTAAACTCCGGTCGCGGCTCAAGCTCGGTCTTTCGAGTGTAGGGGAGCAAGGAGCATACCAAATGGCAAATACGATGTCGCTGCCAAGCCGGAGACCAATCAAGAAAGAGCCGCGACCCGGTCTATGGCCGCGGATGCGGCGCTATGGCTGGGGCTATCTCTTTGTAGCACCGTGGATCCTGCTCTATGTGGCCTTTGGTCTCTATCCGCTGCTGCTTTCGTTCTACCTAACCTTTTTTGAATATTCGTTTATTCGGCCCGAAGAGTATACCTTTGTTGGCATTGGTAACTGGCTACGTGGCGTAAGCGATCCGCTCTTTTGGCAAAGTATTCTCAACATTCTTTATAATCAGGCGATTTTTATTGGGTTGACCTTGGGGCTAGGCTTGCTCTCCGCCCTGCTGCTCTATCAGGCGACGCGTGGCGGCAGCTTCTTTCGCACCATCTACTTTATGCCGGTAGTGACCTCGGTGGTGGTGTTAATGGCGATTGGCAATTATCTCGTCAGCCCTACGGGGCCAATCCAAGAGATCCTCGTGCGGATCGGGCTATTGCAAGGGCCGGTCTTTTGGAAATTTTCCAATTGGTTGCCCATGCCGATTATTGCGCTGATCAACAGTTGGAAGTGGTTTGGCGTGAGCACGGTGATCTTGCTGGCTGGCTTGCAGTCGATCGACCGCCAATTCTATGAGGCGGCAGCGATTGACGGGGCCAATGGTCGGCAACAGTTTTGGCGGATTACCCTGCCCCAGCTCCGCCCCCAACTTTTCTTCTTGCTAGTGGTCAATGTGATCAACGGTCTACAGATGTTTACTGAGCTCTTTACCATTGGCTACGATGTCTATGGCGGCCCCAATCACCAAGCGTTGACACCCGTTCTCTATCTCTATGCTCAGGCGTTTGACCGCTCGAATATGGGCTATGCCTCAGCGTTGGGGTTGCTCTTGGCGCTGTTGATTGCCTTGCTCACGCTGTTGCAATTCCGCCTCTTTCCCAGCGAAGCCCGCGAAGGGGAGTAACGATGATACCATCCGAACGCTTTACCTGGACCCATCTGCTCATCTATCTACTGCTTATATTGGGCGCGTTGATCGTGGCCTATCCCTTCTTCTATATGGTGATGAACTCGGTGAAGTTTGGCTCCGAGATTTTGCACGCGCCGACGCGCCTGCCCAGCGAACTGACCGCAAGTGGCTACCGGGGTGTCTTTGAAAAGCTCAACATGCTGCTGTTGATCCGCAACTCGCTCATTCTGGCCGTCTCGATCACCCTGCTCAACACCGGGCTTAGCGCATTGGCGGCCTATGCCGTCGCCAAAATTCCTTTTCCGGGGCGGGATCAACTCTTTGCCTTTATGTTGGCGACCATGATGATCCCGGGCGTGCTTTTTCTGATCCCCACCTATGTGCTTATGTATCGGATTGGGTGGGTCGGCCATTTTCATGCCCTGATCATTCCTTCGGCGGTCTCGGTCTATAACATCTTTCTCATCCGCCAATTTATTGTGGGCATCCCCAATGAACTGCTCGAAGCGGCCCGCTTGGATGGTGCCAATGAGTGGACGATCTTTGCTCGGCTGATTCTACCGCTCTCGCGCCCGGTGTTAGTGACCGTTGCCATTCTCAACTTTATTGGCAGTTGGAACGACTTTTTGGGGCCGCTGCTCTATCTCAATAACCCCGCAACCTGGACAGTGCAGCTCGGGCTCTATCAATTCCAGACCTCAGTGCCAGGAGAAAATGTCCAGGAAATCTGGGCCTCCATGACGCTGATTACCTTGCCGCTCGTCTTGGTCTATTTTGCCCTGCAAGATCAATTTATGCAGGCTTTTGCCAACGTTCGGTTTAAGTAAAGAAGTTATAGAGAAAACTGCCCGAAGGGACACAACAGGACAGGGAGAAGATCATGACGACTGCCTTGCAAAGCGCTACAACTGCCCCCTTGGCTGGGCAACCGACAGCAACCAGAGGAAGCTTTGTCCGGCGCGTTTTCTGGATCAGCTTAGCCGTGATATTGCTCTTTGCTGCTACTTATCTCTTTGCTTGGTTCAATGCCTATCAGCTCAGCAACCGCTTTGTCGACGAGGCCGCCACCAGCTTTGCGGCGGGCAAGTATCTAGATGCCTTGGTGGGTTATCGTGAATTCGACGCCACCCAAAACCGCTATGTCACCCGTGGTGGCTATGTCGCGATCGAACGAATGTGGTCGGCCCCCTATTCGTGGCCGGTGCCAACCATGGTCGGGATAGCCAAGGCGCGTAGCCAAGAAATTATTACCCAGCACCTCACCGTGACAGATGCTGAACAATATATTCAAGCCAATACAGGCCGCCCCGGCGCACCCTACTTTGGTGAAATCTATCTGCGCCTCGGCGAACTTTATGAAGCCGAAGACGCTGTACGCGATGCCGAAGATATCTACACCTCACTGCCCACCCTCTTCCCCCATCGGCCTGACCTGATCGAACAGGCCAACCAGCATTTGGCGCGCTTGCAAGATCAACCTGAATAAATATCATTAAAGGGCTCCGCTAATCGTTGATTGCAGCCCTTTTCTTTCTATTCTTTGAATCATCGATTATCCAACTTTTGCCGCATTTTTTAGACGTGTTTCGTCTAGAAAACCTTGTTTCTCGACGCTTGATTTTTCTCCTAAGTTATGCTAAGCTAACCCGAGGCTCATTTTCTAGTATTCTACCGATCAATTGCTATTTTGCCGAGACCCCCCGTGAACCAGCAAACCTCTGGCCTATACGATCTTTTCATTTCATATACTACTGCTGACCGTGAGTGGGTAGAAGGGTATTTGTTTGATGCGCTCAGGGCTGCTTCTGTGCGCTATTTTTCAAATGCAGCGTTTCAACCTGGAACACCCCAACTAATTGAATTTGAGCGAGGTGTAAGGCAGAGTAAGCGAACTTTACTTGTCCTCTCTCCAGCATATTTAAGTGACAGTCTGGCCCAATTTGTGGATATCCTAGCACAAAGCTATGGGGTAGATACTGGCGCTTGGTCCGTAATCCCACTGATTTTGCAGCCGGTGACGCTGCCACCGCGTATAGCTCTTCTGACACCATTGGATGCTACCGATTCTGCCGCGTGGAATAAAACCCTTGCGCGTCTTTTTGAGGTTTTACAAAGCCCTGTTCCTGAGCCAACTGCTAAACCGCCTTGCCCTTATCCAGGCATGGCTCCTTTCCGTGAAGCGAATAGTGACTACTTCTTTGGTCGCGAGGCTGAGAGCTCATTTTTGGTTCAGCAGCTATATAATCACCCTTTTATCGCTATCATCGGCCCATCTGGCAGTGGCAAATCTTCGCTAGTTTTTGCTGGCCTACTTCCCGCCTTACAACAAAGCACGCTTTTTGGTCCAGGTATATGGACTGTTCGTACCATGCGACCAGGAGAACATCCGCTGGAAGCCTTACAGAACGCCCTGGCAATATCTGCGTGGGAACAGCTTGAATTGACGCGGCTAGTGGCCTCAATTACGGGCGCGCAACGGCTGCTCTTAGTTGTCGATCAGTTCGAGGAACTTTTTACTGTAGGTGGTGCTGAAGCAGTGGCCTTTTTGCAGAGATTACAGCATCTTATGGGCCTTGCTGGTTGTTATGTGATCCTTACTGTGCGCGCTGACTTTTATTCAGATTTGATGACATCATCATTGTGGGACGAAATTCGGCAGCACCGGCTTGAAATAACCCCGCTTGGTGAGGAGGAGCTGCGCCACGCAATTGTCCGTCCTGCTGAACGGGCCGGTGTCTATCTTGAAAGTGCTTTAGTGGAACGGCTGCTGGCTAACGCGGCTGGCGAACCGGGTGTGCTGCCCTTTGTGCAGGAAGTATTAGTGCTGCTCTGGGAGAAGTTACAACGACGGTTTTTGCCATTACATGCATACGAAGCCTTAGTGTTGCCCTACACTGCACTCACAGGCGAAGAACGCACCGGATTACAGGTGGCTATGGCCCAAAAGGCTGATGCTATTTTTAGTAGATTGACGTTGGCGCAACAATCGATAGCCTATCCACCTGAAAATGTCAATCTACTTCTGGACGGCCAAGCGACTCAAGTGGCGATTCGTCAAGCGCTGGCTGATCTAGCCGCGCTAACGAATAGAGATTCAACTGTTTTACTGTATATCTCTTGCCATGGTGCCCAGCTTACGCAAGGTAAGTTTGCTGATGAATATCTGTTGCCCGTCGATACGCAACTTGCCTCAGAAGAGCAATTAGTCGCTACCGCAATTGCCAGCGCTGAATTTGCGACCGCGCTTACGGCGATTCCGGCGCGCAAGTTGTTCGTTGTACTCGATTGTTGCCATGCAGCAGGTATCGGTATATTGAAGGATGCTGCGCACACGCCGATAAAGGCCGGATTATCACCGATTGCATATGAACGGTTAGCTGGAGGACAGGGGCGTGCGCTCCTGTCCTCTTCCGATCGAGACGAAAAGTCCTACATTCTGCCTGGCGCACGCAACAGCCTTTTTACTCACCATCTACTGGCTGGTTTACGCGGTGGTGTCGCGAGCGAGGATGGCCTGATTCGTCTCTTTGACCTCTTTGAGTATGTACAACCGCGGGTTACCGCCGATCATCACGCGCAACATCCGGTTTTCAAAGCCGATCTGCGCCATAACTTTCCCGTCGCTTTACGGCTGGCCGGTCAACCCAAGGCTGTTGCTAAAATGGCCGATGGTTTTGTCTACGATGCCTATCTTAGCTTTACCGAGCAAGAGCCAGACGCTGCATGGGTCTGGACACAATTAATCCCAGCCTTAGAAAAAGCTGGATTACAGGTGGCCGTTTCCGGCGTCGTCCAGGAACCTGGCGTAAGCCTCGTTCTTGAAACAGAGCGCGCCATCCGCCAGGCTAAGCGTACGGTGATTGTGCTTTCTCCTGCTTATCTAGCTGACCATTGGACAGAATTCGATAATCTCCTTGCCCAAACGCTTAGTATTCAAGAAGGAACCTACCGGCTCTTACCCCTCAAGATTGCACCACTGGATAATAGTCTTTTGCCCACCCGTCTTAGCATGTTAACTACCCTCGACCTCACCCATTCCTACCGTGGACAGGCTATGCTTGAACGACTCATTCAGGCGCTACAACAGCCGCTTCCTACGCGCTAATCACCTGAATTGCCTCACTGTCATCCGTTTGTCAGCAACGGGCTCTCCGCAACTCGTTTGCAACATGATATGATAAGCTGTAAGATAGTCTCCTAGCTCAGGGCTCTTGGGCTTTTGATCAAAGATGGCAGCGTTCCGAATCTAGCAAACAAGTGAATAGGCATCGGCATTCTGTTTGTAGCAGCGGTCATCAGTTTGGCCGCGGTAGGAATGGCTGTTCTGCCTTTGATCAAGGAGATTCCAACATTTTCATCTGGATTGTATGTCCACCCAGTTCAACGGTAGAAAGGGGACCCACATGGACATTGGACGTTCTTTTTCCAATAAGATTGTCACCATTGAACGGTATATTTTGGAACAGCAGCACAGCTTTCCAGAAGCAACCGGTGCTTTGACCTACCTGCTGTATGACTTAGCGCTTTCGGCCAAAATCATCGCCAGCCATACCACGCGTGCTGGCCTGGCCGAAATCCTCGGCACGACGGGCGAAGAAAATATGCATGGGGATACTGTGCAAAAGCTCGATGTCTTTGCGGAACGTACCATCTACCGCATGAACGATCACACAGGGCGGCTGGCCGTCATGGCGTCGGAAGAAGAGGAAGAGATTATCCCCATTCCGACAAACTATCCAATTGGCAAATATGTCCTGCTCTATGACCCGCTCGATGGCTCCTCCAACATCGATTATAATGTGAGTGTGGGCACGATCTTCGCTATCTACCGCCGCAAATCGCTCAGTGGCCCCGGCACTTTGGAAGACTGTCTGCAACCAGGGCGCGATCTCGTGGCAGCTGGGTATATTATCTACGGCTCTAGCACCATGATGGTCTACTCGACAGGGCAAGGCGTCCATGGCTTTACCCTCGATCCCCGGGTCGGCGAATTCCTCCTCTCCCATCCTGATATTCGGATTCCCGAAAAACCCAAGTACTATAGTGTCAACCAAGGCTATCAGCCGCGTTGGTCCGCTGGGGTGCAGCAATACACCCAATGGCTGCAAGGCGATAATGACCAGGGCATCGCGTTGTCGCTCCGCTATATTGGCTCCTTGGTTGCCGACTTCCATCGTAATTTGTTATCGGGCGGTGTCTTCTACTATCCAGCCGAAGGTAAGGGGGGCAAAGCGCAAGGGAAGCTGCGGCTACTCTATGAGGCGGCTCCACTAGCCTTCCTCGCGGAGCAAGCGGGCGGCTACGCATCCGATGGTCATCAATCGATCTTGGATATTCAACCGACCAAGCTCCATCAACGAGTGCCGCTCTTTATCGGCAACCGCAAGCTGGTACAAAAGGCCGAGGAACTGCTGCGCGACGAATAGCCAACAATGGTACTCGCACCAAAAGAATGAAAATTAGTGGGATGCGGATGGACGCGGATTTTCGCGGATCAATAATCAATCCGCGAAAATCCGCGTCCGATTATGCTTTGCTGACGTTAGGCTGCGCTTTCGGTCGTGGCGGGTTGCAGCCACCGGCGCAACGGACCGAGTGGAACGGCTTGCCAGACGACGCGCAGGTCGTTCTGTTGCAGGGTGCCGGTCAGCAATAGGGTGCTTCCATAGCCCAAAGTCCCCACGGCGACAGCTAGCCACACATTGCTCCCCAGCGCGAGCATACCATAGCTTGCTAAGCCCATTACCAGGGATGCACCGATAGGCCCCCAAAAGATCGAAAGCCAAGGTACCACGCCTACATGGCGTCTGACACTGTAGTAGAAGGGGAAGAGCAGGCTGAATTCGCTGAGAATGGTCACGATGGCTGCACCGGCATAGCCAAAGCTAGGAATCACGAGCAAATTCCCGATCACATTAAAGACAACCCCAATAAGAAAGGCTTTGGTCAAGTAGTGCTGCTGGTTGACCGCAATCAGCACATATTGGGTAACGCTGTTGACAAAGCCAATGGGAATGCTCCAGATGATCAGCCGGAGCGCCAGATCCGAACCGCCCATATACTGAAATTCCCGCCCCCACAGGCGGAACGTCTCGGGAATGTGGAGATATTGCGCGCCGCCAAGAAAATAAACGAGGTCACTGGCGAGGAAGGTGGTTGCCACGGCAATCGGTAAACAGAGCATGACTAAGAGCCGCAGGCTGATGACATAGGCGCGCAGCAGGTTGTTGCCTTCGCTGCGCGCATAGCGACTCATGAGCGGGAAGATCGCCATGGTGAAGACACTGGGAATAATGTTGAGCCCATCGAGATACTTTAACCCGACACTATACAACCCAACGCTGGCCTCGCCCACCAACGGGCGCAAAATCCACAAATCAATGCGCCAGAAGATCGTCGCCAGCAAATGGTTGATCATCAGCGGGCCACTCATGCGCATCATCCAGCGTTGGAGCGGCCAATCCCAGCGCCATTCTGGCTTGAAAAGGGTGCGCCGGAGCAGTCCATAGAGCCAGAGCACCTGTAGCAAATTCATCACCAGGCTGACCCCAGCCAACCCCACATAGCCCCAACCTAGCAGGAGGACTAACGCCCCCAAGGTGACTTTGAGCAGCGCCACCGCATTGGCTAAGCCCGCCGGATATTCCATCTTCTCAAAGGCCATAAAGGTGCTACTCAGGGCATCGGCCCAATTGGCAAAGAGCATGGCCGCCGCAAAGATCACGAGCGCCTGGACTTCAGCGGTGCCAATCGGGGTCAATTCGCCTAGGTAGCCACGACCAAAGGCAAAGGTGTCCACTGATCGATAGAGCCAGATGACCAGCCCTAGCACGGGCAGGCTGATCAGCCAGAGCAAGGTCCGTAGGGCAATGACATTGGTCAGGTACCGGCTGGATTGATCCTTATCGGCAGAGACATCCCGCGTGAGTAAGGTGCCTAACCCATAGCGGCTGACGATCTCGAAGATGCCATAGACCGCGACGACAAAGGCGTATTGGCCCGTCCCCTCTGGCCCCAAGAGGCGTACATAGAGCATGGCAAAAGCAAAGTCAATGGCTTTGTTGACCAAGCTCAAGAGCATGGGCACCAGCGAATTTTTTGCCACCGTGCGCGCTTCGCCCGTATGGTTTTCGGGGTGATAGTAGCGGCCCCACGTCCAGTACCCACAGAGCAACACAGTCGCCATGAAGGCCAGAAAGCTGACATAGAGGCCCAGCTTAAAGCTCATAGGCGAATAGACAAAGCGCACTGTCCATTGGCCTGCCGTGGGCAGATAGACCGTGCGCAAAGCACTGTTGGCACGATAGATAGTCAACTCTTCTTCGGCGCTTTCATCGCTGCCAAAGGGCCGGAGAAACGCCTTCCAGCCGGGGAAGTAGGCATCGCCCACCACCAGCCAACCGCGGTCGCTCAGATTGACATCCACTAAGAGATCATTGGCCGTGTAGCGGCTGATCCGTGCTTCCCGGAGCTGCGGGCTGGCCGGTGTCAGGGCGTGTTCGGCGGTGGGCGTCTCTTCCAAAAAGACCACTTGGCGGAAGTCGGTTGCGAGCAAGGGTTGCTCTGCCACAGGGAGCACTTGGGCTGTCGGGACGATCCAGACGCGCGGCAACACTTCCTGATTTTCATAGAGCCCAATGCTGTCGTCACGATAGAGGGCTTGCCAACTTGGATTAGGGAGATAGTGCTCGGTCAGCACATATTTCACATTGAGCAGATCGAGCAGCGGGTTGTCCAGCACGCCATACACATCGGCGCTGACATTGCTATAGAGTGGTGCAATGCGGTTGTAGAGCAACTCATTGGCTTGGGGTGCAATCCGTTCCATCAATTCGGCATACTGCCGGGGAATAATCGAATCGTAGCCGCGAATATCCTCCCAGCCATAGTACATGCCCATGTTGGCATTGAAAGTCTTTTCGCCGGGCAGGTTAAAGGTGGTAAAGCGCCAGCGCGCGTTGGGATCTTGGCGGGTAAAGTCGGTCTGGGGATCAACCCCTGTGTGCGCATTGAGAAATTGCACAACCGGCGGAATCTGGGCCGGGTTGAGCGGCGAGAGAGCCGGATCACTGGCCGGATTAAAGCGCCCGTGAATGGCATAAAGATCTAGGGCCACCACGGCGATGAGCACCACTGCCAGCCCGTTGCCGACGCGGGTGCTGGCCTGGGCTTTTCCCTGCCGCCAGACCAACCAACCAATCACGGTGCCGCTCAGGAGGGCAAAGAGCCCAAACTTGAGCAGATTGACCGCCTGATAGCTCCAGAACATGCGCCCGTCTCGGAAGGCCATCTGCGCCAGATCGCTGCCATCGACCACCCGTTGGGCCAACTGAATGAACGGTTCTGCCCGAAAAACGCTGATCCCCACCAGCGCCACGGCACCGAGACCAGCGAGGATTGCCAGCAATATCAGAGGCCCCTGGAACCATTGCGTCAGGCGGCGTGCCGGTTGTGTCAGGCTTTGCCACACGCGCGGTTCTAGCAAACAATGTAAGCCCATCCCGGCCAGAACCGCCATGCTGAGCGTAAAAGGAAAGACCCAACGGAAAGGGCTGTGGAGCTGGCTCCAGCCCGGCAACCCATAAAAGAGCAGGGCATAGAGTGGCGTTCCAAAGGCAAAGAGCAGCGAAAGGAGTGCTAGACCCGCAAAAAACCAACGTTGGCGATGGTGAAGCACTAGGAGCGGATTGGCTGTAGTCGGTTTGGCTCGCTTCGGCGTCTGCCCGCGCCAGCGCGTCAAGAGCCACACCACGCTGTCGCCCAGCGCAATGGCGGCCAGCAGCCAGGTCGCGAGCCCCAGGTAATTGCCGCCCTCGACATAGTTTTTAATGCCCCAAAAGATCGTATCAACCGGCTCGCCCAAGGCATTGATCGTCGCTGGTTGCCACTGGCGTTGCCAAAGATCGAACCAAGCATGATGACTCGGGTTGCCAAAAACATCGGGCAGAAAGAAGGTCAGCACCTGGCGTGTCGGCCAAGCCCACGCCAGAATTTGGGCCAGGGTGGCCGAGCCATCGCGGAAGTTCAGCGGCACGAGTTCGAGCAGGGGGAATAGCTGGATGCCGCCTGCCGCGACGCCCAACACCGCCATGGTGAGCAACCAACCCGTCAATTTCAAGATGCGGCCAGCTGGGGACGGCTGTTTGGCCGTACGGTCGGTGGCATGGGTCAACTGCCGGTGAGCGATCCAGAGCCGGAAGAGCGTATAGAGCCCGGTCACCAACGCGGTGTAATAGATCAATTCGGGGTGGCCGGCCAAGACGACCAGCGCAATGATGCTAATCCCCGCCGCCACATAGGGGATGGGATGAAAGCTGGTGTTGCCTTTTTCCTCTTGCTTGCGAATAATCAACTCGACTAGCGCCAGCAAGAGCGGCAGCCAGACCGCCGCGGCCAAGAACATGGTAAAGACCACGCTCACGATCAAAAAGCCGCTAAACATAAAGACGACGCCACTCAAAAGCGCGGCCAAGGGGCGTAGGCGGAGCACCCGCCCAAAGAGGTACATATTGATGCCCGCCAAGCCAACTTGGATCGCGGTAAACCAACCATAGGCGACTTCGAGTGGCAAGAGATAAAAAAGCAGATTCAGCGGGTAGAAAGTGCTCGCCTGCCCCGCCGCCAGAAAAGGCTGGCCGGTGAAGAGTTGGGGATTCCACAGGGGCAGTTGCCCGTCCGCCAAAGTGCGCTGAATATGCAGTTTCCAAACAGCATTTTCCAGCACGAGATCGCTGAGCAGGTTGTTATGGGGGACTAAGCCAGGTTGGAGCGCTTGCCAGGGCTGAAAGGTATATAAATTATCATAGGGCAGCAAGGTGGCTCCGGTGAGCGCTGGGAAAAGGACCGGCGCAAACCAGCAAAAAGCTAGTGCCACGAGCACGAACAGGGCCAGCAGATCGCTGCGCCAGGGATGTAGACGCTTCATGAGTTAGATGTCATGGGTTAGCTGTCATGGAATCGGTGACTGTGATTTGCCAATGGCAGAGGAGAGTTCGGATTGAGTAGAAAACTCTGGCGCACGCCGCGTGGCTTGGGCGGCTTCTGACGCAACGGGAGGACGCCCTAGAGCGCGATACCGCCAGCGGATCTGCCACGTACGCCACGCCGATTCGAGTTTTACGGGAATATCGAGCTTACTCTGCCCAATGCGGCGATCTTCAAAATGGATCGGGATCTCAATCAACCGATAGCCAAGTTTTTCGCAGAGATAGGCCATCTCAACTTGGAAGCTATAGCCATTGCTCTGAATCTGGTCGAGACCAATGGCGTGTAAGGCTTGCCCTTTCCATAATTTGAAACCAGCCGTCATATCCCGAATCCGCAACCCCAAGATCAACCGCACATAGTAGTTGGCCCACCAACTGAGGAAGCGACGACCCCACTCCCAACGTTCATCCAACGTACCACCGGGGACATAGCGACTGCCAATCACCACATCGGCATTGGTCGCCAACATCACGCCTAACATCTGTGGAATGTAATCCGGCGAATGGCTAAAGTCGGCATCCATCTGCACCACATAATCGGCCCCATCGGCCAGTGCCCGTTGCATGCCCGCGACATAGGCCGTGCCCAAGCCTCCTTTGCCCTGCCGATGAACGACCACCATGCGTGGGCGGGCGGCGTGGCTAGGGTCGCTTTGGTATTGCTGGGCCAGGGCGTCCGCAACGGCTCCTGTGCCATCGGGTGAATTGTCATCCACCACCAAGAGTTGCAAGGCGGGAATCGGCAACGCCAAGAGCGCCGCGGTCATAGCAGGTAGGTTATCGGCTTCGTTATAGGTAGGGATGACCACCGTCAAGCGGAGGGATGGCGGTAGGCCGTCCAAGGGCGTCGTCTGAGGTGATGGTTGACGGTTTTGCAAGCGTAAATGATCCATGAAATCGTCTTGGCTCATCCGTAGGTTCTCGATGTAAAGCGCGGCTGCACGGCTAGGTACCTCCAGGCGATTCGCTGCGCACGTTCGACCGATGAGCGATCAGCACAGGGTTTGCTGGATCGGCTGTCGAGGTTGGATTGTAACATGAGTATAGGGCGTGGTCAATCGGGCGCGCCCTACGGGTTGGCTTTTCGTGGTTGGGCAAATGTTGGAAGAAGAAGGGATCAATCCCTCTGCGAACAAAGAGAAGCCGCTGCAGCGGCTTCTCTTTGTTCGCGCGCAGTTTCAACTGCTGCTTTTTGTGGTTAGTGGCTTGCCCTGTGCCTGCCAATTCTGGGCTTGACCAGGACGCTAACTCGGAGTATGCTTATAGAAACGCGTTCGATGACTGCTCTTGTTGATAGGTGAACCGATGGCACTACCAGAAACCTTGCTCGACCCGATTGTGCGCGATGACAAAGACATTCGCGAAGAGCCCCTATACCGCATCTTGATCCACAATGATGATGTCACCCCGTATGATTATGTGGTCCGCATGTTAAAACGCATCTTTATGCTCTCCCAAGAATTGGCGGAGCACGTAGCTGAAACGGCGCATGATGAGGGTGTTGCGGTGGTAATGATCCGGCCCCGTCCCGAGGCCGAAAAGCTCATTGGCATTGCCCGCACCCATGCCCGCGCCGATGGCTATCCGCTGACCTTTAGCCTGGAACCAGATTAAACAAAGGCGTGGCTGCCGCCTGTTCTACCTTTCTGAGCGACGATAGGGCAGCTACCTTAGTTTGCTTGATACTCATGACTCCTCATCACCACCATGATCCGTCGCCAGCGCCTGCTTGGGTCCATGGCCATGCCCACGAGCCCAATCCGCTGCCGCCTTCGCCGGAACCCACGTTTGTCGTACACCTACCGAATGGCGTAGCCCAACCGTGGACCGTTGCCGAGCTGCAACAACTGGCCGCCATGACTGTCACCGACTGTTACATTGTGAGCACCGGCCATGGTACGTCCGGCCCTTTTACCTTTACGGGTGTCTCTTTCCCAGCCTTTCTGGCCCAGGTGCTAGGCGGGGCTACCGCTTGGCATACGGTAGATGTGATCAGCGCCGATGGCTTTGGCACGCGCTTCACCGTGGCTGATCTGGCCGCGGGTACAGCCAATCGACCCGCACTCCTCGCCTACCAACTTGATGGTCAGCCGTTGACGCGGGCCCAAGGCTTGGTTCGCCTCATCGTGCCGACCGAAACAGATGACGCCTTGCGCCAAGTGAAGTGGGTAGCGCAAATCCGGGTCTATACCACCGCGCCAGCGTAGACGATGTTGATCCTGCCGCGCTTCTTCATGTAGTAGGGATGGTGCTCACTCCTCATGGCTCTGGCTGAATTGTTGACGGCGCTCCGTGCCGATCATGGTTTTATGGCGAATGTGATGGCTTGGCGTTCCGTGCCAGCCCAATCCCCGCGCTACGCACCAATGCCCTCTGCGTTGCACGTGGCGTTGCAAACAGTCCTGTCCCAACGGGGCATTCCTCAACTCTATACCCATCAAGCCCAGGCCGTCGAACAGGCGTTAGCCAGTCAGCATGTGGTGGTCGTCACACCGACGGCGAGTGGCAAAACGCTCTGTTACAATCTGCCGGTTTTGCACCAGTTGCTCCATGAGCCCCAAGCCCGCGCCCTGTATCTCTTTCCCACCAAG
Organism: Caldilineaceae bacterium; assembly: GCA_019637645.1. The sequence continues at coordinate 23,686 of JAHBVH010000084.1, forward strand.
GCCCTGGCGCATGATCAATTGACCGAACTCACCACCTGGCAGCAGGCATTGGCAAACGCACTGCCCCAACCCTTACACGTTGCTTCCTACGATGGCGACACTACCAGCGCGGCCCGACCGCGGGTTCGCCGTCAGAGCCGTTTGATTTTGAGCAACCCCGACATGCTCCATACCGGGATCCTGCCCTATCACACCCATTGGGAAGCCTTTTTTGCCAACTTGCGCTATGTGGTGCTGGATGAGTTGCATACCTATCGCGGCATCTTTGGCAGCCATGTGGCGAATGTACTGCGGCGGCTGCAACGGATCTGCGCATTCTATGGCAGTCATCCCCAATTTATCTGCGCCAGTGCCACCATTGCCAATCCCCAACAACTGGCCGAACGGTTGTTGGAGCAACCTGTAACCTTGGTGCGGGAGAATGGCGCGCCCAGCGGCCCGAAGCAGATCATTCTCTATAACCCGCCCCTCTATGATGCGGAACGCGGATTGCGCCAGAGCGCACTGTTGGAAGCCCAGGAATTGGCCGCCCGTTGTGTACGCGCTGGCCTCCAAACTATTCTCTTTGGTCGCTCCCGCCTGACAACAGAAGTGTTACTGAGTTATCTGCGCGATAAAGTCGGTTTACCTCCCAGTTGGCAAAGGCCAGATGCGCCGCCCGTTCCCGCCGCGGCGACGATTGCCGACCCACAAACCGCGATTCGTGGCTATCGCGGTGGTTATTTACCCCAAGAGCGCCGCACCATTGAGGCCGGGTTGCGCAACGGTACGGTGCGCGCTGTGGTGGCCACCAATGCCCTCGAGTTGGGCATCGACATCGGTGGCCTTCAGGCCGCGGTCCTCTGTGGCTATCCGGGGACCATTGCCAGTGTCTGGCAGCAAATGGGCCGAGCCGGACGCACCCAGGAAGGCGCCTTGGCGATCTTGGTGGCTACCGGTGGTCTCCTCGACCAATATGTGATCCAACACCCTGACTTTCTCTTTGACCAATCCCCCGAGCATGCGCTGATCAACCCTGATAATTTGATGCTGCTGATCGATCAGTTGCGCTGCGCGGCCTTTGAACTGCCCTTTGGCCCCACCGACTCTTTTGGCGCGTCTCCCTTTACGGCGGATGCGCTCCAACTCCTGGCGGAAGGGGGCGAAGTGCAACAGCACCAGGGGCGTTTTTTCTGGAGTGGCGCAGGCTACCCCGCCACCCAGATCAGTCTACGCAGCGCGGGCAGCGAAACGGTTGCGATTCAAGTCGCGGCACGCGGGGCGTGGGGGGCTGGGGCACGCTCTGTTGGGCTGCCAACCGTGGATGTGCTCTTGGATGATGCCCCGTCGCCCGCCAGCGCAGCTACGCTAGCCCCGAGTTCGCCCACGGTCATCGGCCAGCTCGATCGAGCGACCGCGCCCAATCTGCTCTACACTGGTGCCATCTACCTTCATGAGGGGCAAAGTTATCAAGTCGAGCAGCTCGACCTGACCAACAAGCTCGCTACCGTCACACCGGTTACGGTGGATTATTACACCGAAGTGACCACCGAGGCCGAGGTCACCGTATTGCAAGAACTAGAGACGCGGCTTGTCACTGGTGCGCGGGTGGCCTATGGCGATCTACAGGTGCGCAGCCAAGTGGTCGGCTTCCGTCGGATTAAACGCTTTACCCACGAAACCCTGGGGGCTTTCCCCCTCGACTACCCGCCGCAACTGCTCGAAACCACCGGCTATTGGCTGGGCGTATTACCCCAGACCCAGATCCAACTCGCGCAGCAAGGGCAATGGTTTGATTCGCTCAATAACTATGGCCCTAACTGGCAGGAGCAGCGCCGTCGCGTGCGGGTGCGCGACCACTATCGCTGCACCCAATGTGGCGCACCGGAGCCGCCTGGGCGTCAACATGATGTCCACCACCTCGTGCCCTTTCGCACTTTTGGTTATGTACCCGGCTTCAATGATCATTATCAAGCCGCCAATCGCTTGGAAAACCTAGTGCTGGTCTGCCGTCCTTGTCACCGGCGGCTGGAAAGTGGCGTCCGCACCCGCACTGGCCTGGACGGCCTGGCCTATGCGCTGACTAATATCGCGCCACTCCATCTCATGTGTGATCCTCAAGATCTGGGAGTGCATGTGGTGCGGAGTGAAGGGGTGGGGGAGGAGAGTGGGATAGTGGGGCAGCGGGCAGCGGGCAGGGGGGCAGAGGATAGCGGGGCAGCGGGCAGGGGGGTGTTGCCGAGTATTTATTTGTATGAGCGAGTGACGGCAGGGTTGGGGTTTAGTGAGCGGCTCTTTGCGTCACATGATGAGTTGTTAGTGGCAGCACAACGATTGGTGCGCGCTTGCCCTTGCCGCCATGGGTGTCCGGCTTGTGTGGGGCCGGTCTTGGAGCAGGATCTGGCGCTCTTAGAGACAAAGCAACTGACCTTGGCATTATTGACGGTGTTGATCGGGCCATGATGGCTGAACTGGGACGGCTGAACTGGGCCTATTCCGGTTCCATCACAAGGCGATAGCCGCGGCCACGAACGTTGAGCAGGTATTGGGGTGCGCCGGGGTTGTGTTCAATTTTGGCCCGGACACGGCGGACGAGGGCCGCGACATAGCCACTGTCTACGTCTAGCGCCTCGGCCTCGGCATACAGCGCGGCGAGAATCTCTTCGGCTTCATACAATTTGCCTGGTTCTTCAGCTAGACAGGCCAATAGCTCAAATTCACGCGCCGTAAGGGCTTCTACGGCGCGACCTTCCACCCAAACCGTCCCTGTCTGAAGATCGATCCGCAGCCCTGGCGCAACCGTGGGGGCTTGTTGGGCGGCATAGGCAGCAAAGAGGGGCGAGAAGAAGTGAACCTGCCCTGGCCGACTTTCGCGGATGATGCCCTTGAGCAAGAGCGATTCGCGCTGGCGGAAGTCAGTTGCCACGGCTTGGGCAATGTGGTGCAGTGTCTCGCGCTCTTCGCGGCGTAACCCTTCCCACAGCTTGCGACATTCCTCGTTAACTTTGGTTTGAGCTAGCTCGGTCCAGTGGGCTGGCAAGCTTCCTTCGCTGATGACAACATCGAGCAGCGCGACCAAGAGGCCAGGATGACCACCACTTAGCTCCCCTAGTTGCTCCGTGGCTGCCGCGGATAGGGGGGGCAGTTCATGGCCGCGTCGCGTTTGGATCTGTTCGATGACTTGGCGCGTGTCAACCGCTCCATAGGGACCCAAGCCGAGCATAGAACGGGAGAACAGTTCATAGAACCCTTCACAATCGGTGGGTGGGCGGAGGTGCATAGGGTGATGGCGCAAGAGCAGAACATAGCTCACTTGATATTTGTGATGATCACGCAGCGCACGCAGGCTAGCCAAGGACCGTGGCGACAGGGAGCGATAGGCTTCATCAAATTCATCCAGGATAAAACAGACCTGTAATTTTAACTCTTGGCAAAAGATCTGCAGGGCTAGCTCGACATTACGTTGGGCCAACAGCTTATTCCGCTCTACAATAGCTTCGCGGCGTAGTTGGGTGAGGGCTTCCCGCTGGGCGCGGGCAATGGGATGGTCGATGCTGGCTTCGAGCAAACCGGTGAGCAGCAGCTCATGGAGACCCCAAGCCGAAAACGAAGCCATCCGATTACAATCGATCCAGACCAGCAGGGTCGTTGCTTGGGCTTGCTGCAAATAATGTTGGCCTACATCGGCGCGCAGAATAAATTGGAGCAGGCGCGACTTGCCCATACTGGCCGCGCCAATAACGGCACAAGATTCGCGCGATTGGATCTTGGCAAAGAGGGGCTTGGCTAATTCCTGCCGATAGTGGATGGCATGTTGCGGGCCAAGGTCAGTCGGTGGAAACATCAGGTTGGCTCCTTTTTCTGGTGGTGCGGCTAGAGACACAACTGAGGCAGCTTGCCGGTCTAGTATAGCATGGCAAGCGAATTTGTGAATAATGAATAATCAATAATCAATGGCTAACGGCTAATGATTCCGATTCGCGCCGCACTCATTAACCATTAAAAATTAGCCATTGATTATTGATTATTGCCTCTTCGGGGTCCTCAAGTTCAAAAATATCTGCTTGACATTTTGAAGCTGTCGGTATATCCTCTGATGGGAACATTTGTTCTTTTTGGCTTTCAAGCGCCAGCACCAAGAAATAGCCCTAAGTTAATCTTCTAACTTCATGATGCTGAAGCTCTCTCAAAATCACTTTCATCAAGCGCGGCCTTCTTGATCGCTGGAACAAACTCTATAAATCATCGAAATCACCCGAGAACCCGTTGACCCAAACCGCCTCTATGCCGCGCAATCTGGTGGCTGGTTTGGACAACTGATCCAGCGATCTGACGATAGCGGTATGACACAGGTAAGGAGACGTATATGAGTGAACAGTACCCGCGGGCAACCTTGTTCGGCACGGAGGAGCGAACGCTCTTCTCTACTATCCGTGGCCGGGAATATCACCTGTCCGTCGCTCTTCCGGACAGCTACAAGACCTCGACCCAGGCATATCCCGTGCTTTATGTGTTAGACGGTGATTACAACTTTGGTGTGGCGGCTGGGTTGACGCGTTTTAGCAATGTGTTCAGGAAAGTACCTGAGCTTATCATTGTCGGCATTGGCTATGCCATGGAAACCTCTGATGAATGGGTTGCGCTACGCGACCTTGATTTTGACATTCCCGGGATGCCCGGCGCGTCGAGCGATGGTGTCGCAAACCTCTTTTTAGATGCCCTTACGCAGGAGATGATCCCTTTTATTAATGCGAACTATCGTACCATTCCCGCGGATCGCTGCCTGCAAGGCTATTCGTCAAGTGGCATCTTTGTGCTCTATGCGTTGTTCCAGCAGCCGGATGCCTTTCAGCGCTACATCTCCGGCAGCGCTATTCTGAAATACACCTATGATTATTGGATTCAACACGACGCGCAGTTGGCCGCGCGGGATGCCAGCAATCCGATTCAGCTTTACCTTTCCGTAGGCCAGTTGGAAGAGGATGACATTCCTAACTTTCAGCAATTTGTTGCCTTCTTAGCGCAGGGCAACTACCCTGGTTTGACAGTTAGCAGCGAAATCTATGCCGGTGAAGGTCACGGTTCCGAGGGGATCGCGCTGACTTACCTGCATGGAATCGCCATGGTGTACCCACAAGTTGAATACTAGCAACTTGATGTAGCATTCGTTTTGGTAAGTAGCGATTTTGAGCAGGCCCACTTCGCGCGCCGATCTGAACGCTTATGGCTATCTTCAATTTCTGCGCGGTACATTGCAGCTAGTCAGAGTAAGCTAGGCGTTGTGTCCTTGCGTCCACCTTCCAACTCGCGCTTATTCCTCCTCCTTATCAGCTTTCCGCCCGTAAGCCCCCTGGCTTTAGCTATGGGGATATAAGTTGTCTGACAACTCTTGCCTGCAACCTTCAAAATTTCCCTCTTGACAGCGCTGCAACACTCATGATAGACTGGTGAACAGTGGTCACGAGACCCAACAAGAGTTTTTGTTTTCTACTTGATTTGAGGCATATCCGATGAGAATGAGCGGCACAGGGTTTGATTTTACTACCTATGTTGGAGTGCGCCTGCTCATCATTCGATAAGCTTTCCTACTTTTACCAAGTACGGCCACGGTGCATTCTGCCTGTGGCCGTTTTTATTTTGTCCATGTCCTTGCACAGGACAGGCGAACGGCCACTGGGATCATGCCCCGTGGCCGTTTTCTTTTGTCCAAAGGGTGCCGGATAGGGAGGTTGCTAACATGCTGATCACATTTTGTACAGAAAGAGAATAAGCCATGAAGATTCGCGACAATTTTGAGCATCAATTACACAATCTGCGGGTGGAGACGATGGCCTTGGGCCAACAGGCCGTGGACCAAGTGCGCAATGCTCTGCGCGCCTTTGAAACCAACGATGCTGCCTTGGCCCAGCAAGTGCGCAAGGCCGATAAACAGGTCAACCGGAAGCGTTTTGCCATCGAGGAAACGTGTGTCACCTTGTTAGCGACCCAACAGCCCGCGGCCAGTGATTTACGGCGGATTGTCGCGGTGATGAATGCGATTGTTGATCTGGAGCGCGTGGGGGATCATGCCAAAGGGCTTGCCAAAATTGTCACTTTTTTGCAGGCACACCAGGGCCAAACCGGGCATGATATTGTCCTCCCGCCGTTGTTGAAGCAGATGAGTAAACATGCGGTTACCCAAATTCAAGAGGCCATCATGGCCTATATCAACGATGATGTCAGCTTGGCAAAAAAGGTCTTCCAAGATGACCACGAACTGGATCGACTCTATGCCGAGTTCTATACCCAGATGATGCGTGAGGGCTTTCAGGCACCCGATCGGGTGGAGGTCAGCTATCAACTGCTGCGGGCTGGGCGTGCCCTAGAACGCATTGGGGATATGGCAACCAATATTGCCGAACGCGTGATTTATATCGTCACCGGTGATCTGCATGACGAAAGCTCGGATCCCGGGGATATAGTGGAAAAGATCGTAGGTGAACCCTAGATGTTAGTAACGATTCATAATTTGTCGAAAGCCTATGGTGATAATCAGGTGCTTAACCAGGTCAGCTTTGCCCTGCCCTATGGTCAAAAGCTCGGCTTGGTCGGCGCGAATGGGGTGGGTAAAAGCACGCTGATCAAAATCATGATCGGGGAGATCGAGCCAGACGACGGCGCTGTATTGCTGGCGAATGGCGCTGAAATTGGCTACTTGGCCCAAACCCTCAACGCCGCGGAAGGACAGACGATTGCGCAGCTCATTGATACGAGCTTGGCGCAGCTACGCCAGGTGGAGGCCCAGTTGCGCCAGGTGGAGAGTGCCATGGCCCAAGCTGGCGATGATCTGGCCGCTTTGTTGGCGGAGTATAGTACGCTCACCGAACAATTTGAGCAGCGTGGTGGCTATGATCTCGACTATCGCCTGGATCAAGTGCTGACAGGCTTAGGCGTCAACCATATCGCCCGTGATCGGCCCGTAGCGACCCTCTCGGGCGGTGAGAAGTCGCGGGTGGGGTTGGCGGCGCTGCTCCTGGCCGCGCCCGATCTGCTCCTGCTGGACGAGCCGACCAACCATCTTGACTTTGCCGCGCTCGCTTGGTTGGAACAGTATTTGCAGGCATACAAAGGCGGCGTCTTGGTCGTTTCGCATGATCGGCACTTCCTCAACCGGACGGTGACGAGTATTGTCGAGATCGAAGAACATAGCCGCGAAGCCAAGCAGTACAGCGGCAACTATGATTTCTATGCCGCCATGAAGGAACAGGCACGCGTCAAATGGGTCGAAAGTTATTGGGCGCAACAGGAAGAGATTCGGGAATTGCGCAAATTGATGAAGAAGAAGGTCCAGACCAATCCCTTTGCCCGCGCCCCGCGCGACAACGATAAGTTTGCCTATACCTTCAAAGCCGAAAAGATGCAAGGTTCCCTCTCGCGCGATATCCGCTCTGCCGAAGAAAAGCTGCGCCGTATTGAGGAAGAGCCGATCCCCAAGCCGCCGTCGGAGCTGAAGATCAATCCCGACTTTGATCCGCAAGTGCTGACCAGCAAGACGCCGATTACAGTGGAGCGGGTCTCCAAAGCCTATGACGACCGTTTGGTGCTCGATCAAGTGAGCTGTACGGTGGAGCCCCACAGCCGCATTGTGATCATCGGTCCTAATGGCGCGGGCAAGAGTACCTTGCTAAAGCTCATGGCTGGTGCTGCGTTGCCAGACAGTGGCACGGTCGATATCGCGGCCAGCGTGGTCTTGGGCCATCTGGATCAAGAGCAAGAGACGCTGGTGACCCAAGGTACGTTGTTTGATGTCTACCGCGATGGGCGGGTGGGTGATTGGGAAGAGTTCAAAGCCGAATTATTGGGCTATGGCCTTTTCACCTGGCCCGATCTCATGAAACCCGCGACCACGCTCAGTGTCGGCCAAAAGCGCAAACTGCAGATCGCCCAGCTCATGGCGCAACAGGCCAATCTGCTGCTGCTCGATGAGCCGACTAACCACATTAGCCTAGATGTGTTGGAAGAATTTGAGCAGGCACTCCTCGATTTTGCTGGCCCCGTCGTGGCGATTTCCCATGATCGCCGCTTTATCGAACGCTTTGCCAACGAAATCTGGGAGATGCGCGAGGGGCGTCTCACGCGCTTTCTCGGCGATTGGGAACGCTACCAAGCGATGGAGCGTGATCGAGTGACGTAATGCCTAAGCAAGGGCCGGTTAAGGAATGGTTGCGTCAACAGACCGATGCCGCGGAAGAAAAGCGGACGCTGATTCACGCGGCGGGACGCGGCGAAAGAAAAATCCGCGTCTATCTGCGCAAATCCGCGTCCAAAAATTTATAGTGATCAGCGTATGCCGTTCATAGTGTCGGATTGAAGGAGGAAGCTCAATGTTTACCATGCGTCCTTTTGACTACAGCGATGCTGACTATGCCGCGGCGGTGGCGATTCAGAATGCGGCTTGGCCGGATCAACCCGAAACGGTTGCCTTTTGGCAGCATCGGGATGCGATCCGCGAGCCGGACTATTTCTATCAAGCGTTTTTGGTAGAAACCGCCACGCACCCGGTTGCCTATGGTTTTATGATGGAGACGCCTTGGTCCTATCGTCCGGGGAAATATGCCCTCGGCATCACGGTGCGGCCCGCCTACGAACGCCGTGGCATTGGCGCGCTTCTCTATGATTCGCTGCTCCAACAACTCTTGGCGCGACCCCAGCCGCTGACGATGCTCACGGGCCATGTACGTGAAGACAAGGCCGCCTCCATTCGCTTTGTCCAGAAGCGGGGCTTTTCCCAAGTCATGCGCTCGCCGGTTTCACAACTGACCCTTGCTACCTTTGACCCTACTCCTTTCGTCTCCACGGCAGACGCGGTACAAGCCAGTGGCATTGTCATCCATTCCGCAGCCGCGTTGAGCCAGTTCGATCCGGACTATCGGCAAAAGATCTATGCGCTTGATTGGCAATGTACGCTTGATGAGCCATTGCCCGACGCGCCCTCCAAGCCGCCTTTTGATCAATATGTGAAATTCTTCTTTGACAACCCCCGCTTTGTCCCTGCGGGGTGTTTTATCGCCGTGGATCAAGGGACCTATGTGGGGATGTCCAATCTCTTTCGCAACCTGACGCAGACCACAGCCATCGACACCGGTTTTACCGCCGTTTTGCGTACCCATCGGCGGCGCGGCATTGCCACCGCGCTCAAGTTGCGCGCCATTGAGTATGCCCAACAACAGGCGTACCAGACCATCAAAACCAGCAACGAAGAAAATAATCCCATGTTTGCCATCAATGTCATGCTCGGCTTTGAACCCTTGCCCGCATGGCTTGACTTCCAAAAACTGTTCGAATAAGCCTTACTTTTGGGTGGAGTATTCTATGCAAATCAGCAACCAATCGCTTGCTCAGCTTGAGCAACAGTGGCAGGCACAACTGCCATCCGGCTATCAACTGCGCCCGCCCACTTTGGCGGATGTACCCGCTACCGTCGCCATGCTCAACGCCAGCGCGCTGGATACCGTGGGGACGCCCCAATTTACTGAAGATGAATTTGAAGCCGATTGGCAAGAGCCAGGCTTTACCTTGGCGACCGATAGCCGCCTGATCCTCGCGCCCGATGGTCAAGTGGCGGCCATGACTGATATCGTCTTTCGCACACCCTATGTGCGCCATTTTGTCTGGGGGCGTGTCCATCCGCAGCATCGTGGCCTTGGCTTGGGCACTATCTTGAACCACTGGGCGGCAGCCCGGATCCACGAACGCCTACCCGAAGCACCGCCCGACGCTCGGGTGATCATGGAGTGTAGCAACGTCAGCACCCACCACGCTGCTGATGCTCTGTTGACAGGGCTGGGCTATACCCATATTCGCACCTTTTCGACCATGCGCATTGAAATGGCTGGCCCACCGCCTCCGCCGGTTTGGCCGGCTGGCATCACCATCCGCACTATGATCCCTAACCAAGATGAGGCTGCTCTCTATCGCGCCAAGGATGAAGCATTTCACGATCACTGGGGCCATGTCGAAACTCCCTTTGAAGAGGGCTATGCACGCTGGCTGCATCACATTCAACATAACTCCGACCATGATCCAACGCTCTTCTTTCTGGCCATGGCGGGGGACGAAATTGCCGGTTATGCTCTCTGCGAGCCGACCACTGCTGACGATCCAGGGATGGCTTGGGTCGATAATTTGGGGGTACGGCGGCCTTGGCGGCGACAGGGGTTGGCCTTGGCCTTGTTACATCATCTCTTTGGCGAGTTTTACCGCCGGGGCATCACGCGGGTCGGCCTGGGCGTCGATGCCAGCAGTCTAACCGGTGCATCCCGCCTCTATGAAAGGGCTGGGATGCAGAGCTTGCGGCAATATAATTCGTACGAAAAAGAGATACGCCCAGGGCGTAATCTGATGCGCCACTAGATCAACTGCGTTGCCGGGGACGGGCCATAAGCTGTGATATAGAGGCAATTCCACTAAGCATCTAGCCCAACTGCGTTGCCGGGGACGGGCCATAAGCTACTTCACTTGCTGACTACATCCGGCCCGTCCCCGGCAACGCTGGGCAACGTGCTTGTGCCTCGTATCAAAAGCGGGCGAGTCCTAGCGCAAACAGAATAGCCAAGAGGAGCGGTTGGTGGATTACATAGATCACCAAGGAATGGCGGCCCAACCATTGGAGGCCGCGTACAAGCCACCGATCAGAGAGATCCGGCAGCGGAATGATGCGCCCGGTGGGGCCATAGACGGTGTTGCCAATCGCCACGCCGAGAAGTACCACGCCTAACCAGGGAATGAGCGGGAAATAATCTAGCGGGGCATAGAAGCGGGTGTGCAACCCAAGCCAGAGCAGCCAGTTGTGTGGTAAATACGCATGTTGGATCAGGCCGCCCAGCGCGAAAAAGATCGCCCAGAGGCCAAAATTCAGCCAGCGGTAGCGCAGCAGCGGATAGGTGAGAATAATCGCGCTGCCGATGAGATGCAAGATGCCAAACTGGACATACCCAAAGCTTGTTGCCCAGGCAAAGAGGGTGAAGCCCATGCCAATGCCAAAGATACGCAGGCCGCGCCAGAAAAACTTGGGGAAGAGTGCCTCGCCCGCTGGCCGCTTCGCATTGGCGCGGCGGTAGCTGACCGTGAGCGAAACACCGACCAACAAAAGAAACGAGATCGCGGTCGTCCGCTGAAAATATTTCCAGAAACCGGCGTAGAGGATAACATCCGGCATAATACGAAAGGCAACCAGATCCCACATTAAGTGAAAGATGACCATCATGATGATGGCTACGCCACGCAACGTGTCGATCTCCCAATAGCGCGGTGCTTTTGCTGTCGTTGGCAGGCTAGCCTGGGGCTGTTGTTCGAGTGATGCGGCTGTCATGAGGTGAGCATTTCTCCTTCGCTATGCAAAAAGCGGTTAGCAATTAATGGGTACAGTCCTATCTAGATGAGTCTATCCCAATCCGCAAATAATTTGTGCATCCAGCCATCGCGTGATAGTGTATGGAGATAACGCTATGCCGCGATTCGGGTTAGTGATTGGGGCTTCAGTCATCGATTGGGCAGCACCTGTCTGTCGATATTTTTCAATTATACAAGTAAATGGGCGTAGGGGGACGAATGGCGAGTAAGTCGAAAACCGCAAATGGCACATCGGCCCAAAGTACACCGGCCCAAAGTACACCAGTGAAAAATGAACCGGCAAAAAGCCCATTTTAATCGGTAAGCTTCATAAAAACCGGCCTAGTGTGGAGTGCGCCTAAGCCCTTTTTAGATACCCTATTTTATGACAGGCATTCTCTTACTAGACTGGGCGTTGATGGCCGTCTCGCTGACCAATGTGATCCTGATCAGTTGGTTGGGGTTGACGGTCTTGCTCAACGCCGAACGGCGCGCTTGGGGTGTTTGGCTGGCAGGGGGTGGGCTACTGCTGGGGGCTGCCTTCTTTATTAGCCATACCGTCATTATTGGCCTAGGGCCTGATTTTGCCAGCCGCGGCTTAGAATGGTGGTGGCGGGCTGGGTGGGTACCGCTAGTTGCCCTGCCCTTTGCTTGGTATGCCATTATTGCTTGGTACACCGGCTTCCTCGACATGAGCCAGCAACCAGGGCCAGCGGTGCTGGCACAACGCCGCCAACATCGGCTCTGGTTTTTATTGACTTTACTGCTCTGTGTGGGGTTGGTGGGTCTGTTGCTCTTTACTAGCCCCTTGCCCACCTTTAGCCAAGCCGCCCAACTCAACCTCTCCACACCCATTCAGATCGGCGGGCTGCCACTCATTCTGCTGACCTATCCCCTCTATATTTTGTTGTGCATTGGCTTATCGCTCAGCGCGCTGCGTACCCCCATGCCCTCGGGGCGGATGATGGGTGATCTGGCGCGGCGCCGTGCGCGGCCTTGGCTGATTGCGGCCTCTAGCCTTCTCTTGGTGGTCAGTTTATTGGTGGGTGGGCTGATTGCCTGGGCCATTCGTATGGCCCAGACTCGTGGGCTGACCTATAATGTC
>JAHBVH010000085.1 GCA_019637645.1 Caldilineaceae bacterium
TTGCGGTGGCCGGGCGGTTGGTCATGGCATTGTTAGATACCATCACCATTGGTCTCCTCTATCTGCTGGGCCGTCGTATTTGGGGGATGGGCGCGGGGCTATTGGCCGCTAGCTTTTATGCCTTTGCCGCCCAAGCCATTCAGCTAAGCCACTTCTTTGCCATGGACCCCGCCAGTACAACCTTTACGGTGCTGGCCGTCTTCGGCGCGGTGCGCATGATCCAAGAACGTTCTTGGTCGGCCACGGTCCTGACCGGTATTGCGGCTGGGTTAGCCATCTCTTCCAAATTTAGCGCGCTCCCAATCTTGGCGGTTCCGATCACGGCGGCGATTCTCATCATCTGGCGGGAACAGACGGCGAGTCGCTTGGCAGAGCGTCCGGTGGATACGCGGGTACAACTCCAAGCCCTCCTAGCCATTCCTGCTGCGTTGTTGTTGGCTGTCCTTGCCTTTGCGTTCACGAGCCCATATGCGATTCTCGATTGGGAAAGCTTTGTCCGCGCCACGTTGGTGGAACAAGGGCGTATGGTTCGTGGGATTGCCGACTTCCCCTTTACTCGCCAATATCGCAATACCATGCCCTACCTCTACTTTCTCCAACAACAATGGGAATGGGGGCTGTGGTACCCATTGGGGACCGTGGCTGGCTTGGGCACTCTACATGCGTTAGGCGTTTTACTCTACGCCATGGTTCTGCTGCTCTATAACCGCTTGGTTGAACTCTTGGGTGCAGGGACAGGCCGCCGCATTACCGAGGCTCAGGCGGCGTATATCGTGGTCTGGAGTTGGGTGTTGCCCTACTTCGGCATCACGGGCGCGTTTCTCGCCAAGTTTAATCGGTATATGAGCGCGGTGTTGCCCTTTGTGTTGCTCTTTGCCGCTGGCTTAATCTGGTATTTATGGCATGCCTTTTCGCAGCGTGCCGTTGAACAGGCAAATGACTTTCCTCCCAAGCGACGGCCTGGCCGCACGATCATGGCGTTTCTTTCCACCACCTTGGCCTTGCTATTGACAGTGGTCGGCGTGGGTGGTGGTCTTTTCTGGTCGCTGGCCTATGTCAATGGGGTCTATAACCACGAACATACCTGGATCACGGCGAGCCGCTGGATCTATCAGAATGTGCCTAGTGGCTCCTTGATTTTGTGGGAATTGTGGGATGATCCGCTGCCCAAAGCCCTTCCTGGCGAACCAGGGATGGACATGGGCACGACGGGCCTGCGTAATATCGATTGGAGTCCCTATGAAGAGGACACCATCGAAAAATATGCGATCATGAAGGCCAAGCTGCGTGAGGCCAACTACGTGGTCTATAGCTCCAAACGGATCTATGACAGTGTTGATGAACTGCCCGAACGCTATCCCATGACCACGCGCTACTATGAAGCGATGTGGAGTGGGGAGCTGGGCTATGAGCTGGCCCAAGAGGTCACTTCGCCGCCGCGGCTCTTTGGCTATGTTTTCGACGACCGCCATGCCGATGAGAGTTGGAGCCTCTATGATCACGCCCAAGTCTCGATCTTCCGAAAAGTGCGCGATCTCACGGATGTTGAGTATGACGCCATTTTTGCCGGGACGTGGGAGCGCGCCATTCCCTATTCTGTGGGGGGTGGATCGCCCTTAAGCCCTTTCTTGAATACCATCGGCTTGGGAGGCACGCCAGAGAGCGAGAGCCGCGGCTTGATCAACCGCGTCATCGCGATGGTTTCGGAAAATTATAGTGCCCCTTCTCTGCCTTCGCCCGAGGAGCGCCGCTCGTTGATGAGCGAGCCTGCACTCAACGCACTACCCATAGTCGATAACTATCGCTGGAATCAAGCCGCTAGTGAGAGTACCCTGTTGGCTGTGCTCTGGTGGTGGCTAGTGGTGACTCTCTTGGGCTGGGCAGCTTGGCCCTTGGCCTTTTGGATCTTTCGTCCGCTGCGCGATCGGGGCTATTTTCTCAGCCGTGCGCTGGGGTGGCTATTGGCGGCGTGGCTGCTTTGGTGGCTGGCCAGCTTCCGCCTTGCGATTGCTTCGGTGGCTAATGCCTGGTTAGCGGCGGCGCTGCTCGCTGTCTTGGGGCTGGCCGTGGCGATTCGCCAAAGGCAGGCGTTGCGAAGCTTTCTGCGCGAGCGCTGGCCCTTATTGCTTTTTGGCGAATTGCTTTTTGCCGCGGCCTATCTCTTTTTTGTTCGCCTACGCATGGGCAATCCCGATCTATGGCAGCCTTGGTTTGGCGGCGAGAAGTTTATGGAATTTGCCATGCTCAATGGCATCCTTCGCAGTCCCTACTTCCCTCCCGTCGATCCCCATTTTGCCGGTGGGATTATCAATTACTACTATTTCGGCCTCTACCTGGTTGCCTATCTCATCAAACTCACGGGGATCTATGCCGAGGTTGCCTTTAACCTAGCGATTCCAACGCTCTTTGCCATCACGGTGATCAATGCCTTTGCCGTGGTCTACTCGGCCATAAAACCCAGCTGGTCATTGCCGAGTGTTACACCCACCGATGCCGCGGTGGGGCCTGAAGAATCCCTCGCTATTTCGGCAGAATTGGCTGAACCGGCGGCTCCGTCCGCACCTGTAATATCGTTGCCGAGTGACCATTGGCGCTATGGCTTGCTGACTGCGCTCTTCGGGCCGCTCTTTGTGGCTTTGTTGAGCAACTTGGATAGCTTTGCCCAGGTGGTCCGCAATTTAGCGAACATGAGCAATAGTGGCTTCCAAAGTTCGTTTAGCGGGGTGGAAGCCCTGGGGCGGGCTACGGATAGTTTCCAACAGTTATGGGCCGCGGGCCAACCATTGCCACCCTATGATTTCTGGGGACCCAGCCGTGTGATCCCGAACACGATCAATGAATTCCCCTATTGGAGTTTCCTCTTTGCCGATCTCCACCCCCACCTGATCGGCATTCCGTTTGGTGTCTTCGCCCTCTCGCTGATCCTTGTCCTCTTTGCCGATCTGATGCCCAACACTCCGTTGTCTGGGCCGGTGTCGTCTGGGCGGCTCTCTTGGGGACGGGGACTGGCCTTGCTCTTTGTCTTTGCCCTGATGTTGGGCACGCTGGCGAGTGTCAACCTGTGGGAACTGCCCACGTACTTTGGGCTAGGCGTGTTGGCTTTGCTGGTTGGGCAATACCGCGGGCAGGGGCGGATTGCCTGGGGGTGGACTCTGCTCCTGGCGCTCCTCTATTTGGGCGGAGCTTATCTCCTCTATTGGCCCTTCTTTAGCCACTACGTCAACGTTGGCGCTAGCGGGGTTGGGTTGGTCAAAGCGGGCGATGAAGTTGGCCCCTGGTTGTTGATTTGGGGTTTCTTTGGCTTTGTCTTGATCAGTTGGCTTTTGTATACCGCAAGCCAAAGTACGTCCAAGCCATGGGCGGAACGGGGCAGCGGTAGCGAACGGTGGCTCGCCGGTACATTGCGCTATCTAGATCGGTTGCCCCGCTATCTACATGTTCATCGGATCGTTGTTCAACGGCCTACTTTGAGCTATCTTTTTACCTTGGCCCTTGTTCCGCTAACCGTGTTGGCCGCGGCCATTGCTTTCTTGGCTGGGCGGAGCGTCTTGGCCCTTTGCCTAGCACCGTTAGGCTTGCTCTGGTTACTCCTCTGGCGGCGTAGCCGATATGCGGATGCCGGTAGCCTACTGCTTGTCACCGCGACGATTACCGGCCTAGCGCTTTTGGCCGGGACACAAGTGTTTTATCTCAAAGATTTCCTCCAAGGTGGCGATGCCTATCGTATGAATACCCTCTTTAAGTTCTTTAACCAGGTCTGGGTGTTCTGGGGCATTGCTGCGGCGATTGCCCTGCCGCGCTTCTGGCAGGGCTACATTGCCCAATCGACCTGGCGGCAGGGGGTGTTGCGGATCGTCTGGAGCTTGAGCTTTTCCTTGCTCTTGGCCGCCAGTTTCTCCTACCTGATCTGGGGGACGCCCGCACGTTTGGACCAGCGCTTCCCTGGTTGGCGGCCACCGATTGGCACCCTGAATGGCCTTGATTTTATGCGGGAAGGGACCTTTTTCTGGCCGGACCAGAATAATCCCATTGAACTGCGCCACGATTGGGCCGCGATTCAGTGGCTATTAGACCATGTGCGCGGCAACGCGGTGATCATGGAAAGTTCGCAGGTGGCGTACTATCGCGAGGCTGGTTCGCGGATTGCCAGCATGACGGGCCTGAGCGGGATCAACGGTATGCACGAAGGCGAACAGCGCTATGGTGATGACGTTGGTCTGCGCGCTGCGCTACACCACGAGTTTTGGACTACCATGGATCTCGAGCGTACCCAACAACTTTTGCGTGAATTACAGGTCGATCTGGTCTATGTCGGGCCGCTGGAGCACTATGTCCACCCAGAAGGGGTGCAGAAGCTGGCGATGTTGGCCGCGAATGGCGAATTAGTGTCTGTTTTTACCAATGAACGCTCGATCATCTATAGCGTACCCGGTCGATTGGTGCAGACCCAACAAGGCTTTTATGTCCCCCAAGGGCAGAGCGCGATGCGGTAAAGCGCTGGCCGCGCTCAGGTTTACTGATTCACTCTGTTACTCCTAGGAACCGATAATGATATGCTCTGGCAATTCCTTTCCTGGTATCTAGCCCTTCAACTGGTTTCGCTCGCCGCACTGCCGCTGACCATCGGCCTATTGGCGAATCTACCCGATCGTGGCTATGCCTTTAGCAAAAGTGTAGGGGTACTGGCTGTCGGCTTTCTCTTTTGGATCGGCTACAGCTATGGTTTCTTGCGCAATGAAACAGGCGGCGCGTGGCTCTCTTTGTTGCTGGTTGCCCTCTTCAGTTGGGCCGTCGGGCGACAGGCCATTCAATCGCTCTTCCAACCCGCGGCAGCGCACCCGGAACGCCCACCTTTATCGTTGCGCTACATCCTGGGCATTGAGTTGATTTTTCTGGCCTTCTTTGGTCTGTGGGCGCTGGTCCGCGCCTATGATCCGGCAGTGAACCACACCGAAGAGCCAATGGATCTGATGTTTATGAATAGCATCTGGGTGAGCGCGACCTACCCCCCGCAAGATGCTTGGCTCGGTGGCTATGCCATTAGCTACTACTACTTTGGCTATTGGCTTTTAACGACCTTGGGCCGTTTAGCCAACCAACCGCCCGAACTGGCCTATACGCTGGGCCAAGCCAGCTGGTATGGTCTGCTCTGGATTGGCTGTTTTGGTATGGGCTACAACCTCTTGGCGCGGCGCTATGGCAAGGGCGATGGCCGCGCCGTGGCCGGTGGTTTCCTGGCCGGTCTTTTGGTCGCGACCGTGGGAAATCTCCAGGCGGTGATGGAGTGGCTCCATGCCAATGGCTATCCTGTCACTGCCTTTGCCAACTGGCTCGGCGTACGCAACTTTCCGGCGGAAGCGCCACAGACTGGTCTGTGGTATATCAGTCTGGATTGGTGGTGGTGGCGACCGAGTCGTGTCATCAGCGACCGTTGGCTTACCGGGGATCATATGGAAGTGATTGATGAGTTCCCCATGTTTAGCTATATCTTGGGCGACAATCATCCCCATGTGCTGGCTATGCCCTTTGCGCTCTTAATGATTGCGCTGATCTATAATCTTTTCTTGCAGCCACACCGGCTGACTTGGCCTGCCGCGCCCTTGCTGCCACTTGAAACGGGCGCTACGGGGCTTGGACAGGCAATCCAGCGCGTTATTACGCTGGCGCGCACGGCAGTGCCTTTCGGGTTTATCGGGATCGTTGCACTCATTGTTGTTGGCGGGGCTTTGGTCTTTTTGAATACCTGGGATTTCCCGCCATACTGGCTGCTCTTCATGGTCACTGTGGCGCTGCTCTGCTGGCGCCTATTGGGGACAACGGCCTCCCTAAAGCCGACGGCGCGTGGTGGGCAAGCGTTGGTCGCTGCTGGTATTGCGGGGAGTTTCGTATTGTTTGGGCTGCTGTGTCTCTACTTTCCCTATTTTCTCACCGCCCAAAGCCAAGCGGGTGGCTTGGTGCCGAATCTCTTTAACCCTTCGCGCTTCTCACAGTTCTTGGTGATGTTTGGCTTTGCCCTCCTTGGGATTGTCACCTTACTACTCCTCAGTTGGCAGGCTTTGCCCACACCAGTCTCTACGTCGTCGCCAACCCACTGGCTGTCGTTGGGCGTGATTGGGGCGTTGGTCTATGGCTTGCCGCTGCTCGTGTTGCTTGTCAGCACCTTGCTGGCGACGACGCCCAGGGGCCAAAGCTTATTGGCCGCGCACATCGCCTTGCCAGAAGGGGCAACCAGCTATTTACCCTTTATTCTGCAACGCTGGAGCACGCAATTTTGGACTTTCCTCATCGTCGGCGCGCTCTTGAGCTTGGTGTTATGGTTGGCTTGGCGCCACGGTGAGGGGTGGCAAGCGGAAAGTGAGGCGCAGCCACGCGCGTCCGTGCCGCAAGCAACGCTCTTTGTGCTGCTATTGGCTGCTTTGGGGCTCTTTTTGGCCTTTGTGCCAGAATTTCTCTATCTCCGCGATAACTTTGGCACGCGGATGAATACTGTCTTCAAATTCTACTACCAAGCCTGGTTGCTCTTTGGCTTGGCGGTGAGTTATGCCATTGTCGTTGGGCTCTCGGCCTTGCTACCCACAGCCCAAGAACCGGCAACCGGTATCACCAGCCCCCTGCTGCGTTGGGTGACTGGCCTGGGCGCGCTCTTGACCTTACTGCTGGCGCTTTCGGGGCTGATCTTTCCGGTAGCGGCAGCCTATAGCAAAACGGGGGCCTTTGCCGCCACCCCCACTTTTGATGCGACTGCTTATTTAGCGGAGCAAGGGCCAGCCGAGTTAGCCGCCGCCGATTGGGTACGCGCCAACACGGCACCCACGGCCCTGGTCATTGAGGGCAAAGGGGCCAGCTATTGGTCCAATTATAATCGGATTAGCACCTTGACGGGCCGCCCAACTTTGCTCGGCTGGGATGGTCATGAGGCCCAATGGCGGGGTAAAGCCTTTGGGGCAATGGCCCAAGGGCGGGTAGAAGCGCTCGATCTGATCTATGGTAGCCGGACGCCCACCGAGATCACGCGTGTGTTGACCGCCTGGAATGTAGACTATGTCTATGTGGGGCCAACCGAACGCAGCCAATATGGCATAACGGCAGAAAGCGAACGCGCCCTGGCCATGGCTATGGAATTGGCCTTTGAACAAGGCGACGTGCGCATCTATCAACGCCGTCGATAAAGGAATGCTTGAAACTATGAGTGTATCGCAAACAACTTCGGCAAGACCATTCTCTGGGGCGGCGACGGCTTTTCCCTGGCTGACTCTAGAACGTACGCTCTATGCTTTGCTGGTTTTACTGGCCGCGGGAATTCGTTTGGGTGGGCTTGGTCAACAACCGCTGACAGCGGCAGAGGCTGGCCATGCTTGGTCGGCGTGGCTCGTGGTGAATGGCAGCGCGCCTACGTTAGCGCCCGCACCCGACAGTCCTTTGCTCTATTCGCTCTATAGCTATCTCTTTTGGCTCTTTGGGGGGAATGATCTAGCCGTGCGTAGCGTGGCTGCTTTGTGCGGGACGGGATTGGTCGCGCTGGTCTGGTATTGGCGGGCTTGGCTGGGGCAAACGGTTGCCCTCTTGGCCGCGGTGCTCTTGACCATCGATCCTTGGCTTGTGGCCAATAGTCGCCTTGCCGATAGCGCGATGCTTTCGCTCTTTCTGGCGATGCTTACCCTGACCGGCTTGGCCCAAGTGGCGGCCAAAGCGGAGCCGCTGGTTCCCACTGGTTGGGACACTGTTACGGCGGTTAGCGCTGGGCTCTTGTTGGTGAGTGGCCCGCAAAGCTGGAGCCTGTGGGTTGTGCTGGGGCTCTTTGGGTGGCTCTGTTTGCCCCACTTTGCGCTGCTCCCTTGGCTGCGTCAGCCTCGGATTGCTGGCTTGCTCGGACTAGCGGCCTTCTTGGGTGGTACGGGGTGGCTGGCGCGGATGGAAGGGCTGGGTGCCATTAGCACGAGCTTGACGGTTTGGTTGGGGCAACTGACTGGCCGCGAGACCAACTTTGCCTATGGGCTAGGCTGGCTTCTCTGGCGTATGCTGTTGGAACAGCCGCTGGTCCTCCCCTTTGGTCTCCTCGGATTGGGAATTGTTTTGCGCTATCGTGAGCGGATCGCCTTCCAGCTAACGCTCTTCAATCCACCGACCTATGCGCCAAGCAAGGCTGCCGAAAAGCGCGTGCAACCTGAGAATTGGCTACGCTTTTTGGTCGCTTGGTTGGTATGGGGAACCCTTTTGGTGTTAGCACCAGGCCGTGCCCCGCTCTTGTTGCCACTATTCGGCCTACCCCTCGCTTTCTTGGCTGCCTATGGGCTGCTCTTCTGGTTACAGCAAGCTCGTGATGGGGTGGCTTGGCGTGAGAATAGCCTGTTGGTCAGTATCTTAGCGATTTTGCTGATTTCTTTTACCATTTGGTTCAGTGCCTTAACCAACAATGCCACCTTTGATACTTTTTTGGTGCGAACGCTCTTGATTGTATTGGTGCTCCTCTTCTTGATCGTCCTTGCCTATACGCTTTGGCTCAATGGTCGGCAGGCACGCCTGGCAACGGGGGGTCTTGTGATCATCTGGCTCTTCGCCTGGACCATGAGCAGCGGTTGGCAACTCAATCATCGCTTTGATGTCGCACTGCCCGATGGCTTTTTTGCCAGCTATACCAATCCAGATATCCGTCGATTGGTGGTGGCGGTTCAGACGATGAGCGCACAGCGGCATGGTGATGCAAGCGAGATGCCCTTGCAAGTTCAAATGACCGAGCAGCCTGATCCAGTCCTAGGGTGGTATCTGCGTCCGATGCGCAACCTAACCTGGGTGCTGGCACCAGGGACTGTCGATGGCCAAAGTCCGCCGGTTGTCATTACGCTTTCGGATGATTCGTTACGTGCCCAAGGGCGTACTGGCTCTGCGGCTAGCGCGTTGGGCGAATTATCATCTAATTATCTGGGCAGTCAGTACGCGCTGCGTGACTACTGGTTGCCGAGCAATTTAACTGCCAATGATGCTCCGCCTCCGCGGTTGGAAGGACTTAGCTTCGGGGCACGCTTGTACGCGCAACTGAATACGCGGTGGACAACCAGCGCGCGTGCGCTCCTGCGCTGGAGTATCTATCGCGAAGTGCCAGCCTTACCAACCGGAGATGCGGTTGTGCTTTGGGTGCAAGCCGATGGCGGCCAGTAGAACAATCGTGTGCAAATAGGAAATGGGGTCTATGACAACAAAAGAATCGATTCAGGAACCTGTGGTGCAATCAGTAGCCACTGCTACGGTTGTGGATGGCAGCCCACAACGGGCTGCACAGCCCACCTTCCTGGAGCGCCCGCTCTTGGCGCTCGTGAATTTTAATTGGGAGACGACTGCCTGGATTGTCTTATTGGTCGTTGCGGCGGTGCTGCGCTTTGTGAATGTGGGCGAGCGTGCCATGAGCCACGATGAAAGTTTGCATACGCTCTATTCATATTA
The DNA here is from genome assembly GCA_019637645.1 of Caldilineaceae bacterium. The sequence goes on from JAHBVH010000085.1 coordinate 9,439, forward strand.
CCTCTACGATACGGGGAAATATGAACATAACCCCATGATGCATGGGCCGATTCTCTATCATTTGAATGCATTGGCCTACTTCCTCTTTGGGGACAATGATGCAAGTGCGCGGTTTTTCCCGGTCTTAGCGGGCATTGGCGTTGTGGGGATGGCCTGGCTTTTCCGCCGTTACATTGGGCGAACAGGGGCTTTGGTGGCGGGGGTTCTCATCACCATTAGCCCAAGCCTGCTCTTTCATAGCCGCTATATCCGGCATGACATGTACATTGCTTTATTCCTCCTCGTCTGGATTTACGGCAGCTTTCGTTATATGGATACCCGCGAGCGCAAGTGGCTATCGCTGATCATGATCGGGATGTCGCTGGGGTTGCTTGCCATGGAAGCGCATTTTATTAGCGGTGCCATCTTGGGAGCCTTCTTTGTTGGGCTTGCCCTCTGGCGGGTGATCGGTCAGCGTTTATGGCTGGCCGTAGCCCCACTTTCGATTGCTGGGGGCATCTGGTATCTGTTCCATGTGGAAGCGCGCGATGTGGGGAAACAGGCCGAGACGGCTGGTGAGCAAGCCGCGGAACTGCTCCAACGGAGCACTCGGCTGGAGTTGACTGGCGTGGCTGCCCTGGCCGTGGCCGCGTTGATCGCGCTGGGCTTGCTCTACAGGTATATTAAACGCGAGCAGTGGCAACAGCTACGCCAAGATGTGCATGTGGATCTGGCTGTTCTCATGCTGACATTGGTCATGCCCTTTTTGGCACCCTTTTTCCTCCCCCTTTTGGGCTGGGAGCTCAAAGCCAAATTTGATAATATTGGGGCGTGGACAACGGGTGAGATTGCCACAGCCACTTTTCTGGTCTTACTGTTAACTGCCATTGCCGTGGGCATCGCCTACTTCTGGTATCAGATGCGCCTACCGGTCTCCACTGGCAGTGAAGAAGCGCCTGCAGAAAAGGGAAGTGCACGCCCAGCCTTAGACTTTATCACCTGGGCTCAGTTGATGGGTGCGTTCTGGGTGATCAATATCCTCTTCTATACCACTTTTCTCACCAACTTGCGCAATGGCTTGGCAACTGGCATTGTCGGCTCATTAGGCTACTGGTTGGCCCAGCAAGAAGTGGCGCGTGGTGGGCAGCCTTCCTACTACTATCTCATGTTAGCCAGTCTCTATGAATTTTTGCCCTGGCTTCTGAGCATAGTGGGCGCTGTGGTGATTGTCTATTGGCTCACCCGCCATCGTGATTGGGATCCTGTGGCGGGGCCGGATCTACCAGCTGAGTTAGCTGTCAGTACACGGTTGGGGCAGAGCGAGTTGTTGCGCCAAAATCGTGTCTACTTTGCCGTCTTTTGCATCTGGTGGACTGCAGCCGCGTGGATCGCCTATACAGTCGCTGGGGAAAAGATGCCTTGGCTTCTGACTCATATTGCGTTGCCTATGTGTATTCTGGGGGGGTGGTGGTTTGGTCGCCTCTGGCATCGCATTGATTGGGCGAAGGTGCGTGAGCAGAAGGCGTTCTGGCTCATTGGGATCACGCCAGCGCTGCTCTTTGCGCTGCTGACCCTCTTGGGTATCACGCCTTCTACGGATCGTTCGGTGAGTGCCTTGGCCGGTACGATGCAGCGAATTTTGGGCTTGCTGATCGTGGTTGGCTTGCTCTATCTGATCTGGCGTTGGGCGCTCCGGCTCAGTTGGCTGACTACAGCACGCCTACTCAGCATGGGCTTTGTCGCCGTGCTCTTCCTGCTGACGATCCGCTTCTCCTATATGCTGACCTATATCAATTTCGATATGGCGACGGAGTATTTGGTCTATGCCCATGCCTCGCCCGATATTAAACGGGCGTTGAATGAAATTGATTCGATCAGCGAGCGTACCGTGGGGGGACGCAACATTGTGGTCGCCTATGATGATGACAGCTCGTGGCCTCTGAGTTGGTACATGCGCTTATATCCGAACCACAAGTTTTACGGCAGTGCCCCTAGCAGCGATTCCATGGCCGCACCGGTCATTATTGTCGGCCCCAAAAATTATGAGAAGGTGCATCCCTATGTCACGCGCGACTATGTCAAGCGGACCTATCGCCTTGTCTGGTGGCCCGACATGGATTATTTCAACATGACTTGGGGCCGTCTCTGGAATGCCGTGACTGATTCACAACAGCGGGAGCGTATTTTCCAAATCTTCTTCTATCGCCGCTACCGCGACACCAATGATTACAGCAAGTTCCGCGATCTTTCCCAATGGCCTCACCGTCATGAGTTTGAGATGTGGGTGCGTCGTGATCTAGCCACCCAAATTTGGGATCTGGGGGTAGCCCCCTTGGTCGATACGAGCAATACGATGGATGCCCAAGTGCGCGATCGTGAGGTCGATCAGAGTGCGCTGGCGATGTACAACGGGACCTATGGGGATCGACCCCTCCTCACCCCGCGGGCGCTGGCCATTGCGCCGGATGGCTCTCGGGTGATCGCCGATACCGGGAATAACCGGATTGTGGTGCTGGATCGGGATGGCAATTTTGTTCGCGCTTTTGGGTCGGGCTGTCGCCTGGGCGAAGGGGAAGCGGGTGGTTGCCAAGATCCCGATGGTAATGGCCCACTGGCCCTGGGTGACGGTCAATTCTACGAGCCGTGGGGTGTGGCAACGGATGCCTTAGGCCAGATCTTTGTCTCGGATACCTGGAATGGCCGGATTCAGGTCTTCGATGCCGAAGGGCGCTTTGTGACCAAGTGGGGTGCTTTTAGCAGCACGGGTGGCGAATTGACCGATGCCTTTGCACTCTTTGGCCCGCGCGGCTTGGCGATGGGGGCGGATGGTAATTTGTTGGTTGCCGACACGGGAAACAAGCGGATCATCAAATTTACGCCCGATGGTCAGCTGGTGCAGCAGATCGGCGGGGGCGGGGTGATCGGTGGGCGTTTTGAAGAACCGGTCGGAATTGCCGTTTCACCGGTCGATGGCACTATCTTCGTCGCCGATACGTGGAATCATCGCATCCAGAAATTGAGTCCAGCCCTTGAGTTTATCGCCGAGTGGCCGGTGCCGGGGTGGGCTTCGCAAGATATTGTAGCCAAGCCCTATCTTGCTGTGGCGACGAATGGCGATGTCTATACCACCGATCCACAGCTCTATCGTGTGCTTGTCTATAACCAGAATGGTGAGATCAAAGCCTCTTTTGGCAATTTTGGCACCGATCTCAACAAATTCGATCTGCCAACAGGCATTGCGGTTGATCCCGCCACCAACGTTGTCGTGGTTGCCGATGCTAACAATAACCGGATTCTGAGTTTCCAACCGCTGCCCTAAAGGCAAGGTGGGGAATGAGTACAGGCTATGACGAGGCACAATGGGCGAGGGTGGCGGCAGCGTAGGGGAAAGCTGGCCGCTTGCGCCTTGTGCCTTACGGTTTTGTTTTGGGCAAGCCGTGGCCGCTTTGCGGTGTGGGCACAAGTGCCGATTGTCTCGCCAGATGCGGTGAGTACGCCGGTGGCGTCGCAAAATGTCAACCACGCGGTTGTCGAGACGCCACCGGTCTATATGGTCAAAGCGGGAGACACCCTTTGGAAGATTGCACTCGAAGTTGGGATCGATCTGGCGCTGATGCCCTGTACGGTTGCACCGGATTTTACCCCTGATCAGCCCTTGGTCATTGGCAACATGCTGGCATTGTTGCCACCGGACCAATGGTGTCACACCGTACAGCCGGGGGAAACGCTGGTCACAATTGCGGCGCAATATGGTGTGACGCCCGCACAGATCTATGCCCTGGCTTGGAATCAATTAGCGCAAGTGCCCCTTGCTGCTGTGCAAGTAGAACCTGGGCGGCAGCTACGTATTCCGTTGGATGCAACCGGCGCAACCACGGCTGCGCCGACCGATACCGCGTCGTTTCTTACCTGGATGTTGCGTCAACCCGTGAATACATCGCCCTTTGCCGTGCTCGCGGTGGGCGGGCCTTTTGCCGAAGAGCTGAAGCAAGCTCGGCAGGTCCAACAGGGGCTGACGGCGCGGATGACTTCGGCGCAGCAACCAGGGGTGGTCCCAGCCAATTGGCCCTATGGTAGTGGTCACTTTACCTGGCCCCTAGCCGGTTGGCTAACCCAAGGCTATCGCTACGATCATCGCGCCCTAGACATTGCCTCGCCAGCCGGTACTCCCGTAACAGCCGCCGATCGTGGGGTTGTGCGGCGTGCGGGTTGGAATAACCAGGGCTATGGCCTTTTTGTCATCGTCGATCACAATATCGACTATGTTACGCTCTATGCCCATCTCAGTGAAGTTTTGGTGCAAGAAGGGCAGGTCGTTGCCCAAGGGGCTGTGCTGGGCAAAGTCGGTTCTACGGGCAACAGCACTGGCCCTCATCTACACTTTGAAATTCGCGATTTTGGACGGTTAACCAATCCACTCGAACTATTATCCAACGCGTCCGTCCGCTAACCAACCCAAGCTTATCCGCGCCACTTTCCCTGGCGCATAGTTGATGGTGCAATCTCATGGTACGTAAACTGGCCCAATCTCGCCCTGCGCCACGCTTCCATAGCCTGCTGCTCGGGCTTTTGGCTCTTGTCTGTGCAATGCTGGCGCAACGCCAACTCTATGACGCCCATTTCTGGGAAGCCGGTCTCCTCTTTGGCTGTGCGATCCTGCTCTTTGTCATACCGTTTCGTCGCACCTTGCAGGTCGCGTTGCCCGTCGCTGCCCCATGGGTACGGGGCGTGCATAGCGGGCGACGCTGGCTTTGGGCGCTTTTGCCAGCTGCATTGGCCGTAGCGGCCACCTATGGTTCCTTGCGCACCTTTCAAACCAACATCGAACGTCCCTCCCTGACGGCTTGGGGATTGCACCTGGCTAGTTTGTGCTTGTTGCTTCTCTTTGCTGGGTTGCTTGATTGGTATAAGCCACAGCCGCCCAAAGCCGAGCGGACAGCCACCAATCCCTGGCGCTGGTGGCAAGTGGGGGCGTTATTCGCTATCTTGGGGTTGGCGATTTTTCTGCGTCTTTGGCGCTTTGCTGAACTCCCTTTTGGCACTTGGTATGACGAAGCCGAAGCTGGGTTAATGGCCCTGCGGATTCTCCAAGGTGACAACTACTGGCCCATCTATGAAGGGTCGATCAATGCCCCGGCCCACTATCTCTACCTGATTGCTTTCTTCTTCCATTATGTCGATGTCTCCACCCAGTCCATTCGCTTGGTGAGCGTGGTGATGGGCGTGGCTATGGTGGGGGCTGCCTACTTGGCTGGCCGTGAGTTTTTTGGTAGTGCTGCCAACGATGGCAACGATGAGCAAGCCGAGCCAACCGCGATCGACAACGGGCGTCTATGGGGGCTAGCCTTTGCCTTTCTGGTGGCCGTGGAGCGGTGGGGGGTTAATTTTAGCCGGATTGGCATGTACAACATCAGCACGCCTTTCTTTGCCTTGCTGACCATTGGGTTACTCTTGCGTGCGTTCCGCCGTGGCCGTTATACGGACTATGTGTTGGCTGGCCTGGCCTTTGGCTTTGGTCTCTGTTTTTACATTGCTTTTCAACTATTTGTGGGCGTGATTCTGCTCTTCTGGCTGTTGACTAGCCTCTTGCAGCGTGGATTTCTGCAACGCACTTGGTCAGGTTTCTTACTCATGATGGTCACGGTGGCCTTGGTGGTGATGCCAGTGGTGCTCTTCGCCTATGCCAAGCCCGAGATCTACTATGCCCGCGCCAAAGGTACGTCCATCTTTGCTGACAAAACACCACTTGGCGAACTGCCGCCCCAACTGCAACAACTTTGCCTACAACTGCCTACGGAGTGGCTGGAGCGTTGTCAACGGCTACCGATGTTGCTGGAAAATTTGCGCAAACACCTGTTGATGTTTAATTTTCAGGGTGATCCGAATGGCCGCCATAACCTGCCGGGCGAGCCGATGGTCGACAACCTGATGGCAGCACTCTTGGTTCTGGGGGTTGGCGTCTGTCTGTCACGCTTCTGGCGTCCGCGCGCGCTGTTGCTCTTGATTTGGCTAGGGGTGATGCTGCTCGGTGGTGTTCTTTCGTTGGGCTTTGAAGCACCCCAATCGCTACGTTCGATTGGCACTCTACCCGTGGCCTATCTACTGGCTTTGGTGCCGCTCTATGCCCTACAACAGGCCTGGCATAAGAGCGGTGGCACGGCCTATCCTCAATATTTTGTGGTGCCGCTCTGTGCCTTGTTGCTCTGGAGTGGGTATGACAACATCTACACCTACTTCTATCGACAAGCCAATGATTTTGCCAGTTGGAATGCTTTTTCCACCCCGGAAACGATTGCCGCAGAAATCTTAGCTGGGCTGGATGATCAAACCGAAGCCTATGTGATCTCCTATTTCCAGGGCCATCCCACCTTGAATTTTTTGGTGCGCACTGGGCGTCCCTATCGCCGGATCGAGACAACCGACCATCTGCCCCTAGCTTGGCCAGAAGGGAAAAATGTGGTGTTGATTCTCAATGCCGACAGCCGCTCGATCTTTGACGAAGCAAAGCGCTACTACCCCGCCGCACGCTTTGAAGAGATTGGCCCGCCCAGTGGTGCTCCTGGTGGTGATGCGAGCGGTGGCCCTCCTGTGGTCTATGCCGTCTATCTCACCCAAGCCGATCTTCAAAGTGTGCAAGGATTGCAAGCCCGCTACTATGCCTTGCCGCCTGAACAGCAGCGTACGCCAACAACCTATCCCGATGCTACTTGGTCTGGCATACCGCTCCTTGAACGCAAGGAATTGACGATCCAAGCTGATTGGGCCACCCAACTACCAGTACCCTTGCCCTTTGCCGTGGAATGGGAAGGCGTGCTCAATGTTAAAGATTATGGCACCCATCAATTCTTTGTCCAAGCGCCTGCCTATGCTGCGCTTTACATTGGCGAACAACAAGTGGTAGCTGGCGAAGGCGCATTGACCGCAGCCTTGGTATTGGCTGAAGGGCAACATAACGTCCGGCTGCGCGCCATCGGGGCTGCCGCTCCCTTCAGCCTCGCGTGGCGTCCACCGGATCGCGGTCCCGAGATCATTCCTGCCGCAGCGTTATATATTCCGCCAGTGACGAGTAACGGCCTGTTGGGCCAATATTATCCCAATGGCGATTGGCAAGGCCCGCCAGCCCTAGAACGGATTGACCCCGCGCTCAATCTCTATTTCCATATTCCGACCCTAGTCCGCCCCTATACCGTGGAATGGCGTGGCAAGATCGCGATTCCTCAAAGTGGTAACTATCGCTTTGGTCTGGAATCGATTGATGAGACGACCTTGTGGATCGATGAACAAGAAGTCGTGACAACGCATGTTCCCAACGCATATCGTGAGGGGGCGATTCAGCTTGAAAACGGCCTCCACGATATCCGCATTCGCTATGCCGACCGTACCGACCATACGCATATAAACCTCTATTGGGTTCCACCCTTTGCTGGTCAGCAACCGGTGCCTTCGGAAGTGCTCTTCCCACCGCAGGGCAACTATGCGCGGGTGACCGTGCCTGATCTATTGCAACTACTCTTCGATCCCAACGCACCCGCACCGCCTGCAGTCAGTGGGCAACCCTTAGGGGGCATTGTGCGACCCGTGGCCGCGGGGCTGAATCAACCTAAAGGAATTGCTGTTGGCCCGGATGACCGGCTCTATGTGGCGGATACTGGCAATCGGCGTGTACTGGTCATGGCCCCCGACGGCACCACCCTGGGCGAGCTATACCGACCAGATGCCTTTGTCGAGCCCTTTGATGTCGCGGTTGGGCCACAAGGGCAGGTCTATGTCCTGGATGCCGTTGCCGAGCGGATCAGCATCTTTGACCGTGATGACAGCTATCTGGGTGAGCTGCCGGTGGATCCGGCGATGATCAGCCGCTCACGGGGGCTATATGTGGATAGCGCGGGGCTGATCTGGGTTGCCAATACGCCTGGTGGGCGGGTGTTGGCGCTGAATCATGACGGCGCGGTCGTCTTGTCGATTCCGGTCTGGCCGGGGGAAGATAGCCAACCGGTCGATGTCGTGGTAGGTACGGATGGCTCGATCTTTGTGACCGATGCCGGGTTGAACAAGCTCGTGCGCTTTGACGCCAGTGGTCGTCGCTTGTTGGCTTGGGATATTCCCGTGGCGAATACGATTGACAGCAGTCATCTCGCGGTGGACGCTGCGGGTTTCCTCTATATGAGCAAGCCAGAGCCATTCCTAATCACACAATTGCTGCCAAGTGGCGAATTAGTGGGCGATTGGTCTGCCTTGCCTGTCGGTGGTGGGCCGGTAAAGCCGGTGGGCATTGCGGTGGATAGCAGGGGCCGCGTCTGGTATGTGGACACGGTTGGTGGCGTGGTTTACGTGATCGAGCCAGACGTAGGGTAATGTTACCGAACCGGGGACCCCGCGCTAAAATCATAAGGAATAAATTTCTCATCATTTAAAATATGCACCATATCGTTTCCCGTTACGCTCAGGATAAAGAGCCCACGGCGGTAGGCGTAGCGCGCCACATCCTGGGGAATATTGAGCCCAGCCACGGCTCCATAGAGACGGTAGTGGCTGTACTTGGGAAAAAAGTGGGGAAACTCGGCTAAATCGCTCAAGAAGTCGTTGACTAACTCAACCGTTAGCTGACTTTTGACCTCAACAGCAATCGCCTCGTTGGTATTTTCGAGCAGCAGATCGATCTCCATGCTATTGCCATTGACTTGGGCAATGGCGCGCCGATACAGGCTGTGGACAGGGATCCCCCGCGTTTGAAAGAGGCGTAGAACACCAGGTTCCACCAGCGCTTCGAGCAGCCGTCCCCACTGATTGCCAAAAAGCCCCTCTAGCTGCCGAAAGCGGCGGTCAAAGCGTTCGTCGCTTTCTTGGAAGCGCCGATCAAGGCGTGCATCAGTCTCCTTAAAGCGTGCATCGGTCTCTTTGAAGCGTTCATCGGTCTCTTTGAACTTGGCGTCTGTCTCTTTGAATTGCTCATTCGTCTCTTTAAAGAGTTGTCGAATTTCGGCAAATGCTTCTTGGGTTGATTGTGTCATGCTGATCTTCCTTGGTCGGTTATTGGGTATGCCAATGAGTATAGCATAGGCTAGGGGGAGACTCAATAGGCAAAGCCGAAGAGCTAGGCAAGCGCGATCCCATCAATGTATGGTGGTGCGGACAAGCACCTATTGTCCCTAACTCACCGCCAACAAATCCATGACGGGGCCATGAATACAGAGGCGGGTATAGCCTTTTCCCTTCATGGGCACGGCACAAGCTAAACAAGCACCTACACCACAAAGCAGATCGCCCTCGATTAACGCCTGGGCAAATCCTGTTTCTAGCCGAAAGCGATACTGTCGCAAACTCGCCCCAACGGTGGGTAACTGAGCAAAAGGTAGGGCTATACAGACTTGATCGGCCCAGGGGATTAGCTCGGCGACTTGTTCTGCCCAAACCGCTTCTGTCGGGGCTGGGCGTACTTCTACCGGAATCGACAACAGCGGTGTGATCAACTCAATGGTATCGGTATCACCCCGAATGAGCATCGTGACACGCCCACCACGATCAAGCATCAGCTCGCTGAGGGCAAAGAGCAGCGGCGCCCGAAGCGCATCGGTCAACAACAGCAAGTTGCGCGTTTGTGGGTGAAGGGTAAAGCCCTGGCCCAAAGGCCCCATCAGGTTGATCGGCTGCCCTACGGGTTGTTGTAACAGCCACTGATAACCAGGATCAGGGTGGGTAAGCGGGAGATAGAGATCCCACTGGTCACCGTCCACTTCAGCACGCGTTGGCCGACATTGGACGCCAAAAAGCGGTCGTCGCCGATAGAGCTGCCACTCCTGCCAACGACTGTGCTCCCCTTGGATGCCACAGCGCGCCAAAAAATAGCGCCCATTGATCCCCGCCGTGGCTAACCCACTGGGCAATTGCAGCGATAACAAGGCGCTCTCCTGTACGATGCGCGCCGGTGCCGCAACAACTGCCGTTCGTGTGCCATCGCTGTTGCTTGTGGGGAAAGCGCGTGGGGCGGAAAGGGGGATGGATGGCCCGTGTACAGAAAGATCCGACATTGCGATAGTCCCCTGCTTCTGTTATAGTACATATGCATCATCGTGCTCGTTTGCCAAGCCAGAATGGATCGTTGACAACCCGCCGTCGCCTGCGCGACGCTGGCTATTTTCACATATTGACCAAACCAATGCAAGTTATTCGTGCGTTGCACCTGCCGCGTTTGGATGGTACTGCCCTGTGGAATCGTGGGCTACCAGCCGCGGTACGGATTACCCACCAGCTTTTATGGCCTTTGTTCCTGGTGCCCTGGCTCTTGCTCAATCAGCTTGTGACCCCGCACCCTGTTTGGGTGGTGCTGTTGGTGAGTTTGGTGGGGCTATATGGTGTCGCCTGGGGATGGGTTCGTCAGCAGGCGCATCACGTTACCTTAACGCGGCGGCGAACGGGTGCTTTGCTGGTCGCTGGTGATGAATTAACCGAGGAATTTGTTCTGTACAATGGCAGCCCGCTGCCTGTGCTGTGGGCCGAATTGATCGACCACTCCGATTTGCTGGATTATTATCCCGGGCGCGTTGTGGGATGTGGTGGCCAGAGCCATTCCCGCTGGCAGACCAAGATGACCTGTCGGCAGCGGGGCGTCTACCAGCTTGGTCCGCATGAACTCAAGCTTGGTGATCCCTTTCATCTCTTTGCCTTAACCATCACTTTCTCCGCGCGGGAGACGATTCTGATCTATCCCCGTGTGTTGCATCTCCCTACGTTCCAGCTTCCCCAAGGCAGCACAACCGGTAGCGCCCGGCGACAGCGCCCTTTGTGGGGCGCCCAACCAGCCACTACCGTCCGTGATCATCAACCGACCGACAGTCTGCGCTATGTCCACTGGCCGCTGACGGCCCACCGCGCCCAACTTATGGTGAAGGAGTTGGCGACCGAACCGAGTGGCGCGGTCTGGCTTGTGCTTGATCTCAATCAGGCTGTCCACACCGGTGAGGGGGAAGCGGGTACATTGGAGTATAGCATTATGGTGGCGGCGAGTGTTGTTGCTCAGCTGCTCAGTCGGAGTGACCAGCCCGCGGTTGGCCTCTTGACCATTGCCCAGGGTAGCGACCACGCGACCCAACCGCAAGTGGTCAGCCTGCCGCCCCAAAGCGGTCAAGCGCAGCTGTGGGCCATTCTGGCCGCGTTAGCGCCGGTGCAGCCAAGTGCCGTTCCTTTGGTCGATCTGCTGCGCACGGCGCGGCGCGCCCTTGGGCGGCGTTCGACCTTGGTGATCGTGACGGCGCAGCCAACCACCTTGCTCCCCGCCGAAGATTGGCCTGCCCAATTGGTCCATTTGCAAACAACCGGCGTGACGAGCAGTGTTTGCCTAGTCAGCCGTGAAGCCGACCCCGCGGCCGCCGATACGGCTGTGCGCAGCTTGCTGGCCCGCTATCAAATTCCCGTCCAGTATTTTGTCACAACGGCCCCCCGCACGGCTGCCTTAACCTTCCGCCGCACGCGTAAAGTGATTCGCTCCACCCCAACCGGTGGGGTCGTGACCTATGAGGAAGAAGTCGAAGTCGGCTGAATATCATTCCAAAGCATCCATGACTGTTGCAACCAACCCACCTTCCGCTGATCTCCCCGAACAAGCGCAACCCCATCTGGTGCGCCGGATTTGGGCTGGGCTCGTGGCGCGCTACCGGCCTTGGCTGGGCTGGCTCGTCCTGTTTACCTCTATGGGCTTGGCGGCGTTGCCAGCCCAAGGGCTGGGTGAAAATCGTGTAGCTGAATTGGCGCGGATGCAAGCGGGTGTGGGTGGCGTCGGCCCCCTGGCTGTTTTGGTAACTTGGCTATGGTTGGGGTGGCGTCGGCCGCGGGCCTTGACCCGCTGGTGGCTCCTCAACTGGCTATTCGGTGTGCTGTTGCTGGTGGGCGTTGGTCTGCTTGTGCTTGGTCAGGCATTGGTGCAATGGCTGCCAACCGTGACCCAACTGGCTTCCACAGTCATGACGGGACAGTGGGCTGCACTCGGTGGGCAGATCGTCGGCGATTGGGTAAGCCTGGGAACCCGTTTCAGCCTTTGGTGGCAAGGCGTGCAGGCCGGTGGCGCCGCGCAGGATAATCTAATCTTTGCTGCTCTCGCGGGGGCTCTCTTTTGGGGCTTTGGTCTCTTGACGGCTTGGCTAGTCCGGCGCTTTCGGCAGGGTCTACCCGCGGCCGCGCCCCTGCTTTGGCTGCTTGGGACCATTTTGCTCTACAGCGGGACCAATCGTTCCCTGATGGTGGCTGGCGTGCTCTTGGCGCTGTTATTACATATTCTGCTGGATCAGCAACGGCTGGTTGAACGCTGGGAAGCGCTACGGCTGGACTATAATCCCGATCTCCGCTGGGATCGCTTTTTGACCGTGGCGCTGGTGGCGGCTGTGCTTTTTTTGCTGGCGGGGCTCATGCCCAATCTCTATAGCCAATCCTTGGTGACCCGCTACTACCGTTGGATTGCCCCAGTTGATCAACAGCTGGAAGCGTTCCAAGGGCGGCTCTTTCCCGACCTAACAGGCATCTCTCGTCTTCGTGGGCGTGGCGACGCGGCGGGGTTGCCCAATGCCTTTCTCCTGGGTGGGGGCGGCACATTGGGGCAAAATGTGGTGATGCATGTCCGTACCAATGATGCGATGGGCTACGAGGGGCTCCCCTATGAAACGAGCACGCCCCCCGCCCACTATATGCGCGGCGCTACGCTGAGCACCTATGACGGCCATGGCTGGAGCAACCCCAATCGCCTGAGCCGCCAGCCGAAAGCGGCCAATGAACGGTGGGCGGACCCAACTGCCGAGAGCATGGCAGGGCGTAAGCTGTTGGTCCAGAGCGTGACGCTTTTTACCGCCGCTGCCGTTCTCTATGCCGCGCCCGAGCCTTTAGAACCAGGGGTGGACTATGAGGCCGAAGCGCGTGGGGAAGGTGACCTGGTGGCGATCTGGCAACGCGCCCGTCATTATACGGTTGTTTCTACTATTCCCGCGGTGAGTGAAGCCATGTTGGCGGCACAGCCCGCGTGGGGCGCTGCGGAGCCGCTGCCTCCAGGATATGCGCTTCATCTGGCCCTACCCGAGAGCATCACAGACCGCACGCGCCAATTGGCGGCGGAGTTGACCGCGAACGAGCCGACCGCCTTTGGCAAAGCACGTGCCATTGAACAGTTCTTGCGTCAATATACCTATGACCTCGCGGTGCCATCGCCACCGACCGATGTGGTGGATATTGTTGATTATTTCCTTTTTGATCTCCAGCGCGGCTACTGTGATTACTACGCCACTGCTTTTGTGGTGTTGGCGCGGCTGGCGGGCTTGCCGGCTCGTTTTGCCACCGGCTATGCGCCCGGCTATTGGGACTACGCGGCTCAGGTATGGGTGATTACCGAGGAGCAGGCCCACTCGTGGCCAGAGGTCTACTTCCCGACCTATGGCTGGATTCCTTTTGAGCCGACCGCCGGGCGACCAGAATTAGCACGGGTCGGTACGATGCCAACTAGCAGTAGTGCTAGCTTAACTACCCCGCGGGCGCTCCCACCGGCCTCTGCTACACCGACAAGTGGCTGGCCGTGGAATTGGCAGATGCTCTTTTGGCTCTTGCCCCTACTTCTAGCTGGCTGGGGCGGTTGGATCGGGTGGCAACAGTGGCGGCGGCGCTATGAAGATCCGTGGGTGAATCTGCTGCACTGGGGGCGACGATTGGGGCGACCCTTGGCAGAGGGCGAAACTGTGCTCGAATATGGCGCAGCCCTGGCGGCCCATGTCACGGCCCAGCAACAGGCCGCCGACGCCGGGCGGGTTGCCGCGCGCGAAATCCTCGCTTTGAGTCAACAGGTCAATGCTCTCCGTTACGCCCCTGCCCCATCGCGGCCGCAAGCCAACATCGAAATTCGTGACCACTGGGCGCGCCTGCGCGATTATTTACCCCAACTCCAACGTTCCAGGTAAGTTCTCAGGTTTAGCCGTTCTTCGCGCCTACTACAATCTGCTAAGCGCCTACCGGGGCCGATTCCCTTCCACTTCCCTCTTGAGATCGTCCAGGATCGCGCGGAGCGACGCTGCTTCGCTTTGGTAGCGCACGCGTTGGAGCAAGGAATGCCAGCCATAGAAGTTGCTCCGCAGGGTGACTTTGGTGCCACCCACTTGGTCATCTAAATGCAGGCTGTAGACTACCGTGGGGCCTGCCCCGACCCTTTCCCAAACGGTCGTATCATCCACAACCACCATGCGGATCATATATTGGCTGGGCGTGCTGCCCTGTGGCGTGGGCGTTAGCCGAAATTGGGCTTCCTCGGCCCAAGTGGTTCCTTGCACCCAAGTGGCTTGGGCGACATCGGTGCGCCAGCGTGGCCAATCGGCTAGGCGGCAGAAGCGCTCCCAAATGGCCGCACGCGCCGCATGAATATATTGTGTGGCAGTTACCTGTAGGGTGGGTTGGATCATTGGTATAACAATGCCTTTGCAACAGCAGTAGGTCGGCTTTTCTGCTGGCTGGGTCACAGCCTTGGCTTAAGCCATAGGGGATTATTCTACTGTATCTTTGCTGCGAAACCCAACCAACACGGGGCCAAGCTGCCTCTCTTTTTCCCCGATTCAGTAAAATGATGTACAATAAGCACAGATGTTCGATGATGAAGTTTGTGATCAAGGACCCAAGCCAGCCAGTGGTTGAACATAGATGTTGAACATAGATGTTGAACACAGATGTTGAGCATGGCTGAGTAGAAAGAAGGTGACCCATGTGTGGACGCTTTACGCTGGACGCTTCTCCCGAGCAACTCGCGACGCTCTTTGATCTACCCGAAGCACCCGTGTTGGTATCGCGCTATAATATCGCGCCTACCCAGCCGGTGGGGGTTGTGCGCATTAATCCCCAGGCGGCGCAGGCGGGGCAACACGAATGGGCGTTGACCTATTGGGGGCTGATTCCCTCGTGGGCCAAAGATCCCGCCATCGGGGCGCGGATGATCAACGCCCGTTCGGAAACGGTCACCGAAAAGCCAGCCTTTCGGGCGGCCTTCAAGCGCCGACGCTGCCTCGTGCCAACCTCCGGCTTTTTTGAATGGCAAAAGCAGGGCAAGACGAAGCAGCCCTACTACATCACCACACCTGATCGTTCTCCCTTTGCCATTGCGGGCCTGTGGGAATATTGGGAAGGGGCCGATGGCTCGGCATTAGAGAGCTGTACCCTTCTCACGACCAGCGCCAATGCGTTGATGGAACCCCTGCATGATCGGATGCCGGTGATTGTGCAGCCCCAGGATTATGCGCAGTGGTTGGGCACAGGCCGCGATGCTACGCCCCAGGAATTGGATCAACTGCAACACCTGTTGCGCCCCTATGCCGATGACGGTTTGGTGGCCTACCCTGTGAGCACCTACGTCAATAATGCGCGCAACGAAGGCGTGGACTGTATCCAGCCCCTGTAGCTAGAAACCATCCTTGTCGATCTTTGGGGAGCAGATGCATGGCAAAAAAGAAAGATCCGGCCCAGGCAGCCCAAGTGCAGCAACTGCGTGGCCTGGCTAATGACCCGCACGCCCAAGCCGATTTTGCGGTTACCTTGCTTCAGGCACGTTATGGCCCGGAAGTGATCTTGGCGGCATTGCAAACTTTGGCGCGTATCCCCCACGAAGCGGCCACCACGGCCCGGCCCGCGTTGCTCAACCTCTATCAGCACTATAGCAGCCGCGGCCAGAAACAAGATCCCGCGGCCTACTTGCGCGCGGCGATTGTGCGCGCCCTGCGCGAAATTGTGCGGCCTGCGGATGGGCCCTTCCTCGCCCAAGTGACTGAAACCTTTATCTTTCCGCCCCCAGAATTCCTCGAGGAAGGGGCCATGCTGCGCTCGGCAGCTCTATTGGCTCTGGCCGAGGTTGATGATGACCTGGCCCGCTATCATGCCGTGCGGCTCTTGGCGAATGAGCATACGAACCGTATGTCTGGTGAACCGGCCTTGACTGCCGCCAAAATGTTGGCCGCGCAGGGAGAAGACCTGCCCCTCTATTTTTATGTGATGCAGGACAGCGCACGGGTCGTGCCCGAAGTCGTCTCTATCTGTTTAGGTAATCTGATCAACCTACGGACCGATCTCCTGCCCGGTGTGATCAGCCGATACGCGGAAGCGACCAATGAGGTCATTTTGGTGGGGCTCTTCGATCTGTTGTTGAATCATCAAGCTGGCATACAAGGGGGTGACTTTCTTGTCCAATTTCTCCAACAGAGTACCCAGCTGGATGCCTATCGCTATCTTGTGGTGACCATGGTGACAAGTGGCAACCCGGATGTGGTACAATATCTCCTCAATGCCTCACGAATTGGGCTACCCAAAGCCAAAATCGCGATCCTGCGCGAGGCACTCAGTTTGGGAATGAGCACCGACCCAACCGTGACCCGTCTACTTGAACAACTTGCGCCCACCTAGCCCTTTGGTACGGAATCTTGCTACCAGCGCGAATCATTGGCTGGGCGCCACACAATTGAGGAATCCATGCACGCACCAACTTCGATCTCGGCACCACAGGCGTGGCTGCTTGCCGCACGGCCCAAAACCCTCCCCGCGGCGGTTGGTCCCATTTTGGTGGGGGCCGCGCTTGCCTTGGCCGATGACCGCTTTGAACTGCTCCCGGCGTTGGCCGCGTTGCTCTGTGCGCTGTTGCTCCAAATTGGTAGCAATTTTGCCAACGACTACTTCGACTTTTTCAAGGGCGCTGACACAAACGACCGCTTGGGGCCAACTCGCGCCACGGCGGCTGGTCTGCTGACGCCCAATGCCATGCGGTGGGGCATGGTGGTGGTCTTTGGCGCGGCAGTGCTCGTCGGGCTCTATCTAATCTGGGTTGGCGGCTGGCCGATCTTGGTGGCTGGCTTGGCGGCCCTCTTGGCTGCCATCGCCTATACGGGTGGCCCCTTTCCCTTTGGCTATTATGGCCTGGGCGATCTCTTTGTCTTTCTCTTCTTTGGGCTGGTGGCCGTCTGTGGCACCTATTATGTGCAAGCCCACACTCTGCCCCTCGCCGTCATCTTGGCTGCGGTACCGCCCGGCTTGCTCATTACCGCCATTCTGGTGGTCAACAACCTGCGCGATCTAGAAACCGACCGGCGCGCCAACAAACGAACGTTGGCGGTGCGGCTCGGGCGGCGTGGCACGCAGATGGAATACAGCTTGCTGCTCCTGGTCGCCTATCTCGTCCCCTTCTGGCTGTGGCTGGTGCTAGCCCAATCGGCCTGGGTCTTGCTGCCGCTGCTTTCCCTGCCCGCGGCGTTGCCCTTACTGCGCGCCGTGTTTACCACAACGGGCAAGCCACTAAACCTCACCCTGGCGGGCACGGCGCGCCTAAGCCTGATCTTTAGCCTGCTCTGGGCCGCCGGTTTTATCATCGCCACTTTCTAAAGAGCAGGTTATAGGAGTGCCATTGCCTATATAACCGTGTCTGGCGCATCTTGTTACCAGCGTGGGCGCGGTTCGGTTGTGGCCCGATTGTAATGGACAAGCATTTGGCCTGGCGGCAAGATGGCATCAATTTTTCTACAGTCTTCAGCTGTGATGGTGACAGCACAAGCGCCGAGATTGTCCTCTAATTGCTCAGCGGTGCGCGGCCCAATGATCGGTGCTGTCACCCCTGGCTGCTGCATACACCAAGCTAGCGCCACTTGGCTGACTGTGCAGCCTTTGGCCGCGGCAAGCTCCAGCAGGAGATCGATCAAGGCAAAGACTTGCTCTTGTTGATGAGTTTCCACATTGGTGGCTCCCCGCACCCCTGCTTCTGCCGTGAGTCGTCCATCGGTGGGGACATTGCCGCGCCGATATTTGCCGGTGAGGAAGCCCTGTGCCAAAGGCGACCAAGGAATGACGGCCAAGCCATAGGTACGGGCCATGGGGAGTAATTCGCGTTCCACCCGACGATCAAGCAGGTTATAGGCGGGCTGGCTACAGACGGGGCGTGCTAGCCGCAACTCGCTGGCTGCCCATAACGCTTCAACCTCTTGCCAAGCCGTAAAGTTGCTGGTGCCAATATAACGCACCTTGCCCGCGCGGATCAGATCGTCTAAGGCGCGCAGACTTTCATCGATGGGAATGATCGATGACGCGGCATGAAATTGGTAGAGATCAATGGTATCGGTGCGGAGCCGCCGCAAACTTTCTTCACACTGTGCCATGATCTGTGCGCGGCTGACCCCATAGGAAAATTTGGTCGCCAGAAAGACGCGCGCCCGCTTGCCCGTCGTTTGGAGCGCTTCGCCGACAATCTCTTCGCTTGCCCCATTCCCATAGCTGCTGGCGGTATCCATAAAGTTGATCCCCGCTGCCAAGGCCATATCGATCATCGCCAAGGCATCGGCTTTGGGCGTGCGCAGACCAAATTGCCAAGCGCCCAAACAGAGTTGACTGACCTGCACACCCGTGCGGCCCAATGGACGATAATCCACGCTAGGTATCCCTTCTGGTATTGGGTAGATGCGGACGCGGATGCCCGCGGATTTCCGCGGATAAGCAATCCATCCGCTTCCCATAGATTGCCTGTGCCATTGTAGCATTAGATGCGCTGCCTTCAAAGCTTGGTAGAATCTGCTCTCGCTCTGGCCTAGCCCCAAACGCACTATTGTTTAACCTTATGCCAAATGGGGCGAGCGCGCTATTTCCGTGTATACTTAAGGATAGACTATTCATGTATGTCATGTATGATATCGAGCTATCGAGAAGGAGTCAGGATGAAGACCGCAAGTGGTTTAGAGTATACCGAAATCCAGGCTGGGAATGGACCCGCAGCGAAAGCCGGGGACATTGTATCGGTCCACTACACAGGCAAGCTGACCAATGGCAAAAAGTTCGACAGTTCATTGGATCGCGGCCAGCCGATTCAATTTCCCTTGGGCGCAGGCCGGGTGATCGCGGGCTGGGATGAGGGGATTGCGCTGATGAAAAAGGGTGGGAAAGCTGTGTTGACCATTCCCGCGGAACTTGGCTATGGGGCCCAAGGCGCTGGCGGTGTGATCCCACCCAATGCAACGCTACTCTTTGAAGTGGAATTGGTTGATATTCTGGCTGGCGCGCCGGTTGCACCGACCCCCGTGGCCGAGGCCGATTATCAAACAACCGCGACGGGCTTAAAGTACTATGATTTTGTGGTGGGTGGTGGTGCGGCTCCCCAAAAAGGCAAGACCGTGGTTGTGCATTACACCGGCTGGCTGGTCAATGGCAAAAAATTTGACAGCTCCTTGGATCGCGGTGAGCCCTTTGGCTTTGCCATTGGCGTCGGCCAAGTCATCCAAGGTTGGGACGAAGGGGTTGCCACTATGAAGATTGGTGGCAAACGTCAATTGGTCATCCCGGCGCAACTGGGCTATGGCGCTCGCGGTGCAGGCGGCGTCATTCCGCCCAACGCCACCTTGGTTTTCGAGGTTGAACTGCTGGGGATTCAGTAAGGCCCCTGCCGAAGCCATGCCCATGACTGAAGTGGGTAGGGCTGGGTAAAATTTATAAACGACCGGTATATCGTAAAATCGATAGGCGATTGAACTGGGGTCTATGAACGAACTCGTCAATAGACCCCAGTTCAATCGCCTATCGTCTTTTCAATAAATAATCATTTATAGTTTACATTACAAATAATAAAGTCCTAAAAATGTGTAAGGACAAAGTAAGTCCTACAGCAGGAATGTCAGCATATAATCTAGATTAGGCGTTACGCACTTGGGCCAAACCTATCAGGTCTCTGAAGAACAACGCCCCTTTCTGCTGAAGAGAACGAACGTAAACGATTCGTTCTACTCAGTTGGGTACGAAAGGTTGTAAGGATTCAATGAGGGTATGACTCTATTGAGGGTGAATCGCGTATTGCTTTGCGGCATGGGATAAAACTTTACTGGAATATATTGGAAATGTAAGTGAAAGAGAAATTTTGTAAGCTAATTTATGCGTCTTTTGATGTATAATGGGCGTGATCCTCATCGGATCCCTGCTCGTCTCCATAATGGAGGATTGACACCCACCGCGCTACTGCTTCAATGCCGCTTGTCCATTCCCGATCGATGAGTGCGATTCACTGTCCGACTATAACAGTACCAAGGTCCCGATTGGTATCTATGCATTTACATAAAACGCTCCGAAACATCGTTCCATATCTCCGGCACTGTCGCCGACATTGGCTTAGCCTTTGTGCTGTGCTATTGGCTGTGCTTGTCTGCTTTGAGCGCGCTGCGACCCAAGACTGGTCGCCTACAGCGACGCCTAATGTCAGTACTGTACCCAGACCAGACCAGATTTTTACACCGACCAGTATGCCACTACCAGTTGTCGTTCCCATTGTCACGGCGACGCCTTTGCTAGGGCAAGCGGCCACCACCACACCGGTGACCCAAGGCAATGACAACGACGCGAATCGCAATGACGCGACCAATCCTGGGGATAATGTTGATGCACCGCCGCCAGCAACTGTACAACTGCCCGTAGGCGGAACACCTGCTGTTCCGCCCACGACGGTGGTACCACTTGTTGATACGACCGGTAACAACCTGCGGCTGACGGCTAGCTTGAACCGTATCTATCTTTGGCCGGGTCAAGTCGTTCTCTTGCACATGGGCCTGACCAACCAAAGCCCACAAGCCTTGAATAACCTCTACCTAGAGGCGAGGATCCCAGCCGAACTTCAGCTGGAAAGTGCCGATGGGGGAGCAGGGGTGATACCGCCAACCCTGACCAATGCCACGCCGATGCGGCTAGATTGGCCAACCTTGGCGGCTGGCACGACGGTGACCGCAACCTTCCAACTGCGGGTTACACCGCTGACTGCCAATGGCACCTTACTTGATGTGACTATGGTCGCTGGCGCTGATAGCCAAGCGAATGTTGCTGCGATTGTGACCTTGGCGATGCCGCCGACTCGCTTGCCCCAATTTGGGCGCTAGGTCTGGCTAAGGACGTTACGTCTTGTCATCTGGTTGGCTCTGTGGTCTCTACAACCGCCAACGCAAGACTCTGTCAGCGTAAGTCCACGCTGTAAATCCTAAAGTATATCACGCCGAAACTAGAGAAATCCTGTCTCGCTTGCCCGACTACCCTGTGGTTTGGCCTAGCCTCGTGAGTTGAGAATATGCGCGCATGAATCGTCAATCATCCTTACCGATCTGGCTTGCCCTTGGCGTATTGATCATTGGGGTAAGCTCACTACTGCTATTGGGGATTCAGCCGCCGTCGACGGTTGCGCAAACAACGATTGATCCATTAGCTGCCTTCCTGCAAAGTGAGGCCGTGACCACAACGGTGGTCGCAGCCTTGACCCCTTTTTCAGAGACGCTCGCCGTCGATGAATTGACCCTTACGCCCACAGCGACACCACTACCGCCTTTGGTCTTGCCGAATGTGACAGTGCCTGAAGGGGGAGAGGTCTATTTATTGACACCCAGCAATCCAGAAGCGGTCGGCTGGGCGCAAGATCAGGATGAAGCCGCCAATCATTTGGGTGACTATAATATCTACGCTGGCTTTTTTGATGGTCAGCAACGCGTGGGGGCCATGCAATTTGATCTATCGACCATTCCCCCGGGCGCGCCGATTGTCTATGCCGATCTCACCTTGACGGGGTTGGCCGATGAGTGGTTGGCCGCCGATGGCGTCTGGACCGCCCAGATCTTGGCCCCTTGGATTGATAAAGATTGGGTCAAACGCGATTTTCATTGGTTGGCCCGGCCAGATAGTGGGCTGGCGCTCCTCGATACACCGTTAAGTAGCGCCGAGCTAGCCATTGCCCGTTCCAATACGCTAACGCTGCCGCCTGCTGCCTTGGCCCAACTGGGCGATCGGCTCTTTACGGGGCTACTCTCCATTCGGATCAGCGGCCCGACTGGCGGCGAGAACAACTTATTTGCCTGGGACAGCGGCTATGGCGCTCGCACCAGTGGCCGCGGGCCGGTCTTGCGGATTGTGACAAATGGCCCTGTGCCAGCCGCAGCGCCCCCCTCGCCCACGCCAGCCTATGTGGTGATTACCTTGACCCCGACCGATGATCGCGCGGTGGTGGCGATGGCCGTGGAGCGTATGACCATGACCGCCGTTGCGCCGCCCCCGCCAACCGGTACCCAAGAACCAACCGTCACTGCTACCCCCTTCCCACCCAACTGGGTGACACCGGTGGTGATGGTCAACACGCCGACCCCCGAAAATGCTGCCACCGCGGCTTGGGTTGTCCGCGTGGTCACCGCGCAAGCCCTTGTTCGGGGTACGACAACCCCGACGCCGCCCAATGTTTGGACGGCCACGGCCACCCCGCTGCCACCGCCACCCACCCCCACCCCCATGATCGTGGCCTATGATCTGTTGACGGCGACTGCCATTCCTTCGCCCACGCCCACCGCGATTCCTGGGTTGCTGCGGAACAAGATCTTATTCTGGTCGGATCGGAATGGCGGCGCAACCTTAATGCTCATGGACCCGGATGGCAGCAATCTGGCCTTCTGGACGGGGGGAGAACCAAAGTGGATCCATGAACAGGCCAAATTGCGCCACGATCTCTCGCCCGATGGGCAAGCGCGTGTCGTGGTTTCGAGCCAACAGGTACGCAATGCCCAACTGTGGATTATTAACCTAGCGAATGGCAATCGCCGCCAACTGACTACCTTGAACCAGATTGCCTATGATCCGGTTTGGTCGCCCCTCGGGAACCAAATTGCCTTTATCTCGCCAGAACCAGGCAATGACGAACTCTTTGTGATCAACGTCGATGGCAGTGGGTTGACCCAACTCACTCACAATGACTGGGAATGGGATAAATACCCGAGCTGGTCGCCCGATGGTCGTCAATTGGTCTTCTGGTCCAACCGAGATACGCAACGTAAACAGATCTGGATCATGAACGCCGATGGTAGCAACGTGCGCAATCTGAGCAACAATGAATTTAATGACTGGGAACCCATTTGGGTCAAATAGCAACACGGTAGTGACACTCAACTAGCCCCCGCTGCTGTGGTTGGTCGAACATAAATGATGTGGCTTGGCAAGCAAAGAACGATTGAGGAGGCAAATGGAACTCTTACAGTACTGGAAAATTGCGCGTAAATGGTGGTGGCTCATTACGTTGTCCACTGTGCTTTTTGGGGTGGTTGGCATCGTTTATGCGCAGCGACAGGTTCCTATTTACAGTACGACCACGACGCTGATCATTAATCCCGCCGCGCCGAGTGCGCTCTTGCCCTACACGGCGGACTACTCGGTCCAAGCCTTAGCTAGCACCTATACAGAGTTTATGCGGACCCGCTCCTTTGCCCAGCTTGTGGCAACGGAGATGGGCAATACGCTCTCGGTTGAGGAGATTACCAATGCGCTTTCCTTGCGCTATGTGGAAGGCACCCAGATCTTTCGCATTACCGCCACCCTCACCAACCCCGAACTGGCCCAGAGCTTGGCTAACACGGCGGCGGCGGTGTTGATCAACGAAAACATTGCGCGCCAACGCTCCCAGCAAGAACAGCAACGGGCGCAACTAAACGCCGCGGCGAACCAAGAGCGCGAACAGCTGACCGAAGTTCATTCGGTATTGCAACAAGAAGCCGACTATTACACCGAGCGCATTAAGAACCTGGAAAGCGAAATCACAAACCAAGAGAATCGCCCCCGCTCCGATGAAGGCGATGACCGCCTCTTGCAACTGAAACAAGAGCTGATTGCTGCCCGTTCAGAGCGCATTGAGGTATTGGGGAGCTTGGCGGAAACCCAAGCGGCCTTGGCGGCTAGCGCGAACACCGGTACTATCAACATGGATACGGCTGTGGTGATCGATGCCGCGCTGCTGCCCTTGGCCCCGCAGCCCGGTCAAGCGCGCCAACTCATGATTCTTGCCTTTCTCGGCGGGCTCATGGCGGGGGCAGGGCTGGCCTGGCTCTTGGAATATATTAACTATACCGTCCGTACTCCAGAAGAGCTGGATACCTATTATGGCATCCCGACCCAAGGCGCGATTGGGCTCATCGGCGGGCGTGGGGAAAAGGTGGATCGCGCGGCCGGGCTGGTGACCTTGTTGGAACCACGCTCACCACTCTCCGAGGCGTTTCGTGCCCTGCGCACCTCGATTCGCATGGCGAATGCCGTTAAACCGATCCACAGCCTGCTGGTGACGAGTTCTGGCCCCGGTGAAGGGAAGACCTTTGTCACGAGCAACCTTGCCGTGAGTCTGGCCCAAGAGGGCAAGCGGGTGATCCTGGTCGATGCTGATCTCCGGCGACCACAGGTGCATAAGGTCTTTGGCCTGCCCATGGAACCGGGATTTACGAACTGGGCCGTTGATCCAAAGCTGAAAATGGAACAGTTGCTGAAAACAACGCCGGTGCCTAATCTTTATGTGTTGACTTGTGGCACCATTCCACCGAATCCGTCGGAACTCTTGGGATCGCCGCGCGCGGGGGAACTTTTCCAAACATTGGCAGCCAATGCCGACATTGTGCTCTACGATACCCCACCTGCCGCGACGGTAACCGATGCGGTCATTCTAGCCGCGCAGATGGATGGTGTTTTGCAGGTGGTGCGTGCCGGCACGACGCGTATCGACCTCATCCAGCGCTGTAAGGTGCTGTTGGAACGGGCCGATGTTCATATCCTCGGGCCGATCCTCAATGGCGTCCAAGTTTCTGACTTGGGCTACTATGCCAATTACTACTATTATGGGGGCTATTATCAAGGGAATGCCCAAAAGGGGCGGCGGCGTAGTTGGTGGTCTCGGCGGCGTCGCCAGCCCAAACGCGAAGTGCAACAGCCGCAGGCACAAGCCCAACCGCAGCCCGTGGTGGAGTATGCCCAAGGCCAGTGGACGCTGCTGGAAGATGACGCCAATGGTGCTAACAGCAGTGCCAAATCGCTGCACTTCCATGGCGTCAACGGGAATCATGATGGGTAATGGCTAGGCGCTGGTGCGGATTCGTTTTGTTGGATTGGGATTGAGAAAAAGCGTATGCAAGCCTATCAAATTCATCCATTGCCTGCCCCGGCCCGTCGAATCCGGCGACAACCACGGTTGTCGCCACTCGATCTGATCGAGCCGCTGCTGTTGCTCTGCATGGCTCCATTGGCGCTGGCACCAGAGCGCTTTGCGCCTAATACGATTTTGCTAGGACTGAGTGTGCTGCTCATTCCGTATCTATTACGCTGGCTCTTTTATGGTGCGCCGAGCCGCTCGACTTTGGCTGATCTGCCACTATTCCTTCTCTTGGCGGTCGTTACGCCTATCTCGCTGTGGGTCACCCCCTATTTCTGGAGCCATGCTTGGCCGGAGTGGGTGCGGATGATGTGGGGCGGGGCGGTCTGTTTGGCCGTTATGAACTGGGCATTGCCACTGTGGCAACAACCGCTGGCAACGCCAGCCGCCGCCTATCGTTTGCCACCGCGCCTCTGGTGGTTGACCTTTGCCTATCTATTCCTGGGCATCGGGTTGGGGGCGATTGGGCTACTCAATATGGACCTGGTCAACAAATTGCCCGTAATCGACCAGGTGGCTGCCCAGCTAAAGCAGGTACAGGTGGCTCAATTTGTGGTGGACGATAGTTTTAATCCCAATCGCGTGGCGGCTCTGTTGGTCATGTTTGCCCCGTTGCCACTAGCCTTTCTGCTTTCCTCCGGGCGTACCCAGCCGCCCGTGGCAACGGGGCAAACAGCCGCGTTACGTCCTGCCACACGGCGGCGTTCACCGCTGCTACGCCTGGCGCGGTTAGCCCTCCAAGGCGGGTGGCGACTGGTCAGCAAGGTGAGTTGGCTTTTGCTCTGGCTGGCCTTTGCGGGCGGCCTGCTCTTGACCCAATCGCGCGCTGGTCTCATTGCCACCGCGGCTGGCGTATTGGTGGTGCTCCTGCTGACGCTGCGCCAACCTGCTGGGTGGCTACGGCTGGTGGGGGGCCTCTTTTTTTTGATGGTCGTGGTGGGGGTGAGCTATTCTGCCCTCTCGCTCCAACTGGATAATCGTTGGCTTACCAATTTCTTTCAGGATGCCTCTACCACGGTTGACAAAACTTCCGCAAAAATGCTCAATACGGCCAGCCTCAGTGGCCGTGTCATCATCTGGCAACGAGCACTCAATGGCATTGCCGACCAGCCGTTGACTGGTATGGGGCTAGCTGCGTTTGACCAGCGGGCCTATGAGCCCTATCCCCTGGCGGGCTATATTCCTGGCGATATCCACCATGCCCATAATCTTTTTCTCCAGGTGGGGCTGGATCTGGGCGTACCTGGGCTGATTTTGTGGGTGGCGCTGGTCAGCTTGGCCCTTTCTTCCTTGGTCGCGCTCTATCGGGCCGTCCCGCCGGCTGGTCAATTATCCGTGTGGAGTGTGGCGCTGATTGGTTGTTTTGTGGCCTGTATCGTCTATAATTGTTTAGATGCCTTAACCTTAGGGGCACGCCCAGCGGTTGCCCTGTGGTTCTTACTGGGCTTGGCGCTGAGCGCGCGTTCGTTGATTCCTGCCACTGAACCACTGGGGTCAGCGGAGAACGTTGCCTCCTAGCCAAGCATTACACGATGATCGGATAAGCTCTAGGGGTGCGTTAGTTAGCTTACGCAATAACTGTAGAGAATGTCCTAAAAACTTGTAAGTTTAATTGGTTTTCTGTAAGACATCATCTAAATAGTCTATGATACGATAGGTACGAAGTTCGGGCCTGATCGCCGTCATCTT